>NZ_BDBQ01000068.1 GCF_001613065.1 Nocardia miyunensis NBRC 108239
CCGGGCTGCGCCTGCGCGCGGCCATCGCGGCGCCCGTGGACGGGCTGGCCGACGCGGCCCGCGCCCGCGCCGAGGTCGACCGCGTCCTGGACCGCACCACCGACCTGCCCGACGCGGATACGGTCACCACCCTGGCTCACTCGCGCACCACGGTCCTGCTCGCCGAGATCCTCACCCTGATCGGTGATCAGCCCCAGCTACGCGACCCCCGCCTGGACACACTCGCGGACTACGACGCGAAGTACTCCGCCGATCTGCTCGCCAGCCTGGACGCCTACCTGGCCCGCCGCGGCGATGTCCGCACGGCCGCAACGGATCTCAGCATCCACCCCAACACCCTGCGCTACCGCGTCCGCCGAGCCACCCAGCTGATGGGCCTGGACCTGGACTCGGCCCCCGACCGCCTCCTGCTGGAAATCCAGCTCGCGGTGCACCGCCTGTCCACTCCGCCCCCGGCCGAAATGCGAGACTGAGCCGCACCCCACGAAACTCATCCGAGAATCATTGTCCCGCGAGGGATCGCCTGATACTCACCAGCCACCGCCCGCGCCGGGACATCTCGGCGATCAGGACGGCGATATCCACGCATCATCACCGCCCCGATGACGGGTGCCCGCCAACGGCAGGCCCGTGATCCGCAACGCCGCGTTCATCCCGAAGCGCGCGAGGTATCGCGGGATTAGGCGAACGCCCGCCCGGCATCGACATGCCGATCACCACTCGCCCGGATTTTCTTGTCCCCAGGAGGGTCACGACGCCGAGACCGGCTGTGTCCGTAGGGATCCCACTGTCCCTACGGACACATCGACCGGGGTACGGCGACGCTGCCGGAGTGCTCAGGCCTTGGTGACCGACACCCGGACGCCACCGACCACCTCGGCGGCCCCGGGGCCCGCGTCGGCGAATGTGAGTGTGGTGGCGAGGATTTCACCGGCGATCAGGTCACGATGGGCGTGCGCCCAGGCGGCTCGATCGTCCGGGACGTCCAGGACGACGGTGATGCGGTCCGAGACGTCCAGCCCCAGGGATTTGCGCGTCTCCTGCAGATCGCGGATGAGGTCGCGGGCCCAGCCCTCGGCCTCGAGTTCCTCGGTGACCTCCGAATTCAGCACCACCAGACCGGCATTGCCGGGCAGGGCGGCGGTGGATTCGGGTTCGGCGGCGACCAGGCGCTGGGTGTACTCCTCGGGCAGCAGCTCCACACCGGCGGCGCTGACCACGCCCTCCGGGCTCTCGGACCACTCCCCGGCCTTGACCGCCTTGATCACCGTCTGCACCTGCTTGCCCAGGCGCGGACCGGCGGCACGAGCGTTCACGACGAGCTCGAAACGCCCGTGCGCGGCGACGTCGGTGGTCAGATCGACGCGCTTGACGTTCACCTCGTCGGCGACGATATCGGTGAACGGCCGCAACCGCTCCGCGTCCGCGGCGGCGATGGTCAGCTCGGACAGCGGCAACCGCACCCGCAGGTTCTGGGCCTTGCGCAGGCTCAGCACCGTCGAGCACACCGTCCGCACCTCGTCCATGGCCGAGACCAGTTCCGCGTCCGCAGGCAGGTCCGACGCCGCGGGCCAGTCGGTCATGTGGACCGAGCGGCCACCGGTCAGGCCGCGCCAGATCACCTCGGACACCAGCGGCAGCAGCGGGGCGGCCAGCCGTGTGGTCACCTCGAGCACCGTGTGCAGGGTGTCGATGGCGTCGTTGTCCTCCTCCCAGAACCGCGAACGCGACCGGCGCACATACCAGTTGGTGAGCGCGTCGGCGAAGGAGCGCAATTCGTCACAGGCCCCGGCGATGTCGTACACGTCCAGCGCCTCGGTGATCACGTCGCGAGTGCGCGCCAGCTTGGCCAGGATGTACCGATCCAGCACATGCGACGAATCGGTGCGCCAGGCGCCCGGCTTGGGGGCGTACAGCTGCAGGAAGGTCCAGGCGTTCCACAGCGGCCGCAGCGCATGGCTCACGCCCTCGCGGATACCGCGCTCGGTGACGATGAGGTTGCCGCCGCGCAGGATCGGCGAACTCATCAGGAACCAGCGCATCGCATCCGAGCCGTCGCGGTCGAACACCTCGTTGACGTCCGGGTAGTTGCCCTTGGACTTGGACATCTTCAGGCCGTCGTCACCGAGCACGATGCCGTGCGCGGCGACCGTTTTGAACGCCGGGCGATCGAACAGCGCCGTCGCGAGCACGTGCATCTGGTAGAACCAGCCGCGCGTCTGCCCGATGTACTCGACGATGAAGTCGGCCGGGTTGTGGCCCGCCGCCTCGCCCGTGCCGTCGAACCAATCGCGGTTCTCGAAGGGGTAGTGCACCTGCGCGAAGGGCATCGAACCCGAATCGAACCAGCAGTCCAGCACCTCCGGCACCCGTCGCATCACCGACTTGCCGGTCGGGTCGTCGGGATTGGGCCGCGTCAGCTTGTCGATGCCGGGCCGATGCAGATCGTCCGGACGCACCCCGAAGTCCCGCTCGAGCTCGTCCAGCGACCCGTACACGTCGACGCGCGGATAGGCCGGGGCATCGGAGATCCACACCGGGATCGGGCTGCCCCAGTAGCGGTTCCGGCTGATGTTCCAATCCCGAGCGCCCTCGAGCCACTTACCGAACTGTCCGTCGCGGATGTGGTCGGGCACCCAGGTGATCTGCTGATTCAGCTCCACCATCCGGTCCCGGAACTCGGTCACCGCCACGAACCAGGACGGCACCGCCATGTAGATCAGCGGCTGCCCGGAACGCCAGCTGTGCGGGTAGGAGTGCTCGATCGTCTCGTGCCGCAACAGCTTTCCGGCCGCCTTCAGATCCTTGATGATCACCGGATTGGCGTCGAACACCATCAGGCCCTCGTACGGCGGAACCATCGAGGTGAACCGGCCGCCCGGAGTCAGCGGCTGCACCAACTCGATCCCGTTGGCGGAGGCCACATCCATGTCCTCCTCACCGAACGCGGGCGCCAGATGCACCACCCCGGTACCGGATTCGGTGGTGACGTAGTCCGCGCTGAGCACGCGATGCGCGTTCGGATGGCCGACGAAGAAGTCGAACGGCGGCTCGTACCGGAGGTCGACCAGGGCCGCGCCGGAGTACTCACCGAGCACCTCGGGTTCCGCGCCGAACTCGCGGGCGTACTGCGAGACCCGTTCGGCGGCCAGCAGATAGCGTTTGTCGTCCTGCCCGCGCACCTGGACGTAGGTCACGTCCGGATGGACCGCGATCGCCAGGTTGGACGGCAGCGTCCAGGGGGTGGTGGTCCAGATCAGCGCGTTGACGCCGTCCAGATCGCGCAGCGGATGGTCCGCCGGTACCCGCAGCGGCATGTCCACGGTGACGGCCGGGTCCTGACGCATCTTGTAGGCGTCGTCGAGCCGGGTCTCCTGATTCGACAGCGGCGTCTGCTCGTACCAGCTGTAGGGCAGTACCCGGAATCCCTGGTACACCAGCCCCTTGTCGTACAGCGTTTTGAATGCCCACATCACCGACTCCATGAAGTCGAGATCCAGGGTTTTGTAGTCGTTGTCGAAATCGACCCAGCGTGCCTGGCGGGTCACATAATCGCGCCACTCACCGGTGTAGCGCAGCACCGAGGATTTGACAGCGGCATTGAATTCCGCGAGGCCCATCTCATCGATCTGTGATTTGTCCGTGATACCGAGCTGCTTCTCCGCCTCGAGTTCCGCGGGCAGCCCGTGACAGTCCCAGCCGAATCGCCGATCGACCTTCTTACCGCGCATCGTCTGAAAACGCGGGACCAAATCCTTGACGTATCCGGTCAGCAGATGACCGTAGTGTGGCAAACCGTTGGCGAACGGCGGACCGTCGTAGAAGACGAACTCGTCTCGGCCCGAACGGTTGTCGATGCTGGCGCGGAAGGTGTCGTCGGCGGCCCAGTAGTCCAGGACGCGTTGTTCCAGCTCCGGGAAGGAAACCTGTCCCCCGGCGCCCAGATCGACGCGCGGATAGGTGTCCCGGACAGCATTGGGATCTGTCTTGCGGGGGTTTGTCTCGTCCGCCATGTCGGGACGTCTCTCCTCGTGCCGCTACGCGCCGTAGGCGCAGTCCGTGGGCACGGGGACGAATATCGGCGCCGGTGCGCCGAGACCGCGGTACCACCCCGCTTGCCCGGCGCAATGGTGATAGCACCGGACCTCTCGTTGTGAGCTGTGACGGGCTCGCCCGTTCGGTTCTACTGAGCGCCGCAGCTCACGAGGCCGCGTAGCCGTTCTTCCGAAGGCTCCCCGGTGATTGCCGGATCAATGCCGTGGTTACAGGTTTGATTGTAGCCAGTGCGGTCAAAACTATTTCCGACCGCGGTTGGGTTCGCATCGTGCGGCGGCTCACCGCTTGACGTGCCGACCCGGACGCGTCTGGGTGTCATCGTCGGAGTCGCGCATCGACAGGGCGCTCACCAGCAGCAGAACAGCGCCGATGACGCATACCACTATGCATCCCCAGGCCCACACCACCGAACCGGTGGTCAGTGCGGCGACCAGGAGGCCGAATCCGATAGCCGCGAGAACAAGTGTCAGGACGAGCATGGTCACCCCCTAGGCGGGCCTGCTGGCTCGACGAACTTTCGACCACGGCCGCGGCTGCGAGCACCGGACTCCGGGCTGGCGGAGCGGCGGTCAGCCGAAGCGAAATTACTTGCCGCCCTTGGCGAATGACGCAGGGGCGTGGTTGCCGTTGGCGCCATCGAAGGCCTCACCACCATCGACCGGTACCGCCGAACCGCGGTTCTCGAGCTCTTCGAGCTGGGACTCCAGGTAGGACTTCAACCGCACCCGGTACTCGCGCTCGAATGTCTTGAGCTGCTCGATGCGGCTCTCGAGCACGCTGCGCTGCTGGGTGATGGTGGCCATGATCTCGCTGTGCTTGCGCTCGGCGTCGGCCTGCAGGGCGTCGGCCTTCTCCTTGGCCTGGCGCAACTGGTTGTCCGAACGGCTCTGCGCGTCGGACAGCAGCGTCTCGGCCTTCTGCCGCGCCTCGGAGACCATGCCGTCGGAGCGGGTGCGCGCCTCGGTGACCAGTCGCTCGGAATTCGCCCGCGCGTTGGACAGCAGCGTCTCCGCCTCGGTCTTGGCATCGGTGGTGAGCCGGTCCGCCATCTCCTGGGCCAGGCTGAGCACCTTGGCAGCCTGTAGGTTGGCGTCCGCCGCGCTCGGATCCTTCATCGGAGCGGGTGCGGCCACCGGCATGGGGGCCGGCGGCGGCACCGGAGCGGGCTTGGGTGGTTCGGGCTGGGGCGGAGCGGATTTCACCGCCTGCGGCATCGAGCGGGGCGCCGCCTTCGCGTCGGACAGCTCGGCATCCAGCTCGGCAACCCGCTGGCGCAGATCCGCGTTCTCCTCGATGAGGCGTGAAAGCTCCTGCTCGACCAGATCGAGGAACGCATCGACCTCGTCCTCGTTGTAGCCGCGCTTCCCGATCGGCGGTTTGCTGAACGCGACGTTGTGCACATCGGCTGGGGTCAGCGGCATGGAAGGATCCCTTCACGCTTCGTACGGAGGTCTAGCGGTAGATCTTGCAAGCTATTCTTCACGACCCATTCTGTCACACCGGCGCGTGCGCCTGCCCGAGCCCGCCCGTGACCGTCATCAAGATGAACACGATGAATATCAACACCATAATCGACAGATCGAGCCGAATTCCTCCCAAGTTCACCGGTGGTATCAGCCGCCTCAGCAGTTTCACCGGCGGATCGGTGATCGTGAAGATCACCTCCAGCACGATGGCGACCGCCCCGCGCGGGTGCCAGTCCCGGGCGATGCTGCGGATGAACTCGACGATGATCCGGCTGATGAGCAACAACCAGAATACGAACAGCAGGTAGTTCAACACACTGAACAGGGCCACCCGCCCACTCTGCCTCAGATTCGGTGTCCTGCAAACTCCCCGCGCCGTCTCAGGCGGCGCGGCATCCCCCGCGCGTCGCGCGCCGACCCGATGACGGCCGCGGCACGACGTCCGATTCGAGCGTTATTTCTGGTTGTAGAAGCCGGTTTCGGCGATGCGGCGGCGCTCCTCGGCCGATACGTCCACATCGGCCGGTGAGAGCAGGAACACCTTCGTGGCGACCTTGTCGAACGAGCCGCGCAGCGCGAACGCCAGGCCCGCGGCGAAGTCGACCAGACGCCGGGCATCGGCGTTGCTCATCTCCACCAGATCCATGATCACCGGAGTGCCGTCGCGGAACCGCTCGCCGATGATGGCCGCCTCGGTGAAGGTGCGCGGCCGCAGTGTCGTGATCTTGGACAACGGGCCTCCGTCCTCGAAGACCGGCGAACGGCGCGGGGCCGGCTCGAAACGAGCCCGCTCCTCCAGTCGCCGCTCTTCCATCCTGCGCTCGACCTCCGGGTCGACCGCCAGCGCGCCGTGCGTGGTACCGCGGATCATCGACGGCCCGCCACCGAGGCCGCGCGAGCGCCCCGATGGCGCGGACTCGATTCGGGTCGGCCGACGCGACGGCTCGTAACGGTCGTCGGAATACGCGTCGTCGGCGAATTCGCTCCGCCGAGACACTGTGTAGCCCGGCTGATACGGCGCCTTGTAGGCGGGCTCGGAGTAGCTCTGCTCGGGCTCGTAGCGATCGTCGTCGAAACGCGAACGCCCCGCACCCTCGTAGCGAGGCTCGGGGAACTCCCGCGACCGACGCGCGGGCCGATCCTCGATCCCCCGAGGCCCGCGATCGTCGACGTAGTCGTCCTCGTACTCCTCGAGCGGAACCATGCCGAAGTACGCCTTGAACCTGTGCAGCGTGCTCATGCCTCCACCTCGCTGACGCTCGGCTCCAGCACGAGCACGCTCGTGGCCGCGCTGATGACTCGCTCGCTGCGCTCACTCATGGCCTCCCCCTCGCTGACGCTCGGCTCCAGCACGAGCACGCTCGTGGCCGCCTCGATGATTCGCTCGCCGCGCTCGATCATGCTCCCACCTCGCTGACGCCCTCCCGCACGAGCACGCTCGTGACTGCCTTGACGACTCGCTCGCTGCGCTCGCTCATCCTGGTCGACCTTCCTACGGCCCCGGTTGACCTGGGGTGTTGAAGTCTTGCTCAATCCTCTCAGCCTCAAGCATATGTTTCGAATGTGACTGATGAGGTTTGTTTGCTATCCCGAGGTTATCGGTCGAGCGCCCATCAAGGCAGTACCGACACGCACACAGGTGGACCCGTGTCGAATCGCGGCCTCGAGGTCTCCCGACATGCCTGCCGACAGTTCGGTCCCCGCGGGGTGTCGCGCTACAAATCGGACATGCAACTCGGCCAGCCGAGCGAACTCGGCATCCGGATCCGAATCCAGCGGAGGAATCGCCATCAGGCCCGCGAGCTGCAGATTCTCCAGGCCCGCAACATGGTCCGCGAGTTCGGGCAAATCGCCCGGAGCGATGCCCCCGCGGCCCGGATCGCGATCGAGGCCGACCTGGAGCAGAACCCGCAGCGGCGTCTCCCGCAGGCCCGCCTCCCGGGCCGCGCGCACACCCACGTCAAGAGCCGTTGCCAGCCGGGCGCTGTCCACCGAATGGACCGTATGCGCCCACCGGGCAACGGCTTTGGCCTTGTTGCGTTGCAGGCGGCCGATCATGTGCCATTCGACGCCGGGCAGATCGGACAATTCGGCCGCCTTCGCGGTCGCCTCCTGCTCGCGTGACTCACCGAATTCGCGTCGCCCGAGCCGGTACAGGATCGCCACATCCGAGGCCGGGAAGAACTTCGTGACCGGCAACAATCGCACCTGCGCCGGATCCCGCCCGGCCGCGCGGCACGCCGCGTCGACACGTTCGAGCAGCCCGGTCAGCGCGGTCGACAACTCGCTCGTCCGCGTGCCGGATTCCGTAGTGGCCCTGCCGAATTCGCCGATCATGATTCCTCTCCCTCGAATGCGATTCGTATCACGATCCGTCCGGGCGTGTCCCGTCGATTTCCCGGATACCGCGTTCCGACCCGCCCGCGCACTCGGCGATCGAGTGTCCGGGCACGCCCGAGCCGCGGCCGGATCAGGCCGGGGAATCCGCGGATTCGCGCCAGATGACCCCGGCGATGCGACCGGTCGGCGCACCCCGGCGATGACTGAACAGGGTGGCATCCTCGATCGTGCAGCGCGGATCGACCGCGACCGCGCCCACACCGGCCGCCTCGAGCTGGTGGCGGATCCCCGCCCGCAGATCCAGGCCCGGGGTGCCCTGCGCGGTGGTGGTCGCGCTGCCGGGCAGATGGGCCTCGACGTCCGCGCGCATCGCGGCGGGCACCTCGTACCGCGCGCCGCTCGCGGCCGGGCCGAGGAACGCGCCGATGCGATCGGGCCGCGCACCGACCGAGATCATCGCCTCCAGCACGCGCGGCACGATCCCGATCCGCGCACCGACCCGGCCCGCGTGGACCGCGGCGATTACCCCGGCCTCGTCATCGGACAGCAGGATCGGCACGCAGTCGGCGGTCAGCACGACCAGCGCGAGGTCCGGGACGGTGGTCACCAGCGCGTCGGTCACCGGCACCGGCTCGGCCCGCGGCCCGTCCACGATCGCCACCGTGCGACTGTGCACCTGTTCCATCCAGACCAGCCGCTCCGGCGCCAGCCCGATCCCCTCGGCCAGCCGAACCCGGTTGCGCCGCACCGCCTCCGGATCATCACCGACGTGATCACCCAGATTGAACGAGTCGTACGGCGCACGGGAGAATCCACCCGCTCGTGTGGTGGTCACCCGCCGGGTTCTCCCCCGCCTCTCCGCGACTTCAGCGTGCCGTGGGGTGCCCGAAGACTCGTGCGTCGGGCCGACGGCTCCGGCGGATGGTCGGATTCTGGACGTTCCCGGTGAGTTACCCATGTCCAACCGAAATCAGTTGTTGCTTTGGCATACCCCGAGATTAGTAGCCTTCCTTACCGGCCACTCCCTCGAGCCGGACCGTGCCCGGCCAGCTGTACAGACACAAGCACCCGCCCCTTTGCGCGGGAGCGGGTGCTTCTCGGGAAACTGCCTAGCGACGCATGAACGAGGGAACGTCCACGTCGTCGTCGGTGTCCTCGTCCGGCGGCTGGATGTGGCTGCGCGAGTTGTGGGCGACCGTGGGCTCGACGGCCGGGCGGGGTTCGTAGGACGGGGCGGGACCGCGCGAGACCGGGGTCGGTGTCGCGGGAGGAGGAGCCGGATCCGCGGTGCGGTTGGGGAAATCGGTGCCGCGGCTGTGGGTCTGACCGACCTCGCCGGCGCGCGCCGAGCCGATAGTGGAGCGGGTGACCGGCGCGTCCAGGCGACGGGTCGGGGCGCCGCTGTCGAATCCGGCCGCGATCACCGTGACGCGCACCTCGTCGCCGAGCGAATCGTCGATGACCGTACCGAAGATGATGTTCGCCTCGATGTGCGCGGCCTCCTGCACGAGCGAGGCTGCCTCGTTGATCTCGAACAGGCCCAGATCCGACCCGCCCGCGATCGAGAGCAGCACACCGTGCGCGCCGTCCATCGACGCTTCCAGCAGCGGCGAGTTGATCGCCGCCTCCGCCGCCTTCACCGAGCGTCCCTCGCCCCGGGACGAGCCGATGCCCATCAACGCCGAACCGGCGCCGGACATCACGCTCTTGACGTCCGCGAAGTCGACGTTGATCAGACCCGGCGTGGTGATCAGATCGGTGATGCCCTGAACACCGTTGAGCAGCACCTCATCCGCGGAACGGAAGGCGTCCATCAGGCTGACCGCCGCATCGCCCAGTTGCAGCAGCCGGTCGTTCGGGATGACGATCAGCGTGTCGCAGGACTCGCGCAACGCCTGGATGCCGGCCTCGGCCTGATTGCTGCGCCGCTTGCCCTCGAAGGAGAACGGGCGCGTCACCACACCGATGGTCAGGGCGCCGAGTTTGCGGGCGATGCTGGCCACGACCGGCGCGCCGCCGGTACCCGTGCCGCCGCCCTCGCCGGCGGTGACGAAGACCATGTCGGCGCCCTTGAGCACCTCTTCGATCTCGTCCTTGTGATCCTCGGCGGCCTTGCGGCCCACCTCCGGATCCGCACCGGCGCCGAGGCCGCGGGTGAGCTCACGCCCGACGTCGAGCTTGACGTCCGCATCACTCATCAGCAGCGCCTGCGCGTCGGTGTTGACGGCGATGAACTCGACTCCCTTGAGTCCCTGTTCGATCATTCGGTTGACGGCATTCACACCGCCGCCGCCGATACCGACGACCTTGATCACTGCAAGGTAGTTGTGCGGGGGCGTCATGGGCTCTCGCCTTCCTTCGATCTAAGCCTGTCGTTTTCGGATTCCCGGCAGAGCACCGAGCCGCGGATGGTTTCGATCCGGCCGACCCGGGCTTCCGCCCGAGCAAACCCTCAACCTCAACCATAGGGTTGGCGTTATGTCAAGTATCCGACTGCTGCGGAACGCTATTCGTACCCGCCGCAATCCGCGCGCAGGCGCGCCGACGCGAGAACCAGAATCTTGTGCGATCCGTCTCGTCCGAGCCCGCCCCGTATCGTACCGCGAACAGCCGCTCCAGGCAGGGGGAATCGTTGCCGGTGTACTCATGGGCTCCGGCGCGCATCGTGACACGCACCGAAAACACCAACGGCACAACGGGTATCACTCACCTTACCGTGACGAGATCGGGAGTCGAAACGTCGTATACCTGTCCGGGCCGAGTCAGCACCGGAACGACCACCTCCGCCTTGCGCGCCGAGTCGGCCGCGCCGCCCCACAGGACGGTGCGCCCATCTCGCAGTTTCAGCTCGATATCCGAAACCGACCGCGCCACAACCTCACCCACTCGACCTCGTAAACCCTGCGATGCCGCGGTGAGCACCGTCACCGCCGCGCGAGTCACCGGGTCGCTATCCCCCGGACGCTTCGTCGTCAGCTTCGGCACGCCGGGAGGCGGTGGCTCGATGGCGAATTCGACGCCGTCCGCGTCGAGCAGGTGCGGCCCCTGCGGAGAATCGAAGTACAGGACCGCGGTGCGCTCCTCGACCGTCACCCGGACCGTCGAGGGAAACACCCGCTGCACCCGCACCGAATGCACCTTCGGGATCACCGCCACCCGGTGCGCGATGTCGTCGGTGTTCAAGCGCAGTATCGAAACACCCTCGGGCACCTGCAGCACATCGCGCACCTGCTTCTCGGGCACCGTCTCCAGCCCCTGGATCGTGACGGTACGCACCGCCAGCAGCGGGGTGAACCACGCCACGAGGGCCAGCACCACCACGACTCCCGCAACCGCCAAGCCCCACAGGACCATTCGACGTGACGGCGGCCGCGGACGCATCGTGATCACCGTACGGTCGGCGGGCGCACCCGCAATCCGTCGAGGATCTGCCCGCCGAGCATCGTCACATCGCCCGCGCCCATGGTGATCACCACGTCACCCGGACGGGCCAGTCCGGCGGCCTGACGGCCCACCCGCGACATATCCGGTTGGTAGTGCACGGGTTTGGACACCGACTGGGCCACCAGTGCGCCGTTGACGCCCGGCAGCGGTTTCTCCCGCGCGCCGTACACGTCCAGCACGACGACCTCGTCCGCGACGTCCAGGGCCGCGCCGAACTCGGTCGCGAATGTCGCAGTGCGGCTGTACAAATGGGGCTGGAACACCACGATCACCCGGCCCTGCCGCGAGCGCGCGCCGTCCGCGGCCTCCTGCCGCACCAGCTCCGCCGCCGCGCCGAGCACCGCGCGCACCTCGGTCGGATGATGGGCGTAGTCGTCGAACACCCGCACGCCGTTCTCCCGGCCGACGAACTGGAATCGCCGATGCACCCCGCCGAAACCCTCGAGCCCCTGTAGGACCTCACCCAGATCGGCGCCCGCGTCCCGCGCGGCCAGCAGGGCGGCCAGGGCGTTGAGGGCCATGTGCCGTCCGGGCACCGACAGCCGCAGCGTGCGCGGGGCGGATTCGTCGGCGAGCTGGAAGGTGGCGACACCACCCACGTCGCGTGGCTCCCAGGACAGCAGCCGCACCCCGACCGGAACCGGAGCGTCGGCCAATTCGCCGGAGCCGTAACCCAGTACGCGGATGTTCAGCTCGCCCCCGCGTACGGTGACGTCCGGATCGGGGTCGGATGCCCGCGCGTCCGAGCCCGTCCCGGAAGCGACGCCCAGCCGCCCGGCGACCCGCTCGGCCAACGCTCGCGACCCCGGATCGTCGAGGCACACCACCAGCAGCCCACCCGGGGTGAGCCGATCGACGAAATCGTCGAAGACCTGGACGTACGCCTCGTCGGTGCCGAAGAAATCCAGGTGGTCCGATTCGATGTTGGTGACCACCGCGACGTCCGGATCGTATTGCAGCAGTGAGCCGTCCGACTCGTCCGCCTCGGCCACGAAGTAGCCGCCGGTGCCGTGATGGGCGTTGGTGCCCGCCTCGTTCAGCTCACCGCCCACGGCGAAGGACGGATCGAATCCGCAGTGCTGCAACGACACCACGAGCATCGAGGTCGTCGAGGTCTTGCCGTGCGTCCCGGACACCAGCAGCGTGTGATGGCCGTGCATGAGTTCGGCGAGCACGGTCGGGCGCAGCAGCACCGGCACCCCGCGCCGCTTCGCCTCGACCAGTTCGGGATTGGTCTTCGGGATGGCGGCGTAGGTGGTGACCACCGCACTGGGCCCGCCGGGCAGCAGATCCAGCGCACCGGCGTCGTGACCGATGCGGACCTGCGCACCCCGCGCCCGCAGCGCGAGCACACCGCGGCTCTCCTTGGCGTCGGATCCGGAGACCGATCCGCCGCGGGCGAGCAGGATCCGGGCGATCCCGGACATCCCGGCCCCGCCGATACCGACCATGTGCACCCGCTGCAGTAGCGCCGGTAGCTCACCGGGCGCGACGGTCGTGTCCTGTTTCTCGGTCATCGCCCGGCCACCTCCACCACGATCCGCGCCACCGCGTCGGCGGCGTCCCGATGCCCGGCGCCGGCGGCGGCCACGGACATCCGCGACAGCCGCACCGGGTCGGTGAGCAGCGGAATCACCTCATCCATCACATATTTCGCGGTCAATTCCGCATCGGCGACGATGGTGCCGCCGCCCTTGGCGACGATCGGCCGCGCGTTGAGCTCCTGCTCGCCGTTACCGTGCGGCAGGGGCACGTAGAACGCGGGCAACCCGACCGCCGACACCTCGGCCACCGTCATCGCACCCGAGCGGCACACCGCCGCGTCGGCGGCCGCGTAGGCCAGATCCATCCGCGACACATACGGCACCGCAACATATTTCGCCGCGTCACCGGGCGCGGGTTCCGCGATCTGCAGGGTGTTCTTCGGACCGTGCGCGTGCAGGACCGAGATTCCCGCGGCCAGCAGTTGGGGCGCTGCGGCCGAGACCGCCTCGTTGAGCGTGCGCGCACCCTGCGAACCACCGAACACCAGCAGCACCGGCCCGTCGGCGGGCAATCCGAAATGCTCCCGCGCCTGCTCGCGCAGACCCGCCCGATCCATCGTCGCGATCGACTCGCGCACCGGAATCCCGACGATCTCCGCATCGGCGCGCCCCGGCGCCCGCACACCCGAATTCGCCACCGCGGCCAGCACGCGCGCGGCGCGGCGCGCGCCGACCTTGTTCGCGATACCCGCCTTCACATTCGCCTCGTGCACCACCACCGGCACCGACCGGCGTCCCCGCAGCCCGCGCCCGGCCGCCAGATAGGCGGGCAGGGCGACATATCCACCGAATCCGATGATCACGTCTGCCTCGACCGCATCGATCACCGCCCGGCTGCGCGCGACCGCGGCACGCACCCGGCCCGGCAACCGCAGCAGATCCGCGGTCGGCTTGCGCGGCAACGGAACCGGCGGAATCAACTCGAGCCGATACCCGCGCTCGGGCACCAGCGTCGTCTCGAGGCCGCGTTCGGTGCCCAGCGCCGTGATCCGGATCGTCGGATCGAGGCGGCGCAGCGCGTCCGCGACCGCCATGGCCGGTTCGATGTGACCGGCGGTGCCACCGCCCGCGACGATCACCGAAAACGCCCGTCCCCCGGAATCGGGCCCGACGCCGCCGCTCCTGGTCACCTGGACTTACCCCGTTCTCTCGCATGTGTCATCCGATAGCTGGGCTCCCAGGCCCGCGTGGTCCGCATCGAGGCGGTGCCGCGGCGTTCGCGCCGTGCGGAATCCGAATCTACCCGTCGGCGGGCCGCGGGCAATTCCCGCCGCGTCGGCGAGGTTCCGGAACCGCCGCGAGTGCGCGCCGCCGCGTTGCGCGACGGCGGATACTTCTCCGGCTTCGGCAGGCGCAGCAGGCGGCTGAACCGGCCGTCCTGTCCGGCGTGCAGGGCCGCGACGGCCTCGGGTTCGTGCCGGGCGGCACTGGCGATGACGCCGAACATCAGCAGGGTGATCGCCAGCGAGGAACCGCCCGCCGAGACCAGCGGCAGCTGCAGACCGGTCACCGGCAGCAGACCCACCACATAGCCGATGTTGATCAGCGCCTGACCGGTGATCCAGGTCGTCGCGGTGGCGACCAGCAGCCGCAGGAACGGATCCGCCGAACGGCTCGCGATCCGCAGACCCGTGTAGACGAACAGCGCGAACAGGCCCAGCACCAGTGCGCAGCCCAGGAAGCCGAGTTCCTCGCCGATGATCGCGAAGATGAAGTCGTTGTGCGCGTTGGGCAGATAACTCCACTTGGCCCGGCTCTGCCCGAGCCCGCGGCCCCAGATCCCGCCGTCGGCCAGGGAGAACGTCGCCTGACGCGCCTGATATCCGATGCCCTGCGGATCGTCACCGGGGTTGAAGAACGCCCGCATGCGATCCGAGCGGTACCCGGCCGTCATCGCCAGCACCAGCGCCGCCGCCACACCGGACGCGCCGATCGCGACGAACAGCCGCACCGGCAGCCCGCCGAACCACAGCAGCGCCACCAGGATGATGCCCACCGCGATCGTGGTCGACAGGTTCGGCTCCAGCACGATCAGCAGACAGCACAGCAGACCCGCCGGGACCAGCGGCATCAGGATCTCTTTGTACCCGGCGTTCTCCGCGCGACGCGTGGCCAGCAGATGCGCACCCCAGATGATCAGGGTGACCTTGACGATTTCCGAGGGCTGCACGTGGATGAAGCCGATATCGAACCAGCGCCGCGAACCCTGCGCCTGCGAACCGATGCCCGGAATCAGCACCAGCACCAGTGCCAGCACCGATATCGCGAACATCGGAAAGGACAGTCGGCGCAGGGTGCGAAAAGGGATTCGCAACGCGAGATAGAACAGCACCGCACCCAGCACGGCGAACAGGAGTTGCTGGATGAACAGCGAATAGGCCGATCCGTCGTCGGCGTACGACTCCACGCTCGACGCCGAGAGCACCATCACCAGACCCAGCACGGTGAGCAGGGTCGCGATCGTGACGACCAGATGGAACGAGGCGAGCGGACGCGCCAGCCAGGCACCGAACCACGTACCAGCCCCTTTGCGCGCCGCCTTCGTCACGCTGTCTCCTCACTGGCCCCCGGTGCCACCGATATCTCCTTCGTCCAGCGCCTGCACCGCCGCGACGAAACTGCGTCCCCGGTGGGTGTAGTCGGCGAACATGTCCAACGACGCCGCGGCCGGGGCGAGCAGCACCGTGTCACCGTTGGTGGCGTAGCCGGCGGCGATGCGCACGGCCCGCGCCATGACCGCGTCCGCCCCATCGATCTCGGAGGTGAGTTCCGCACCCATCCCAGCATCGTCACCCGAACCGAGCTCGACGACCGGGACATCAGGGGCGTGTCGCGCCAATGCCGCGGCGATGACCGGGGCGTCCTTACCCAGCAGCACCACCGCGACGAGACGTTCGGCCACCTCCTCGACCAGATCGTCCACGTGCGCGCCCTTGAGCAGTCCCCCGGCGATCCAGACGACCTGAGCGTGCGCCTGGATCGAGCAACGCGCCGCATGCGGATTGGTGGCCTTGGAGTCGTCGACGAACTCCACGCCCGACAGCTCCCGCACCGAGGCCGCGCGATGCGGGCCCACCTTGTGCTCCTGCAGGCCTTCCTTGACGAATTGCGGTGCGACGTCGATGGATCGGGTCAGCGCGGCCGCCGCGAGCGCGTCGGCCACACCCGCCGGGCCGGGCGGGCTGATATCGCGCACCTCGGCCAGAATGGCGGCCTTGGTGAACGCGCGATCGAGCAGTTTGCCGTCCACGACGCCGAGTTCGCCGTCGGCCGGGACGCCGACGCGGAAGCCCACCGTGCGCCGGGCCCGCGAGCGGCGTGCCAGCGCGGCGGCGACCGGGTCGTCGAGGCCGACCACGCCAACCCGGCCCATCAGCGCGCGGGCCTTGGCCGCCGCGTACGCGTCCAGGCCACCGTGCCAATCCAGATGATCCTCGGCCACATTCAGCACCACACCGGCCTCCGGCCGTACCGAGGGAGCCCAGTGCAGCTGGAACGAGGACAATTCCACCGCGAGCACCTGCGGACCCGGCGTGCGCCGCAACGCGTCCAGAATGGGCAGGCCGATATTGCCGCAGGCGACGCTGGCGATTCCGGCCGCGCGCAGGATCGCGTGCGTCATCTGGGTCGTGGTGGTCTTGCCGTTGGTTCCGGTGATCACCAACCACTTGCGCACCGGCCCGTACAGCCGCGCCTGATCCACCCACCAGGCGAATTCGACGTCGCCCCAGACCGGTACTCCCTCGGCGACCGCGGTGGCCAGCACCGGGGAATCGGGCCGCCAGCCCGGACTGGTGATCACCAGTGCGAACCGGTCCAGCCCGCCGGGCTCGAGCAGGCTCTCCCCGGTGGCGGTGTCCAGGCCCAGTTCCGCCGCCTCGGCCATCGCCTTGGCGCCGGCGTCGGTGACCACCGGTGTCGCGCCGATATCACGTAGCGGATCGATCAGCGAGCGACCCGATATGCCCCAGCCGGCCACGAGAACATCACGGCCACGCAGGAATTCGAGCATGGGGCCCGGCGATCGCAGGGCCCGCGGAGTGTGTTCGACCATTGCTGCTTTACCCGACCTGAGAGAGGTATTCGCTGTAGAACAAGCCAAGTCCGATCGCCGACGCTATGCCGGCGAGTATCCAGAACCGGATAATCACCGTAGTCTCGGCCCATTTGCTGAGTTCGAAGTGGTGGTGGAACGGCGCCATCTTGAACAGTCGGTTGCGTGTGGTGCGGTAGACCGCGACCTGCAGCACGACCGAGGTGGTCTCGGCGACGAACAGCGCGCCGATCACGATCATCAGCAGTTCGGTGCGCGTGGTGATCGACAGTCCGGCGATCAGGCCGCCCAGCGCCAGCGAACCGGTGTCGCCCATGAAGATCTTCGCGGGAGCCGCGTTCCACCAGAGGAATCCGATACAGGCGGCCGCACCCGCGGCGCACACCAGCGCGAGGTCCAGCGGGTCGCGCACGTTGTAGCAGCCCGCCTCGGCGTGCACCGAACACGCGTTGCGGTACTGCCAGAAGGTGATGATCACGTACGCGCCCAGCACCAGGCTCATCGAGCCCGCGGCCAGGCCGTCCAGGCCGTCGGTGAGGTTCACCGCGTTGGACCAGGCGACCACCACCAGGCAGACGAAGGCCAGGAAGATGATCACCCCCATCGACACGGTGGTGATGTCGCGGACGTAGGACAGGTGGCGGCTCGCCGGTGTCTGCTTGTTCGCGCCCGGGAACTGCAGCGCGAGCACGCCGAACACCACTGCCGCGGAAAGCTGTCCGATGTACTTGCCCGCCGCGGTGAGGCCGAGGTTGCGGCCCTTGCGCAATTTGATGAAGTCGTCGATGAAACCGACCGCGCCCAGTGCGGTGGTCAGCGCCAGCACCAGCAGACCCGACACCGTCGGTCCCTCGGCGCGATAGCCGATGCCGATCAGGTGCGAACCCCAGTACCCGGCCCACAGTCCGACCAGGATCGCCACGCCGCCCATCGTCGGCGTGCCGCGCTTGGCCTGATGGCTGGCCGGGCCGTCGACCCGGATCTCCTGGCCGAAGCCGCGTTTGGCGAACATCCGGATCAGCAACGGCGTCAACAGGATCGACACCGCCAGCGCGATCGCCGCTGCGAAAAGAATCTGCCTCATCGAACCGCTTCCGTGTCCACAGGAGGCACTTGCGAGCCCTCCGTACCGGCGCCGGGCGCTGCGATGCCCGGCGCGAGATGCTCTGCCACCGCCCACAATCCGACGGAGTTGGATGCCTTGACCAGCACCACGTCGTCGGCCGCGAGCTCCTCGTCGAGCACCTCGAGCGCGGCAGCGATATCGGGAACCAGGATCGACTCCTCACCCCAGGAGCCCTCCATCACCGCACCCTGATGCAGTGCGTGCGAGGGACGTCCGGTGCCGATCACGATGAGCCGGTCCACGTCCAGCCGGACCGCCAGGCGGCCGATCCGATCGTGTTCGACCACCGAATCCTCACCCAGCTCGGCCATTTCGCCGAGCACCGCCCAGCTGCGCCGTTTCCCGGCGGGACCGCCGTGCGCACCGGCCCGGGCCATGGTCACCAGCGCCTTGAGCGCGGCGCGCATCGAATCCGGATTGGCGTTGTACGAATCGTTGACGACCGTGACACCGTCCGGGCGGGTGCGCACATCCATCCGATGTTTGGATGCGGCCCGCGCGCTCGACAGCGCCTGCGCGATCGTGGCGAGGTCGGCACCGCATTCGAGCGCCACCGCGGCCGCGGACAATGCGTTGGCGACCTGATGCTCACCGTGCACCGCCAGATGCACCGGCACCTCGGAACCGTTGGCCCGCAAGGTGAACCGGGCCCGCGCGGACTCGTCGAGCTGTACGTCCAGCGCCCGCACGTCCGCGTTCCCGGACTGCCCGGTTGTGACCACCCGCGCCACGGTGCGCGCGGCCATGGCGGCCACATTCGGATCGTCGGCATTGAGCACCGCCACGCCGGACGAACTGAGCGCCTCCACCAACTCGCCCTTGGCCCGCGCGATCGCCTCGCGACTGCCGAATTCGCCCAGGTGTGCGGTTCCGACGTTGAGCACCACACCGATGGACGGGGGCGCGATCTCGGTGAGCGCCTTGATGTGGCCGGGCCCGCGCGCGGACAGTTCCAGCACCAGGAATCGGGTGTCCGCGTCGGCCCGCAGCGCCGTCCAGGGGAAACCCAGCTCGTTGTTGAACGACTCCGGCGGCGCGACCACCGTTCCGAGCGGGGCCAGCACCTGGGCCAGCAGGTCCTTGGTCGAGGTCTTACCGGACGAACCGGTGACGCCGACGACGGTCAGCTCACCGCTCGCGGCAAGGCGATCCACGCTCGCGCGAGCCAGTCTCGCCAGTGCCGCCAGCACCGCGGCCGCCGAGCCGTCGGTGTCGTGGGCCAGTACGTAGGCCGAACCGCTGTCGGATTCGGTCCGCGCGACCGGGCCGACCACGACGGCAGGCACACCGACCGGCCGGGCCGCCAGCACCGCGACCGCACCGGCGGCCACCGCGGCGGCGGCATAGTCGTGCCCGTCGACCCGCGCACCCGGCAACGCCAAGAACAGATCTCCGGAATTGATTCGGCGCGAATCGAATTCGACCACGCCCGTCACCGTCACCGCGGGATCGGGAACATCGTGCAGCGTGCCGCCGACGATCTCCGCGATCTCCCGCAGGGTCATCTCGATCATGAAACCGTCAGGTCCTTGTCATCGGGCGCCGATCGCCGGCAGAGGGCCTCCGCCAGCACCTCGCGGTCATCGAACGGATACTTCACACCCGCAATCTCCTGCCCTGTCTCATGCCCCTTACCCGCCACCAGCACCACGTCGCCGGACCGAGCCCAATCCACCGCCGCGGCGATGGCGGCCGCACGATCACCGATCTCGGTGACCTCACCGCGTTCGGACTCGGCCATACCGAGCGCTCCCGCGCCCACCGCCGCCCGGATCGCCGCGGGATCCTCACTGCGCGGATTGTCGTCGGTGATGATCACCAGTTCCGCACCGCGCGCTGCGGTCGCACCCATCAGCGGGCGTTTGCCGGCGTCGCGGTCGCCGCCCGCGCCGACCACCACGGCCAGCCGCCCGTTCGAACCTTTCAGATATTCGCGCAGGGTCGCGATGACCGATTCGACCGCGGCCGGTTTGTGCGCATAGTCGACCACGGCCAGGAAGTCCTGTCCGCAGTCCACGCGTTGCATCCGGCCCGGCACGTCGACCTCGGCGAGCGCCCGCGCGGCGACCCGCGGGTCCACCCCGGCCGCCGCACACACCGCGATCGCGAGCAGGCCGTTGGCGATGTTGTAGCGGCCCGGAAGACGCAGCCGCACATCGAGTTTCACGACCGGCGCGGAATCGGCGGCCGCAGCGGACGGTTCGGGGCTCACCTGGCCGCGCACGCCCGGACCGACGGCGGTGAACTGCTGCTCGCCGCCGTCCAGCGTGGTCACCGCGACCGCGCTCCAATCCGGTTCGGCGCCTTCGGCGACGGGACCGAGGCCGGTCGACACCGCAACCACCGGGGCACGCCCGCCCACCTCACGGGCCAGGCGGCGGCCCCAAGCGTCGTCGACGCAGATCACGCAGGTCTGTGCCGCCACCGACCAGGACGACGAAGTTTGCGACAGCGGGGTGTGCGAGTCCGGGACGAACAGTTTGCGCTTGGCGGCGTAGTAGTCCTCGAAATCCGCGTGGAAGTCCAGGTGGTCCTGGGACAGATTGGTGAACGCGCCCACCGCGAATCGCACACCGTCCACCCGGCCCAGCGCGAGGGCGTGACTGGACACCTCCATCACCACCGCCTGCACGCCCTGCTCGACCATCAGCGCGAACATCGCATGCAGTTGCGGCGCTTCGGGTGTGGTGAGCGCGCTGGGCACCCGCTGCCCGCCGATGCGGGTCTCGATGGTGCCGATCAACGCGGTGCGCAATCCGGCCGCGGAAAGTCCCGCCTCGACCAGATAGGAGGTGGTGGTCTTGCCGGAGGTGCCGGTGATGCCGAGCACCTGCAACCGCTGCGACGGATTCCCGTAGATCGACGCGGACAACTCGCCCAGCACCGCGCGCGGATTCTCGCGGACCAGCACGGGCACCGACAGCGAGCCGATCAGCTCCGCACCGGCGGCATCGGTGAGCACCGCGACCGCGCCGCGCTCGACGGCGTCGGCGGCGAACCGAGCGCCGTGCGCGTGCGCACCGGCCAGCCCGGCGAACAGATCACCCGCCTGCACGGCATTCGAGCGTTGCTCGATTCCGGTGATCACCACCCCGGAGAGCTCACCGGCGCCGACGCCGGAAAGGCGCGCCCCCGTGAGCTCGACGACCGTCTGCAACTCCGTCGACGGTGGCACCGCCGGACGCAGCACCTGCGGGCTGGGCTGCACGGGCACGAGGCTCCTCTCAGTCACAATGCGGCTCTACTCGGCAAATCCGCCGCGGACGGGTTTCGGATCGACGAGTCAGGGTACCGACGCTGGATCACAGCCGGGCAACGCGGCTGGGTATTGCGTGGGTCCCCGTGCATGGTATTGGCCCGCCCATTGTGACCCGACACCGCCCGGCCGTTCACATCGCCTGCAGCACAAGCTCTTTCGCCGACGGCGAGGGCGGCACCCGGTCACGCTGCAGCGCCCACGACGCGATGTTGTGGAACAGCGGGGCCGCGGACTGCCCACCGCTGCCGTCGGTGCTGCGCACCGGAGCGTCCAGCATGATGCCGATGACATAGCGCGGATTGTCCGCCGGCGCCATCCCGGCGAACGTGATCCAGTAGCGACTCTCGGAGTAGCAGTGGCACGCCTGATCGATCTGCTGTGCGGTGCCGGTCTTCCCGGCGATCTGATAGCCCGCGATTGCCGCGGGAGTACCGGTGCCCTGCTGATACCCCATCGGGTCCTTCTGCACGATGGCCTGGAACATCTGCCGCAACGTCCGCGCGGTCTCGGCGCTCACCACCCGGACGCCGTCGGGCTGCTTCTCCTCGGAGCGGCTGCCGCCCGGTTTGGCCTCGGACTTCACGATCCGCGGCGGAATCCGCACGCCGTCGTTGGCGATGGCCTGGTACATCCCGGTCATCTGCAGCAGCGTCATCGACAGGCCCTGTCCGATCGGCAGGTTCGCGAAGGTCGAACCGGACCACTGGTCGCGCGGCGGAACCCGGCCCGCGCTCTCGCCGGGCAGGCCTACGCCGGTGCGCTGACCGAGCCCGAACCGCTTCAGCATGTCCGCGTAACGGTCCTCGCCGATCTTCTGGGCCAGCATCAGGGTGCCCACGTTCGAGGATTTGCCGAAGATTCCCGTGGTGGTATACGGCATCACGCCGTGCGACCAGGCGTCGTGCACGGTGACCCCGCCCATATCGATGCTGCCCGGGACCTGATGTACCTCGTCCGGGGTGGTCAGGCCGTATTCGATGGCCGCGGAGGCGTCGACGATCTTGTTCACCGAACCCGGTTCGAAGGCGTCGGTGACCGAGGGGTTGCCCAGATTGGTGGAACCCCAGTACTGCGGCTCGGCGGGGTCGAAGGTGCCGTCGTTGGCCATCGCCAGAACCTGCGCGGTGTGCGCGTCCAACACCACGACCGAGGCGTCCTTGGCGCCCGACATGTCCTTGGCCTGCTGCACCTGCTGCTGCACGTAGTACTGCAGATCCGAGTCGAGGGTGAGCTCCACGTCGGTGCCGTTGACCGCGGGATGCCGGTTGCGTTCACTGCCCGGAATCATCGCGCCGTCCGAGCCCTGATCGTAGGTGTGCGATCCGTCGGTGCCCGCCAGGATCGAGTCCAGCGAGGATTCGAGTCCGACCTGGCCGTGCCCGTCCCAGCCCGTGGCGCCGATGATGTTGGCGGCCAGCGAACCACCGGGATAGACCGGTTTGTCGTGACGTTCCTTGCCGACCTCGGGGAATTTGTCGGTGATCTCGGTGGCGATCCGCGGATCGACGTCCCGCACGAGATAGACGAACGAGTCCTTGCTGTTCAGTTTGCTGAGCAGATCCTGCTCCGAGGGGGCATCCTTGCCGAGCTTGTCGTGAATGGCCTTGGCGATGGCCTTCAGCCGCTTGTCCGGGTCGGGGGCCTTCGCGCTCTTGGCGTGTTCCTCGGCGAGTTCCTTGCGCACGATGACCGGCTGAAAGCTCAGCCACTGGGTGGCGACGGTGAAGGCCAGCGACTTGCCGTTGCGGTCGACGATCGAACCGCGCAGCGCGTAGTCGATCTTGTGCACGGTGCGCTGGGTCGCCGCCTCGGCCGAGAGCTTCGGCGCGGAAACCGTTTGGATCCACAGCAATTGGAGCGCGACAACCAGCAGGGCCACCAGCATCACGATCCGGCCGGTGCCGAACCGTAATCGCGAGGAGGAGTCCATGCCCGCGCCGCGCCGGGCCCCGATGGTCCGGCGCGGCCGTGCCGTTCGAGCGTTGCGACGGCTCGGTGACGACGGGCGGCCACGTGCACCCGGGCTCACTGTCCGCCCCCGGACGCCGGAGCGGGCGTCGAGGCGGGCGCGGGCGGATTGTGCACCGGCACAGTCTGATCGACGCGAGCGACCGGCGCCTGGGTAGGCGCGGGCCGCGCCGAGGTCGCGGGAGCCGCCGGTGTCGTCGGAGCCTGGACCGCAGAGGGAGCGGGTGTGGACGGGGTCGCGGCGTTCTGGCCCGCGGTCGGCTGTGCCGGATTACGAGCGGTGTTCTCGGCGGCCGGATTCTGATTCGGCAGCGCCGTCACCGGGACGATCCGTTCCCCTTGCGCCTGAGCCGGATTCGCGGGCGTCGGCGCGGCGGGCGTGGTGTTCAGCGGCGGCGCGGGCGGACCCAGCTGCGCGGTCTCCTTCCCGATCACCGTCACCGCGCCGTTCGGCGCGACGACCAGGCGGGCGGGATCCTTGGCCGGGATCATGCCCAGCTCCCGCGCCCGGGTGGCCAGTTCCGGCGCGGAATCCGCCGCCGCCACCTGACGCTGCAGTTCGGCCTGCTCGTCGGAGAGTTGCTGATTGATCTGACGCGCGTCGCTGAGCTGATAGCTGTCCTCGGCCGATCGCGTGGTCAGCAGCAGTGTGCACATCAGGCCGCAGCCCAGCATCACCAGAATGGCCACCACGAACGGGATCCGGCCGCTCATCACCGAGCGCCCCGGCAGCGGCGGCAGGACCGGTCCGCCGCCGACGCGATTGCGGCGCCGGGCGTACGCCCGCTTGGCCGCACCCGATGTCACGTGTTCGGGATCGTGCACGCGGCGCGGCGCGGTGCGCCGCTCCGCGGTCTTCCCGCCACGCGGTGGTGCGTCCACCCGTGTCCGCACGCTCATAGTCCCGCCTCCCCTACCGTTCGCACCTCGCCCGAACTCATCGCGGCGCCTGAATTCGTTCCGCCGCGCGCATCCGGACCGGCGCCGCGCGCGGGTTGTCCTCGATCTCGGCGGCCGTGGCCTTCTCCGCACCACGGGTCAATACCGTGAATTCCGGTCCCATACCCGGTAATTCGACCGGCAGATCCATCGGCGTGCGCGAGGTCGATCGCTCCGCGAGAACATGTTTGACCACTTTGTCCTCCAGCGATTGATAGGACATGACCACGATGCGGCCACCGATCTCGAGCGCGTCCAGGGCCGCGGGCACCGCGGCCTCGAGCGATTCCAGCTCCCGGTTGACCTCGATGCGCAACGCCTGGAACGTGCGCTTGGCCGGATGCCCGCCGGTGCGGCGGGTCGCGGCCGGGATGGCGTCGTACAGCAGTTCCACCAGCTCGGCGCTGGTGGTGAAGGGACGCTGCGCGCGCCGCCGCAGGATCGCGCTCGCGATGCGGCCCGCGAAACGTTCCTCCCCATAGGTTTTCAGCACCCGGGCCAGCTCGCCGTGACTGTAGGTGTTGAGCACATCGGCGGCGGTCGGGCCGGTGGTCGGATCCATCCGCATGTCCAGCGGCGCGTCGACCGAATAGGCGAAGCCCCGTTCGGCCTCGTCGAGTTGCATCGAGGACACACCCAGATCCATCAGGATCGCCCGCACCGAACCGGTTTCCGCCAGGCCGGCCTGCCGCAGCGCCGCGGCGATGTCGTCATATGTGGTGTGTACCAGGGTGATTCGATCCGCGAACGGGGCCAGCCGGGCGCCCGCCAGCTTCAGCGCCTCGGTGTCGCGATCCAATCCGACGAGCCGGATCGAGGGATAGGTACGCAGGAAGTGCTCGGAATGACCGCCCAGGCCGAGTGTGGCATCGACCATGACACCGCCCGATCGCAGTGCGGGACCGAGGATTTCGTCAGCGCGATGGAGCAGGACCGGAACATGGCGGGGTGTGTGATCGGCAAGATCCACCTCGACCTCCAGATCCTCCTCGCCCCTGTCGCGGCGTTGCTGTACGCATCGAACTCACTCGGTCGGGCGGCCAATGTCCCAGGGTCTCTGACCGAAGCACGGCACCTGGCGTTGGGGAAGTACGTCAGGGTCCGCGTCGGGCAGAGGCCGCAGGACACTCGCCTCGCTCGGGGGTTAGAAGATTCCGCCCAGCGACTCGTCTCCGGCCATCGAGTAGTCCTCCTCGTTCTCGGCGAGGTAGGACTCCCACGCCTGCTTGTCCCAAATTTCGAGGAAGTCGACCGAGCCGATCACCACGCAGTCCTTGGACAGACTCGCATAGCGGCGGTGTTCGGCCGACAACGTGATGCGCCCCTGAGCATCGGGACGCTGCTCGTCCGTCGACGCCGCCAGGGCCCGGACGAAAGCCCGTGCCTGCGGATTGCTCCGAGACGCCGCGGCGGCTCGCCGCGCCAGCGCGGTGAACTCCTCCTTCGGATACACGGCAAGGCTGTGGTCTTGCCCTTTCGTGACCATCAACCCTCCCGCCAGTTCGTCCCGAAACTTCGCGGGCAACGTGAGTCGCCCTTTGTCGTCCAGCCGAGGCGTGTAGGTACCGAGAAACACTCGACACCTCCCGCGTGATCACCTCGTCTGGTCGGTCTCTGCTCGTGCGCGCTCCACATTACCCCACTTTCCCCCACTTTCAATCGAAAGCCGCAGCGATCTCACCACCCGCGTACCAGATTTCGCTGGTCACACCAGCTATCGGGGCGGTGGGGAGATTTTTCCGAGATACACGACACGCGAGCACGATCGGACGCATGACCCGAAAACTGTCAGCAAACCCGCCGATCGCATCGGCTATAACCGCACGAAACGCCGCGGAGAGGGCGAGGGTGGGGCGCGGTGGGGGAATCGGGTGGGGCGATGTGGGGACCCGGCCGCGGCCCGGGAAAGAAGAGACACGCCGCACAGCTGTGCGGCGTGTCGTGTTGTCCGCCCCGGATGGGGCGCAGCGCAAAACCCGGATCCGTCAGACGGATCCGGGCCTTGTCAGTTGTCCTGTTCGAACCGGCGCCTGAACCGATCCTCCATGCGGGCGGAGAAACCACCGCCCTGCTTGCGTTGTTTGCCTCGGCCGGCTGCCGGCCCGCCGCCCTGCGGGGTGTCCTCACCGCGACGACCGGCGCCCGACGCGCCCGAGCTACCCAGGAGCAGCAGTACTCCGGCGCCGAACATCACGATGAAGCCGAACAAGCTGATGATGGGGAAACCGCCGGGTTTGACGGGCAGGGCGATACCCGCGATCAGCAGGCAGAGGCCGAGGACGAAGAGTGCGGCCGACTGAAGTCTGCGTCTGCCCGTGGCAGATCTGAGACGTCCGCCTCGGACGGTCGAGGCGAACTTGGGATCCTCAGCATAGAGCGCGCTCTCGATCTGTTCGAGCATGCGCTGCTCGTGCTCGGAGAGTGGCACGGTACCTCCCCCGGCACTAGGTGTGGTGGTCGCCTCCGGGTAGGCGACGGACAGCCGACCTTGGCGGCTCTCTGTCACCATGATACGAGTTCGATCTGCGCGGTACCACCTACTCGCCGATGTTCACGCCGAGCCGTCGGCCAGCCGGCCGTTGATCGGCCGCATCCGGGCGGCCGCACTGATCGAATCCTCCACGTCGTACAGGAATGCCCCTACGCGGGAGACGAACTCGTCGGCCAGCTGCGCGTCGACCGGACGATCCAGCCCGGCCTCGATGGCCGCGCGGGTCTCGGAGAAGGAGCTGAAATAGTCCGACCACATCACGAATTCCGGTGCGGCCTGCTGCATCAGCACCCAGGCGTTGCGCGAACGAGCCCTCGGCGCGCGGTCGGCGCCCGTCAGCGCGAGCACCGCACCCGCCCCGCGCAGGCCCGCCAGATATGCGGTGCGGAACCGCTCGCGCGGATCGGGCTCGGCGGCGGCCTGCAGCAGCAGCCCGTCCGCCCGGTCCAGCAGACCGCCTGCTCGCCCCGAACGCCCCGGATGCTCCATTCGACCTGCCATCACGGCACCTCCCTACCGTCGTACACCCTGATTCGCGCGGTACATCGCCGACCACGCGAACCGAACAGATATTCGAACGTTTCAATGAGTGTGAATATAGAGACGACCACCGACAAACTTTCGCGCTCGCGCTCGCGGCGAGCGCCCGGGCCGAACGAGAGCCGCGCCGACCGGATATGACAGCCGCCAGACTTCCTCACGCAACCGCCCCCGTCGTCATCGACCTCTCGGCCGCGGCCCTACGGTCCCGGCTGCACGATGCGCTGGCCGTCTACGTCGCGGCGATGGACTATCCCCGCGGCACCGAATACCACCGCGCGCCGATGTGGACCGAGCACACCGCCCGGCCCGGCTGGCAGGCGGTGGCCGCCGTGGTCCCCGACGAGAGCGGCGGGTACGACCTGCGCAGCGCGCCCATCGTGGGCATCGCCTACGGCTATCACGGTGCGCCGCACCAGTGGTGGCATCAGCAGGTGCACAACGGGATGCGCCGCTCGGGCTGGGCCGAGCGCCCGGCACGTGAATTGCTCGCGGACTACTTCGAACTGACCGAACTGCATGTGCATCCCAGCGCGCAGGGCCACGGCCTGGGCGAGACCCTGCTGACCCGGCTGCTGCGCAACCGCCCCGAACGCGCGACGCTGCTGTCCACCCCGGAGGTGGATCGCGAGGCAAACCGCGCTTGGCGGCTGTACCGCCGACAGGGATTCACCGATGTCGTGCGGCATTTCGTCTTCTCCGGCGACACCCGCCGCTTCGCGGTGCTGGGCCGTTCGCTGCCGCTGCAGAGCCCGCCGATCGCCGGACCGCCCGCGCAGGGCGCGCGGCCGTGACGATTCTGGTCCTGGGTTCGGGCCACAACGCCCTCGTCGCCGCCTGCTATCTGGCGCGGGCGGGCGAACAGGTGGAAGTGCTCGAGCGCGACGAGGTGCCCGGCGGCGCGGTCTCGACCGTGGAGCGGTTCCCGGGACATCTGGTCGATCGCGGCTCCTCGGCGCACATCATGATCCGGCACACCGGGATCATCGAGGAACTCGAACTCGAGCGGTTCGGGCTGCGCTACATCGACTGCGATCCCTGGGGTTTCGCGCCCGCACCGCCCGGCGCCGATCTCCCGCCGATCGTGTTCCACCGCGACCTGGACCGCACCTGCGCCGCGATCGCGACCGCCTGCGGCGCCCGCGACGCGGACGCGTACCGGCGTTTCGTGCGGGTGTGGGGACCGCGTGCGCAGCGGGTGATGCGCTCGTTCTCCGGGACGCCCGGCCCGGGACGGCTGCTGCGCTCGTTCTGGGGCCTGGACGCGCGGGCGGGCGGCAGCGCGCTGTCGCGGGAATTCCTGCAGTCCGGAGACGCGCTGCTGGACAGCCTGTTCGACGACGAGCGGCTCAAGGCGGCGCTGGCCTGGTTCGGCGCGCAGTCCGGACCGCCGATGTCCGAACCCGGCACCGCGCCGATGGTCGGGTTCGCCGCACTGATGCACACCGTGGCGCCCGGCCGCGCGGTCGGCGGAAGCGGTGCTCTGACAACGGCTCTCATCGCGCGGCTGCGCTCGGACGGCGGGGTGCTGTCCTGCGGCGACACCGTCACCGAACTGCGCCGGGCGGGCGCGGGCTGGCGGGTGCGCACGGCCTCGGGCCGAGACCTGTTCGCGCACACCGTGATCGCGGGCACACACATCCTCACGACGCTGGATCTGCTGCGGCGCGGCGGATTCGACGCCGCGACGCTCGACGACTGGCGGCGGCGCATCCGGGTCGGGCCGGGTATCGGCATGGTGGTGCGGGTCGCCGCGAGCGAGCTCCCCCGCTATCCGGGGGCGACGGCCGCGGAATCGGCCCGCGGGCTGCAACTGCTCGCGACCGATCGGCGGCAGCTGCGTCTGGCGCACGGTGCGGCACTGGCCGGGGACCTGCCGCCGCGGCCGGTGGTGCTGGCGATGAGCTTCAGCGCCCTGGATCCGAGTATCGCCCCGGCCGGACAGCATCAGCTCTCGCTGTGGGCGCAGTGGCATCCGCGCCATCTGGCCGACGGGAGCGACTGGAGTGCGCACGCCGAACGCGAGGGCGACCGCATCATCACCGAACTCGACACGGCCGCACCGGGTTTCGCCGACACCGTGCTGGACCGGTTCGTGCAGACCCCGGCCGATCTGGAGCGCGAGCTCGGCCTGATCGGCGGCAATGTCATGCATGTGGAGATGTCGCTGGACCAGATGTTCTTCTGGCGGCCGCTGCCGGAACTGTCCGGACAGCGCGTGCCTAATGCGCCTGGGGTCTACCTGACCGGGGCCTCCACACATCCCGGCGGCGGCGTCTCGGGGGCCAGCGGGCGCAGTGCCGCCCGGCTGGCGCTGCGGGATCTGCGCCGTCCGCGGCTGCGCCGGTCGTGAGCCCCCGGCCGGTCCGCG
>NZ_BDBQ01000069.1 GCF_001613065.1 Nocardia miyunensis NBRC 108239
CGTCGGCCGGGACCGGGTGACCGCGGCCGTGGTGCTGCTGTCCGCGATCACCGCGCTCGCGCACGCCTGGGCGACCCGCGGTCCGCGCTGGGCGGCCGGACTGCTGCTGATCGTGTCCGGACTCGGGCTCGCCGCCGAGATCGTGGGCGTGGCAACGGGATTCCCCTTCGGCTGCTACGCCTACGCGCACGACCGGCTCGGTCCCGAACTGGCCGGTGTGCCGCTGCTCGTGCCGCTGGCCTGGACGGGCGGGCTGTATCCGGTCTGGATCGTGGCCGGACTGCTGTGTCCGCCGGGATCACCGCGGGCGCGGACACGTATCCCGCTGACCGCGGTGGGCGCGGTCGGCTGGGATCTGTTCCTGGACCCGCAGATGGTGTCCGCCGGACAGTGGTCCTGGTGCTCACCGCTGCCCGGACTGCCGGGGACGCCGCACATCCCCTGGACCAACTATCCGGGCTGGTTCGCCGTCGCACTGCTGATGGCGGCATTACTGGAACTGCTGGACCGCACCGACGCCCCCGCGGACCGCAGGCCCGCTGTCCCGGTGGCGGTCTTCCTGTGGACCTGGCTCGGCTCCACCCTGGCCCACGCGGTCTTCCTGGGCCTGCCCGCCTCGGCCGGGTACGGATTCCTCGGACTCGGCCTGCTCGGCGTTCCGCTGCTGTACACCTCGGCCCGTCGCATGCCGGTCCGCTCGGCGGGCCATGGCACGATGTGACCCGTGCAGCCGAGTCCGACACCACCGATGCCCGACGTCACGAGCGCACCATCGCGCCGCGGCACGAAGACCCCGACGCGCCGTCGCGCCTGGTCGGCGGTATTACTGCTGGCCATGCTGCTGCCGCTGCTGGCAGGCTGCCTGCGGGTCCAGGTCTCGATGGGCGTGTCCTCGAACGACCGGGTGTCCGGCCATATCGTCGTCGCGGTGGTCCCGGCCAACGACAAGGACAAGGGCCCGCAGCTCAAGGCGCCGGGCACGCTGGCCGCCAAGGTCCGCATCGAGTCGTACAGCCAGGACGGGTACGTGGGCAGTCAGGTGTACTTCGACGATCTGACCTTCGGTGAGGTCGGCGAGCTCGGCGGTCTGTCCGATCAGACGCAGGGCATGTTCACCCTGCAGTTCGTCCGGACCGGCGACCTGGTCACGCTCAATGGCCGCGCGGACCTGAAGTCGGTGCCACCCCAGGGGTCGGACGTCCAGTTCACCGTCGCCTTCCCGGCCCGGGTGGCCACCACCAACGGCACCCGGGAAGGCGATTCCGTGGTGTCCTGGAAACTGCCCGCCGGCGATGAGAGCACCGTGCACGCCGAGGCCAGCTACGCCGACCCGAACACCCGCTCGTTCGCCGGGTGGGCCGGAATCGTCGGCGGTATCACCCTGGCCGTCGCCGCGCTGGTCGCCGTCATCGCCTACCTGAGCCGCAATCCGACCCCGAACTACATCGCCCGGCTGCGCGAGACCCGCACGCGCGAGAAGGTCTGACCCACCGCGAACGTGCGGTGGATGTCACATCGCGCCGCCCCGCGGGGATGTACCTGGCATCGGGGCGGAACGACCGCGGATACCGCGAGAACGGAAACGTATGAGAAGCACTCTGGTGACAGGAGCGGTCGCCGCCGGGACGGCCGTCTCATTGACGGGCTGTGCCCTGACGGTGCTGAACCGGCTCACCGTGCGGCGGCTCGGGGTCGTGGGCCCGCCGGTGATCGAACCGGTGACCGTATGCGTCCCGGCGCGGAACGAGGCGGCGCGGCTGCCGGGCCTGATCGCGGATCTGCGTGGGCAGCACGGAGTTTCGCGGATGCGCGTGTTGATCCTGGACGACGGGTCCGGGGACGACACCTACGACGCGGCGGTCGCGGCGGCCGGAGACGACGAGCGGTTCACCATCATCACCGCGCAGAGCGAACCGCGGCCGGGCTGGACCGGGAAATCCGCCGCCTGCGCCCGCCTGACCGAGATCGCCTGGGCGAGTGCTGATTCCGACGACCCGCCCGCGGGCGCGCTGATCTTCCTCGACGCCGACGTCCGGATCGGGGCGGGTGCGATCGCCGCCGCGGTGGGCGAATTGCGCCGCACCGGTGCGGGATTGGTGTCGCCGTGGCCGCGCCAGCTGACCGGATCGTTCGCCGAAGCGCTGGTCCAGCCGCTGCTGTGCTGGTCGTGGGCCGCGACGCTGCCGGTGCGCCTGGCGGGGCGCAGCCTGCGCCCCGCCACGGCGGTGTCCTGCGGGCAGTTCCTGGCCTTCGACGCGGCCGCCTACCGCGCGGCGGGCGGGCACGCCGCGGTCGCCACGCACGTCACCGAGGATCTCGCGCTGGCGCGGGCGGTACGCCGGACCGGACGACGCACCGTGCTGGTCTCCGCGGGCCGCATCGCGAACACCCGGATGTACCGGGGCGCAACCGAACTCGACACCGGATACACCCGATGGCTGTGGTCGGCCTACGGTTCCGCGGCGGGCAGTGCCGCGGTGGGCGCGACAGCCGCCCTGGCCTTCTGCGCCCCTCCCCTCGCGGCCGTGTTCGGCCGGGGCGTCACCCGCCGGATCGGCCTGCTCGGCTACGCCTGCGCGGTCGCGAGCCGCCTGACCGCCCGCTCCCTGGAATCCGGTGGGGCACTCACCCTCTCGGACATCCCCGCGGCGCTCGCCCACCCCTTGTCGGTGGCCGCCTACCTACGCCTGTCCATCCGCTCCCATCGCCTACACCGATCGGGAACACTCACCTGGAAAGGTCGCACCGTCGCCGAACGCGTCGGCTGATTTCGCGAATCCGATTGCCCGCCTGATCGTTCCGCCGTCGGGTTGACACGACACGGACGACGAACCGCGTGAGAAGTTGCGTGGCAGCCGCAACCAACGGCTGATTCGAACGAATCCGGTTGCCGCCCGGCTGTTTCGCCGGGCGGGCTCGGTGGAACAGGTCAGCTGACCCTGGTGACGCCCACGGTGGGCAGGAACAGGCAGGTTCGGTTGCCGTTGCGCACGGAGCCGAAGACGGCGGCCAGGACGGTTCCCGAGCCGGTGTCGACCGGGACCGCGCGCACGCCGCCCCGGGGCAGTGCCGTGCCCAGGAAGTTCTCGACGGCCTGCTGGGCGAGCGGGCGCATCGCGGGCGGCACCTGCGGCGGCACCATGGACGCGGCCACATCGGATACCGAGCCCATCTGGGTCAGTCCGCTCTGCCCGGTGTTGGTGTTCAACCAGGCCACCTGCATCCCGGAGGTGTCGGCGCCGTCGGGCCCCATCCCGTAGGGCACGAAGGCGAACATCGTGTGCCCGGCCTTGACGGCGGACAGATCCGTGCCCGGCACGCTCACCGTGGTCTTCGGCCACGGGCCGGGCACCGCGCCCGCGATGGCCGGGACCAGGCCCATCGTGCTCCCGTCCGCGCAGAACGCCGAGGCCGACGGATACAGGAACGGATCCATCCCGAACTGCCGCAATCCCTCGATCGCCTGCCGATACGCACCCAGCGCGTCGGTCTGCGCGACAGCGCCGTGCCAGGCCGTTTCCACCGCCGACGCGGCGTCGGCCGCGGACGGGCCCGGTGGCGCCGCCGACGCGGCGGTGAAACCGGTGCAGGCCAGCGCGGCGCAAGCGCCCACCGCACCGGCCACACGGACGAGACTGCGCAATACGGCCATCGGCATTCTCCTAGTAGTCACGGTTCCCGGGTCCTCACGGGTGCGCGTGACTGTACGCGCCGTATCAGCACATCAGCGGTTAATCCGCCCGCGAAACGCCGATCAAGCTTCGACCGGCTTCTGTGCCACGGTGTATCCGAGATTGGTGAGCACCTCGGTGGTGGCCTTGGCGAAGTTCAGCGTGATGAAATGCAGGCACGGCGCACCTTCGGCAATCAGCCGCTGACCGATCTCGGTGGCGATCTCGATACCGACCTCGCGCACCGCGTCGCGGTTGGCCTCGGGATCGTTGCCCGCGGCCCGCTCCAGCCGGGTCATCAGTGCGGTGGGAAGGGGGCGGCCGGACAGTTCCTCGGCGCGCTGCACGGTCCGCAGCGAGGTGATCGGCATCAGCTCCGGGATGATCGGCTTGTCGCCCTGCACCGGATCGAACGCGCTGACCCGATCCCGCAAGCGCAGATAGTCGTCCACGTCGAAGAACATCTGCGTGATCGAATATTCCGCGCCCGCACGGAGTTTCGCGCACAGGAAGCGGGTGTCGTGGTCCAGGTCCGGCGACCGGTGATGCCCCTGCGGGAACGACGCCACCCCGACGTGGAAATCACCCAGATCGCGCACCATGCGCACGAGTTCCTCGGCGTATTCGACGCCCTCGGGATGCCGCTGCCACTCCCCCAGCGGATCACCGGGCGGATCGCCGCGCAGCACCAGCAGATTGCGGATTCCGGCGTCGGCGTAGACGCCCACGATCGAACGCAGCTCGGCGACGCTGTGCGCGACGGCGGTCAGATGCGCGACCGTGAGCAGTGTCGTCTCCTGCGCCAGCTCCCCGGTGACCCGGGCGGTACGGTCGCGGGTGGAGCCGCCGGCGCCGTAGGTCATCGAGACGAAGGCCGGATGCATGCGCTCGAATTCACGTGCCGCACGCCACAGTCGAGCCTCGGCGGCCGCATCACGCGGTGGATTGAACTCCACCGAGAACGGAATGCTGCCGTCGGGCCGCGGCCCCAGACGCCCCACGACGGAGGGAGTTCCGGAAACCTGCGGCGGGCGGGGTCGGCCTGGGGTCGATCGTCCCCGTACGTTGTCGAAACTCACCGACCCAGTGTAGTGGGACGACCTCCCCGCTCGGCGGGGCCGTCCGCCGCGACCGGGGCGAAAGCCGACGCAGTATCGTTCCAATCCAGGGGCGCCCGCGCGTCCGAACCATATGCGTCAGCGTTTTTCACCGGTGCTGTCGCGGTAAGTCACCCTGGGAGGTTCCGTTGTCGGCCGATACCTCGACACGTCCGGGCCCGGCAGCGGATTCCGCCGGGTTGGTCAGCGCCGTCGCCGAGGCGCTGAATCGGTTCTTCGCCACGCGTCGCGAGATCGTCGCCGGGCTGGGCCCGGTCTTCATCGATGCGAGCGAGGCGCTGCAGAACTTCGTGCTGCGCGGCGGAAAACGCACCCGTCCGGCGTTCGCCTGGACGGGCTGGCTGGGTGCGGGCGGTGATCCGGACGGACCGCAGGCCCCGGCGGTACTGCAAGCCTGCGCGGCGCTGGAACTGGTGCAGGCCTGCGCGCTGATCCACGACGACATCATCGATTCCTCGCGCACCCGGCGCGGCTTCCCGACCGTGCACGCGGATTTCGAACATCGCCACACCGACCGCGAATGGGGCGGTGACGCAGGACATTTCGGCATCAGCGTCGGCATCCTGATCGGTGATCTGGCCCTGGCGTGGGCCGACGACATGGTCGCGGGGGCCCGGCTCGACCCGGCCGCGCGCGCCCGGTTCACCCCGGTCTGGGCGGCCATGCGCACCGAGGTGCTGGGCGGGCAACTGCTGGACATCCACGGCGAGGCGGGCGAGGACGATTCGGTGGAGTCGGCGATGCGGGTCAACCGCTACAAGACCGCCTCCTACACGATCGAGCGGCCGCTGCATCTGGGCGCGGCCCTGGCCGATGCCGATCCGCCGCTGATCACGGCCTATCGCACCTTCGGCACCGATATCGGCCTGGCCTTCCAGCTGCGGGACGATCTGCTCGGCGTCTTCGGCGATCCCGCCGTGACCGGCAAACCCTCCGGCGACGATCTGCGCGAGGGCAAGCGCACCGTGCTGATCGCGGAGGCGCTGCGCCGCGCCGATGCCGCCGATCCGGCCGCGGCCGAGTTGCTGCGCAACCGACTGGGCACGGATCTGACCTCGGACGAGGTGAGCCGGTTGCGCGAGGTCATCACCGGACTGGGCGCGGTCCAGGACGTGGAACGCCGCATCACCGAACTCACCGAGCGCGGCCTGGCGGCCCTGGCCGGATGTTCGGCGACGCCGGAGGCCAAGCGCCGGCTCGAGGCGATGGCCGTGGCCGCCACCAGACGCGTCGCATGAGGACGATCACCGGGCGCACCGACCGCGTGATCGTGGTCGGCGCGGGACTGTCCGGGTTGTCCGCGGCCCTGCATCTCACCGGCGCAGGACGCGCGGTCACCGTGCTCGAGCGAGCGGATCATCCCGGCGGGCGGGTCGGGGTGTATCGCGGGCCGGACTATGAGATCGATTCCGGGGCAACGGTTCTCACCGTTCCAGGACTCATCGATGAGGCGCTGGGGGCGGTCGGGCAGGACAGTGTCTCGCGGGGGCTGCGCATCCACCGCCTCGCCCCGGCCTATCGGGCGCGTTTCGCCGACGAGTCGGTCATCTCGGTGTTCTCGGATCCGGAGCAGATGGCCGCCGAGGTGGCCCGCGCCTGCGGTCCGGACGAGGTCGCCCGGTATCGGCGGCTGCGTGCCTGGCTGGCCCGCGTCTACGGGGCCGCTTACGGCGAATTCATGGACACCAACTTCGACTCCCCGCTCGACATGGTCACCATCGCCCGCAAGCGCGCGGCGCTGCGCGAACTGGTGCGTGCGGGAGCGTTCGGGCGACTCGGGCCACGGGTCGGGCGGATCCTGCGCGACGAGCGGCTGGCCCGGCTGTTCACCTTCCAGGCCCTGTACGCCGGGATGGCTCCCGCGCGGGCGCTCGGGGTGTACGGGGCGATCCCGCACATGGACACCTGCCTGGGCGTGTACTTCCCCGAGGGCGGTATGCGCGCGGTGACCGCGGCCCTGGCCGGCGCGTTCGTCGATGCGGGCGGGCGGCTCGAACTGGGCGTCGAGGTGACCGGGATCGACTACCGCGACGGCCGCGCACACCGGGTGCGCACCGCCGCGGGGACCTACGACTGCGATGCGGTGGTGCTCACCGCCGATCTGGGCTCGCTGCCCAGGTTCGGGATCAGCCGGCGGCGTCCGCTGCGCGCGGCGCCCTCGGCGGTCGTCGCGCACGGCACGATTCCGGCCGAGGTCGCCGCGCGGTGGCCCGTGCAGGCCCACCACACCATCGAATTCGGCCGTGCCTGGGACCGCACGTTCACCGAGATCGCCGCGCGACGCGGCCGGGGCCGGACGATGAGCGATCCGTCGCTGCTGCTGACCCGGCCCGCCCTCAGCGATCCCGGCCTGTTCATCGAGCGCGACACCCGGCACGAGCCGTTCTCGCTGCTGGCTCCCTGCCCGAATCTGGTTGCCGCGCCGCTGGATTGGCCCCGCCTGGGCCCGGCCTACCTGCGCGAGCTGCTGGGCGTGCTGGAACAGCGCGGCTATCGCGGCATCGCCGAACACTTCGCCGTCGACCATCTGGACACCCCGCGCACCTGGGCCGATCAGGGCATGATCGCCGGAACCCCGTTCTCCGCGGCCCATCTGTTCCGGCAGACCGGTCCGTTCCGCACCCGCAATCTGCCCCGTTCGGCGGACAACGTCGTCCTGGCCGGTTGCGGGACCACGCCGGGGGTCGGGGTGCCGACCACGCTGCTGTCGGGAAAGCTGGCCGCGCAGCGCATCACCGGTCGCACCGGACCCGATGCGGGCCGATTCCCGGCCGAGCGCGCGCACCGGACCGAATCGCCGAGCGCCACGACGGGAGTTGCCGGGTGAGTTACCGGCATGCCGACATACAATGCGTGCCGACCGGCGCGATAGTGTTCCCGACAGGACTATTAAACTGGCCCGCGACCTACTGACCGCGGTTCCGACCGCACGCGATTCCCGGGGGGAACGACGACCTATGCCGACCCCCGAACCTTCGACCGCCACCGCGGAACCCATCACCACCGCGGCCCCGGACACCGAGGCCACGGCGAGACCGCGCACCCTGGGCTGGTGGCTGCGTTTCGCCGGTGAATTCCTGCGCAGCCCCGAGGGACACGCCGCGTTCCTGGGTTTCTGGGGCTCGCTGATGATCACCCTCGGCGGCCTCGGCGCGGGCGCGGTGCGCCGCAACGACCCGCTGCTGGAATCCGCGCACCTGTCGTGGCTGCGATTCGGTCACGGTTACACGCTGGCGACGATCGTCGTCTGGCTGGGCGTGCTGTCGATGATCGTGGCGTGGGTCCGGCTGGGCCGCATCACGATCGGCTTCGACGACGGTGTCCGGCTGATCTCCGGTCTGCGCAACGGCACCGCACCGGACAGCCCGGTCACGCTCAACGAGTTGCGCGCGATCGTGGGCATCTGGATCTTCCCGCTGCTGTTCGCGGTGCCGATGTTCAGCCAGGACGTCTACTCGTATCTGGCCCAGGGCGCTCTGCTGCGGGACGGATTCGATCCGTACAAGGTCGGCCCGGTGGCCAATCCGGGCGTCCTGCTGGACAACGTGAGTCCGGTGTGGACCACCACCACCGCGCCCTACGGCCCGATCTTCCTGCTGCTGGGAAAGTGGATCACCACCATCACCGGTGCCAACGTCGTGGCCGGGACCTGGGCCATGCGGCTGGTGATGCTGCCCGGTCTGGCCCTGATGATGTGGGCGGTCCCGCATCTGACCAAACATCTCGGCGGTAAGCCGACGGTCGCGCTGTGGCTGGCGGTGCTCAATCCGCTGGTGCTGATCCACCTGATCGGCGGCGTGCACAACGAGATGCTGATGGTCGGCCTGATGGCCGCCGGTATCGCGCTGGTGCTCGAGCGTCATCACGTCGCGGGCATCGTGGTGGTCGCGATCGGGGTGGCGATCAAGGCGACCGCGGGTGTGGCGCTGCCGTTCCTGGTGTGGATCTGGATGATCCACGAACGTGAGCGCCGGGCCGCGAAGAACGAGGGCCCGCTACCACATCCGATCTGGACGTTCGCCAAGATCGGCGGACTGGGCATCTCGGTGTTCGCCGTGGTGTTCGCCGCCGCCTCGGCCGCGGCCGGGGTGGGCATCGGCTGGCTGACCGCGCTGTCGGGATCGAAGAAGATCATCAACTGGCTGTCGCTGCCGACGATCATGGCGCACATCGTCACCTGGTTCACGCCGTGGGCGCTCGAGCCGGTGCTGTTCTGGACCCGGTCGCTGTGCGCCGTCGCGCTGGTGGTGGCCCTGATCTGGACCTGGTGGCGGTTCAAGCTGACCGAGCGGCAGGCCGTGCTGGGCATTCTGATCGCCTTCGTCGCGATCATCGTGCTGTCCCCGGCGGCGCTGCCCTGGTACTACTCGTGGCCGCTGGCGCTGGCCGCCGGATTCGCGATGTCGACGATGACGCTGATGCTCCTGGTCGGGCTGTGCACGTGGTTGATGCTGGTGTTCGAGCCGGGTGGGGCCATCGGGCTGTACAACTTCTGGTACGTCGCGGCGGCCACCTTCGCCGCGGTGGTGGCGGCGTTGTCGCTGCGCAATGTCGACCCGCTGCGATTGCGCGCGGGCTCCGTCAAGCCGACCGGCAGCGTCCGATCACCGCGATGACGATGGTCGCCGCCGCGGAGGTCACGAGCGGGGAGCTGTCCGAGGCCTACCGGCACTGCCGGGGGATCGCCGCCGCGCACGGCCGGACCTATTTCCTGGCGACCCGGTTACTGTCGGCCGAGCAACGTCCGGCCGTGCACGCGCTGTACGCGTTCGCGCGCACGGTGGACGATATCGTCGATCACGAGATCGCCCCGGGCGCAACCGATTCCGCAGCGGTGGACCGGCTGGACCGGATCGAGGAGCAACTGCGCGCGCGGCTCGACCGTCGCGGCCCGCTCGATCCCGATCCGGTGCTGACGGCCGTCGCCGACACCATCACCCGCTATCACATTGCGCCGCAACACTTCTGGATCTTCCTCGAGGCCATGCGGATGGACGTGCCCGGCAGCGCGCGATTCCGGAACAGATACCGCACGATGGCCGAGTTACGCGACTACATGCGCGGTTCCGCGGCCGCGATCGGGTTGCAGCTGCTGCCGGTGCTCGGCACGGTCGTGCCGGTAGCCGAGGCCGAACCGGCGGCCGCGGCTCTCGGCGAGGCGTTCCAGCTGACCAATTTCCTGCGCGACGTCGGCGAGGATCTCGACCGGGACCGGGTGTACCTGCCGACCACCGAACTGGCCGCGTTCGGCGTCGACGAGAACCTCCTGCGGCACTGCCGCCGCAGCGGACGCACCGATCCGCGCCTACGCCGCGCCCTGGCCCACCTCATCGCCGTCAACCGAGCCCTCTACCGCACCGCCACCCCCGGCATCGCCATGCTGCACCCCCGAGTCCGCCCGGCCATCGACACAGCCGCCCTGCTCTACGCCGCGATCCTCGACGAGATCGAGCACGCCGACTACGAGATCTTCACCCGCCGGGTCGTCGTCCCCCGCCATCGCCGTCTCCACGTAGCGGCAGGGCACCTCCCGGGCGCGATCACCCGCAGGTGACGATAACCACCCCTCAGTAGGGCTCGCCGCTCAGAACGGGTCCGCCGCGGCTCGGCGGATCACTTCCCGGGCCAGGGGACCGTGCAGGGCGTCGATGGGGCGACCGGGGAGGGATTCGTCGTCGAGGTAGATCCATTCGAGGATCTCCTCGTCGGTGTATTTCGCATCACGCATGACCGTGATCAGGCCGGTCAGGTGCTTGGCAACGGCGCCGTCGGAGTCGAAGAAGTCCTCGGGGATGCCCGCGATGCCGTCGCGCCGGACCGCGATGATCTGATGATCTCGCAGCATCTGATGCACTCGGGTCACGGCCATACCCAGTTGCTCGGCCACATCGGGCAGGGCGAGCAGGGTCACAGACTCCGGCAGCACGTCATTGCTGCATGGAAATGCGCTCACGCGGACAACGGTAGTCTGCTGTTCGCGCCTATACGATCGGTGGTGCCGCCACCGGGGCGGCCGATGCTCATCAGTGAGAGTGTGCCGCCGTCGGTGGCACAGCGAGAGGTGAGAGCTTTGTGGAAGGCGGAGGACAGCAGTTGATCGGCCAGATGCTGGACGGGCGCTACCGCATCGATGCGCCGATCGCCCGGGGCGGCATGTCGATGGTGTTCCGCGGGGTGGACACGCGCTTGGACCGGCCGGTCGCGATCAAGGTGATGGATCCCCAGTTCGCCGGGGATCCGCAATTCCTGAGCCGCTTCGAATTCGAGGCGCGCGCCGTGGCCAAACTCAAACACCCGTCGCTGGTCGCGGTGTACGACCAGGGCGTCGACGGCGAGCACCCGTTCCTGATCATGGAACTGGTCGAGGGCGGCACTTTGCGCGAACTCCTGCGCGAGCGCGGCCCGATGCCCCCGCACGCGGTGGCCGCGGTCGCCGAGCCCGTGCTGGCCGCGATCGGCGTGGCGCATCGCGCCGGGCTGGTCCATCGCGACGTCAAACCCGAGAACGTCCTGATCTCCGACGCCGGTGAGGTCAAGATCGCCGACTTCGGGCTGGTCCGCGCGGTGGCGGGATCGAATATGACCTCCTCGAGCGTCATCCTGGGCACCGCGGCGTACCTGTCCCCCGAACAGGTCGCCAACGGCAACTCCGACGCCCGCAGCGACGTGTACTCCTTCGGCATTCTGATCTTCGAAATGCTCACCGGCGCAACGCCGTTCACCGGCGACACCTCGCTGTCGATCGCCTATCAGCGGGTGGAGAAGGACGTCCCGAATCCCAGCCGGTTCATCGAGGGCGTGCCGCCGGAATTCGACGAGCTGGTCGCGCGGGCCACCGCCCGCGAGCCCGCGCATCGATTCGCCGACGCCACCGAGATGGCCGCGGAGCTACGCCGCATCGTGCGGGAGCTGGATCTGCCCGCCTACCGGGTTCCCGCGCCGCGCGAATCCGCCGAACACCAGTCCGCCCGCTATCGCCCGGTCACGCCGCAGCATCCCGCCCCCGGCGAACCGGCCACCACCCGGCTCGCGGCCGAACCGGCCGGCTCGCCGCACACCCGCGTGCTGACCACCTCGCATTCGCGTGCCGAGCCGCCGAGCTACCCCGCACGGCCCGAAACGCGGGAGCCCTACTATCCCGAATACGACGACGACCGGAACCGTTCCCGTCGTCGGGTGATGATCTGGGCGGCGATCGTGGTGGCGCTGGCGCTGATACTCGGCGTCGGCGGCTGGTATCTGGGCGTCGAACGCTATTCGGCGGTCCCGGCGATCGCGGGCATGGACACCGCCGCGGCGACCACGACATTGCAGCAGGCCGGATTCTCGATCACGCAGCGCAACAAGGCCTCGGACACCATCCCGGTCGGCGGCGTGGTCGGCACGGATCCGTCCGCGGGCGCGCGGGTGCTCAAGGGTTCCACGGTCGCGATTCTGGTCTCCAGCGGCAAACCCCAGGTGCCGCGGTTCCGCTCGGGCCAGGATGTGCAATCGGTCGAGCAGTCCATCCGCGATCAGGGCCTGGTTCCGGTGGACAGCGGCGAGGTCGCCAGTACCGCGCCGAAAGGCTCGGTGGCGCAATTGAATCCGGTGCCGGGCACGGTCCTGCCCGCGGGCGCCGAGGTGAAGGTGTTCCGCAGCAAGGGATCCGTGCGGGTCACCATGCCCGATGTGAGCGGCAAGAGCGTCGACGAGGCCAAGTCCGAGCTACAGAGCGTGGGAATCACGGTGCAGGACACCAGAACCCAGTTCGACGCGCGGATGACTGCCGATCAGGTGATCGGCACCGATCCGGCCGCGGGAACCACCGCGCTGTCGGGCAGTACGGTGACGCTCATCGTGTCGAATGCGGTGCAGGTGCCCGACGAGGTGGGCAAGAGCGCGAGCAAGGCACGCTCGGAACTGGAGAGCCTGGGGTTCAAGGTGGTGCTGAATCAGGTGTTCAGCACCGATCGCGGCACGGTCCGCGTGCAGACGCCGTTCGGCGGCACCAATGTCGCGCCGGGCAGCACGATCACCTTGACTGTCCTGCCGTTCTGATCGGCGCTCCGACGCTCGCACCGGCCAGCAGGTCCGAACGGCTGATGCCGAGCCGGTCCGCCGCCAGATCGATGGCCTGGCCGAGCACTTCCTGCGAGCTGATTCCGACGACCTGGGACTGTTCCCGGCGTGCCTCACCGCGCGCCACCCGGATCCGGCACCGCCAGATGCCGCCGCCGTGATCGAGCTCCGGCCGTTCGATGACGACCGATACCGTGAGCCCGTCGACGATCGTCTCGTGCGTGACCAACTCGGTGGTGGCGGGAACCGGCCGATTTCCCGCACCGGTCGGATACCGATCCCGCCGCCGTTCGGCTGCGCGTCGGCCTATTCCTGAAAGCAATTCACCAGCTATCGGCATCGCGCGCATCGGGTCCTCCCACTGCAATTCACGCTATTTCCCGCTTTCGGTCCGCCGCGACGGCGAACCAATACTGAAAACCTAACGCACCAGTTCCGATACAGCAACAGTTCAGCTAACCTCAGGTTCCGCCGAATACCCGGATCCTTCACAAGGTTTTCGAAAGCCGCAGGGGCACAAAGAATTACACGCGCCAGCCCACTGCCGTGGACGGCGAACACAGATCACAACCGGGCCTCATGGCCCGGCCGCGCGGCACTCAGGCGACCGCGAGCAACGGGGCTCCGGTCTCCGGATCGTTGATCGCGACGACGTTGTCGGTGGTGAACACGTCCACCGAGACCCCGCCGATACTCGGGCTGATATTCGTCGTCACCTGCGCCGAAAACGCGGCCGGATCGTAACCCCAGGAGATGTTGAAGATCAGCAGACGGCTCCCGTCGCGCAACACCACCTCCGAGGGAATCCCGTCCCGGTCACGGTCGCGCAGCAACCGCAGGATGGTGCGATCGGCGGGATCCACCCGCAACACACCGGCCCCGCGGAATACGACGTTCACCGCTGCTCGCCCCTCCTCGCCGGCGATCAGCGCAGCATCTCGGCGACGAGGAAGGCCAGCTCCAGCGACTGCTGAGTGTTCAGGCGCGGATCGCAGGCCGTCTCGTAGCGATCCTCCAGATCCAGATCGGAGATGTCCTGCGCGCCGCCGAGACATTCGGTGACGTCCTCACCCGTCAGCTCGATGTGCAGACCACCGGGGTGGGTGCCCAGCGCATGATGCACCTCGAAGAATCCCTGCACCTCGTCCACGATCCGATCGAAGTGCCGGGTCTTGTACCCGGTCGAGGACTCGTGGGTGTTGCCGTGCATCGGATCGCACTGCCAGATCACCTGGTGGCCGGTCGCCTGCACCTTCTCGATGATCGGCGGCAGCACCTCGCGCACCTTGTTGTTGCCCATCCGGGCCACCAGCGTCAACCGGCCCGGCTCGTTGTTCGGATCGAGCCGCTCGACATATTCCACCGCCTGATCGGGAGTGGTGCCGGGACCGATCTTGAGCCCGATCGGATTGGCCAGCAGTTCCGCGAACGCGATGTGCGCACCGTCCAGCTGACGGGTGCGCTCACCGATCCACAGGAAATGCGCGGACAGGTCGTAGAGCACCGGATCACCGGCGGCGTTGTACGCCAGCCGCAGCATGGCGCGCTCGTAGTCGAGCACAAGCGCCTCGTGGCTGGCGTAGATCTTGGCCGCCTGCAGACTCGGATCCTGCACCCGGCAGGCGGTCATGAACCGCAGGCCGCGGTCGATCTCCTCGGCCAGCTGCTCGTACCGCGCTCCGGCCGGGGACTGCGCGACGAAATCCCGGTTCCAGTCGTGCACCTTGTGCAGGTCGGCCATGCCCGCGCCGGTCAGCGCGCGCACCAGATTCATCGCCGCGCTGGCGTTGGCGTAGGCGCGCACCAGACGCGACGGATCGTGTTCGCGCAGTGCGGCATCCGCGACGAGCGAGTTCACCATGTCACCGCGGTAGGACCGGAGGCCCTTGGCATCGGTGTCGGCCGAGCGCGGCTTGGCGTACTGGCCCGCGATGCGGGCCACCTTCACCACCGGCAGGCTCGCGCCGTAGGTCAGCACCACCGCCATCTGCAACAGGGTGCGGATATTGCCGCGGATGTGCGGCTCGGTGTTGTCGGCGAACGTCTCCGCGCAATCACCGCCCTGCATCAGGAACGCCTCACCACGCGCAACCTCGGCGAGGTGGCCGCGCAGCTCCTCGACCTCGGCGGGGACGCAGATCGGCGGGACGCTCTCGAGCACGGTGCGCATCCGCTCGGCCTGCTCCGAATCCCAGGACGGCTGCTGCAGCGCGGTGCGGGCCAGTGCGTCGTCGAGCCGACGACGCATTTCCGCGGGGAGCGGAGGCAACTCCGGCAGGCGATCGATCGGTACGTCGACGGTCCAGTTCACCAGACAAGGATAGATTCGGCCGCGAACGCGTGCGAACTCGGAGGTGGGGCAGCTCGCGAACGCGGGGCGAACACGCCGTAACCTCGACCGGTGCGCTACTTCTACGACTCGGAATTCATCGAGGACGGCACCACCATCGACCTGGTCTCGATCGGCATCGTCTGTGAGGACGGACGCGAGTACTACGCGGTCTCGAGCGAATTCGATCCGGAGAAGGCCGGGCCGTGGGTGCGGCGCAACGTGCTGCCCAAACTCCCCGCCCCGGCCTCGCCGGTGTGGCGCACCCGCCGTCAGATCCGCGACGACATCTACCGTTTCCTGATTCCGCGCACCGGCATCGAGCCCGAACTGTGGGCCTGGGTCGGCGCCTACGATCACGTCGCGCTGTGCCAGCTGTGGGGTTCGATGGTCGATCTGCCCACCACCATGCCCCGCTACACCAACGAACTTCGTCAGCACTGGGAGATGGCCGGACGACCGCCGCTGCCGCCGATCCCCGCGGACGCGCACGACGCCCTCGCCGACGCCCGTCACAATCTGGCCAAATTCGAGGCGATAGAAAAAGCGCGCCGCATGTGATGCGACGCGCTCTTCCGGGTGCGACGTGATCGAGGCCCGGGGTGAACCGGATCTAACCGGCCATCGACTCGGGCACCCGATCCGCATCGGGACGGCTGCCCGAGGGCACGCCCTTCTTCAGGCTGGACGCGTAGACGTCCACGTACTCACGCCCGGACATCCGCATCAGCTCGTACATGATCTCGTCGGTGACCGCGCGCTCCACGAAACGGTTGCCGCCCATCCCCTCGTAGCGGGAGAAGTCGATCGGCTTGCCGAACTCCACCGTGACCTTGCGCAACCGCCAGCGGAAAGGTCCGGGCGGGCAGACCTCGTCGGTGCCGACCAGCGCGACCGGAATCACCGGGACACCGGTCTCCAGCGCCAGTCGCGCGACACCGGTCTTGCCCTTGTAGAGCCGCCCGTCGGGCGAGCGGGTGCCCTCCGGGTAGAGCCCTACCACGCGGCCCTCGTTCAGCAGTTTGCGCGCGGTGTTCAGCGCGCTCTCCGCCGCGTCGGCGCCGCTGCGATCGATCGGGTACTGACCCGAGCCCGCGAAGAACCACTTCTGCAGACGGCCCTTGATACCGGGCGTGGTGAAGTATTCGGCCTTGGCCAGATAGGTGATCCGGCGCGGACTCATCAACGGCGTGAAAAGCCAGTCGGTGAACGACAGATGATTGCCCGCGAGGATCACCGGTCCGTCGGCCGGGATGTTCTCCACACCTTCGACCGTCGGCCGATTGAATAGATGCATGAACGGGCCCGGGAATACGTACTTCAGCAGCCAGTAGAACATTGCGTCCTTTCACCCCAGTCTGATTTCCGGGACCGGCGTCATCGCGGGCACCTCAGTCCGATGCCGACTCTACCGCCGGTGATGAGTTGTGACCAAGTTCGCAAGTGGGATTTCACATTACCGGAATACTGCGGTCAACGGCGGGCCCCCGCCCGGCCACCCGAAGCGGTCTCCCGGGTGCTCGAACGTGCGGATTCGCGCCCCGCCGCGGACGCGTCCGCGCCGTCCGCGCCGACCGTCGGCGGCCCCGTGCCCAGCGCCGTGCGAGCCAGTTCCGCGGCCCCGATCATGCCCGCGCCCTCACCCAGCTGGGTGGTGCGGATACGGGCCAGCGGCCGGTGCCTGGCCCCGGTGATCGAGGCCGCGTAGTGCTCGCGGGCCTCGTCCAGGAACAGCGGGGCCGAGGAGCTCACCCCGCCCGCGACGACCACCAGATCCGGGTCGAAGATATCGCTCACGAAGGCCAGGCCCAGGCCCAGCCAGCGCGCGAAATCCGCCAGCGCGTCGAGGGCGACCGGATCCCGGTCCTGCGCGGCGCCGGCGACCCGGCGTCCGGTCAGCGAGCCCGGATCCCGGGACACCTCCCGGGCCAGGATCGTCGAGCGGGTCGGGTCGGTGGCCAGGATCTCGATCGCGGTTTCCACCAATGCCGTTCCGCTGCAATATCTCTCCCAACAGCCGCGCTTGCCGCACGGGCACGCGCGGCCGTTGGGTACGACCTGTAGATGTCCCAATTCCGGTGCCACGCCGAAACTTCCGCGATACAGCTCACCGCCGACCAGCAGCGCCGCGCCGATTCCGGTGCCGATCGCCACCAGCACCCCGTTGTGCGTGCCGGCCGCCGCGCCGAAACGATATTCGGCCCACATCGCGGCATTGGCATCGTGTTCCAGGATGACCGGCAGTCCGAGCCGCTCGGACAACCGGCTCGCGACCGGCGAATCCTGCCACGGCAGATGCGGGGCGAAACGCACCGAAGTGCGTGTCTCGTCGACGAATCCGGCCACCGCCAGGCCGACCGCGTCGATCCGGTGCCGTCCGCACAGCTCGCGCACGGCGCGCTCGAGGCCGTCCTCGAGCGCGTGCTCCGAATGCGGGGTCGGGGCCTGCACGGTGTCGAGCACCTCGCCCGCGCCGTCGACGACCGACGCGCGAATGTTGGTGCCGCCGACATCGATTCCGACGGTCAGGGGCCGCTCCCGCCCGATGCGCGTGGTCATGCCTTGATCTGCACCGGGATCGAGATGTACCGGGGTCTGCTGTCACCCGATGACGTCGAGCTCGCACGCACCTCGGATTCGACCGTGCCGGAACGTGTTTCGCCATCGGGCGCACCGGCCGAGAAACTCCGCGCGTCGGGGACCGGATCGACCGGGTTCGCCCGCTCGTCCGGCGAATCACCCTCCGGCGCACCATCGTTCGGCGCGCCTGACGCGTGATCCCCGGCCCCGTCCGGGTCGGTCGGCATGACCGGTTCGACCGGGACACCGGCCAGCGCCTCGCGCAACACCGTCACGATGGCGGTGCCGTGCGCGGCGAGAGAGGCGACCATGTCGTGGTGCTCCCCGCGCATCAGTGCCGCCGCCGCGCACAGCGGGCACCAGCTGCATCCGGACCATTCCGCACCGCCGTCCGTGGCCGCGCGGCGCAGCACCGGCTCGACTCGCTCGAGCAGCACCTCGGCCAGCAGCCGCAGTTCCTCGGCGAGTTCACCGATGTGCGCGTCGTGCTCGGGACCGTGCGGTTCCCGGTAGTCGTTCATCGCGGCCATACCTCGGGGTCGGGGCGAAAGCGCACGACCAGCAGGCCGTCGTCCAGCTCGGCGCCGTCGACGGTACATCGCCGCAGCACCGGAGCCAGCCGCAGCCGACGCCGGATGCCGTCCGCTCCCACGATCAAATCGTCCTCCACTCGTCCCAGTCGCAGCGTCGCCGGGTCGACCACGGGCAACGCCAGCCGCAACGTGTACACCGATTGCAGCCCGCTGCCCGACTCGAGCCGCACCTGCGGCTCGCCGGACCGCGTGCCCCGGACCGCCGCGTCGTCGCCAAGCATAGGGTCTGCGCCGGCTCCTGCCCGATTACCACGCGTTTCGGCCGCCAACGCCGCGAGCGGTTCCGCACCGACCGGTTCGGACCCGCTGTGATGGGCGATCCGCACCGGCAGATCCGGGATGCGACGGCGCAGATCGGCGATGACGCCGAGTTGTTCGGCGCGCCGCTGGGCATACCACCGCACCGCGGGATGATCCGACGGCTCCGCCTCCGGCAGGGGCGGGAGCACCTTGTTAACCACCACCTCGTCCAGGCGCAGATCCAGCAGCGCCGCGGCCGAACGCACCCGAACCGATTCGGCGACCGCGACCCGCTCGGCGACGGTGATCAGCCGCATTCCGGTGCGGGACCGGTCGGCGAGCAGATCGCGCACCCGGGTGACCGCACCGGCGATCCGCTCGGCGGTCACGGCCAGGATCGCCCGCCGCAGATCCCGCCCGGCCGCGCTCATGGCGCGCGCGTGCGCGGGCCAGATCCGGTCCAGATAACCGAGCAGGGAGCTGGGACCCGTGACGATGCGCAACATGTCCGCGGTCGGCGGGCAGTCCACCACGATGACGTCCCAGTCGCCCTCGTCGGCGAACCGGGCGATCTCGCTGAGCATCAGCAGCTCCTGCACGCCCGGCAGGCCGGTGAGCTCGGCCGGATCCAGCGACCCCAGATCCACCCCGTGCTCGTGTCCCGCCCCGCCCAGCACGCGCACCACCTCGCGGAAGCGTTTCTCCAGCAGCGCAAGCGAATCCACCTCGATGACGTCCAGCCCGGGCAGGACCGAGGTCACCCCGGCGACGATCCCGGGATCGTGCGGGAACCGCTGCCCCAGCGCGTCACCGAGGGAATGCGCCTGATCCAGCGAGGCCAGCAGGACGCACTCCCCCGCGGCCCGATACGCCATCGCGGTGGCACAGGCCAGCGTCGTCTTGCCGACCCCGCCCTTGCCCGCGAACAGTTCCAGCCGGGTTCCCCGCGGCCCACCCACCGAGGACTCCCGGTCGGAGCCCGCGGGGCGAGCCGCGGCCCCGGCCGGGGAATCCGCGGAGTGCGCTGATTCGGTCAGTCCTCGACCCGCTTCTTGAGTTCCTTGAGCGCGGTGTCGGTGATGACCTTCTCCGCCTTGCGCTTGAACATGCCGATCATCGGGATGGTCAGATCCACGGTGAGTTCGTAGACGACCTGGGTGGTGCCGTCGGGCTGATCGATCAGCTCGTAGCTGCCGTCCTGGGCCTTCTGCAGATCACCGCTGGAGAGCTGCCAGCTCACCGCCTTGCCGTCCGGACGCCAGGTGTACGAGAGCACATAGGTGTCCTTGACGACGCCCGCGTCCAGCACGAACCGCGCGGTCCGGGCCCGGCCGTCGGGGAATGTGTCGAGGATTTCCACCGAGCGCGCCGCCGCCACCCACTCCGGGTACGACTCCAGATCGGCGATGACGGCCATCACCCGATCCGACGGTGCATCGATGATGATCGACCTCTGGGTCCGGTCGGCCATGACTGACAGCGTTTCCTTTCCGGCGTGCGGTGCGGGAGAACAGGATTCAGGAGATGAACTGGTCGGCCGACGCGTGCGCCGGGGGCTCACCGGCCGCGCGTCCGGCCTCCAGGCGCGCCTTGATCTCGAACGACATCTTCTTACCGGCGACCCGGCGGGCGCGGCTGGCCGCCACCAGATCACGCACGGCAACGGCCGGTTCGGCGTGCAGGAAGTAGTGCAGGATGACCCCGTCCAGCGACGGCTCCAGCCACACCTCCATGGTTCCGGTCAGCGCACCGCTCACCGTCCAGCGGATTCCCTTGTCGGCCCGGTCCTCTCGCACCTCGAGGGTGAGGTCGGGCCACCAGCGACGCCAGCGGCCGCGGTCGGCCAGAACCTCGCCGACCGCGCTTCCGGGAGCTGCGACGAAGGTTTGATCCGCCACCTGGATGCTGCTCATGCGCCTGAGCCTAACCCAACCGATCCGCGCCGCTCGATCGCACGTTCCCGTCCAGCAGGACGCGCAGCCGGTCGCCGAGCGCATCCCAGCGCCACTGGGTGCTCACCCACTCCCGCCCGGCCGCGCCCATGCTCGCCGCCGCGTCACGATCGGACAGGATCTCCACGATCGCCTCGCTTATCTGTGCCGTCGAACGCCCGTCCACGACCCGTCCGGTGCGGCCCTCGCGCACGGTTTCCGGTGCGCCGCCGGAATTTCCGGCCACCACCGGAACGCCGGTCGCTGACGCCTCGAGGTAGACGATGCCCAGTCCCTCCACGTCCAGTCCCGCGCCGCGGGTGCGGCACGGCATGGCGAACACGTCGGCGATCGTGTGATGCGCGGCGAGTTCGGCCGCGGGCACCCGGCCGGTGAACACGACCTGATCGGACAGTTCCATCGCTTGCACGAGCCCGCGCAACTTGTCCTCGTACGGGCCGCCGCCGGCGATCACCAGCACCGCGCCGTCCACCCGATCCCTGATCTCACGCATCGCCATGATCAACATGTCCTGGCCCTTGCGCGGGACGAGACGGGACAGGCACAGGATCGTCGGCCGCTCCCCCAGCCCGTAGCGGGCCCGAAGTTCACTGCGCGCGGCCGGATCCGGGCGGAACACCTCGCTGTCCACCCCCGGCGGCAGATATTCCAGGGCCGAGCGCGGACCGAAGGCCGCGGCGAAACGCCGTCGGGTGTACTTGCTGACGTAGGTGATCGTGTCGGTGGAGTCGCCGATCGCCCGCAGCGCCTGTCGCGCGAGCGGCAGCATCGACCAGCCCACCTCGTGCCCGTGGGTGCTGGCCACGATGCGCCGCGCCCCGGCGCGCCGCAGCAGCGGCGACATCAGGGCCAGGGGTGCGGCCGCACCGAACCAGACCGTGTCGCACCGCTCGTCGCGCAGCAGCTTGGCCGCGCGCCGCAGCACCAACGGCGTCGGCACCATCAGCGTGGTGGGATGCCGCACGACCTGGAACGGCTGTTCGGCGTCGAAGCGCAGATGCGAATCCCCCCGCCACCGCGGCGCGTACACCACCAGTTCGTCCGGCGGCAGCTGTGTGGCAAGCGCATGCACATAGGACTGGATACCGCCCGGTCTCGGTGGGAAATCGTTCGTTACCAGCAGGGTGCGCGCCATGCGGGGCAGTCTATTGACGTGTGCGCCCGCGACGCTGTCCGGGCTCACCTCCGATGAAAAGGGTTGCGGCGCACCCGTTATCCCCACCGGATTGGACAACCGAACACCCGGCGTCGATTTTCGCCGCCGCCCGGCCGACGGTTCGGGGCGAGTGCCGTCCGACCGAAATGTTCTGGGTCAGGCGGCTGCGCGGGCTTTGATCCAGTCGCGCCAGCGGCCGATGAAGTCGGTGCGGCCGATGCCCAGGGTATTGCGCAGGACGTCGTCGAGGGCAGCGGCGTCCTGGGGCCCGGTGGCCAGCTGACGGTAGAGGTCGACCAGCCGCGGCTCGCCGAAACGCTCGGCCACGAAGGCGTTCGCGGACCAGCCCTGTTCGTAGGCCAGTTCGGCGGCGTTGCCCGGGGTCGGGGCGAAGGCCGCGTCCGAGGGCAGATCCGCGGGCAGCGCACCGGCTCGGGCCTTCGCGGTCAGGGTCGGGGCGAGCTGCGCGAACGTGCGGTCGGCATCGCGATGCGCGGAGTATTCGGCGAAACCCTCCAGCACCCACTGCGGGGAGCCGTCCACCGTGACCGCGCGGGCGGCGATGTGCGTGAGCTCGTGCCGCAGCGTCTCGCGCAGGCCGTCGGGGCCCAGGCGACGCCCGGCGGCGGCGCTGAACACGATGCGCTGCCCGGTCGGGCGCGCGGGCGGGACGAACGGATCCGATACCGAGGCCGCCGCGACCTGGTCGGAGCCCTCGCCGGTGTCATGGGTCAACGCGGCGAACTCGGCCGAATCCGAGGCCACCGCGATCACCGCGTCCCGGGCCCAGTCGGTGCCCCACAGCTGGGTCACCTCCGCGACCGCCGCGCCGACGTCACCGGCCAGGGCGTCCACGTCGTCGCGCTGATAGGGATGGCCGAGCACCACCGACAGGCGACCGTCGTCGGCGCAGACCTGCCGGGTGACCACCGGCGCGTACGACTCCATCACCCGGCGTAGCTCGGGTAGTTGCGGATCGGCCGGAGCCGAGGGCACGGCCGCATCCGCGACCGCCGGCACCGGGCGAACGTGTAGCGCCGATTTCGGCAGCAACACCAGCGCACCACCGACCGCGGTCAACGCGATCACCATCGCGACCGTCGCGACGAACTCGAACCGCCGCTTGGCCGACAACCAGTTTCGAACCCGAGTCCACGCAGTCATATCAGCACGCTCGCGCTCACCTCTGTGTGATTAGGGCATCCCGATCCAGTACCGCCGCGCCCCGTAGAAGGGGAACGACCCCATCGGCGCCACCTTCACCGGGACGCCGAAAGTCGAAGCATGCAAGATCAATCCGTTGCCCGCGTAGATCCCCACGTGCGAGGCATCGGAGTAGAAGAACACCACGTCGCCGGGCTGCAACTGATCCCGCTGCACCGGGGTGCCGACCGTGGCCTGTTGCTGACTGGTGCGCGGCAGATTGATGCCGACGTGGTGGAACGCCCACTGCACCAGACCCGAGCAGTCGAACTGATCCGGACCGGTAGCGCCCCAGACGTATGGATCGCCGACCCGGGTCATCCCGGCGGCCAGCGCGCTGGTGCCGCTGCCGGGGACCAGACCGCGCAGCAGCGAGTCGCGGTCGAAGCCCGGCGGGAACAGCGATCCGGCCAGCGAGCTCTTGTCCCCCGCCGACAACGCCCCCCACGCCTGGATGACCTGGGCGATCGCACCCTGCAGGTCGGACCGCTTCTTCTCCAGATCCGCGCGCACCTCATCGGCCTTCTGCGCGGCGGTGTGGGCGACGTCGGATGCCTTGTGCGCGGTGGATTGTGCCGCGGTGGCCGCGGCGGTGGCCTTCGTGAACTGGGCGAGTTGCTCACTGGTCTGGGCCTGCAGCACGTCCAGGGTGGACATCTGATCCAGCAGCTGCTGCGGGGAATCGCTGGCCAGCACCGAGAACATCCGGTTGGTGCGCGCGCCCATATAGGCGGCCATCGCCGTACGGTCCACGGCCGGTTGATATTTGCGCACCTCGGCCTGGGCGGCGTCGACCACCCGATTCGCCTGGGTGAGCTTGGCGTCGGCGGTGCGTTCGACGCCGAGTTTCGCGTCGAGATCCTGCTGCGCGCCCAAGGCCTGCTGATTGAGTTGTTCGGACTGATGGGACAGGTCGATCAGCTTCTGGACGGCATCGCTGGCGCTGGTCGGCGGGGTGACCGGTTCGGCGAAGGCGCCGCCACCGGCCCCCGCGCCGAACATCAACGCGCCCACAGCTAATGACCCGCCCACCAGGCGTCTGGTCCGTCTGTTCCGATAGTGCGCGGTCACTGCCTGCAGGGCCCCATTCCGTGTTCCCGACTAGTCATCACGAAGGTCTCGATCAGGTTACGGAACAGCGACCCACGATGTCCAGCACAGCACAAAATGATCACGGTCTCTTCGGTGATCAGTAACGCCGCGCACCCGCGATCGGCATCGCGTGCAGAGGCGCGACCTTGACCGGCTGGCCGTAGGTGGACGCGTGCACGATGTTGCCGTTGCCGACGTAGATGCCGGAATGGCTTCCGCCGTAATAGGACACGACGTCGCCGGGCTGCAGATCGTTCAGGGCGACCGGGGCGCCCGCGGAGAGCTGGCCGTAGCTGGTGCGGGGAAGGTCGCGACCGGCCTGCGCGTAGGACCACTTCACCAGGCCCGAGCAGTCGAAGGCGTTCGGACCGGTGGCGCCGTAGACGTAGGGGTCGCCGACCCGGGACAGGGCGGCGTTCGCCGCGCGCTGGCCCACCGATTCGACCGGGGCGGGCGTCGGGGTGATGCCGGGGATGATCACGCCCGGCGGAATCACGTTCGGCGGGATGACGCCCTTCGGGATCGCCCCGATGACCTGATCGGGCACCTCGACGTTGCCGATCCCCGGAATCGTGACCGGCGCCGCCGTGGCGGGCACGGTGGACAGCAGCAGTGCGCTGAGGGTGGCAGCGCCGACGGCTCCGGCCGCAACGGCCCGGTGGGCATGTCGCTTGATCGCCATGATGCGATGTCTCCTCATCTGCCCCGCGGCGCCGCACCGGGTGGTGCGTCGAGCTCCGCGAGGTCTCGAGAAGATTACGAAGACATAACGGTGCGTTGTAAAGCCGCGAACACTCCCAGCAGATGCCGACCGCTTTTACCAGCATGAATTTCTGCGAGATATGTCACACCAATCACGAAACTATAACAACGCGATGTGACCTGGGCTTTCTCGAGGGTCCGCGATCCGATCGAAGCCGATGCCCCGAATATCGGTTTCGATTCGGTTCGATCGGGAAATCAGCACGTGGCGGTCGACGCGGCGATATGTACGCGACCGTACGGTCTGTACGGTATCGAGGCTCGCGAAGACCCGCCGCGGGCGAGCCCGCGCATGAGGCGCGAAATTTTCCGAAATCCGGTCCGATTCATGCGCAAACCGAATCAGTGTGACGCTGACCACTTTTATTCGTTTCGCGCTGAAATCATGCCCGTATAGGGGTATTACGGCGCAATCTCGAGGCATCCGCAGCATTCGCGATTCCTGTCGTACCCCGCCGATACGCTGCCGCCGTGTCCCTTCCCGCACCGCGCCCGGCCCAGCTGGCCTTCGACGATCTGGACACTCCGCTGTACGACATCACCTTCGTCGTGGTGGACCTGGAGACCACGGGAACCAGCCCGGACGGCGATGCCATCACCGAGATCGGCGCGGTCAAGGTGCGCGGCGGCGAGGTGCTGGGCGAATTCGCCACCCTGGTCGATCCGGGCCGCGCGATCCCGCCTCAGATCGTGCAGATCACCGGTATCACCACCGCGATGGTCCGCACCGCGCCGCGGATCGAGGCGGTGCTGCCGGGCTTTCTGGAATTCGCGGCCGGAGCGGTTCTGGTCGCACACAACGCCCGTTTCGACATCGGCTTCCTGAAGTCCGCCGCGGCCCGGTGCGCGACCGCCTGGCCCGCGTTCCAGGTGCTGTGCACGGTGCAGCTGGCGCGGCGGATCCTGCCCCGCGACGAAGCGCCCACCGTGCGCCTGTCCGCACTGGCCGAACTGCTCGGCGCGCAGACCCGCCCCACCCACCGCGCGCTCGACGACGCCCGCGCCACCGTCGACGTCCTGCACGCGCTCATCGGCCGGGTCGGCAATCTCGGTGTGCACAGCCTGACCGAACTGGCCGACTATCTGCCCGCGGTGACCCGGCGACAACGCTCCAAACGTTTCCTCGCCGCCGATCTGCCGGCCGTGCCCGGGGTCTATCTGTTCCGCGGCCCCTCGGACGAAGTCCTCTATGTCGGGACGGCGGTGAATCTGCGTCGCCGCGTCCGCACCTATTTCACCGGATCGGAGACCCGCCCGCGCATGCGCGAGATGGTCGCCCTCGCCACTCGCGTCGAACACGTCCCGTGCGCACACGGACTGGAGGCCGGTGTGCGCGAACTGCGACTGCTCGTCGCGCACACCCCGCCCTACAACCGACGCTCGAAATTCCCGCAGCGCGCCTGGTGGATCACCCTGACCGACGAACCCTTCCCACGCTTCGCCGTCACCCGCACTCCGACCCGGGATTCCCTGGGGCCGTTCGGATCCCGCGCCGCCGCGACCGAGCTGACCACCACCATCGCCGAGTACTGCGGCCTGCGCACCTGCACCACCCGCATCCCCCGCAACGGCCACCACGGCGCGGACTGCCCACCGGCCACGGTCGGCGGCTGCCCGGCGGGCAGATCCGGAACACTCACCGCCGCAGGCGAATACGCGCCAGCGGCGCAGGCGGTGCGCGATCTGTTCGCCGGGCGCTGCGACCTGCCGCTGCACGCCATGCGCGAACGTCTCGAAACCTGTTCCGCCGCAGAGAATTTCGAAGTCGCCGCGCGGGTCCGCGACCGCACCGTCACGGTCGTGCGCGCCCTGCGCCGCACCCAGCGGCTCGCGGCGCTGGCCCGCATCGCCGAACTGGTGGCGGCACGGCGGGCCGAGGCGGGCGGATGGGATTTCGCGGTGATCCGCTACGGCCGCCTGGCCGCCGCCGGATCCGCCGCCCGCGGCATCCCGCCGATGCCGGTCGTCGACGGTCTCGTCGCATCCGCCGAAACCGTCGTCCCGACCCGCCTGGACGCCGCTGCCGCATCCCTTCCCACCCTGCCCGGAACCGACGCTGCCGACGAACAGTCCTATCCCCCGCTCCGCGGCGCACCGCCGGAAGAGACCGCCCTCATCGCCACCTGGCTCGAACGACCCGGCACGCGAATCGTCCGGACCACGCACGCCTACACCGAACCCCGCCTCGGCGCGGGCCCCTGGCTGATCTGGATGGACCGCGCGGAGGCAGCGGCCCGCACCGAATCGGCGGGCCGCGAGTACCTCACCGGCACCGAATCCTGACTGCTCCGCCAACCCTGTCCCCATCCGCACCGCGGTACGTGGCCTCCGCTCAGGACGCCCATCGGCCTGTCGCAGCGGCTGCCCGACCGGGATACCGCGGCTACGGAATCGGGCGCGGCGAACATGCCCGCCCGCTGCGAGAACCTCCGCAGCTGGCATCGCACGGTGTTCTCCGGCCCGCTGAGGGTCCGCGGAACCGCCGGACGCCGAGAGCGACCGTTGTCCGGAGTCTCCTCCGATTACCCGGCACAGCGTCTTCCCGCTGGTCCGGAACGCGCCCCAACTAGACTCACGGCATGATTACCGCGATCGTATTGATCCACGCCGACGCCGCCCGCATCCCCGAGACGGCGCAAGCGCTGGCGGATCTCGAAGGTGTGGCCGAGGTGTACTCGTGCGCGGGCGACGTGGACCTGATCGCGGTGGTGCGGGTGCGCGATCACGAGCAGATCGCCGAGGTGGTCACCGGGCACGTCAACAAGACCGCGGGCGTGCTGCGCACGACCACGCACATCGCGTTCAAGTCCTACTCCCGGGCCGAGGTCGAGGCCGGCTTCTCCATCGGCGAATGAAAAGCGAAGGCCCCGAACCGTTTCCGGTTCGGGGCCCAGCTACCGAGCGAACTCAGTGGTCGTGCTTGCCGCCGCCACCGGCGTTCTGATCCTGGTACTCGGCCAGGATCTCGAGCTGCTTGTGGTGCTGCTCGCTGTCGTAGGCGGTCTGGTCGGCGGCCTGCGCCGGCGGATCGGCCCGCAGGAACGATCCGGCGCCGGGCTTACCGGCCCAACCCAGCTTGTTCATCTTCTTGGGCACCACAGCGCCCTGGTACTCCAGCGGAATCGGGTGGCCGTGACCGTCGACCGGACCCAGCGGCTGGTGCACCTCGATGTACTCACCGTGCGGCAGACGCTTGATCACACCCGTCTCGATGCCGTGCTCGAGCACCGCGCGGTCCGCACGCTGCAGACCCAGGCACAGCCGGTACGCCAGGAAGTAGGCGATCGGCGGCGCGACCAGCAGGCCGATGCGGAAGATCCACGTCGTCGCGTTCAGCGAGATGTCGAACTTCAGCGCGATGATGTCGTTGACGCACGCCAGGGTCAGCACCAGGTAGAACGCCAGGGCCATGGCCCCGATCGCGGTGCGCACCGGCACGTCGCGAGGACGCTGCAGCAGGTTGTGGTGCACGTCGTCGCCGGTGAGCCGCTTCTCGATCCACGGGTAGGCGATCAGCACCATGAACACCAGGCCCATGATCAGGGCCACCCAGACCGGCGCCGGAACGGTGTAGCGGCCTAGGTACAGCTCCCACGGCGGCATCAGACGCGCCAGACCGTCGGTCCACATCATGTAGAAGTCCGGCTGTGAACCCGCGGAGACCTGGGACGGGTTGTACGGACCCAGGTTCCAAATCGGGTTGATCTGCAGGACGCCACCCATGATCGAGACGATGCCCAGGGTGAACATGAAGAACGCACCCTGGTCCGCGGCGAACACCGGGACGATGCGCGCGCCGACCACGTTCTTCTCGGTGCGGCCCGGTCCGGGGAACTGGGTGTGCTTCTGGTACCACACCAGCGCCACGTGGGCCGCGATCAACGCCAGCATGATGCCCGGGAACAGCAGCACGTGGGCGATGAACAGACGCGGGATGATGATCGTGCCCGGGAAGTCACCGCCGAAGATCAGCCAGTGCATCCAGGTGCCGATCACCGGAATACCCATGGTGATACCGCCGAACGCGGCGCGCAGGCCGGTACCCGAGAGCAGGTCGTCCGGCAGCGAGTAGCCGAAGAAGCCCTCGAACATCGCCAGGATCAGCAGCAGCGAGCCGATCACCCAGTTCGCCTCGCGCGGCTTGCGGAACGCGCCGGTGAAGAAGATGCGCAGCAGGTGGATGATGATCGAGCAGGCGAACAGCAGCGCCGCCCAGTGGTGCACCTGGCGCACGAACAGACCGCCGCGCACCTCGAAGGTGATGTCCAGCGCCGACTCGAATGCCCGCGACATCGAAACACCGCGCAGCGGCTGGTACGAGCCGTTGTAGACGACCTCGGTCATCGACGGATCGAAGAACAGCGTCAGGTAGATACCTGACAGCAGCAGGATGATGAACGCGTACAGCGCGATCTCACCGAGCAGGAACGACCAGTGGGTCGGGAAGACCTTGTTGATCGAGCGCTTGACGAACGCCGCGGCGCGGTACCGCTCGTCCATTTCGTTGGCCTGTGCGGCCGCTTTACTCGGGCTCATTCCTGCACCTCGCTAGCGCTCGGCACAGGAATGCGCCCGGCGCGCTGTGTTGATGATTCGGTCGCAAGCTCCCTCATGAACGACGCTCCCAGTAGGCCGGGCCGAGCGGCTCGATGAAGTCGCCGTTGGCGACCAGGAAGCCCTCGGAGTTGACGGTGATCGGCAGCTGCGGCAGAGCCCGAGCGGCAGGGCCGAAGATCGGCTTACCCCAGTGGAGGGCGTCGAACTGCGACTGGTGGCACGGGCACAGGATGCGGCTGTCCTGTTGCTCGAACAGCGAGGTCGGGCAGCCCAGGTGGGTGCAGATCTTCGAGTAGGCCCAGTAGTCGCCGTAGTTGAAGCTCTCCTGCCCCTTGCGCTTGACGGCCCTGGCCGCGTCCTCGGGACGGAAGCGGATCAGCATGACCGCGTTACGGACGCCGCGCAGCGACTGGAGGGTGTCCTCGGAATTACCGCGCCACTCCTCCTTCCAGGGGAACACCGTCTCCATGCCGCCCGCGTCGAGATCCTCGGCGCGCACCAGCACGATGTCCTCCGGACGTCCGGTGTCCTTGCGCAGGAAGACGGTCTGACCGGCGTAGTCCGGGGTCCAGCCCGACACCCACAGCGGCGACTTCTTGCCCTGCGCCCACGGGTTCTTGATCAGGCCGCCGACGAAGACGAACAACGCGCCCACGCCCAGTACGCCCAGGCCCAGGCCAGCGGTGCGGGTGATCAGCTTGCGGCGGCCCAGGGTGGAGGTCTCCAGCGCGTCGCCCAGCTGAGCGCCGAGGGTACGACGTTCCACCTCGGGCGAGGGACCGTCGTGACGCGTCTGGATCGCGATCTCCGGCGGGATGAACTTCTTGCGGATCAGCACCATGGCCACGCCGATGGCCAGCACCGCGACGCCCAGCAGCAGGCCGTACAGCGGAGTGGTCAGCGAGTAGATGCCCGCACCGGACTCGTTCTCGCCCTTGTACCGCCACGGCCAGAACAGGAAGACCCCGATCAGCGCGAGACCGGCGAGGGTCGACACGACGAACCAGAACGCCACCTGGCGCTCGGCCCGCTTCTCCGCACGCGTGCCCGGAACCGGCCAGCGCGGAGCGCGGTAGACGACGTCGACGCCGTCCCGCTTGGTGCCGAGCTCGACCAGCTCGTCGCGGGACATCGCGTCGAGCTGCTCCTCGGTCGGGTTCAGATCGTCGAGGGAAGTAGCGGAACCGCCATCGGCACCTGAAGTGACGGCACCGCCGTCGTCCGGCCGACCCATGTCGTTGTGCTCCTTGTCTGTCATGAGCGGGATCCGATCCACATCGCCGCACCGACCACACCGACGATGCCGATGATCCAAATGGCCAGGCCCTCGGTCGCGGGACCGAAGCCGCCGAGGCCGTAGCCGCCCTCGGGCGTGGAGGTGGTGCGGTTCTTGATGTAGGCGATGATGTCGCGCTTCTCGTCCGGCGTCAGCTGCCGGTCGGAGAACTTCGGCATGTTCTGCGGGCCCGACAGCATCGCGGTGTAGATCTGCTGCTCGCTGGCCGGGGTCAGCGGCGGGGCGAACTTACCGGAGGACAGCGCGCCGCCCTTGCCGGTGAAGTTGTGGCAGGACGCGCAGTTCATCCGGAACAGCTCACCGCCGGCGCCGAGATCGGCGCCCTTGGTCAGCGATTCCTGGGCGATCTTGCCGTCCGGATCGCGAACCACCGACGGACCGCCGCCGTTGGCGGCGACGTAGGCCATCAGCGCGTCGGTCTGCGTCTCGTCGAACTTCGACTCCTTGCGCACGATCTGCGCGGAGTTCGACGGCGCGGGCATCCGGCCGCTGGAAACCTGGAAGTACACCGCGGCCGAGCCGACGCCGATCAGGCTCGGACCACGATCCTTCACACCCTGCAGATTCGCGCCGTGGCAGGTGATGCAGGAAGTGTCGTAGAGCTGCTTGCCCTGACGGATCAGGGCGGACTGATCCTCGTCCGCGGTGGCGACCTGCGCGTGGGGGGTCAGTGCCGAGGCAGCGAAGCCGGCTCCTACCAGAGCCATCAGAAGAACCAGCCCGCCGGCCAGCTTCCGGCGCATCCGGCGCTGCTTGCGGGTCTTGGTGGCCTGCGCGTTCCCGGCCCCGCTGTGGGGCTCTTCAGGCACTGACGGGGGAGATGAACTCATCTGTGTCCCTTTTGGAGTAGACGGAACCGACTGATGCTCGTGCTGTGCGCCGGGCTAGCGGACGAAGTAGATCGTGGCGAACAGCCCGATCCAGACGATGTCGACGAAGTGCCAGTAGTAGGAGACGACGATCGCCGCGGTGGCCTGCGCCGGAGTGAACTTGGAGACCTTCGTGCGGATCAGCAGGAAGATGAACGCGATGAGACCGCCGATGACGTGCAGGCCGTGGAAGCCGGTGGTGATGAAGAACACCGAGCCGTAGACGCTGCTGGCGATCGAGGTGCCCTCGCTGTAGAGGCCGTGGTACTCCGTGGCCTGGCCGCAGACGAAGAACAGGCCCATGATGAAGGTCACGACGTACCAGCGCCGCAGGCCGAACACATCGCCCTTCTCCGCGGCGAACACCCCCATCTGGCAGGTGAACGACGACGCGATCAGCACGGCCGTGACCGGCACCGCGAGCTTCATGTCCAGCTCGGTCGGCTCCGGCGGCCAGTTGCCGTGGGCCTGCGCGCGAGCGACGAAATACATGGCGAAGAGGCCGGCGAAGAACATCAGCTCGCTCGACAGCCAGATGATGGTTCCGACGCTGACCATGTTGGGCCGGTTCAGCGAGTGCACACGCTGGGTTATGGCCGATCCTGGTGTCCCTACTGCGGTCGTCACGCGGGTAAGTATGACCCGTCGTAGTACGACGGGAGTACTCGGGTTCGAATCTTGCTGGCCGATGTCGGAATTCGCAGGGCGGGACGTAGTCTCGTCCCGACTTCGGCGTATCCGGTGCGAAAGGTGATATTGCCTGGTAGCAGCGGTTTCCAGGGGTCGGAAGATGCGCGGGCCACCCGATGCGGCTCGCGCGGGCGCGATTTCCATGGTGATGTTCCGGCGGGCGCGGCGGCGCCGAACCGGACGATTGCGGGTGTTCGCGCATGGCGAGCCTGGCGCAACGTCACGACGGCATCGCCGTGGGCTGGGACGCCCTGCAGCCGCCGCGGACCTGATCGCCCGGGTGGCCGTGTGGAGAAACCACTTGGCACGTCCCATTAGGCTGATTGTCCGGTAGCCGGAATGCGGCACATGCGACGGGAGAGGTTGATGAGCGCGCGCAGCTGGCCCCAGATTCTCGGGGCCCTCACCGACGGGGTCGACCTGACCACGGAGGAAACCGCGTGGGCGATCGATGAGATCTTCTCCGACAACGCGACCCAGGCGCAGATCGCTGCGTTCGGCGTCGCGATGAAGATGAAGGGCCCGACCCCCGCGGAACTGGCGGGCCTCGCCGACGCCATGCTCGGACTGTCCCGCCGCGTGCCGATCGAGGGTGCGGCGATCGATATCGTCGGCACCGGCGGCGATCGGTCGGGCACGGTCAACATCTCCACGATGTCCTCGATCGTGGTGTCGGCGGCCGGAATTCCGGTGGTCAAGCACGGCAATCGGGCGGCCTCCTCCAAGAGCGGCGGCGCGGACGTGCTCGAGGCGCTCGGGGTGAAGATCGCGCTGGGCCCGAAATCGGTGGCGCGGTGCGTGCGCGAGGTCGGCATCGGTTTCTGTTTCGCCCCGATATTCCATTCCGGCCTGCGCTTCGCCGGACGCGCCCGCGCCGAGATCGGCATCCCCACCGTCTACAACGTGCTCGGCCCATTGACCAACCCGGCCCAGCCGCAGGCCGGACTCATCGGCTGCGCCTTCGCGGACCTGGTCGGCGTGATCGCCGGAGCGTTCGCGGAGCGCGGGAAGAACGCGCTGGTGGTGCGGGGAAACGACGGCCTGGACGAGATCACCACCGCCGACACCACCGACGTCTGGGTGGTCACCGGGGGCAGGGTGTCCGAGACCACCGTCGACCCGACGCGTCTGGGCATCGAGCGGGTCCCCCCGGAGGCGCTGCGCGGTGGTGACGCCGAGATCAACGCCGCCATCGCCCGCGAGATGTTCGCCGGCGCTCCCGGCGCGGTCCGCGACGCGGTACTGCTGAACTCCGCGGCCGCGATCGTCTCGTACGAGCTCACCCCCGAGTCCGCGAGCGGCGATATCCACGATGCGCTGGCCGCGTCGCTGGCCCGGGTGGCCGATGCCGTGGACAGCGGTGCGGCCGCGAACCTGCTGGAACGCTGGGCGGCGCTGAGCAACGAACTCGGCGACGACTGAATCGCAGGATCCGCGCGGCGCACGACCGAATCACGCTCGTTCACAGTGGGATTCATCACCCGGTCTGGGGCCTGCACAGATTCGCTTCGCGTCCTTCGGAATTCGGCGTGGATTTCCGTGTTCGTAGCAGGGCCGCGGGTTTCGGGGTGATCATCGAGGGGCTTTGATCATCCTGCTGTGGCAGATCTCCCGGGAGGTCCGATGTTCATCCGGTTCCGTCCTGAACCTCGCTCACGCACCGCTACGACCAGGCGGTTACTGCTCGCCGCCGCCGCGACGACCACGATCCTCGGAGCCGCCGGTCCCGCGGTCGCCGACCCCGTCCCCCCGAATCCGCTCGCGAATATCCCCGCCGATGTGCTCGCGGCGTCGCACCCCAGCTCGATGCAACTGCCCGGCCTGCCGCTGACCGCCGGATACAGCTCCGATACCGCCATCGTCATCCTCGGCTACGGCCTGCAGCCGGACGGCAGGATGCGGCCCGAGCTGATCCAGCGGCTCGAGGCCGGATACGTGCAGGCGATCCTGGCTCCCGCGACCCCGGTGATCGTCACCGGCGGCAATCCGCACAACGGCGTCACCGAGGCGCAGGCGATGGCCGGATGGCTGGTCGCACACCGTATTCCGGCCAGGCGCATCCACCCCGAGACGCGGGCCGAGACAACCGTGCAGAACGCGCGGTACTCCCATCATGTGATGGATTCCATCGAGGCGCGCCGGGCGGTCGTGGTCACCTCCTCGAACCACGTCGGCCGCGCCGTCGGCGATTTCGTCGGCGCGGGCATCCCGGTGATCGGCACCCTCACGCCGGATCAGGCTCCGCTGCGGGCGATTCCGTTCCTGCCGCGATAGCGCCCCGATCTCAGGACATGTAGCGAACGATGCTCTCGGCGACGCAGGCCGGTTTGTCCGCACCCTCGAGTTCGATCGTGACGCCACGTTCGGCCTGGACGCCGCCGGGGATCTCCCGCACCGAGTCCAGGCTGACGCGGGCGCGGATGCGACCGCCGACCGGAACGGGGGTGATGAACCGGACCTTGTTGAGCCCGTAGTTGATTCCCAGCCGCACCCCGCCGACGCTGGTGGCCTGATTCACCAGCGGCACCGACAGCGACAGGGTCAGGAATCCGTGCGCGATGGGCCCGCCGAACGGCCCGTGGGCCGCCTTCTCCGGATCCACGTGGATCCACTGGTGGTCGCCGGTGGCGTCGGCGAAGGTGTCCACGCGCTGCTGATCGATCGTCATCCAGTCGCTGACACCGATCTCGGTGCCCACGGCGGCGGTGAACTCTTCCAGATTCGCGAACTCGGTCATTTCAAGCGCTCCTTCGGTTCTCACCGATCACGTTAGCCTTTACTCACGGCTTGCCCGGCGACCGGGCGAGCGCCGCGTCCAGCAGGGTTTCCGCGGCCACGCGGGCGTCGGCCCCCGCGACGCCGTCACCGTCGATCTGGGTGACCACGGTGGCGCCCTCGACGAGCAGGAGCAATTGCCTGGCCACGGGTGCCGGATCGGCCACTCCGGCCTCGGTCAGCAACTGCTGCAACAGTTTTCGATATCGCATCAGATGACCGCGGGTGATGTCCCGGGCACTGTCCCCGCCTCGGCTGTCCGCCGCGTAGTTGACCACCGCGCAACCGCGGAAACCCTGTTCGGCGAACCAGCGCGTCAGCAGGTCGAACAGCGCCGTCACCCGGGCGCGGCCCGCGGGCACCTCGGCCAGACCGGCGGCCAGCCAGGCGTGGACGCGATCGCTGCGTTCGCGCACCACCGCCTCGGCCAGCCCCTCCTTGGACTCGAAATAGCGGTAGATGGTCAGGGGTGAGGCATTGGCGGCCGTCGCGATCTCGCGCATACCGACAGCGGCGAGACTGCGCTCGTAGAACAGCCTCGCGGCCACATCCAGCACCCGGGCGCGGGTGGCATCGGGATCGATCGTCTCTCCGGCCTTGACCGGCATCGGATCACCTCATTTCGGTATCTCCGGCACGAGCGCGGCGGGAGCCCGGACCGGTCTGCGCAGCAGGGTACCCGCGAGCGTCGCGGCCCCGATCCGCAGGACCGCCGCCACCACTGAGGCGGTGCGACATCCGACCCTGATCGCCGCTCCCATACCCAGAAGATAACTATAGTTACCATCTACGGTAAGCGGCGAAAGCCCGCTGTCGCTCGGGGAGCTGCGAAGTCAGCGCGGGAACTGGACGAGGACGCGCATTCCGGCGGGTTCGAGAAGAACGACGGTGGGGATGAGTTCCGAACCGCAGTCGTGCGGCTCGCGGACCAGATCGGCGAGGATGCCCGCGGCATCGGTGTCGGCTCGGGCGAAGTAGAGGTGGTCCTCGCACGGGAAGGCCGCGACGAAACGATCACCGCCGATCAAGCCGGCCACCCGATCGGCGAAACCCGGCACGGCCAGCGCGGCGGCCGGCATGTGGCGGGAGTCGATGCCCTGGAAGTGCACGACCCGTTCGCGGGCGGTCTCGCCGCGCAGTACCGTGCGCAGGCCCTCGCCCAGGTTCGCATTCGCCTCCGCGAGAACGTCGTCGAAGGTGAAACCCGTGTCCTGCACATGTTTTTCGAGCACCCAGTGCATGCCGAGCGAGCCCTGCGGAGTCGGCGCGACACCCGCGACCACCACGTACAGCTGTCCGGGAATCAGCTCACGCGAGGCCATCAGCGGCGGCGGCTCGCTCGTGGTGCGCAACATCGGAATCATCAGCGGCTCGTCGGAACCGGCTTCGCGATCGGTCCGATTCGCGCGCTGGCGCTCCTCCTGCTCCAACTGCCGCTCGGCCTCCTGCCGGGCCCGCTCCGCGGCGGCCAGGGCCTGATCCCAGCCGTCCGGTTCGGGCCGGGCGAAGGCCGCGGAGACCTCGCGCAGATTCGGGAAGTTCTTGCGCAGGAAACTCTCGTCGGCCTCGGTGGGCGCCCAGTCCGAGGCGATGCCGGTGACCGATTCCGCGGTCATCCCGTGCTGGCGGATCACCGTCCGCCACGCCTGCCGGTACCCGTCCTCGACGAGCACCGGAACGGTCGTATCGGCCATCTGCCCGGAATCTCCGTACCGGAAGATGACGATATTGACCTCGTCGCGCACAGCCTCACTCACCACAATCTCCTCCGGCCCCGAATCCGCCCACAACAAAGGCGATTTCGGAACTTAGGCGATATCCGACGGACACGCCAAAACGATCATCGCCGGTGGGCGGGTCGCGCCGGCGCGGACCGCCCGGATCCGCGCCGCAACGCCCCCTCGATCAGCCCGAGAAGTGCGCCCTGACCTGATCCTCGGTAAGTCCGTAGTCGGCCAGCTCGTACCGGTGCGCGGGTTTGCGGTCCCCGCTGTGGCTCTCCTCGTCCAGGGCGGTCATCCCCGCCCGCGCGGCATCGGTGAATTCGATACCGAACTTCCGGTAGATCGACTCGATCGTGCCGAGCGGATCCGCCCGCAGATCGGCGAAGTCGACATCGATGAACTGCGCCGGATCGTGCCGCGCACGCGCGGCGGTGAACTCGCGCAGCCCGCGCGACCACAGCTCCAGCTGCGACTCGCCGATCCGTTTGCCGGAGAAGGTGTTCGACCATCCCGAGGTGGCATGTTCGGACAGACTGCACGCCGACGCCAGGACGGTCACCGGATCACGGTGCGTCTGGATGATCAGCGCGTCCGGATACACCGCCAGAAGCGCGTCCAGGGCGAACAGGTGACTCGGGTTCTTCAGAACCCAGCGCCGCGCGTCGCCGAGCCCGATCAGCTGCAGATTCTCGCGATGCCGGGTATAGGCGTTGGTCCAGTCCTGCCGTCGCAGCCAGTGCGAATAGGTCGGCAGATAGGCCAGGGTCTCGTAGGCGATGGATTTCGCGGTCTGCCGCAACAGCTGCCAGCACTCCTCCACCTCGGCGGCGGACATGTAGTGCAGGCCCATGAATTCGGGATTCTCGATGTGATGCTGCGCGAATCCGGCATCGATCTGCTGGAATATCGGGTTCTGCGACCAGGTTTCGCGCGGCGGGCGCGGCTGCGGATATTCGGTCAGCCACATTTCCAGGGCCTGATGCTGCGGATCGGCGGCGAGCAGCCGGTGCAGTGCGGTCGTGCCGGTGCGAGGCAGCCCGGTCACGAATATCGGCCTGGTGACCGGGGTTTCGACGTACTCGGGATGAGCCTTCCAGGATGCCTCGCTCAGCGCGCGGGCCACCAGGGCGCCGCGCAGGAAATAGCGGTTCATCTTGCTGCCGAGTTCGGTCAGATCGGCGTCGCGCCGATACGACTCCAGCAGGACGCCCAGCGCCTCGGTGTAGTCGTCGGCCCCGAAATCGGTGAGCCCGCAGGCTTTCGTCGCCGAGGCGTGCAGATCCTCGATCGTGCCGACGTCGGTACGTACAGTCATATCTTCGATTCCTTCAAGAATGGTATTCGCCGCAGTTGACGTCGAGGGTCTGGCCGGTGATGGCGCTGGACCAGTCGGAGGCGAAGAAGACCACGGCGCGGGCGATCTCGTCGGGTTCGGGCAGGCGCTTCAGGTCCGAGCGGCTCGCGGTCTGCTCGTACACCTGTTCGGGGGTGATGCCGTATTTCTTCGCGACCTCACCGAAATACCATTTCAGCTGATCGCTCCAGATATATCCGGGCGCGACGGTGTTGATCCGAATTCCCTTGTCCCCCAGCTCGGTCGCCAAGGTCTGCGACATCGCCAGCAGCGCGGCCTTGGCGACTTTGTAACTGCCGTAACGGGGTTCGGAATGGCGCAGCACCATCGAATTGATCATCACCACCGAGCCCCGCGACTCGGCCAGCGCGTCGGTGAACGCCTTGGTCACTCGCAATCCGCCGAGCACCGTCAGTTCGACGCTGTCCCGGATCTGCTGAAAATCGGTGCGCTCCAACGGCTTCATCGAAGGCACCGAGAACGCGTTGTTCACCAGCGCGTCCACTCGGCCGAAGGTATCCACCGTGCGGGTGATCAGATTCGCGACCGCGTCGTCGTCGGTGATATCGGTCGGCACGGTCAATGTCGTGCCGCCCGCGGCCTCCACCTCCGCCGCCACCGCGGCCAACCGCGATTCGGTCCGAGCGGCGAGGACGACCTTGGCCCCCTGCGCCGCGGCCTGCAGGCAGATCGACCGCCCCAACCCGGGACCCACACCGCTGACCACGACCACCTTGTCCGCCAGCAGCATCACAGCATCCTCTCCGCGAAACCCCGCTGACGTTCGGCAATCCGTGCCCGCCAACCACTCTCATCGATCTTGTTGGTCTCGTAGTACGGCAGATGCGCGGCGACCTCGTCCAGTGCGAGCAACTGCACGGTGGGACCGTCGGCGTCGGTCATCGCCCGAGCCACGCGCTGCCAGCGGAACTGCAGGATGCCGCGGCGACGTCCGGTGGTCTCGATCCAGTTGGCGATACCGGGATTGCCCGCCGAAACCACCATGCGGATCACGCCGTCCGGATCTGCCTGCGCCTGGGCGCTGTTCAGGCTGGTCTGATGGTTCACGTAATCCAGCGAGATATACCAGCGGCTGCCGAGCTGAAAACCCTGATAGGGCGCATCGGATTTCGGCACCGTGATCAGCAGCGCCTGATCCGGCGCCAGATCGAAATGCCCGACCGAGGAGAACTGCGTGCTCAGGCCGCCGGGAGTGAGCCGGGGTTCGGTCAGCGTATTGACCGGCAGGTCCAGATAGAACCACTTCGGGAAGTTGAACCAGGTGTGGATACGCTGCACCAGCGCCCGCGCCGCGGCCCGGTAACGCTTGCGCAACCGATCCAGATCCGCTGCGGCAGGGGCGGTTCCGACGGTGTCCACCCGCTCGATACGAATGGTTCCCTTGCGCTCGTTCGCCCAGTCGCCGTACACCTCGCGCACCGCCAGCATCGAAGCGCCCTCGCCGAGCACGAAATAATTCGGTCCCGGATCGGCCTTGGGCGGCCCGAATCGCAGCCGGTAACCGCCGTCCGCATCGATCCGCAGGCGGCGGTCGTCGAACGCGTCGTCGCCATCGGGCACATCGGTGGCCGTGTAATCGCCCTTGAGCACCTGGAAACTCAGATCCACCGTGCTGCCGCGGATTCCGGTGAGCAGATATTCCGCACCGGGCTCGACATTCGCGTGATAGTAGAGCGTATCCGGATTGTCCAGACCCATCTTGGTGTACGGGCCGGTGGAGGTGACGAACTGCGGATGGCTCGTACCGTGCACCCCGGACAGCTGCAGCACCGCGGCGATACTCCCGGCGAGATACTCGTACCCCTCGGCGAGATCGTCTTCGCTGTCGATGAAATCGGCTGCGGCAATCAGTCTTTCGGCCTCGGCGATGGCGGCCCGGAACGGCTCGGTGAGCGACGGTTCGGGTGTGTTCGCCTCTGCGGGTGGGTTTTCCATTCGGTTCCTGATTCGTCGGAAATGGTCGTGGGAATGACGGTGTGCCGCTGCTACGGTCGCAGCAGCGAGTCGAGAATTCGGGTGGCGACCTCGGCCGGTGTGCCGTCCTCGGGTGTGATGACGACATCGGCGTGTTCGGGACGTTCGTACGGCGAGTCGATTCCGGTGAAATCACGGATCTGCCCGGCCCGCGCCCGCGCGTACAGGCCCTTCGGATCGCGGCGCTCACACACTTCCAGCGGCGTGTCGACGAAGATCTCGTCGAACGGCAGACCCCGGTCCGCGTGCACCTGCCGCGCCTGCTCCCGCTGCTCGGCGAACGGGCTGATCAGCGAAACGATCACCACCACACCGGCATCGGCGAACAGGGCAGCGACCTCCGCGACGCGCCGGATGTTCTCCCGGCGGTCCGCATCGGAGAAGCCCAGATCCGCGTTCAGACCGTGCCGCAGATTGTCACCGTCGAGCAAATAGGCCGGGCGACCCGAATTCACCAGTCGCCGTTCCAATTCCACGGCGATCGTGGACTTCCCGGAACCCGACAGCCCGGTCAGCCACAGGGTCGCCCCGGCGCTGGCCCGCTCGGCGCGCTCGACCGCCGAACTGTGCCAGACGATCTCGTTGCGCCGGCCGGTCTCGCGCGCGACGATCATGCCCGCGGCCACCGTCCGATTGGTCACCTCGTCGATCAGGATGAAACTGCCGGTGCGGCGGTTGTCACGGTACGGATCGAACATCAGCGGCACCCGGCCGCTCAGCCGCACCCGGCCGATATCGTTGAGCGCCAGGCCGTCCGCGTCCTCGACGCGATGCAGGGTGTTCACGTCGAGGCGATAGTCCAGCTCGCTCACCCGCACCCGCGCGGACTGGGCCGCGGTGCGGATGGTGTAGTCCGTGCCCGGCCGCAACACCGCCTCGTCGTCGAACCAGCACACCGTCGCATCGATCTCCCGATCGATATGGGGCCGGTTGGCCGGACGCGCGAGCATATCCCCGCGCCCGATGTCGAGTTCGTCCTCCAGCGACAGCGAGATGGCCATTCCGGTGAACGCCTCGTCCACCTTGCTCCCGCCCGGACCCCAGATTCGCGCGACCCGGCTGGTCCGCCCCGACGGCAGCACCACTACCTCATCGCCCGGTTTGAAGATGCCGCCCGCGACCGTCCCGGCATAGCTGCGCGGTTCATCCGCAGAGGGCCGCAACACATACTGCACCGGCAGGCGGGCGTCGATCAGATTGCGGTCCGAGGCGATGTGCACATCCTCGAGATGAGCCAGCAGCGGCGCGCCCGGATACCACGGCATCCGCGCGGAGGATTCGACCACGTTGTCGCCCAGCAGGGCCGACACCGGGACGAAACTCAGATCGCCGACGGTCAGCTTCGCGGCGAAATCGGCGAATTCCGAACGTATCTCGTCGAACCGCTCGCGCGAGAAGTCCACCAGATCCATCTTGTTGACGCAGACCACCAGGTGTGGAACGCCCAGCAGCGCGGCCAGGAACGCGTGCCGCCGGGTCTGCTCGACCACGCCCTTGCGCGCGTCGATCAGGATCAGCGCCAGATCGGCGGTGGACGCGCCGGTCACCATGTTCCGGGTGTACTGCACGTGTCCGGGGGTGTCGGCGATGATGAATTTCCTTCGCGGCGTGGCGAAGTAGCGGTAGGCGACGTCGATCGTGATGCCCTGTTCGCGTTCCGCGCGCAGCCCGTCGGTCACCAGCGCCAGATCCGCCGCCCCGTCGCCGCGTTGCGCGCTGACCCGTTCGATGGCCGCGAGCTGATCGCTGAACAGGTTCTTGGAGTCGAAGAGCAGACGGCCGATCAGGGTGGACTTGCCGTCGTCGACGCTACCCGCGGTCGCCAGCCGTAACAGATTGCGGCTCATCAGAAGTAGCCCTCTCGCTTGCGATCCTCCATGCCGGACTCGGAGATCCGGTCGTCCGCGCGAGTCGCCCCGCGTTCGGTCAGCCGGGTGACGGCGGTTTCGGCGATCACCGCGGCCGGATCGGCGGCCTCGCTGCCCACACAGCCGGTGCAGGTCGCGTCGCCGACGGTGCGGAAGCGCACGGTCGCCTCGAAAACCGGCTCACTCTCGCGCGGGGTCAGAAAGCGGTTGTCGGCCAGCAGCATTCCGTCGCGCCGGAACACCCGCCGCCGATGCGCGTAGTACAGCGAGGGCAGGTCCACCGCCTCCCGGTCGATGTACTCCCAGATGTCCAGCTCGGTCCAGTTGGACAGCGGGAACACCCGAATGTGCTCGCCCGCACGGTGTCTGCCGTTGTAGAGATTCCAGATCTCCGGCCGCTGCGCCCGCGGCTCCCACGCGCCGAACTCGTCGCGGAAGCTGAACACCCGTTCCTTGGCCCGCGCCTTCTCCTCGTCGCGGCGCGCCCCGCCGAACACCGCGTCGAAGCGGTGCTCCCCGATCGCGCGCAACAGGGTTGTGGTCTGCAGCCGATTACGCGTCTCGCCCGGACGCTCATGCACCCGGCCGGCATCGATGTCGTCCTGCACCCGGGCCACCAGCAGCCGGGCCCCGGCCCGCTCCGCGGCGCGGTCGCGGAACTCGATCACCTCGTCGAAATTGTGGCCGGTGTCGATGTGCAGCAGCGCGAACGGCAGCGGCGCGGGCCAGAACGCCTTGCGCGCCAGCTCCAGCATCACAGCCGAATCCTTACCCCCGGAGAACAGCAGCACCGGCCGCTCGAAGGTCGCCGCGACCTCGCGGAAGATATGCACCGATTCGGCCTCGAGGGCCGCCAGATGCGACAGCTCGTATCCCGTCCGCATCACACTTCTCACCCACTCACCGCGACGGATCGTCTACACCACGCATACCTGGATCCGGCCCGTCCGGCAGAATCCTGATCGGAGTTGCGATGTCGAATATTCGACGCTATCGTTCGATATTGTGACACCGACGATAGGCCCGAAACGCCGCGCCGGTCAAGAACCTGTTCCAGAAAGTGGTTCGGCCGCGCCCGCCTCACCGCCCACGCACCGTGTCGTCCAGGTGATCGGACTGCTGTCCCGGCACGTCGGGGACCATCTGTCGCTGGCGCAGATCGTCCGCGAGACGGACCTGTCCCGCGCCACCGCGCACGCGGTACTCGCCCAGCTCACCACCGATCACTGGACGGTGCGCGACGCCGACGGCAATTACGGGCTGGGCCTGGGCCTGCTCACCGTCGCCCGGCGCGCCGAGGCCGCCTTCCCGCTGCGACGCCTGGCCCTGGCCCCGATCCGCGAGTTCTCCGCACGTCAGGGCATTCCGGTGTTCCTCGCCGAACGTGAGGACGGGGCGATCGTCATCACCGAGGTCGCGGGCACCCCGACGCTGCCGTGGATCCGGCCGGGCCGCCGCCTGCCGCTCGCACCGCCGGTGGTCCGCGAATTCCTGGCCTGGGCGCCCGATGCCGACCGCGAGACCTGGCTCGGCCATGCCGATCCGGCGCATCGCGAACGCCTGGTCGCGGTCCTGGAAGCGGTGCGCACCCGCGGCTACTCGGTCGAGCGCCTGGCCGACGACTCGGCCCCCATGCTCGAAGCGCTTGCCGCGCTGCGCAACTCGCCCGTCACCGATCCGCTGCGAAACCGGCTCGGCGCGATGATCGCCGATCTCATCACCATCGACTACCTGCCCGACGAACTGGGCCCGGTCAACGCGGTCGTCACCGTCGCGGCCCCGATCTTCCTCGGATCCACGGTCGGCGCCGCCGTCGTCGCCTGCCCCGACACCCGCCTGTCGGCCGAGGAACTCACCGCCCTCGGCACCGCGACGCGCGAAGTGGCCGATTCCCTCACCGCGGCCCTGCGTCAGGACACCGGGCCGATGCGCATTTCCCCGCCCATCTGACGACGACACCATCCCCGGGGCGATACACCCAGCAGGTCCAACCGAAAGCACCCACCACCGCGACGACCACGCCGCGGGCCCGCCGCCCAGCCCGGCTGACCACACCCACCCAAGCTCAACCGACGCCGCCATCAGTTCCGCCGAGAACCCTGTCACCGGCCGAACGCCCACTGTCCGGCCCGGCCGACGACGCCGTCCCGGCTCAACCAACGCCGCCGCCAGTTCGGCCGACAACACCTGCCGCCCAGCCTGGTCGAACGCTCCCCCCCGGCCCGGCCGACGATGTCTGCCGCCCGCTCCGACCGAAATGTGCCCCGAACCGGCCGACAGCGTGCCCGCTCGACTCGGTCCCGCGGTTCACCAGAGGTCCCACGAGTATCCCGAGCACCAATTCGCCCAGGTGCGGCCCACCGCGACCGGCGCCGGGTCCGAGACCGCAGGCGAGACCGGACCGGACCGCCGCGCAGGACGCCTAATCACCTGTGGCGCACCGGAATCGCCCAGTTCAACCTGCCCGGGAATATGTTCACCGGCGAGTCTTCGATCCGCCACACCTTCGGGGCAGACGGGAGGGGCGATCTGTGGTTATCTTGGAGGCCATGAGCACGTCGCTGGCCGCCCTTCCGGAGGAATATCTACCGCGCGATACCGCGGATGTCGTTCGCACCGTACGAGATTCACGACCGCAACCGCTGACCATCCGCGGCGGCGAGCGCAGCAGCGATAACGAGGACGAGCCCGGCCCGCCCGACCGCCGCATCGTCATGTCCCTACGCCGGATGAACCGGGTACAGGCCGTGGACGCCGAGGCACGGCAGGTGCGGGTGCAGGCCGGTGCGCGGCTGTCGGATATCGACCGCACCCTCGCGGCGCACGGATTGGGCCTGCCCATCGTCGGCGACCACCGGGAGATCACCGCGGGCGGTTTCGCCGCGGTCGGCGGGCTGTCTACCGCCTCGCACCGGTACGGCATGTTCAGCGACAATGTCCTCGGGCTCGAATACGTCGATCCGGAAGGCAGATTCGGCACCTGCGGGCGCACCCATCACGCCGATCGCTTCCACCGCATTCTCGGCGGTGCGGGCCGCACCGGCATCATCACCGCGCTCACCCTGCAGGCCGTCGAGGTCGACAAGGATCACACCTGGCTGACCTCGGACGCGCACCGCTTCCTGGATTTCGACGGTTTCGTGGAGCACACCCTAACCGCGATCGAGCAGCCCGGCGACGCGATGTTGCAGGTCGGCCGGTGGGTCGACACCGCGCCGCTGCGGGTCTCGCGTCCGGTCGGCACCGGCAACATCCAACTAGGCACAGTGCGTTTCGGCCAGTGGTCCAGCCTGCACCCCACCACCGCGACGCCCTCGCTGCGGGCCCGCCGCGAACTCGGTTCCCGCGCACGCAAATCCCTCGGCGCGATCGCCTCGGCAGCGGGCGGGCGCGCGGGCATGCCCGTGCGCAACGCGGCCGCCGGTGCGCTGATGTTCTCCCCGAAGGTGCTCACCCTGCGCGATGCGGAATACCTCGCCGATACGGTGATCAGCACCTCCGAACGCGGACCCGCCTACCGCGCAGCGGTTTTCGCGCCGCTGTCGACCTACACCGCGGTCTTCCACCGACTACACGATCTGTTCTCCGAACACCGCGAACGCAACGAGTGCTTCACCGTGATCTCCGCCCTCACCTACGGCGTGCGCTCCCCCTACCTGCACGAACTCGCCGACGAAGACCACGGCTTCATCAGCTTCACCTGCCGCCTCCGCCCCGCCACCGCCTTCACCGGCCGTTCGGGCACCGCCGACGCCCTCCGCGAGATCAACACCGCGATCGACGACATCTGCCGTTCCGAACGCGCCCGCCGCTACCACGCGGCCGAATAACCGCCTGCCCTCCGGCGGTACGCGTGCGAGTAAACACGCGTACTGCCGGATGGGTACACCGGAAACGAGAGACAACAGCCGAAGGCACGACATGAAAAGCGGCCCCGGTCCAGTGGACCGGGGCCGCTTTCGCTGCGAAGACTAGTGCTTCTCGGGACCGATGTGGTACTCGAACACCAGACCGGCCGCCGCGGTCAGGATGCAGATGACGCCGATGGCGATCAGCCAGAGCTGGAAGAACGCGAACCCGATGGCGGTGATCGCGGCCGCGCCGGCCAGGCTGACGGGCCAGAAGCTACCGGGCGAGAAGAAGCCCAGATCGCCGGCGCCGTCCACGATCTCGGCCTCCTCGTAGTCTTCCGGACGCAGGTCCAGACGACGGGCGACGAAGCGGAAGTACGTGCCGACGATGAGGGTCAGGCCCGCGGTCAGCACGATCGCGGTGGTGCCCGCCCACTCCACACCGGTATTGGACTGGCCGGTGAAGAAGGCGTAGATGACGGCCACGATGATGAAGAACACCGTGAGCAGCTCGAAGATGCGTGCTTCGACCTTCATGTCAGTTCAGTCCTCAGTTGCTCTGCTGGGCCTCGGTCGCCGAACGCAGGGTGCGGTCGGTGTTGAACGGGTGCGTGGACACCGCCACCGGCGACTCGCCGATGTCGGCCAGCGCCTCGGCATTGGTCTTCCCGGCCTCGCGGTCGGCCATGTACTTGTCGAACTTCTCCGGCGTCACCGCCCGGACCTCGAAGTTCATCATCGAATGGTACGTACCGCACATCTCCGCGCACCGGCCGACGAAGGCGCCTTCCTTCTCGATCTTGGAGATCTGGAAGATGTTGTCGGAGTGGTTCTCCTTCGGATCCGGCATCACGTCGCGCTTGAACAGGAACTCCGGCACCCAGAAGGAGTGGATGACGTCGGCCGAGGCGAGCTGGAACTCGATGACCCGGTTGGTCGGCAGGACCAGCACCGGAACCTCGGTGCTGGAACCGACGGTCTCGACCTTGTCGTAGTGCAGGTAGCTGATGTCGTTGCCGGGCAGGCCGTGGTCCGGGCCGGGCTGCGCGTGGCCGTCCTTGCGGCGCTCCTTGTACTCGTCGATGATCTGCTGGTCCAGGCCCTGACGGGTGTGGTCGACACCGTCGTAGACCTGGCCGTTCTGATCGACCTTCTGGTAGCCGAACTTCCAGTTCCACTGGAACGCGGTCACATCCACGACCACGTTCGGATTGGACACCTTCTCGGCCACGTAGTTCTGCACGACGACGGTGAAGTAGAACAACACCGCGATGATCACGAACGGAATCGCGGTGTAGGTCAGCTCCAGCGGCACGTTGTACCCGGTCTGGCGGGGGAACTCCGGGGAGTTCGGCTTCTTGCGGTGGAAGGTGACGGTCCAGAACGTCAGACCCCACACCAGCACACCCATCGCCAGCGCGGCGATGACCGACCAGGTCCACAGCTCCCGCATCTTGGTCCCCTGCGGGGTGACACCCGAGGGCCACCCGAACCGCAGCACGGGGTTGTCGATCGAGCAGCCGGATACGGCGATGACAGTGATCCCCAGGGACACCGCCAGCCCGGCCCGCCGAAGCATGCGGCCTCGTCCGCCGGAGGTAGCGCCCCCGTCGGGCCGCGCCCCTATCGCTTCGCTCGCCTTGTGCGCCACGCTCAACGCCTTCCTGGTCGTCCATCCGACTCGGCGCCGCCCGGGTGGGCCGGACGGCACATTTTCAGCACGTTCGGAAAACTCACCGGCAGACCGCGCAAACGCGCGGTCGACCTCGGGAGTTCCCGAGTACTACGCAGCGTAGACCAAACCGGGTACCGCGTTGTGCGCGGGTCGGATTCGACACTCCGAAGAGGGAGACTGCGACGTAGACCGGTTCGACCGGTCGACTTTCGACCGAGGTTACGGCGTTGCGGACCCTACTGGATGCCGCGACCCGAACGATACCGGCGGGTAGGGCCCGCCTCTACCACGGAATCCTCCATGTATGACACCACTCCCGGGGGCGGGGGATGCCGATTCGAGGCAGAATGATTCCGGAATCATTCCGCGGTACGGCATACTCGCGGACTGGGTTTCGATCTGCTGCCCGCCCTACCCCCGATCCCGGAAATGAGGTTCCTCACGCCGTGTGTGGCCTGCTCGGATTTCTGACCGCCGATGTGGCGACCGACGAGGTCGTGCATCAGGTGTACGAGGCGCTGCAATGTGGACGTCACCGGGGGCCCGATGAGCGCGGTACCTGGCACGACGAGCACATAATCCTGGGCTTCAACCGCCTGTCGATCATCGATATCGAACATTCGCACCAGCCGCTGCGCTGGGGGCCGCCGGAGAATCCGGAGCGGTACGCGCTGGCGTTCAACGGGGAGATCTATAACTACCTCGAGCTGCGCGAGCAGCTCAGCGCCGAGCACGACGCGCGGTTCCGCACCGAGGGCGACGGCGAGTCCATCGTCGCGGCGTACCACTACTGGGGCACCGAGGCGTTCTCCCGGTTGCGCGGCATGTTCGCCTTCGCGATCTGGGATACCGAGACCCGGCAGCTGGTCATCGCGCGCGACCGGTTCGGCATCAAACCGCTGTTCGTCGCGACCGGGCCGGGTGGCACCGCGTACGCGAGCGAGAAGAAGAGCCTGCTCGAGCTGCTCGAACCGCTGGGGCTGTCCCGGTCGATCGATGTGCGCGCGGTCGAGCACTACACCGTGCTGCAGTACGTGCCCGAGCCCGAGACGCTGCACGCGGATGTCCGGCGCCTGGAGTCCGGCTGCTACGCGACGCTGACGCCGGGTGAGCAGCCGAAGATCACCCGCTATTTCGAACCGAAGTTCCGGGTGCGGCCGTTCGCGCCGGACAGCGCCGAGTCTCGGTATCGGGAGATCTCCGAGGTCCTGCGGGATTCGGTCGCCAAACATATGCGCGCGGACGTGACGGTCGGCGCGTTCCTGTCCGGCGGCATCGACTCCACCGCCACCGCCGCGCTGGCGATCCAGCACAACCCGAACCTGCTCACCTTCACCTCGGCGTTCGAACGCGAGGGCTACTCCGAGGCCGACGTGGCCGCCGAGACCGCCGACGCGATCGGCGCGAAGCATTTCATCCGGACGGTCAGCCCGGAGGATTTCGCCGGGGCGATCCCCGAAATCGTCTGGTACCTGGACGATCCGGTCGCGGATCCGGCGCTGGTGCCGCTGTACTTCGTGGCCAAGGAGGCCCGCAAGCACGTCAAGGTGGTGCTCTCGGGCGAGGGCGCGGACGAGTTGTTCGGCGGCTACACCATCTACCGGGAACCGTTGTCGCTCAAGCCTTTCGAGTATCTGCCGGGCGCTGCGCGGCGGCTGCTGGGCAAGCTGTCCGACCGGATTCCCGAGGGCACCCGGGGCAAGAGCCTGCTGCATCGCGGATCCCTCACCCTCGAGCAGCGGTACTACGGCAACGCGCGCAGTTTCAGCGACGCCCAGTTGCGCGCGGTGCTGCGTGACTTCCGGCCCGAATGGACCCACCAGGACGTCACCGCGCCGATCTACGCCCGCTCGCGCGGCTGGGATCCGGTGGCGCGGATGCAGCATCTGGACCTGTTCACCTGGCTGCGCGGGGACATCCTGGTCAAGGCCGACAAGATGACCATGGCGAACTCCCTCGAGTTGCGGGTGCCGTTCCTGGATCCCGAGGTGTTCGCGATCGCCGAACAGCTACCGTACGAGCAGAAGATCACCTCCGAGACCACCAAGTACGCCCTGCGCCGGGCGCTCGAGGAGATCGTGCCGCCGCATGTGCTGCACCGCCCGAAGCTGGGCTTCCCGGTGCCGCTGCGGCACTGGCTGCGCGGTCCGGAGCTGTACGACTGGGCCGCACAGCAGATCGCCGAATCGCAGACCGACCATCTGCTGGACAAGGCCGCGGTCACCGCGATGCTCACCGCGCACCGCACCGGCACGGTGGATCACAGCCGCCGGCTGTGGACGGTGCTGGTGTTCATGGTCTGGCACGGCATCTTCGTCGAGGACCGCATCAAGCCCGCCATCGAGGAGCCCACCTACCCGGTGCGCCTGTAACGGTCGCTGATCGACCGGTCCGCCGAGCCGTGCGACATCCCCCGATCAGCATGAAGAATCGGGGGGCCGAGCGTCGCCACCACGATCGAGGGCCGGGCTCGTACGGAAACCCGGTCCGAACGCCTCGCCGGTTCACCTGGTATTCGCCGCGTCGTAGCCTCACCAGCACCGGACCGGAGTTAGGTGGAACGCATGGCGGAGAACCCGGGCCCCAGCAGCGACGAGACCGCGCCGGACGCGGCGCCGCAGGCCACGAACCAGGGCGTCAGCCGACGACGTCTGTTCGGCGCGTCGGCCGGCGCCGCGGTCGCCGGGCTGGCGGTCGGAGCGGGCGCGGCTACCGCGCTGCGCGGCAACGGCGAAACTCGGGCCGCCGAGATCTGGCCGCGCACACCCGATCTGGTCATGAGCGCGGACGGCACCGCGGCACCGCACGTCTCGGGCCTGCACTTGCAGTTCGGGGCCGACGCGGCGCACGAAGCGGTCATCTCCTGGTACACGACCGATTCGGTACGCAATCCGGTGGTGCGGTACGGCACCGCCGCCGCGGGATTCGGCACGACCGTGCCCGCGCAGACCCGCACGTATCGGGACGGCAAGTCCGGGGTCGAGATCACCGCCCATCATGTGCGGCTGACCGGCCTGTCCCCCGATACCGACTACGTCTACGCCGCGGGTCACGACGGCGCACCGCCCGAATTGGGCACGCTGCGCACCGCGCCCAGCGGGCGGGCGGCGTTCCGGTTCACGAGTTTCGGTGATCAGGGCACGCCGACGCTGGGCAAATTGGTCAACGGCGCGTACGTCAACGACAATCTCGGCTCGCCGTTCGCCGGTGACGTCACCGCCGGAATCGAGCGTGTCGCTCCGCTGTTCAATCTGGTCAACGGCGATCTGTGCTACGCCAATCTGGCCACCGATCGCATCCGCACCTGGAACGACTGGTGGGCCAACAACTCTCGCTCGGCCCGCTACCGCCCGTGGATGCCCGCACCCGGCAATCACGAGAACGAACTCGGCAACGGGCCGATCGGATATCAGGCGTTCCAAACGTATTTCACCGTGCCCGATGCGGGCGGCGAGGATCTCACGCGAGGTCTGTGGTACTCGTTCACCGTCGGCGGAGTGCGCGTCATCGCCCTGGCCAACGACGACATCTGCTATCAGGACGCGGGCAACAGTTATGTGCGCGGCTATTCCGGGGGCGCCCAGAAGCGTTGGCTCGAGGCCGAATTGGCGACGGCGCGCGCGGATCGAGGCATCGACTGGGTGGTGGTGTTCATGCACCAGACCGCGATCTCCTCGGCCGACAAGTTCAACGGGGCCGATCTGGGGATCCGGCAGGAATGGTTGCCGCTGTTCGACAAATACCAGGTCGATCTGGTGCTGGCCGGGCACGAACACCATTACGAGCGTTCCCATCCGGTCCGCGGCGTTCTGGGCACCGACACCCTCACACCGAAACCGGCGGACACCCGTACCGATGTCATCGATACCAGCAAGGGCACGGTGCATCTGGTGATCGGCGGCGGCGGGACCTCCGCACCGTCCAACGCCATGTTCTTCCCCGGCGAGCAGTGCCGCGTCGTCACCGCGGTCGGTGCGACGGACTCCGGCACCGGTAAGAAGACGCCCGTGTACATCCAGGAGCAGGCCCCCTGGTCGGCCTTCAAGGATTCCGAACACCCTTACGGTTTCTGCGCCTTCGATGTCGACCCCGGCGAACCGGGCGGCATCACCACCATGAAGGCCATCTACTACGCCCTCACCGGGCCCACCAACACCCTGAAGGTCGTCGATCACTTCACCCTGACTCGCCCCCGCTCGGACCGCTGACCGCGGCCCTCGGTCTCCGCCCGCGGCGGCGAGCGGCAGTCGGCGCGTCCTCGCCCCGGTCGGGCAGGAATCCACCGCGACGCGACCCGCGACGGCGTCAGCCACCCGGCACCTCCGGCTCCACGGGTGTGGTGGTTGCAACCGATTGCGGGATCATTCGAGAGTCGAACGGGCACACTGTGTTTCGATGCGCCATCAGCGACTGCCGAAGGTGGCGACGACGAGCGTGAGCGTGGTACTCACCTCCAGCGCGGCGCCGAGGACGTCGCCGTTGAGTCCGCCGAACCGTGCGACGCAGTGGCGGACCAGGATTCCGGCGGCGACCAGGCCCACCGCGACGGCCAGGATACCGAGCCACCATCGGCCCGGGACGGCGAAAAACCCCGCGGCGAGGGCGATCACGGCCCACGGCAGGGCGATCCGCGGCGATTGCGTCCCGGCGACCAGCGCCCCGAATCCCGAACCGGGGGCGGGTTCGTAGCCGCGGCGACAGGCCAGCACCACCGCGACCCGCCCGATCACCACCGCCGCCGCGATGGCCTGCCACCGCCCCGATCCGGCCAGTGACGCACACGAGAACGCCTGAGCACCGATGGCGAATATCGCCGCGGCAACACCGAACGGCCCCGCCCCGCCGCTTTTCATGATCTCCCGCGCACGTTCGGGCGGCCCGTAACTGCCGAGCCCGTCGAAGGTGTCGGCCAACCCGTCCAAATGCATCCCCCGCGTGCTCAACGCGAGCGCCCCCACCGTGACCAACCCGGCCACCGCGAAACTCGTTCCCGCAGTAGCCAACAGCCACATCAACCCGGCCGCCCCGGCCCCCAGCACGATCCCCACCACCGGAGCCATCGCGATGGCCCGAGCCGCAACCCGCCGATCCACCTCACCGGGCCCGGCCACGGGCAGCACCGTCAACCACGAGAACGCCAGCCGAATCCCGTTCACCGGCAACCCTTCTCATCCAGAGAACGATTCCTCCGCCACGACGGGACACCGCCCGCGCGCACCGGACCCCATCGAACAACCGGAACAACCACATACCCCGCCGAGCGCGACGACATCCACCGCTCATTCGGACTGATCACCTGCACAGCAGACGATTTCCGCCGGACAACACGGGGTGCCGAGCACAACCACGCCCCGCGCACGTTCAGTCGGCTCCTCGACACAGCAGACCACTCCGGCCGCCGGACGACATGGTCGTCCGAGCACAGCGGCGTCCACTGCTCATCCGGTCGGATTGCCCGTGCAACAGGCGTTTCCGGCCGGACAACGCGGCCCGCCCCGGGCCTGCCGCAGGTCGGCGGCAGGGAGCAGGATTCGACGGGGGTCATCGGCCGGTGTCGATCAGGGCGCGGCGGGGGCGGTGTCGTCGGCGGTGCTGACTCCGGCCTCGCCGAAGGTGGCCATTTCCGTGAGGGCGGCGACCGCGCCGCGCAGGATGGGCAGGGCGGTGACCGCGCCGGAACCCTCGCCGAGGCGCATCTCCATATCCACCAGGGGTTCCAGGCCGAGTTTGGTGAGGGCGGCGCGGTGGGCGGGCTCGGTCGAGCGATGGCCCGCGACCCACCATGCCGACGCTCCCGGCGCGAGCGCGTCGGCGAGCAGGGCGGCGGCGGTGACGACCACGCCGTCCAGGATCACCGGCGTGCGGCGCACCGCGGCCTGCGCGAGATATCCGGCCATCGCGGCCAGATCCGCGCCACCCGCGACCCGCAGCAGGGCGACCGGATCCTTCAGATGCGGACGGGCCCGCCACATGGCGTCGCGGATCGCGGCCGCCTTGCGCATCCAGCCCGCATCGTCGACGCCGGTGCCTCGGCCGACGGCCAGCACCGGTTCGGTATCGGTGAGCGCGGCGATCAGAACCGTTGCGGGCGTGGTGTTCCCGATGCCCATATCACCGGCGATCAGCAGATCCGCACCGCCGTCGATCTCCTCGTCGGCGATCGCGCGCCCGGCCGCCAGCGCGGCGTTCACCTGCGCCTCGGTCAGCGCGTCCTCGCGGTCGATGGCCCCGCTCGCCCGTCGCACCTTGTGCGCCGAGACCGCCGGATCGGTATCGGCGTCGACGGCGATGTCCACCACGCGCACGGTCGCGTCCGCTAGCCGAGCCAGGGCGTTCACCGCCGCGCCGCCCGCCAGGATATTGGCCACCATCTGGACGGTGACCTCACTCGGATAGGCCGAAACCCCGTGCCGCGCAATGCCGTGATCGCCCGCGAACACCACGATCCGGGCCCGCTCGAACTGCCGCGGCGGGCAGGTCCCCTGACATGCGGCGACCCAGTTGCCCAGCGTCTCCAGCCGCCCCAGCGCACCCGCGGGCTTGGTCAACTGCGACTGCCGTTCCTGCGCCTGCACCCGGACGTGCTGATCCGGCGGCGCGACGATCCCGAAAACCGGCGCCGCACCGGACAGGTCGTACATCGGATCGGCAGCGCCGGGAATCGCGGGAGGTATTGCGACCGAACCGTTTCCCGAATCCTGCTCCGCTACACCGGACCCCGCCGCGTCTCCGGCAGCCAGCGCTGCCGCACCCTGCGCAGCGGTCTCGTCCTGCGCAGGGCCCCCGTGCGGCGCGATGGACCCGCTCTGCGCGGTCGCCCGGCTCTGCGCAGTCACCTCGTCCTGCGTCGCGACCCCGCTCTGCGCCGCGTCCCCGGCCTGCTGCGTGCCGGGCACGACCGAAGTCACTGCCGCAGTGGCATTTTCAGCCTCGCGGACCCGCACCGGAACACCCGCGACAACGAGGTACACCTCGTCACACAACGCCGCCACCCGCTGGTTGAGCGATCCGATCTCATCGGCGAACAACCGCCCGGACCGCGTACCCGGCAGCACGCCCAACCCGGTCTCGGGACTCACGATGACCAGCGGCTGCTCGTATCCGGCGATCGCCGCGACCAACTCCGCGACATCGGGCGCGACGGTCCCGCGCGGCGACTCCCATGCCGCCCGCGCATCGATCCGCCCGGTCAGCCAGGTGCCCAGATCATCGATCAGCGTCATCGGCGTCGGCTCGGCCAGCGCCCGGACCGGATCGCCCTCGACGACCTGCCAGTCCGCGGGCCGCCGCTCCCGATGCGCCGCCACCCGGTCGGCGAAATCACCGTCGGCGGGATCCACCGCGGCGGTCGCGACATACCGGACGGGACCGGCTCGACCGGCCAGTTCCTCGGCGAAGGCCGATTTCCCGGACCGTGTCCCACCGAGTACCAGCGTCCGGAGCGGGCGCTGCCTCGAAGCATCGTTCAACACGCCAGAACGGTACCAATCACCTCCTCACCACGACATGCGCGCACCGGCACCACGCACGGATCCCCAGACCTCTTGTCAGGATTCGCCTGACAGATCCATACTGTTGTCAGGCAATACCTGACAAGATGTTCCCGTCCCGAGGAGGGCTCGATGACCGCACCGACACCCGCACCACCCCGATGCTCCTTCTGCGGCAAGGCCGCCACCGAGGTGAGCACTCTCGTCGCCGGTCCCGGCGTGCACATCTGCGACGAATGCATCGGACTGGCCGCGACCATCACGGAGAATCGCCGCGCCTCCGACACCCCCGCTCCCCTGCAGATATGGGAGGCGATGTCGGACGACGAAATGCTCCAGCACATTCCGCGGGTGGCGGCGGTCGCCGGTCAGGTGGAGGAGAATCTGCGCGACTGGGTTCAGGAGTTGCGCCGCCGCAAGGTCACCTGGGCCCGCATCGGCGGCGCGCTCGACATCACCCGGCAATCCGCCTGGGAACGCTTCTCCGGCGAGGAGTGAAACCGCCCCGGCGCGGGACTCAGGATCCGAAGCGACGACGATATTCGGTGGGCGCGATCCCGACCTGACGCTGGAAGTGGTGCCGCAACAGGGCTCCGGAGCCGAACCCGCAGCGGCCCGCGATGGTCTCGAGATCCAGCGCGGATTCCTCCAGCAGCTGCTTGGCCAGCAGAATGCGTTGCGAGGTCAGCCATTTCACCGGTGTCGTCCCGGCCTCGGCGGCGAAGCGGCGGGCGAAGGTGCGCGTCGACATGGCCGAGCGGGAGGCCAGATCCTCCACGGAGTGCGGCAGTTCGAGATTTTCGTTCATCCAGCGCATGGTGTCCCCCAGACTGTCCGAATCACAGTCGGGGACGGGACGTTCGATGAACTGCCGCTGCCCGCCGTCGCGCTGCGGCGGCACCACCATGCGGCGGGCGATCTTGTTGGCCACGCCGCTGCCCAGTTCCCGGCGGACCAGATGCAGGCAGGCGTCGATTCCGGCCGCGGTGCCCGCACTGGTGATCACCGAGCCCTCGTCGACGAACAGCACGTCCGGGTCGACCGTGGCCTCGGGATACATCTCGGCGAGCTGATCCACGTACCGCCAGTGCGTGGTGCAGGTCCGCCCGTCGAGCAGTCCGGCCGCACCGGCCAGGAATGCGCCGGAACACACCGTGAGCACGATCGCCCCGGCCGCCGCCGCATCGCGAACCGCCTGCACCACAGCGGGATCGAACCCCGCCCCCGATGCGAACGGGAAGGCCGGAACGGCGACCAGGTCCGCACCGCGCAACTCGTCCAGGCCGTACTGCGGGGTGACGGTGATACCGGGCGAACTCGACGCCAGCGGCCGTCCGGCCTGCGCGCCGCACACCCGGAAATCGAACAGCGGTAGTCCGTCCTCGCGGCGGTCCAGTCCGAAAACCTCACAGACGACCCCGAATTCGAACATGGCGAGATGTTCGTTGAGCACGACGGCGACCTTGGAGAGCACCCCATCAGTGTACGTGGCTGAATATTGATGAAGTATGTCGTTACCGCCACTGTTGGCGGCAAGTGCATGAGCACAAAATTACTGCCATGGCTATTTTCGTACTGTTCCTCCTGGTCATCGCCGCACTGTCGGCCTACCTCAACTACCGGACCGGTGCACACCCCACCGGATCATCGGATGTCGTCGACCGCGACGCCGCCCGGATCGACCACGAACTGCGCGCCATCATCGGCGTCCGCGAGCCCCGCTGAAAGGCAGGCACGCCATGACCATTCGCGAACGACTGCACCGAACCTGGACCGTTGTCGGCGAATTGACCAGCCAGCTCTGCACATTCATCCCGCAACCCCCCGAACGCACCGGAATCCAGCCCGAGGACACGGCGCGTTTCGGGATCCTGCTCAGCACAACCAACAACATCCGCGAACACGGCTGAGCGCATTCGGAATTCGAGCTCGTTCGATGCGATCGACCGAAGGCCACAGCGCGCAGTTCCCCGCCCGTCCACCGGACTGATCCGATCGGATCCGGATAGTCACACTGCCGGATCCGCCGCACGCACGACGAACCAGCCGATATACGAATCACCCTCGCGGAGAACGTTCAACTCTTCAGACGCGATCCGTGCCGGACAGAACCGGGCGGTGCGGCTGACCGCAGCTGCCCATGAGTCGCACCGAACGGGTCCAGGTCGACCCGGATCGGGATCAGACGCTGTCGCCCGGATTGACCCGCGGCTTGGGCATCCGCATCCGCCGGATCTGCGAGGCGCGCACGAATGCGTACCAGCCCAGCTGCAACGACGAATTCGTGCTCGCGGGGAAACGCTCACGCACCCGGCGGTTGATGATGCGGCCGAGCACGACGCCCTCACCGGCCATGAACACCATCATCACCAGCATGGCCAGCGTGACGTAGATCTGCACCGCCGGATTCAGGAACATCGCCACGATCAGCAGCAGCGCCAGCGGCATGAACAGACCCACCAGATTGCGGCGGGCGTCGACCAGATCGCGCACGTAGGCGCGGACCGGACCGCGATCGCGCGGCGGCAGGTACTGATCCTCACCCGCCGCCATGCGGGCGCGCCGATCGGCGGCGGCGGCACGACGCTCGGCGGAAGCGGCCTTGCGGTCGGCCTTCGTACCCCGCGTGGCCTTGCGCCGGGCGCGCGCTTCCTTCTGCGTCATGGGTGCGGGGGCCACCGGGCCACGACGCTTACCCTCGGCATCCCGCCGCTTGGGGGTCGGACGACCCTTACCAGCGGTGGCCGTGACAGGCGCGGTCGACGCGCCCGTCTCGGCGGCCGGGGCGTTCTCGGCGAGGTCTTTACTGCCGGCTGCATCGCCGCGGCGGAGGAACTTCACGCCGACCAGGCTATTGGATAGGGTATCCCCCAGGAAATGCGGTACACCCAGATTGTTGTGTCACAACTCATACCACACCGTTCAGCCCCCGGTAACCCGGCATTTCCGGGGTGCGCGGACACAGCACCCGCGTCGGAGTGGCAAGATTGGAATAGACACCCACGGGGTGACGTTGACCGCTTACGAGCCGTGCGCTGTTACGGGTTGAACACAGGTCCCTAGGAGAGTTCATGACTGTGCAGAACGAGACCACCACCCACGGTGTGACACTGACCGATGCCGCCGCGTCCAAGGCCAAGGCGCTGCTCGATCAGGAGGGCCGCGACGATCTCTCGCTGCGTATCGCCGTTCAGCCGGGTGGCTGTGCCGGCCTGCGCTATCAGCTCTTCTTCGACGATCGCGCCCTCGACGGCGATCTGGTCGTCGAGTTCGGCGGTGTGAAGCTGGCCGTGGACCGGATGAGCGCCCCCTACGTGGAGGGCGCCGCGATCGACTTCGTCGACACCATCGAGAAGCAGGGTTTCACCATCGACAACCCGAACGCCACCGGCTCCTGCGCCTGCGGCGACAGCTTCAACTGATATCCACCCCTCGGCGCGGAACTCGTTCGGGTTCCGCGCCGGTGTCATGTCTGTTCATCCTTACCACTGGTGATCATCACGCGGTACGGTGAAGGCTGATCTCGCCTCGACAGTGAAGGACCGGGTTTTCGTGACCATCGCAGTGTCCGCATCCATCGCGACAGACCATCTGATGCGTTTTCCGGGGAAGTTCTCCGATGTGCTGCTCGCCGATCAGCTGCAACACGTATCGCTGAGTTTCCTCGTCGACGATCTGGTCATCCGCCGCGGCGGCGTCGCCGGAAACATCGCCTACGCGATGGGTCTGCTGCGCCGCGACCCGCTGCTCGTCGGCGCGGTCGGCGCGGACTTCGGTGATTACCGGAACTGGTTGGAGGGCAACGGCGTCGACTGCTCGGGCGTGCGGATCTCGCAGACCGCCCACACCGCGCGGTTCGTGTGCACCACCGACGAGACGATGGCCCAGATCGCCTCGTTCTATCCGGGCGCGATGAGCGAGGCCCGCGACATCTCGATCGCCGATCTCGCCGAGAACCACACGCTGGATCTGGTTCTGGTGGGCGCCAACGATCCCGACGCGATGGTTCGCCACACCCGGCAGTGCCGCGAACTGGGTATCGCCTTCGCCGCCGATCCCTCCCAGCAACTCGCCCGGCTCGACAGCGAGCAGGCGCTGGACCTGATCGACGGTGCCGCATACCTTTTCACCAACGAGTACGAGTGGGGTCTGCTGCTGCAGAAGACGGGCCTGACTCCCGAGGAGATCGGCCGTCGCGTCGGTATCCGGGTCACCACCCTCGGCGCGAAGGGCGTGGTGATCGTCGATCCCGACGGGGTCGAGGTGAATGTCGAAGTGGTGCCGGAACTTTCGAAGGTCGACCCGACCGGCGTCGGCGACGCGTTCCGGGCCGGATTCCTCACCGGACACACCGGCGGACTGAGTCTGGAGCGCTCCGCACAGCTGGGATCGCTGATCGCCGTGCTGGTGCTGGAGACCGTCGGAACCCAGGAGTGGACCCTCGATCGCGAGCAGGCGCTCGAGCGGATCGGTGCGGCCTACGGTGCCGAGGCCGCCACGGACATCGCCGCCCTCTTGAGCTGAGCCGCACTCCGACCACAAGCGGAAACCGTTCCGCCCCAAGGCGAATCACCCACCCCGTGGGTTGTGCCGCGCAATTCTCGCGACCGATCCGGCCCACGGTGTGTACTGCGATGCCTGTGAGCCGACAGCACCGTGATCGTTCACAATACGGCCGGATGCGTGGAGTTCGCCGACTGGCAATAGGGTGGTTCATATGGGATCCGACCGTTTGTACTTCCGTCAGCTACTCGCCGGACGCGACTGGGCTGTGGGCGATCCGATCGCCACCCAGATGCGAAACTTCGCGTATCTGATCGGCGACCGTGAGACCGGCGACTGCGTTGTCGTGGATCCTGCGTATGCGGCGGGCGATCTGGTGAATATCGCCGAGAGCGACGGACTGCGGCTGACCGGGGTGCTGGCCACCCATCACCATCCCGACCACGTCGGCGGCACGATGATGGGATTCACCCTGCACGGGGTGCGCGAACTACTCGAGCGGGTGCAGGTTCCGGTGCACGTGCATCAGCAGGAGCTGCCGTGGGTGGCCAACGTCACCGAGATCGCGCCCAGCGAACTGACCGGGCACGAGCACGGCGACAAGGTCCGCGTCGGCAGCTTCGACATCGAACTGCTACACACTCCCGGGCACACCCCCGGCAGCATGTGCTTCCTGTTCGAGGATCGGCTCGTCGCGGGTGACACGCTGTTCGTGGAGGGTTGCGGACGCACCGATTTCCCGGGTGGGGATTCGGAGTCGATGTTCCGCAGCCTGCGTCATCTAGCGGAGCTATCCGGCGATCCGGTGGTTTATCCCGGGCACTGGTACGCCCAGGAGCCCAGCGCGGCGCTGTCCGAGGTCCGCGAGAAGAACTACGTCATGCGCCCGCAGACCCTCGAACAGTGGCAGATGTTGATGCCCGGCTGATCAGGCCAGTGCGCGCATCCAGCCGTGGATGTCGGCGAAGGTGCCGCGCTGAATGCCGGTGAGCGTGTCACGCAGCGCCATGGTGACCTCGCCGGGCTCCCCGTCCCCGATGGTGAACTCACCGTCGGCCGAGCGGACGGAGGCGACCGGGATGACCACGGCCGCGGTTCCGCAGCCGAAAACCTCTGTGATCTCACCGGATTCGGCGCCCTTGCGCCATTCCTCGACCGAGACCCGGCGCTGCTCCACCTCGTATCCGGCGTCCGCGGCCAGCGTCAGCAGTGAGTCGCGAGTGATGCCCGGCAGCAGCGAACCGGACAGTTCCGGTGTCACCAGCCGCGCCTGCGAGCCCGAGCCGAAGACGAAGAACAGGTTGTTGGTGCCCATCTCCTCGACGTAGCGGTGATCGCACGCGTCGAGCCAGACCACCTGGTCACAGCCCTGCTCACTGGCCTGCTTCTGCGCCAGCAGCGAGGCCGCGTAGTTACCCGCCACCTTCGCCTCGCCGGTGCCGCCGGGCGCGGCCCGGACGTATTCGGTGGACAGCCACACTCGCACCGGCTTGAGGCCGCGCGGGAAGTACGCGCCCGCGGGCGAGCCCAGCAGCAGGTACTTGTACGCTCCGGCGGGCTTGACGCCCAGCCCCGACTCGGTCGCGAACAGGAACGGCCGCAGGTACAGCGAATCCTCGCCACCGGCGGCCGGCACCCAGTCCGCGTCGACCTCGAGCAGTTGCCGTACCGATTCGATGAACAGTTCCTCGGGCAGTTCGGCCATCGCCATGCGTCGCGAAGACCGTTGGAAGCGTGCGGCATTCGCATCGATGCGGAACGTCGCGATGCTGCCGTCACCCTGCCGGTATGCCTTGAGGCCCTCGAAGATCGCCTGCCCGTAGTGGAACACCATCGTCGCCGGATCCATCGACAGCGGCGCGTACGGCTCGACCCGCGCATCGGTCCACTGGCCGTCGGCGTAGTCGATCGACACCATGTGGTCGGTGAAGTAGCGCCCGAATCCGGGTGCCGCCAAGATCTCCTGCCGTCGCTGCGCCGAACTGGGCGCTGGATGCGGAATTCGGGTGAACTGTGCGGCAGCGGTCATGATCCGATCCTAGCTGTAACGGAGTCCGTCTCTTTCGACCCACCATTCGTGCGCCCCGGTCGGCTCCGGGTCGCTGGGCGCACTGCTCAATTCCCGGTGTTCCGACAGGTCAGTGGTTGGGCACACTGCCTAACGAGCACACCGATATGCCCCGGGCGGAGGCACCTCCACACAGCTGTCGGCATGCCCACATCCACCCGCTACGAACCTGCTCGGAACGACCCGTCCGATAACGCTGAGCCGCACTGCCGTCGCCATCGACGGCCGGCGTCGCGCCGACCCGTTCGAACCGTGCCGGAACGCCGCGTCGGCCGCGAAGGAATTCGAGCCGACGCTCTCAGCCGCGCGGGCAGACGTTTTCGAACCGTGCGCACATCCGATATCAGCCCTGGTCAGGATGTGTGCGGGGTGACGAAGGGCGGGCGGACGACCTGCACGCGCAAGCGGCGGCCGCGCACGTCGACCTCGACCTCGTCGCCGGGCTCGAGGGCCGCGGCGGTATCGAGCAGAGCCAGCGCGATACCGATCTTGAGGGTGGGCGAGAAGGTGCCGGAGGTGGTTTCACCGATCACCTCGTCGCCGCGCAGCACGGACTGCCCCTGTCTCAACACGCCACGGTCGAGAGCTTTGAGCCCCAACAGGATTCGGCGCGGTCCGGCCGACTTCTCCTGTTCCAGTGCGGATTTTCCCCAGAATTCCGGCTTCTTCCAGCCGACGGCCCATCCGGCGCGCGCCTGCACCGGCGAAATGTCCAGTGCCAGTTCGTGTCCGTGCAGGGGATAGCCCATCTCGGTGCGCAGGGTGTCGCGCGCGCCCAGGCCAGCGGGCTCGCCCCCGGCCGCCCGCACCTGCTTCACCAGCTCCCGGAACAGCGCCTCGGCGTCGGCCCAGCGCGGCAGCAGCTCGTACCCGTGCTCGCCGGTGTAGCCGGTGCGGCATACCCGCACCTGGCGGCCGTCCCATTCCGCGTCGGCGTAGGCCATGTACTCCATCTCGGTCGGGAGCCCGAGCGCGGCCAGGACCCGCGCCGATTCGGGTCCCTGAACCGCGAACACGGCATAGCCGCGATGTTCGTCGGTGACGGTGATCCCCTCGGGCGCGGACTCACGCAGCGCGGCGACCACCGCGGCGGTGTTGGCCGCGTTGGGCACCAGGAAGATCTCGTCGTCGGCGACGTAATAAGCGATCAGGTCGTCGATCACGCCGCCCTCGGGCGTACAGCACAGGGTGTACTGCGCCTTGCCCGGCCGGATCCGCCGCAGATCGTTGGTCAGCGCCGAATTGACGAACTCCGCCGCGCCCGGACCCGACACGGTGGCCTTGCCGAGATGGCTCACGTCGAATACGCCGACGGTCGTGCGGACCGCCGTGTGCTCGGCCACCGTCCCGGCATAGGACACCGGCATCTCCCAGCCGCCGAAGGGCGCGAAGGTCGCCCCCAGTTCGACGTGCGCCTCGTGGATCGGCCCTCGCAGCAGGTTCGCGTCGTTCACCGGGCCAACCCTAGCCGCCGGATCTCACCTCGTGCGTACCCGCCGAATACCCGCACCCCGTCCGTGGATCCGCACCCGCTGCAGCAACTATTTCGAGTGCGTTTCCACGGACGGGGTGCGGCCCGGCTCCACTGCCGTGACACGGCGTCGATGGCCAGTAGCCTGTTTCGCATGACAGCTGCTGCAGATCGCTCACTCGGACCGGATGTGGATCTGGTCGATTCCCTCAGCCCCGATACCGATGTGCTGGTTCTCGGAGTCATCGGTGGCGAGGACGGTCCGGCCCTCGCCGGGAGTGACGACGAGGTCGTCATCCGCGCGGTCGGCGCCGAGGCGCTCACCGCGGTGCTGGAGAGCCTGCGCGCGGTCGGCGCGAAGGGTGCGAGCGAGGAGCTCACCCGTATCCCCGCTCCGGCGGGCCTGACCGGCGTCACCAGCGTGCTCGCGGTCGGCCTCGGCGCACCGGACGGTATCGATGCCGAGCAGGTGCGCCGCTCCGCGGGCGTCGCGGCTCGCGCGCTGAGCGGTGTGCGGCGGGCGGCCAGCACCCTGTCTCGCCTGGAACCCGGACCGGCCCCGGCCGCCGAGGGATTCTTCCTCGGCGCGTACTCCTTCACCGCGTTCCGGTCCGAGAAGTCCGCGCCCAAGCCGGAGGAGGGACCCCTCGCGCGGGTCGATCTGCTGGTATCCGATCCCGCCGACAGCGCGGCCGTGCGGCACGCGGTCCAGGTGGCCGAGGCGGTCGCCCTCGCCCGCGATTTCGTCAACACCCCGCCCAGCCACCTCTATCCGGCCGAGTTCGCAGAGCGCGCGAAGGCTCTCGCCGAACAGGCCGGTCTCCAGGTCGAGATCATGGACGAAAAGGCCCTGGCCACAAAGGGTTACGGCGGCATCGTCGGCGTCGGCCAGGGCTCCTCGCGCCCGCCGCGGCTGATCCGGCTCACCTACGCGGGCGGTGCGAAGAAGGTCGCACTCGTCGGCAAGGGCATCACGTTCGACACCGGCGGCATCTCGATCAAACCCGCCGCCAACATGGAGAACATGACCTCCGATATGGGCGGCGCCGCGGCGGTCATCGCGGCCACGATCGCGGCCGCCAGGCTGGAGTTGCCCGTCACTGTGACGGCGACGGTCCCCATGGCGGAGAACATGCCCTCGGCCACCGCGCAACGTCCCGGCGATGTGCTCACCCAGTACGGCGGCACCACGGTGGAGGTGATCAACACCGACGCCGAGGGTCGGCTCATCCTCGCCGACGCGATCGTGCGGGCCTGCGAGGACGACCCCGAATACCTGATCGACGTGGCCACGCTGACGGGTGCGCAACTTGTGGCGCTGGGCAGCCGCACCCCGGGCGTCATGGGCACCGAGGAGTTCCGCGACCGAGTCGCGCGCCTGTCGCAGGCGACCGGTGAGAACGGCTGGGCCATGCCGCTTCCCGCCGAACTGCGCGCGGACCTCAACTCCAAGATCGCCGATCTGGCCAACGTCTCCCCGCATCGTTTCGGCGGCATGCTGGTGGCCGGGCTGTACCTGAAGGAGTTCGTCGCCGAGGGCGTGCAATGGGCCCATCTCGACGTCGCCGGTCCGGCCTACAACACCGGCGGCGCGTTCGGCTACGTGCCCAAGGGCGGCACCGGCGTTCCGGTCCGCACGCTGGTCGCCGTACTCGGCGATATCGCGGCGGAGTAGCGCGATGACGGACGGTTCGCGCGGATGTCCGGCGTTGCGAGCCGTCCGTCCGGTGCCGGTTCGACAGCGCGGCGAGCCCCGTCGCGCCGGGCTAGTCGCCGAGCAGCTCTTGTTCGGCGGCTCGTTTGCGCTCGATGCGGCGGCGAGCGTCGAAGTCGCGCATGCGCTGTGGGTAGCCCGTCCGGCGCACGTCGTACACCGGGATGCCGAGACGGCCGGACAAACGCTGCGCACCTCGCGCTCCCACCGTCCGGCGGGTCCATTCGCCGTCGTGCGCCACGAGTACGACCGTGACATCGGTCACCGTCGTCTTCGGCTCCACGTATGCCTCGACGCCGACGTGGGAACGCACCCACTCATCCAGGTACCGGGCATCGGTCGCGGGTCCCCCGCCACCCGGCGCCCGGACACGATCCACCGACTGGCGGAAACGATCCAGCAAACCCATCCCCCGCCGACCTCCTGTCCGACATATCGGGTTCGGAACTCACCCGATTCATCGATAGTGCCAGCCGTCGCGGCGACACGCCGCAAAGTGCCGGGCAGCACGGTGCGACCGCCGGACACGGACCGCCCTGTGCTACACGCCTCGACGGCGAGTGCAAGGATGGACAGTCGGAACAAGAACCCCACACGGATCTCCGGTGCCACACAGAATGTTCGGTGGCGGTCGGCGGCCTGTGCGGTCAGGGCGCGGAGGCAGAGTTCTCAGCACTGCCGAGGGCCCGGCGCACCTGCCGAATAGACTCGGACATCCGCCGCGACCAGCGGCGGGCGCCCGCCGAGAGACAACTGTTGTAGACCCGTCGAGCAGTTATAGGAGTCAACGGACATGGCCTTCTCCGTCCAGATGCCGGCCCTTGGTGAGAGTGTCACCGAGGGAACCGTGACCAGGTGGCTGAAGCAGGAAGGAGACACGGTCGAGGTCGACGAGCCACTGCTCGAGGTGTCCACCGACAAGGTCGACACCGAGATCCCCTCGCCCGCCGCCGGAGTGCTCACCAAGATCGTGGCCAAGGAGGACGACGTCGTCGAGGTCGGCGGCGAGTTGGGCGTGATCGGCGCCGCCGACGAGGCGCCCGCCGCCG
>NZ_BDBQ01000070.1 GCF_001613065.1 Nocardia miyunensis NBRC 108239
GCGGCGCGTTCGGCCTCGGCGGCGTACCGATCGGCCAGTTCGGTGTCGACCGCGCCGGGCGGCAGCCGCAGGGCATAACCGCCGTCGAATCCGACCAGCACCGTCGGCGGGCTCCCGGGCGCACGCTCGGGTTCGAGCGCCTTGCGCAGATGCAGCACGTGATTGCGCAGTGCGCCGACGGCGCTGGCGGTGGCCTGCTCACCCCAGACGTCGGCGACCAGATCCGACACCGTCGCCGAGCGCCCGCACCGCAGCAGCAGCGCGGCCAGTACCGCCCGGCGCTGCTTGGGGCCCAGGTCGAGCGGGTGATCGCCGCGCCACGCGCGGACCTCACCCAGCACGGCGAAGGTGAGCATGTCGTGTTCTTCCTCGCGGCAGCCTCGCCCGGGCCGCCTATCGGCCCTTGAACTCGGGCGGGCGCTTCTCGAACACCGCCTGCATGGCCTCGGCGAGATCCTCCGAGGGCAGGAACGCCGCATTCCACGCCGAAACGTAGCGCAACCCGTCGGCCACCCGACCGGCCCGCGGCTGATCGAGCACGTCCTTGACGCCCTGCACGACCAGCGGCGGATTGGCGGCGATCTCCCGGGCCATCGTGTGCGCGGCCTCGAGCACCGCGTCCTGATCCGGGTAGACGTCGTTGACCAGGCCGATCTTCTCCGCGCGGGCGGCGTCGATGTCCTTGGCGGTCAACGCGAGTTCGCGCAGATGCCCGTCGCCGATGATGCCGGGCAGCCGATGCAGCGAGCCGATGTCCGCGACGATGGCGACCTTCGCCTCACGCAGACTGAACTTCGCCTCGGCGCTGGCCAAGCGGATGTCGACCGCGGCGATCAGATCCAGTCCGCCGCCGATGCACCAGCCGCTGACCGCCGCGATGACGGGTTTGCGGCAGTCGGCGACCGCGGTGACCGCGGCCTGCATGCGGCGCAGGTCGTCCAGGAAGGCGGTGCGCGGCGCGGCCTGGGCGCGATCGGCCAGCAGCGGACCGAACGTCGGGGCCATCGCGGGCAGGTCCAGACCGTACGAGAAGTGCTTGCCCGCGCCGGTCACCACCACCGCGCGCACCTCGGGGTCGGCGTCGAGTTCGCCGAAGATCCGCGGCAGCTCACGCCAGAAGTCCGGGCCCATGGCATTGCCCTTGCCGGGGCCGGTCAGCGTAACCGTGGCAATGTTGTCCGCGCGCTCGACTGTGAAAGCCTTCCAATCGGTCATCCGCCCAGCGTAGCGGCCGTGCGCACAGCCCCGGCGAGGTGTGTAAAACCTGCGCTAAATATGGTGGGAGACACAGTCTCCCCCCAGCTCGCTACAGCAGAGTATGGAGCAGATCACAACCGACGACCGCCTCGGGCTTCGTTCCGGCGAATCCCGCGGGCCCGTCGACCGAACAAGGTGAGGCCCCGCACAGTGATGCACACCAGCATCGGTTTGGACCGATTCAACGAACTTCCGCGTGCCAGTGCCGTGCACGCGCTCTTCGAATGTTGCCCGAACGTCACCTGGGCGGAGAAGCTCACCGATCTACGCCCGTACGCGGATCATCCGGCCTTGTTCACCGCGGCCGAGACCGAATTGTCCGCGCTGTCCAGCGTCGATCTGGATCGGGCCTTCGATTCGGTTGTGCGCGAGACGTTCTCCGAGCGGTCCCTGGCGGAGCTGTGCCGGGTCACCCGGGAGCGGATCGACCGCATGCTCGGCCCCGCAGCGGGATTCCCCGAATACTGAACGTCCGGCGGTGAGCCGATTTCGGCTCTACTCTTGTGCCATGTCCAGGTCGTTGCCCACCGTCGCTTCCCGGGTATCGGACACGCTCATCGCCCGCGGCCATCACGGCGTCATCGTCACCCAGAACCAACCGACCCACACCGCCGCCGAGGCCGCCCAGGCACTCGGCGTCGACGTGGGCGCCATCACCAAATCGCTGCTGTTCCTGCTCGACGACGACCCGGTGCTGCTACTGGTCTCCGGTGCGCATCAGGTCGATCTGGCGCGCACCGGCGAGCGATTGCAGGGCACGCTCACCCCGGCGCCCGCGCGGATGGTGAGAAAATTCACCGGCCAGCCCATCGGCGGCGTCGCACCCGTCGGACACCCGGCGAATCTGTCCACATATGTGGACAACGCGTTGTCCCGGCATCGCGAATTGTGGGCGGCGGGTGGACATCCCAATACGGTGTTCCGTACCTCGTTCAGCGAGTTGGTGCGCATCACCGCGGGCTTGGCGATCGACGTCGATTGACCGCTGAGTCGGACACACCGGGCCATTCGCCGTGATCACGACGTAAGTTGGGGTTCGTGAACGAGTTGGCGAAAGAGGCGGACGATCCCGGCGGGATCGCCGCGGTGCAGTTCCGCCGGGCGATGCGGCACTATCCGGCTGGGGTGACGATCGTCACACTTCAGCACGACGGGCGTCCGGTGGGTTTCACCGCGACCTCGTTCGCCTCCCTGTCCGCCGAGCCGCCGCTGATCTCGTTCAATATCGCGGAGACCTCCTCGAGTATCGAGGCCATGCTGGCCGCCGATTCGCTGGTCGTTCATTTCCTGGGCGATCACCAACACCATCTGGCACAACGCTTTTCCCGCGCCGCCGAGGAACGATTCGCCGATGATTCGCTGTGGACGTCCCTGGACACCGGGGAACCGGTCCTGAACGACACGCCGATCTGGGTCCGTGCCACCGTGCGTCAACTCCTGCCGATCGGCGACCACACCCTGGTCATCGGCCTGGTGACCCGGGTGCACGACAATACCGACGACCAACCGATCGGCGCACCGCTGCTGTACTACAACGGCTCCTACCACCGCCCCCGCAGTCTGGAGTGAGATCCGTTACGGGACAGGTCGATTCGAGCTTCGCGCAGCGCATCGCGCGCTCACGCGGCGGAGGCGATCGTCCCGACTCCCAGTGCGGCGAGCACTCCGGCGCTGATCTGTTCCAGCCGATCCCGCACGCGCGGCCGCTTCAGCAGCCGCACCGCACCCGCCGCGGCGATCGCGAGAATCACCATTTCCGTTGCGGCGACGCATGATTCGATCGCACCCAGGGTCAACGTCCCGGCGAATGTGACATGGGTCAGGAACTGCGGGAGGATGGCGAGATAGAACAGGCCGACCTTCGGGTTGGACAGGCACGACAGCACCCCCGCGACGGCCGCGGAACGCGCCGACGCGCGAACGGGCTCCTGCTCGTCGGTGCGCACACCGGCCGCCGCCGCACGCGCCCGGCGGCGGTCGCACAGCGTGCGAATTCCCAAGTACACCAAGTAGATTCCCCCGGCGATCTTCAGCCCGCGATACGCCGCCGCCGATTGCTCCAGCAGTGCCGCGACGCCCGCCGCGACGACAACGGCCCAGGCGATCCCGCCCAGTGCCGACCCCACCGCGGCCGCGACGGCGGGCCGCCGCCCGGCAATCGCGTAGCGCAACACCAGGAACGTATCGGGCCCCGGCGTGAGAGCCAGCAGAACGCACAATCCGAGGAAGCCCAGCAGCAGCGAAACAGTCACCCGACCACGAAAGCGCGGTTCAGGATCGAGGGCAAGGGAAAATCCGGGCGCCCTCCGATTACGCACGCCCGCGGCCGGAGCATCATCATCACGGGCGCGCGCTTTTTCCCGAGTCGACGCGACAACCGGAAGGTGCGCCGCACGGGCGCATCCGCACTCGACGCGACGACCTGATCGATGCGCCCACTTTCCATGAGTCGACGCGAAGGTTGACAAGCTCCCCGGATGTCTGTCAGTCTCGGATCAGGTCATGAGTACCAGCGTCAAGCCCCGGCTAGCTGGTCGGCAACCCTCCTCCGCGGCGGGGTGCTCCGGGTGACGACCGGGCCGTAGCCCGACCGGGTGCGGCAAGCGCGGGCTCCCGTTCATCTTTCCCGGGGTCCCCTGTCCCGAAGGAATTGTGTGATGACTGCCGTACTCGATCAGACCTGTACCCCGATCGCCCGTGTTTCCGGATGCGATCTGCGAGTTCCGTTGGTACAGGGCGGAACTCGCGCGTACGCCAATTTCGATTACGCGGCCAGCGCCCCGGCGCTGGCGCAGGTGCGCGACCGGGTCGACGAGTTGCTGCCCTACTACGCCAGCGTGCATCGCGGCGCGGGTTACGCCTCGCGGATCTCCACCGACTGCTACGAGAACGCCCGGACCTCGGTGTCCCGCTTCCTGAACTGCGCCGATGATCAGGTGGTCGTATTCACCCGCAACACCACCGATTCGCTGAACCTGCTGGCCGCCTGCGTCCCCGGGGACACCGTCGTGCTCGATATCGAACATCACGCCAACTTCCTGCCCTGGACCCGGCACGGCCGCCGGGTGGTGCGCGCCGCCGACACGATCGACGAGACCATCCGCCGTCTCGTCGCCGAGTTGTGTGCCAAACCCGCTGCGCTGCTTGCGATCACCGGCGCCTCGAACGTGACCGGGGAGGTGCTGCCGCTGCGGCGGCTGGCCCAGATCGCCCACCAGTGCGGCGCGCGGATCCTGGTCGATGCCGCACAGCTGGCCCCGCATCGTCGAATCGACCTGCGTGACAACGGAATCGATTATCTCGCCCTGTCCGGCCACAAGCTGTACGCGCCGTTCGGCGCGGGCGTGCTGGTCGGCCGCCGCGACTGGCTGGACGCGGCCGAACCGTATCTGGCCGGCGGCGGGGCGGTTCGCCAGGTCACCACGACCGATGCCGAGTGGGCCCCCGCACCGCAACGTCACGAGGGCGGATCACCGAACGTGCTGGGCGCGGCCGCCCTGGCCGCCGCCTGCGACACCCTCGGATCGATCGACGAGCGGGCCTCGACCGAACATGAGCGCGCCCTCACCGAACGGCTGCGCGCAGGCCTGAAAACCATTGCGGGAGTGAACTTCCTGCGCATCTGGTCGGACAGCGCCGACAGCGTCGGCATCCTCGCCTTCACCCTCGACGGATTCGCGCCGGGCCAGATCGCGGCCTACCTGTCCGCCGAACACGGCATCGGCGTCCGCGACGGCCGATTCTGCGCCCATCCCCTGCTGGCCCGTCTCGGCGTCGACGGCGCGATCCGCGCGAGCATCGGCCTGGGCACTCGCGCAGCCGATGTGGACCGCCTGGTCGAAGCCGTCGCAGCCCTCGTCGCACACGGACCGAACTGGAAATACACCTGCACCGACGGCCAGTGGAACCCGAGCCCGGAAACCCGTCCCGGCCTCGGCGGAACGTCAGGTGCCGCGCCCTGCACATTCTGACCTCCGCGGGACGGGGCTGCGACGAGCCGATTCGGGCGTGCCGATCGCCATCCTGACGGCGAAGACATATGGCACGCTCGATCGCGCGTTCCGGCGAGGCCGAGTACCCCACGGACCAGGGTGTTCCGTAGACCTGCGCCCCGTCGAACCGGCATGTTCCAGGACCCGATTCCGGCGTGCCGATCATCCTGATGCGAGGGCACGTGGCTCTCGATCGCGCGTTCCGGCAAGGCCGAGTACCTCACGAGTCACGGTGTTCCGTAGCCGCGCGCCCCTCGAACCGGCATCTTTCAGCAAGGCCGAGGATGTGCGGGAGGGGTGCGCCGCGCCGAACCGGCCCCCTCGTTCAAGGCACGAGATAGCGGGCGGCGAGTTCCTCCAACAGCGGATCGTCCTCGGCGACCGTGTCGAGGGCCTCGAGATCGGCCTCGAGCGCGATCTGCCGTGGGTCGTCCTGCTCGCTGTCGGGCACGCCGTCCTCGTTCAGCTGACGCGTGAGCTTGTCCCGAATACGAGTCTTCAGAGAATCAGCCATGCCCACCAGCATGCCGAATGGACGGCAACCGCACCACGTCCACGCCGCGACTACACCGGCGCGAGCCAGCTACCCCAGGGCGTATTGCGCACGACGGTGAAAACCGCGAGCAGGGCCAGAATTATGCACAGCGTCGTCCGGTTCATCGACCACCGCCGCCCCGGCACCGCGCGCCAACGCCGTACGACCCACTCCCCCCACCACAGCGAGAACCCCACGATCAGCGGCAACAGAAACACATTGCTGTGCACGGCATCCAGCACATGCCCCTCGGTCAGATCGTGCATCCCCCGCAAACCCCCGCACCCCGGACACCACCACCCTGTCAACGCATAGAACGGGCAGACACCGTACGACCCCTCCACATGTGGATCGTAGAAATGCACCACCGCCGCGGCCGCCAACGCCGCACCCCCGACCACCGCCGGTACCCCCAGCCCCCGCCACCCGGACGAAGCCCCGATCAGCAGAGCACGCACGTTATCCACAGTCATCCACCGTAATCGCCCGCCATGGGCATCCGCCACGTCATCCGTGCCGCGCGACGACCGCGCGGCCGCTCCGGCCCCTCACCGCATCCCCGCCTGCGTAGAGCGGTGCTCCGGGGTCGACGCGGTGTTCCCAGTCGACGCTGAAACCCAGGTAGTCGCAATAGAACTGGTATGCCTTGGCGACGTCGTAGATGCGCAGGACGGCGATCGGCCGTGGCCCGGGTCGATTCTGGACTGAGTGGAGCGGAGGAGCGAAGCGGGGGAGCGGAGGGAGGGAAGAATCGGCCCTTGGGGGGCCGGCCACGGCCTGCCGGAGCGGAGCGGAGGCAATCGGGCACGGGGCGGCGAAGCTGATCCGGGCGGGCATTCGACGATCCTATTGGCGTGGACCGTGGTGCGCGGCGATTCGCTGGGTGACCGGCGCGGTGAGCACACCTGCGAGCATGTCGATGAGTTCGGCCCAGGCCGCGGTGTCGTCGGCGGCGACGCGGCCGTCCTGAACAGCGCGTTCGTGGTCGGCCAGCAGGGAGAACAGCACAGTGGGCATGGCCCGTAGCCGGCGCCTGCGCAGGGCGGGGGGCAGGTCCGGCAGGCTGCGGTCGAGGCGGTGCATGATCACCCGGACCGAGGTGCGGCGCGTACCCCGCAGATTGGCCTCGTCGGTCACCGCGGGGTGAGTGCGAATCTGTTCGAGAAACCTTGCGTAGTAACCGATTCCGTGCCGGGGACTCAATTCGAACATGGGCACGACCAGCACCTCGAGCAGCTCGTGCACCCCGTCCGGCCCGTCGTCGGCGGCGCGTTCGGCGAGCAGTTCCAGACGACGTACCTCGAGCGTGGCCATCCGCTGTTCCACAACGGCCTCGATGAGCCCGTCCCGGGAGCCGAAGTGGTACTGCACCGCGGAGTTGTTCCGCTGCCCGGCCGCCGCCGCGATATCGCGCAGCGGCACCAGTTGCCCGCGCTCGGCGATCAGCCGCTCCGCCGCGAGGAGGATCCGCTCGCGCGCTGTTATCTCTGCCACAGGCAGCAGAATAACCATTCACCAGGACGAACGGAACAATCGCTTGACAATTAAGCATTAGTTCTTAAGACTCTGTGACCGGAACCACACTATCCGCGTCCGGTCGCAGATCCGGCGCGACATCCCCACCACGCCGGATACGCCGCACGGCGGTCCGCAAAAGGAGAAATAGATGATCCTGGACACCTTCCGACTCGACGGCCGCGTCGCCGTCGTCACCGGCGCGGGTCGCGGTATCGGCGCCGCGACCGCGCTTGCCCTCGCCGAGGCCGGCGCCGACGTCGCGATCGCGGCCCGCACCGCCACCCAGCTCGACGACGTCGCGGGCAAGATCCGCGCCCTGGGCCGCAAGGCGGTCACCGTCCCCTGCGATCTGTCCGATCTCACCGCGGTCACCGCCCTCGCCGAAACCGCCGCCGCGGAACTGGGCCGGATCGATATCGTGGTCAACAATGTCGGCGGCACCATGCCGAACACCTTCATGACCACCACGCCGGAATTCCTCGAGGAGGCGTTCCGCTTCAATGTCAGCACCGCGCACACGCTCACCCAGGCCGCGGTCCCGCACATGCTGCGTGGCGACGGCGGTTCGGTGGTCAACATCACCTCGATGATGGGCCGTTCCCCGGGCCGCGGCTTCCTCGCCTACGGAACCGCGAAAGCCGCACTGGCACACTGGACTCGGCTGGCAGCGACCGATCTGTCACCCCGCATCCGGGTCAACGCCATCGCGGTCGGTTCGGTGCTCACCTCCGCGCTGGAGGTCGTCGCCCAGCAGCCCGAGGTCAAGAAGACCATGGAGGCCGCGACTCCGCTGGGCCGGTTGGGCGAGCCGTGGGAGATCGCCGCCGCCGTCGTCTACCTGAGCTCCCGCGCGGGCGGTTACGTCACCGGCAAGGTGCTCGAGGTCGACGGCGGTATCGAGGCCCCGAATCTCGCACTGGGACTTCCGGATCTGTGAGGAGTTGCGATGACCTATCGCGTAGTGCAGTGGAGCACGGGCAATGTCGGGCACTGGGCGTTGCGGTCCATCATCGCCCGGCCCGAGTTGGAATTGGTCGGCGTCTGGGTGTCGAGCGAGGCCAAGGCCGGTAGGGACGCCGCCGAACTCGCCGGACTGGACACACCGACCGGCATCACGGCCACCACCGACGCCGAGGCCCTCCTCGCGCTGAAACCCGACTGCATCGTGCACACCGCCATGGCCGACGACCGGTTGATGGAGGCGGTCGAGGATCTGAAGAGATTCCTGCGGGCCGGGATCAATGTCGTGTCGAGCAGCCCGGTGTTCCTGCAATTTCCATACGGCACACTGCCTTCCGAGGCAATCGACCCGATCGTCGAGGCCGCCGAGGCGGGCGGGGCGTCGCTGTGGGTGAACGGGATCGATCCCGGCTGGGCCAACGACTGGCTTCCACTGCTGCTGACCAGCGGCAGCGAACGCATCGATCGCGTCGTGTGCTCGGAACTCATGGACTACTCCACCTACGACAATCCCAAGGTGCTGTTCGAGATCATGGGTTTCGGCAGCGCGCTGGAGGATCTGCCGCTGCTGTTGCAGCCCGGCGTGCTCACGCTGGCCTGGGGCAGTGTGGTGCGTCAGCTCGCCGCCGCACTGGATGTCGAATTGGACGATGTGACACAGGATTTCGAGCGGATCGCCGCGCCCGGACCGATCGAGGTGGCCGGTCGCACCGTGGCCGCCGGGACCGCCGCGGCGCTGCGCTTCCGGGTCAGCGGAATCCGTTCGGGACGTGAGGTTTTCGTGCTCGAGCACATCACCCGGTTGCATCCGGACCTCGCGCCGGAGTGGCCGCAGCCGACCGGGAAGGGTTGTTACCGAGTCGAAGTCGAGGGCGAACCCGACTACCGGCTGGATCTACAGCTCTACAGCGACGGTGACCATGCCCGCGCGGGGCTGGTGGGCACCGCCGCCCGCCTGGTCAGTGCCGTCCCCGCGGTAGTGCAGGCGCGTCCGGGCCTGCTCACCGCCATCGATATCCCGCTGACCACCGGTCGCGGGTTGGTTTCCTAGCCCGTCTCGACGGATCCGGACGCCGGTGGTTGTCAGCGGCTCATTGCGTTCATCCACCGGCGCCGGGTGTATCCGAGACAGTGCACGGCGAACCCGAATCTGTTCGTCTCTTCCGTGCACCATCACATATTCGGAGCCACCGGCGTTGTGTATGGGGCTTTACAGCGGGATGTGAGCGGCAGCACATTCGAAGCCCGTGCGGCTACCTCGCTCGAACCGCCTACTCGAGTCATCGATCGGCTATCGATGCGGTCGGTATAGACCAAAACGCCCAGCTCGGGCCGTATGCCGCCGGAAACCCCCGTCCCCGAGAGCGATTCGCGACGCCGCCGAGGCGTGGTCCGATGCCTGCCGACGCAACACCGGGTTCACGTCTTCGTAACCTCACAACCGAGTTCCGGCGATCGACAGCCATTACCCAGAAACCCGTCGATGTAGGCCGGATCACACTGATGACATCGCCCGAGTCGACATGTCCGGCCACCCCTCCTGCCGGATCACCCCGCCCCACCACGCGAGTTACCGTCGCCCGCTGACAAATCGGACGATTCGACCAGCTCTGTTGAGCTGCAATACCTTTCAGATCTGACCACAGCATCCGCCTCGCTCCTGCGCCGAGATGCCCTGCATTCCCACCGAATTGCGGTACCGTTTACCAGGAGTCCATGTACGGATTCGGGCCGGGCAGGAGTACGCATCGTGGATGAGGGAGCAGGGTTCGACCCCACCGATTTACCGAGTTCGACGCATACGCGACGGCGTTCGATCGCCGAAGCGCACAGAATCGAGTTTGCTGTGGCATCGCCCGCGGGGCTGCGCACGGCACGATGTTCGGCGTCCTCCGGCCGCTGAGTTCAGGTGGCGCGCACGAGATCCGCTGAGCGATGAGCATCGAAATCCCGCCCGGTTTGCAGTGGCTGTCATATCTGGCCGGGTCGTCGTGGCCGAAGGGGGATGAGGACGGCCTCTTCGCGCTGAGTCAGGACTGGACCGACGCCGCCGAGGCGCTCAACGCGATCCTCACGCCGCTGCACAATGCCTGCGATACCGCGTCGCAGAACTACAGCGGTAGCGGCGCGGACCAGATGAAATCCCAGTTCGACCAGTTCTTCTCGGGCGACAGTTCGATCGAGAAGATCGTCCAAGGACTCGAGCAACTCGCGGATTCGGTGTTCGACTGCGGACAGCAGACCGAGTACGCGAAGTTGCAGATCATCATCACCCTGGCGGTGATGGCCGCCGAAATCGCCTACGCGCTGGCCACATTGTGGGGAGCGTGGGCGGTCTCGATCATCGAGGCCGAGGGCGCGGGCATCATGCGCCTGATCGCCTCACGGCTGGCCACCGCGCTGGCCGCGCGCGCCTCTCGACTGGCCGCGACGCCGTTGTGGAAGCTCACCGCGATCCAGGTGCTCAAGCAAGGCGCGATCGGGCTCGGGACCGACGCGCTCGCGCAGGGCATCGAGTTGAGCGAGGGACACAGCAAGGGCTTCAACGTCAAACAGATGTTCATCACCGGTGCCGTGGGCGCGATCTCCGGTGGTGTGGCCACACCGATCGGTCACTTCGGCGGAAAGTACCTCGGGGGCTGGGTCGCCAAGAACGGCGGAATGAACTGGTGGAAGGCCGGTTTGGTCGCCGTCGGATCCGGTATCCCCGCCGGTGTCGTCGGCGCGGGCGCGGGCATCGTCGCCTACGGCGCGATGACCGGTCAATGGGAATTCGACCCCGCCGCCCTGCTCGGTGGCGTGGGCGGTGGCCTCGTCGGTGGCGTGCACGGGGTGATGGGACACTTCCAGGGCAAATTCACCGCCGGCATGGGCGGATACGACACACTCCCGGCATACAGCGCCGACGACAAGCCACCGGCATACAGCGACGGCAGTTCCTTCCTGTCCGACACCAAAACCTGGGGATCGGACAGCAAGACCGACAACCCCGCCGCCGGGAACACCGGGAACTCGTCGCCGATCAACGGTAATTCGCCACGGGCACAAGAGAACTCGTCGAACACGACCTCGCGAAACGGCAGCACGAACGGCGCCGACCGCAACGGCAGCACCATCAACGGGAGCACGAGCAACCGCGGCGACGTCAACGGGAGCACGACGAACGGCGGTACCCGCAACGGCGTCACGTCCGACCGCGGCAACGTCGCCGACACCACAACCAACGGCGGTAACCGCAACGGCTTCTCGAATGGCGACGATCCCCTCGCGAACATCGACCACAGCAGCCGCAATATCAACGGCGACAACAACACTCATCTCGCGGCGAACAGCAGGACGGACAACGGGACACAGAGCCGGACCCCCACCGGGAACGAGTCCTCGAACGAGATACCGGTCAACGGCCGATCCTCCGAGGACGCCCCGGCCGCGCAGTGGTCCCCCACCCGCGAATCCTCCGATCAGCGGATCGATGGGAATTCGGACACCACCCTCGCGGGGAACGGCAACCGGAACGGATCCTCGCAGACCAACCCGTTCGCACAGCACACCGACCGGACCGCGAACTCTCCGCAGAGCTCCCCGATACGTTCGACGAACATTTCGCGCGGCACGGATTCCCCTGTGCGACAGCCGGGCTCGTCCGATATCGAAGGTTCGTCGACGCGGCCGACCCAGACGCCCCGCGCCTACTCCTCGGTCACGAAGGTCGCGGACGGTTCCGCCAACCCGTTGCGCACCGGCACCCAGGACCAGCCCAGGCCCGCATCGACCCTGGGCAGCAAGAATCCGTTCCGCACGCCCGGCACGAAACTCACGGCGAACGGCACCGACCAGCTTCGCGCCACCCCCAGCACCGAATCCACGTCCAAGACCACGAACCGCAACCCGTTCCGCACCACGGTCGAGGACGCCCCGGACGAGTCGAACACCCGGCCCCGAACCACCACTCCCTCGGACAACCCGGATCGCAGCCGATACCACGCCACCGTCGAGGATGTCCCGGACGAGTCGGAGACGCCGCACACAACCAGCACTCGCGAAGATCCACAGGGCCGCAACCCGTTCCGAGCCACCGTCGAAGAAGTTCCCGACGAATCCGACACCCGGTTCACCACGACCGAGGACCCCCGCAACGGCAGCACTCCCTTGCGACCGGCCGAGAATCAGAGCACCCCGCTCAGGACCGACGGCGATAACCGACTGTCGCGCAATGAGGCCGGCTCCGATACCCGGTCGGGTAATACGAACCCATTCCGGTCCGGCGCCGAAAAGGGCGACAACGAGCGGAATTCCGGCGGCAGCAGCCCGCTCCGCCGCACGGATACCGAAAACCGTTCGCAGGCAATCAAATCCAACGACGATCCGTCGTCACGAATCAACGCGGACCGGCGCGATCCGGCTCGGGCCCCGACCGAGGACGCCACCGAGCGGCCGACCCCGGCGGATCGGTCCGCCGAATTCCCCGGTACCGCGCGCGAGCACCGCTCCACCAACTACGCCACCGGCGAGCGCGTCGTCAACGACTGCAGCCGACAAGTGTTGCAGCGCTTGGCTTCCGACTTCCCCGGCAACCGCAGGATCTTCCCGCCCAGAGAGCCGGTCGGCCTGCGCGGCATGGACTCGATCGAGTTCGAGGCCCGCTCCACGGGAAAACTTCAGAGCTTCCCGAGCCACGAAGCGGTCGGCGACGCACTGCGCGAACTCGGCCCCGGAGCGAAGGCGGCGGTCGTCGAAACCTACCGCGGCCCGGCCGATCAGCACGGTATCGGCGCACATGCCGTGGTGATGACCGTCAGGAACAAGAACACCTGGGTCTGGGATCCCGCCACCAACCGTGAAACCCCGCTGATCTTCCACGATCACGAGGATGTCGCCGCCGTGACCGCCGTGCTCTACACCGCCGACGGCAATCCGGCCCACGCTCCCGGCCGCGGCGACGGCGTCCGCGCCACCGGCAACGTCCGCATCGGCTCGTCCACCGCGACCGACGCACACCTCACCGAGACTTCGTCACGTGATGATCCCGCCCCACCGGACGATATTCCTGCCGCCGCAACCGATCACGAATTCGACGGCCCGCCGGGGCGCAGCTGGGACGAGGTCACCGAACTCGGCTCCCGGCCGCAGCAGCTGTCCAAGGCCGCGTTCGGCAAGAGTTCCTCGGGCACACACGATCTCGTGGTCCTCGGCGACGAGTCCGGCGCGCGGTACATCTGGTCGAGGTCGGGCGGATTGACCGATGCCGAGGGCCGACCCGCGCCGAGGTCGGCAACGTTGGACACGGTGCTGTCTGATCCGAAGATCACCGAGGTCCGGGTCCCGGGCACTTCCGATCGCTCGACGACCAGGCAACCGGAAGATCTCCGGTCGCACAACGACTTTCCCGCCGAGTCCGCGCCGCCGAAGCATGGTTCGGAGGTGTACGAGCGCCTCGTCGCCGCGCAGGAACGCGCCGAGCAACAGCAGCAGCAGGTGAAACAGACCATCGAACGCTCCGGCAGCAGCGTCGAGGACGCCCGGCGCGAGCTCGAGACGGCCGAGGCCAGCCACGACGACTCGCGTATCTCAGCCGCTCGCGCGGTCTACGAGCAGGCGGCCGAAGATCATCGCCAGACGGTCGAAACGGCTGTGGACAAACTCATGTCCGATGCCGGTGAAGCGGGCAAGGACACCTGGAAAGCGTTCCAGGACGGGCACATCAGCCAGGACGACGCCTTCCCGCTGATCCGCAGGGAGCGGGTGTCGGCCGCGAAGGCGGCAGCCGAAGCGCTGCTGGAGCACTACGACATCCAGGCCGGAAAGGACAAGTCGGGACCACTGGCGAAGCTGAGCAACGCGGAGTTGGAACAGCGAATCCTCACCGGTTCGGAGAAGGATTCCCGCGCAGCGCAGATCGAACTGTTCCGCCGGGGTACCGGCGGCGAGATCGGCGGTCCGGGCGGCAAGGTGCTGCGCTGGACGCAGCTCAGCTCCGAAATTCTGATGCGGCACGGTCCGGTCGAAATGGATACCGGCGAGGGCAAGGAATTGACCGCCATCTCGCGGGCCACACGCACCGTTCTGGAAAAGGGCATCGCCCACGTGATGACCAGCAGCGATCCGCTGGTGGTCCACATGCAGCACGAATTCGAGAGTCTGGTCGCGGGCGATCACGACCTGGGAATCGATGTGTACCACCTGGATTCGGATCAGCCGTTCCCGGAGCGGGTGGAGGGCCGCAAACTGATCGTCCTGGGCACCGCACAGGATTACGGATTCCGCGCGGTCAAAGAGGCGCAGGCGATGGTCGACAAGCTGAAGGGCAGCGGAATGTCGACCGAGGAACTGACGCAGCTGCGCGCGGAGCTGGAACAGGCGCCGTCGATGAAGGAGTACAAGCAGATTCTGGATGCCGCGGCCGAAAGCCGTGGATTGCCCGATCGTTTCGAGCCGTTCCCCGGCGGCGACCTGATCATCGATGAGATCGACGCGCAGCTGATCGATGAGCAGACCCACTATGTCCTGTCACCCGGAAAGTCCGGCCCGGCCGACGAGGCGTTCGCGAACCGCGTCCACGAGGTCTGGAACACGCTGCAGGAGGCCAAGGAACGCGGCGTGCTCGGCCCCGAGGATTTCGGCAAGGATCCGGACAAGCGCGGCATCTTCGACGCGAAGATGACCCGCTTCGCCCGCGCCAAACTGGCGATCATGCTGCGCTCCGGCCAGAACATCAGCGACGCCGACGCGGAGGAATTCGCGCATGCGGCACAGGCGGAATGGGGTCCGGAACGGAATTCGGACTACCACGTCAGCGATGATGGGAAGATCAAGATCATCTCCTCGCAGACCAACGATCAGGTCATGGACGATCCGGAGAAGCAGAGCTCGAGCCGGTGGAACGGATTCGCCAAATATCTGGAGGCGAAGAACGGCCTGCAGATCACGGCGGATTCGGAGCATTCGCTGAGCATCACCGGGAAGCAGATCTTCAGCGGCGGGCACTTCGAACACATCACCGGCATGTCGGGCACCCTGCTCACACCCACGGAAGGCAATCCCCGGGGCGTCGAGGACGTCATGCACGAGGAGTACGGGACCGGGCCGATCTCGAAGGTGGACAGGTTCTTCAAATCGCAGTTGCAGACCCCGGACGCCCGGCATTTCACCTCCGGTGAGCAGAAATTCGCGGCCATGGCGAACGACATCCTGGACACCGCGTTCGTGCGGAATTCGAAAACCGGGGAATGGGAACAGAAGGGTTCCCCGCAGCTGGCCATCGCCATGGACAACGCCGACGTCAAGCGGCTGTCCGATGCGCTCGAACACGCCGCGGCCGAGCGGGGACTCGACGTGAAGTTCGACAAACTCGATGTCGCATGGGTCGATTCGCACGGCAGTAAGGATCGAGCGAACGAGGAACTGCAGAAGATCATCGCCAACGGCGGTGAGATGGGCCGAATCATCCTCGGCAACAAGATGATGGGCCGGGGCGTGGACATCACCCCGTCCAAGACGGCCATCGCGAACGGCGGCCTGAAGGTCAAAATCAGTGGCGGCCCGGCATATTCGGAACGGGTGAACCATCAGGCCGAGACCCGCGCGGCGCGCAGCGGCGACCCGAACGGGGATTGGGCGACCGGCGGCACTCCCGGCGAGGCCGTGCACTACATCTCGCCCGAGGACTACCGCAGTGCCGCGCCCAATGTGCGCGTCAAGACGTTCATCACGCGCTACCAGGAGGCGGCGCGAGAGCACCTGGAGGCCACCGAGGCGCACCGGGACAATCGGAACGATGCCACCGAAGCGAAACTGGAAGAAACCAGGAATGCGCTGGACACGGCCGAGAAGGACCTGCGCGACCAGGCCACCCCCATGCAGAAGGCCGCGGTCGAACAGCAGCTGCTGAATTCGCGTCGCGCGGATTCGGACCCCTCGCGCGCACCCCCGCTCGAGCAGGGCACCGACTCCCAGAACCCCGTCACTCCGCCGCCCAGATCCGCCGACACCGCCACACCCACGCGCCCTGCCCCGAATACCGACGGCAGCAACGATATTCACGCGGCACCACCCCTGGAGCAACAGCCCGCCGAACACCCGGGCACCGACCGGTCCCCCGGATCGCGCCCCTTCCTGTTCCAGCCGCGGCAGAACCTGCCGACGATCGAAACCATGCTCGACAACCCGGAATTCGGGTCACTCGGCTCGGAACAGGGCAACAGCCCGTACTCGAATACCGCACACGAGTTCGGCGACGACGACCGGTCCGGCACGACGACCCCATCGCCCACCTTCCGCCCGGAGGACATCCCCGCGACGACCGGCACCGGGTCGGTCTTCGCCAGCTACCACCCCTCGAATTCGCTTGCCGCCCAACACAACAACCCTTTCCAGGAGTCCGAACAGACGCAGGCGGGCCCCTCGACACCGGCGAGGTACCAGTACGGCACCCCGACGTTCGACGGTTCGACCGCGCCGCACGAGAAGGCGCCGCCGTCCGAAACACCGGAACAGCCGCAGGCCGCGCCGCCGCGCGAGTTCCCCGCGACGATGGCCCCGTACGAACGCTCGCGATCCGGATCGTCGAGATTCGGGCTCGGGCGGCTGTTCCAAGGTTTCTCCCGCAGGGTGCCGACGGCGCTGGTCGACGGCCGGCGGACGATGGTGCACGAAGAGCCGTGGCATCCGCCCGCGACCATGCGCAATCCCTATCTGCATCTGAGCGGCGAGCCGAACAGCCGACGGCTGGGGGTCTACCCCGAACAACGCGCACAGGCCCTCTCCGGCCACACGGTGGGCCGGTTCGGCGGCTGGCTGGCGATGGACTGGCTGCTGCACGGGTCCACTCGCACCAGCGAATTCGATTACACGACACTCACATCCGGGCAGCGCCAGAATGCGATCAACGTGATCGCCGGTCTGCGTGCGCGCAGCGGGGATCGCACTCTCGACCATTGGATTCGCTGGGCGGAACTGAGCCTGGGCGGCAATGCCCGGCACGAAATGCGCGAATCGGTCCGGCTGACGGATTTGGCGAGCGATACGCGGGTGTGGATGCTGAACTCCGAGGGGTCCAGCGCGCTCGCGGTGCAGCGCATCGGCGATACCGACGACTTCCGGGTCTACGATCCCGACACCGGCCGGTCCGGGGAATCGCACATCTCGGTGCTGGAAGCACTGATGCGCCGCCACGGCATCAGCGATCTGGTGATCGCCGAACCCGGACCCCGGGCCGGGGTGCCCGCCGAGATCGCGCCGGCCGCGGCCGTGGCGGCCGCGCGTGAAGAGCTGCCGACCTACGGACAAGACGCCCGACCGCCCGAATACCCGCAGGTGCCCGAATACACCACCCCGGAGGATCCGGCCGCGGTGTGGGGCGGGGTCAACTGCGCGGTCGTGGCGCTGGAACAGCTGTCCACGTTCACCGGACGCCCGCGTCCGCAGGTGCCCGAATCACTCGCCGGTGTCACGGGCATGCCCGCGGATGCGTTGTCGCACAACGCCGGTGCGCCGCTGCGGCAGTTCCAGGATCACGCCGACATCGCGACGCGACTGCGGGGGCTCGGCCCGGGTGCGGTGGCCCTGGTGGTGGACGACTACCGGGACTACGCCAACGCCCATGGCGTCGGTGCGCACGCGTATCTGTTGCGCGTCAACGATGACGGCAGCGTCGCGGTCCACGATGCGTCCGATCCCGATACCCGGTCGTTCCCGCCGAACGTGCCGCGGGAGCTGGCGGGTACGCACGCGGTGCTCTACTCCGCCGACGGCATCCCGATGACCATGGATCCCGCGATGGCGGATCAGCTGTCGGCGACGACCATGATCGGTGCGCGGTCCTCGGACGACTCGGAACCGACCGACCCACCGGCCGGCTCGAATCTGAGCAGAACGGTCTGGAATTTCGGCAGGCGTTTCAAAGGCGCCGAGGACCTCGTTCAGGTCGCGGCGGTTCCGGAGAACACGATCAAGTGGCTCCGCCAACAGGTCATCCACTTCGTGGAGACCGAGTCCGCCAAACAACCGGTCGCCACCGCGAGCAGTACGAAACCGGCTGCCATCGAAGGCACCGAACGACCGGCCGATGCCACGAGCAGCACGAAACCAGCGGACACCGAAGGCCCCGACGCCAGCAAGAAGGCAGTGACTCCGGCAGAGGTCGGGAAACCGGCGAAGGGTAAGAAGCCGGCCTACACCGGTCCCGATGCCAGGCGGCAAAGAGCACTCACCAACGCATTGAAGGGCCCCCAGGCCCCGAAAGACCCGTTCCACGCCGCCGTCAAACAGAAACTGACCTCACGGCTGACCACGGCCGATACGTACCGACTGTTCAGCAGATCCGGTATGCCGCTGGCCGCGGAATACAACGGCAACCCTTTCCCGGTATTCCTGCGCCTGCGATTGGAGCCGCGTGAGCACTCGCGGCCCAACGACGGGCCGGCGGTCAGCATCCAGCGCTGGACCTACGGAAACGTCGACAAGGGTAGTTCCGCGAGCGAGCAGAACCAGCGATCGTTCAGTGCCCTGTACACCCACCTGTTCGAGGTGAACAAAGGCAAACTGGTCAACTGGGGTCTGGCCCCACAGTTCAATTTCATGCACAATCGGCTGGCCTCGGCCATGGCCGTGATCGGATCGGTGCAATCGGTCATCAAGAAGCGCAGCACCGACTCCGACGCGGTGCCGCACGACTTCGATATGCACTGGGAGATGCGGTACAACCCCGAGGGCCTCGCCGGTGTGCTGTCACCGGATATCCGCGATCATGAAGACGACTGGGTGAAAATCGATCACGAGGCCGCCCCCGACCTCCTGACCGCCTGGTTCCCCAACCATCTGCACGACAACACGATAAAAATTCCGGAGGCGGGAAAGGACGACAAGTACACTCCGATTCCGTTCCATCGCGCCGCCGATTATTCGGAGTCCGACGACAATCCGAACCCGTACATCTCCGTCGATCAGATGCCCTTCTACGGTCCGCTCGATTTCCCGGCGCACGACGAATTGTTCGCCGATGTGATGAAAGGATTCCCCGACCAGATAAAGCGGATCTCGAAGGCGTCGGCGATCCAGCTGCGGACATTCTTCGGCGATAATCTGCGCGGCAATATCCCGATGATGCACGGCGGCTCGGTGCAATCACCGACGATGTATACCGAATCCGGTACACCGCTCGGCTACTTCAATGTGGAGATCGTCGATTTCCACGGCGGGGACACCCTCACCGGCCCGGTCACCGCGGAAGGCCAGTCCCGGCTCGAATACAACGTGGTGCGCGGCCTGCGCACACAGGGGCGAGCCGCGATCTCCAACCGGCTCGGCGCGGCGATGTCGTTCTCCCTGGGCCTGGCGCAGGGCAAATCCGACAAGGCGACCGGCTATGCGACCCGCGGCGGCAATATAACCCTCTTCAAGGGCGGTGTCACGCACCAGAACAGCCATGCGCTGACCTACGGTGGCCGCGGCTACGTATCCCGCGCGCTGCGCATAGTTTCACGTCTGCTGCACACCACACCCGATATGGAAATCCGGGTCACATTCGTCCGCCCCGACGGGGCCCCTATTCTGCCGAAGCCGGGCACACCCCTGAACAACCCCGGAAAAGCGACATCCACGAAAGACACCGTCCCGGTGGAAGACGGCACGAAAACGGCCACAGACGACACCAAACCAGCCGGGGACGACACCAAACCAGCCGGGAACGACACCAAACCAGCCGGGAACGACACCAAACCAGCCGGGAACGACACCAAACCAGCCGGGGACGACACCAAACCAGCCGGGAACGACACCAAACCAGCCGGGGATGACACGGAAGCGGTCAAGGACACAACCGACAACACCACGTCGACCACTCGCACGGGTAAGCGGTACCCGATCAACATGCTGGTGCCGTCGAAATCGGCCCTCGGCCGCAAACCTCAGGCCGGTGAACAACGCTTCCTCCCGCTACACCTGCTGCATCTGCAGAATCTCGACCTGCTGACCACCCCACTCCAGGTCGAAATACCCGGCAATATCACCGACGGTATCGAGAAGTTCGTCTCCGATATGGATTTCCTCCCCTCGGCGAGTAAGGCGAACGACATCCTCGACCTGAGTTCCACCGCGGAGGAACGCCTGGAGAACGCCCGCACGCTCTCGCATATGAAAGCCCGGCTGACCAAGCTCGCGGCCTTCGACGAAATGCTCCAGCTCGGTTTCCGCACCGAATTCAACGGCACCACCGCCGCGGGTCTGGATCCCGCGCGCATCACCGTCACCATCAAGGCCGTCCGGGAATACAACACCCCGGACGGCAAATACGACCCGAAGGCCGATTCGAACGAGGGCGTCACCCACGACTGGCGGACACCCATCCTCCAGACGATGAACTACAGCGGCATCATCCTGTCCTCCGGTGAGGAAACCGAAAGTACCCCGCTCGCGATGGACGCCGGCACCGGCGCGTCGTTCACCAATCCACTCAACATCATCGGCACCCAGCGGCTGGCGAGCGTGAGCGCCTCCTACGACTTCAACTACGGCGAGTCCAAGGGCGACGGCGCCGCCCAGTACCACGCCGAGGAGAACTACACCTTCAGCCCGAAGAATTCCGCGGAGGACGACTACAAAGGCGATGCGGGCCTCGAGATCTTCGGCGTGCCCACCCGGTTCGTCGCGGAGATCTCCTACAGCCACGGCCACGGCCCGGCGCCGATCGAGGGCAAGGGCAAGGTCAGCCTGGCCGTCCCGCAATACCTGACCAGCGCGACACCGAACACCGCACTGCTGGTCCCAGCGAAAATCCGCTCGGATCACGGCCCCAAGGACCCACTTCCCGCCGATATCACCAAGGGACTCGACGCGGCCAAGAAACAATCCATCGAGAACGGCGTCGGCCGGATCCCGCTGACCGCCGTCGTCGCCGACCACCCGGTCAGCGAGATCATCCACGAGGCGACGACCGGTCTCATCGACGCCATCGAACTCGAGGCGGCGGCCGAGGGGCGCGACCTCGACACCAGCACACTGAAGATCCCCGGCAAATTCCCCGAGGATCGCGGTCCGATACTCCCGATCGCCGAACCACGCGCGCCGCGGACCGCGGATTCGTCCTCCTGGTGGAGCACCCATCGCGCGGGCTTCCACTCCTGGGTGCCGGACCTGAGCGGATGGCGACCGAACCTCGGTCCGTGGTTCGGCAAGCAGGACAACCAGCCGGAATCGATCGATCTCCCCGAACGCGGCACCACCGCAACCTCCCAGCAGGCTCTTCCCGACACGACCATCACCATCCCGAAGAAGGCCGTCACCACCGGAACCGACGCCGAGGAGGCCCCGAAGCCGCTGCAAGAACTCGAGCCGCTCCCGAAGGCCGCCGAACCGGGCGAGCAGAAACCGAAGATCCCCGGTGCCTGGCCCGACGAGACCGCGAAGGGCGACGACACCGGAACGACAACCCCCGAGGACGACGAGACCTGGGGTCACTGGGCATGGAGCAAGGCCACGGGCGTCGGAAAGTGGGTCTGGCGCACCGCATTCGGCGACCCCGCCACCGACCCCGCGTCCCAGGCCAGCTCGGTTCTGCACGCCTCGCTGTCCCCGCAGCACATGCTCATGTACGCGCCACTGATCTTCCGTGACTCGTACAAGTTCGAGGCCGAAATCCCCGGCAAGGTGACGGGCACCGATTACAGCGTCGACATCCGCGGCTTCTTCGACAACATCAGGGCGGTGAAACCGAGTGCGGTCGACACCGAACACTGGATGGAGGCCAACAACGCCAGGACCCGGAACCTGGGCGTGAACCGCGGCCACCAGGGAGCGCTCATCGTCGGCGGAACCTACGGCCGGGAATCCGATCACAGCCTCCGGCCCAGCGGCGGCTGGCGGGGCGGCAACTCCACCAACACCCATGTCACCAAGGGTGACGCCACCGACAGCATGCGCGTCACCTCCGACTACGGCGGCAAGGTGTACCGGTTCGCCGCGGACGGCCACTACGTGGTCACCGTCAAGGCGGGCTTTCGCAACTTCGCCCTGTCCGTCTTCGGGCTCGGCAAACCGTACGGCACCCGCAGCCGGATCATCGACGCCCCCGACCGGCTCGAGTTCTTCCTGACCGACAACGACCTGCACGATCATCCCGAATACAAGACTCTGTTCGAGAAGACGGCCAAAGAGCAGGGTTGGAAGGTCGACATCATCCCGGAGGGCCAGGAGAACCAGCCGATCGCCGAGATCCAGGAGGACGGCACCGAGAAGAAGGTCGACAATTATGTACCGATCGAGCCCCGCCTGCTGTCGGACGCCTACGTCGGAAAGCGCCGCGACGATCCCGAGACTGCCAAGGCCCTGCCCGCGTTCGGCGGCGCGACCGAGGTCATCTTCGACGACGGTCGCGGCTCGCTCGAGAACTCCGCCACGGCTCTGCTGGAGAAGATCTCCCCCGGCGCGACCATCGTCGGCCACAGCAACTACCACCCCGGCGTCGCGCCGCTGATCAACGAGCACACCACCAGCTACGGCGTGCGCAACCTCGCCAATGCCGGATCCGAGGGCAAACACTCGTTCCATTTCGTCGACCGGTCCCTCGGCGTCCCGCGCATGGTCGGCGTCACGTTCACCCAACGTCCCCGACCGGACAAGGACATGCCGGACGGCCAGACCCTGGCCACCATCGAGGGCAAGATGGTCCCCCGGACCGCCGCCCTGGACAACGTGCACCGGCACATCCGCGCCGACGGCAACGCCCTGGAGGAGCCCGGTGCGACCAGCGTCGGCAGCAGCCACAGTCAGAGCAACCAGCTCAGCGTCACCCTCGGCGGGCAGAGCAATCAGCAGCGTCCCGGGGCGACGCTCGCGGTCCAGCGCACGGGCACGCACAGCGAGGTACAGAACTCGACCCGCGACCTGAGCGCCTGGCAGCGCAGCTCCGCCCGTCAGTACGAGTTCAAGATCCCCACCGAATGGACCGTCACGGTCGACTGGCGGACGATGGACGAGACGCTGTCGGGGTATCTGTTCGACAAGTTCGGCGATTTGCTCGTCGGGACCGGCCACGTCCTGACCGCGGGCGGCAACGCGATCGCGAACGGGTGGACGCGCATGACGACCGGCGAGTGGCGGGGCGTCGTGACGGGGCTGGATCCCGACGAGATTCCGACCCCGAGTCAGTCCAGATCCGACACCGTCACGGCCACCACCTTCATGCGCGTGCACGAGGCCGACACGAAGCCTATCCCGAAGTCTGGCCAGGCCCCCGCGGCCGAGGTCGCGCGCACCGAGCCACAGGTATTCGGCTTCGATCCGACCAAGAGCAAGCTCGAACCCGCCAAAGCCATCGGGACTCCCGAGACCGCCGATCTCGAGGCGGCCGTCGCCGTCGAACCGGCCGAAAAGGTGCCCGACGACGTACGCGAGCTGCTGTCCGTGCCCTCCTGGAAACCCAAGCTGGCATTCGACATTCGCGAATTCGACGCGTCACAGCAGTTCGCCGAGGCGCTGTTGCGGGTCGATCCGTCGCTGCGCACCAACGACAGCACCCGGGTCGCCGAGGGTATGTACAACCGCCTGGTCACGCTGGTCGCGAAGGGCGATTTCGTCGAGTTGGGACCGCAGTCCACCGGCCCGTTCCTGAACGTCGAGCAGACTGGCGCCATGCCTGCCCCGCAGCAGCATGCGAAGGGTGTCAAGATCGGCGACACCGTCGTCAAGATGAGCCTGTATTCGCCGCGCGAGGAGGACGGCAACGACCAGATCGCCTTCGACACCTTCGAATTCTCCGTCGACAACATGGGCTCCTCGTCGAGCAGAAACACCAACACCGCACTGAGTTTCAGCTACCTCGGGGCCAAGCAGGCCAACGACCGCGGTGGGCCCACCATCCCGCTCGGCGGCGACGTCTCGGGTAAGGGCGGCACCGTCGCGATCGGCAGCGTGTTGCGAAATCTGTTCCGCACCAACGTGAAGGACGGAAAACCGGAAGGCCAGCGGCTGCGTTCGGTGGCCGTGGTCGAGGTCGTCGGGCCCAAGGGGACGCTCTGGGTCACCGGTGATCTCATCCTGCGTTCCAACGAGAAGCCGCCGGACAGTGCGAACCTTCCGAAAGCCATTGCACCCAAGGATGATTCGTCTCCCGTCGTACCGCCGAAGGGGAGCAAGCCGAAGGGCGACGAGACCGATACGGCGAAGAAGGCCGCAGACGAGAAGAGGGCGGCAGAGGAGAAAGCCGCGGCGGAAAAGAAGGCGGCAGAGGAGAAAGCCGCAGCGGAAAAGAAAGCCGCAGAGGAGAAAGCCGCAGCGGAAAAGAAAGCCGCAGAGGAGAAAGCCGCAGCGGAAAAGAAAGCCGCAGAGGACAAGGCCGCGGCGGAGAAAAAGGCCAAGGAAGAAGCCGAGGCGAAGGCCGAGGAGGACGCCGGGGCGAAGAAGGCCGCACCCAAGAAGAAGCACAGGCCCAAGAAGAAGCAGCCGACGAGCGATACCGAGGACGACGACACCGAGACCAAGGACCCCGACAAGAGCAAAGAAGACGGCGAGGCCGAGGCGGCAGCGAAGAAACTCGAAGCCGAGAAAGCTGCGGCTGAGAAACTCGCGGCTGAGAAACTCGCAGCCGAGAAAGCCGAAGCCGAGAAACTCGCAGCCGAGAAGGCCGCAGCCGAGAAGCTCGCGACCGACACCAAGACCGGACCGGATACGAAGTCTTCGAACGCGACCACCTCGAATACCAAGAAGTTCGATCCGAGCGGTGCCGAGAAACTCGATCCCGAGGCGCTCGAGGCGCAGACCGCGGAGGCCGACAAGCTCGCTGCCGAATTGAAGGCGGCCAAGGCCGGGACCGAGGCGGAGGCGAGTGCCGAGGCGTCCAAGCCGAAGACCAAGTCCAAGGGTTTCATCTCGACCCTGTTCGGCGGCAGCAGTACGTCGCCGAAGGTCGGACGCAAGGCGGGCCCCCGATCGCGCGTCGTGGACGGGATCGCGGCCCCACAGGGATTCGTGTGGGAATCGATGCCGCCGGACGGCGACTGCTTCTTCCACGCCCTCGAACGCATCATGTACAGCACTCCGTACGACTCGGCGGCCGAACTCGACCGCCGGATCCGCGACCTGCGCCTCATGACCGCCGCCGAACTGGTCGGGCCCAGGATGCGCGAATACCTGCTGGACTTCACGACCATCAGGAACGCGGACCAGAACCTGGGCAGACAACTCACCGCCGCCGAGGAGCAGAACCCGATCTCGGCCGCGGACCAGATTGCCCACTTCGCGGAATACATCCGTCAGGTCAGACAGCTGACACAGCGCGGCGTCTGGCGAACCGACGTCTTCCACGTCGTCCCCCAGGCCGCCGCGGCCGCACTCGCCCGCCTCAGCGAAAACAGCCGCAACGTGCGCGTATACGGCCAGGACATGCGGCGGGGACAGACCTTCGGCCCGAATGCCGCGGCACCGGCCGATGCCGCGACCCTGGTCGCCTTCAACCACTACCACCTCGCCGTACCGACCGGCGATCACACTCCGACGCTCACCCTGCCGACCAGGCCCTGGGACGATTTCGCCAGCCTGCTCACCTTCGAATTCGATGAATACAACCCGCAGGACGACACCCAGACCGCACCCGGTCCGGGCCGGATCACGATATTCGGCGACGCCGAGGCCGCCCGCTACCTCTGGTTCCCGTCGGCCGGTTCCAAACCCGGCGAAATGCTCGACGCCCACAGCCAACACGTGGATCTCACCTTCGACGAGGCGCTCGCCGACCCCGCCGTCACCGTCGTGCGCACACCCGCCGCGACAGCGGAAACCACCGGGCCGGACCTGAAGCAGACCGACCCGGAGCTCGCCGCCGCCATCGACGAATCCGTGGCCGAGTTCCACGCGGCCGCCGCCAAGGCCAAGGTCGAGGCCGAGGAGAAGGACCCCGACCTCGCCGCCGCCATCGCCCTGTCGCTGGAGGGGCTCGAAAAGCCCGGTACCGTCGGCCAGAGCACCCAGTCCGCGGCCGAAGTAGCCGCCGCCGCAACCGAATTCGAGGAAGAAGGCAGCACCGAGCCGACGGAGAAGGCCGTCTTCGACAGCGGGCTCGACAAGGGGCTGTACGACGCGGACGGCAAACTCATCCTCCCGCCCGCGTCTCCCACCGGCACGATCATTCACGATTCCTCGGCCGAGGACAGCAAAGCTGTCCGGTCCGGCGGCGAATCAACCAGCGACACAACACAATCGGTGGCGAAGAAGCTCGACCCGGACATCCCCTTCGGTCTGCTTCCCCCCTCGCTCGAACCGGCTTCGACGACGACACCGCTGGCGAAGGCCGTCGAACACCACGACGACTCTTCGGACGAGGCGTCCCTCACGCCCAAGACCACGTACTTCGAACAGCTCGACTCGGACGAAGAACTCGACCCTCTCGACACCGGGCTGGGCGATCATTCCTTCACCCCGCACCCGCCCGAATCCGCGACGCAGACCGATATCCGACCGATACCGCAGCTCGACGAGTCGCACCCGGCAATCACCTCGGACGACAAGCCGCTCGAGGCCACCGAACTGGTCGAGGAAACGATCACCGGCACAGAGACCATCGAAGTCGGCAAACCCGCTGTCTCGCAGGAGAAGACAGACCTTGCCCACGACGACGCCTCGGAAGACGAACTCCTCCAGCCGAAGACGAGCACACCACCGGCATCGGAAGGCAGCGAATCCGCTCGGCCGCAGCGTAAGCCCGCCCCGCCGACGGAAGTGAAGCCCGACTCGGCCGCCGACTCGTCGAAGCGACAGCACGAGGAGAAGGCCACCGAGAAGGACGCCCCCCGCGGGACCCCGCCACTGGAACAGCAGCGCGACGACCAGCGATCGGGCATCCCGCTCTCGGCGGCAGATATCGCGAAACCGCAGGGCAACACCACGGCTCGCCGGACCGGAGTCGACGAGTCCACCCGGGATGAACCGATTCGCGAAGTGTCGGAAGAGGATTCGACGGTCGACGTGTCGAATCAGCAGCACGACGAAGAGCACAGCGGCACGATTCCCCCGAGGATCCGCATCATGCGGTCCACTGAGACGATGCGGTACGCACCCCTGCGCGAAGGGGCGCAAGAGGATCCGGACCAGGGACCCCGAACCACCGCGCACGAAACGGCATTCGAACCGACCACACCCCAGCTCCGTTCGAGCGCTCTGCCACGCGAGGGCGCCGTGGTCCCGGAGGAACCGGCCCGACAGCCGGTCGACCGGACGGGCCTGGAAAGGATGGACGAACTCGAGGAGCAGGAGTCCGAATACGAGGACGACGACACGACACCGCAGGCATCCCTGCTGAACACCGAGGGCGTGATCCCTCAGGCCACACCGATCACCAGTCCGACCGTCCGACCGACGGCCCGCCCGCTCAGGCTCGCCGATATCCGGGGCGCACTCCGCATCCACGACGACGAGGACGGATCGGTCCACAGCACCGAGTCCGCGGACCTGCCGCCGCACCCCGAAACACTCGAATCGATAACCGCCACAGACCTTCTGGATACCACACCGCTCGAGACCCGGCCCGAGGACGAAACCCGGCCCGCCCAACCATCGCAGCAGCCGGGCACCACCAGGACGAGGCGAAACATACGCTGGTGGGACGACGATTCCGAAAGCCCGGTCACGCAACAACTTTCCCGCCGCCCGGTCAGCCGCACGACGTTCCGGAACCCCAGCACGGGGCAGCGCGTATTCCCGTTGGTTCCGCCCAGGACGTTCGAGGATTCGGAAACGATGTCCTTCCCCTCGCTGTCCGGCGAAGGGTCACAGGGCCTCGATCCGCGCCTGAATTTCACGACCACGAGCCGTCGTCCGCTACGATCCCTCGAAGATATTGCACCGCAAGAGACTTCCGGTCTCACCGGCTCCGAGGAGATCACACCGCTCGACAGCGTCACCTCTCCCGAGGACGTCGCCGAGAAGGTCGATCCGGCCCAGGAGATCACGCCGACCGAAGACGCCGCACTGCCGAAGGACGTCACGCCGACCGAGAACCCTACCTCTTCCGAAGAGGTGAGCTCATCGGCAGCCCAGGACATCGAGCCGCCCAAGGTCATCGAAGAATCCACCGAGGATGCCCCGGCACTTCCGAGAACGCAGCGCCGCACGATCCCCCTGTCCGACGGCAGCGCCCCGACACGCACGGGCGACCCGACCACACCCGCCCGGAGATCGCGTAATCCCTGGAACCGGCTGCGGCGCTGGGCTTCCCGAATAAGCGCCACATCCGATCGCACGACCGACGCCGCGACGACCCATCCGACCACAGACGCCCCGCGCCGCCACTTCCGCGACCTGTTCCGCCGTCCCCTGGACCGACTGCGCCGCGATACGACGACGCCCACCCAGGTCCGGATCCCGAGAATCGCCCGCGGCGACGGCACCACCGCCCACGCGGCGGTCACGAACCGTCCGGTCACGACCCTGCCGGATTCGCAGAGTGCGGACTGCGTCGTGCAGTCCCTCACCGCCCTGCACAATGCCCCGGGCGGCAACAGAATCCGCGTACCGCAGGGCTCCACCTCGCTGCCCGGTCGCACGCGACGGGACCTCGAGTGGGGCGCGCGCGGGAGACTGCGCGGATACCCCGACGAGAGCACGATCGTCCGGAACCTCCAGATTCACGGCCCCGGTGCACGGGCACTCGTCGTCGCCGTGCACGCCACCCCGAATGCGAACGGCATCGGCGCACATGCCTATCTGATGTACAACGACCGCGGCCTGGTCCGCGTCCACGACAGCGCCGACCCCACACACACGCTGCCCGGACAACGCAGCCCGGCCGCCGTGCACGCCATCCTGTACAGGCCCGACGGCAATACGGTTCGACCGCTGCTCCCACGCGACGCGACGGTCCCCCGATTCCCGTCCGATGTCCGCATCGGCGCACCCCGGGACCGCGTGGGCACCGTAACTCCGCACGGCGACACGACATCCCACCGAGAGGCCGGTCCGGACCTCGACGGCAGCACACATCCGGGCGACTCCGCGCCGGGCTCCTCCCGCAGAACCGGATTGCAACGCCTCCAGGGGTTCATGTCCCGTCTCCGCAGCCGGGAGACGGCTGCGTCGACCACCATGGCATCGACATCCCGTGCGGCACAGGACAATCGAACACGGCCGTCAGCGAGCACGCCATTCCGCCACCTGCGCACGCTCTTCCGTCGCCCCGTGCATCAGCCGAGCGGCGGCACAACGGCTCTCACCGCACCTCGCCCCTCGGGGACCCTCCGAGCGGATCTGCTGCGCGAATGGGCGGAATTGCCACGTGATCAGCAGGGTGCGGTGCTGGCTCACATCGCCGCCCCCGAAGCGGTCAACCGGTTCCTCAGCGGGCCCGAGGAGATGGCCGAGACCATCGAGGAGATGGCTCACGACCATCGGGCGGTGAACAAGCTGCGGTCGGCCGACGGGGATCTGCCCGATTTCAACCAGCTCCGGCGAATATTCGACGAGTTGCGCAGCGCGGAGTCCAAGGGCCCGCTGTCCGGTGAGGATGCCGAACAGTTCCAGATCCTGAACGAAGCCTTCTCCCACCCCTACGTGTCCGCATCGGACAGGTGGGCGATGATGGTGGCGAATCACGACACCATCGACGAGACGGGTGCCCGTTTCCCGCATCTCGGTCGCCAATTCGATATCGACGCCCTTCGGGAGCAGAGCCGGAAACTGAGCGCACTGGCCGACAAGCCGCTGCCGATCACCGAGCCGGTGCGCCTCGTGCAGCAACTCGAAGACATCGACTTCCTTGCTCTGCCATGGGATTCGGAAGCCTACGGCGACGTCGTCGGCAGCACGGTCACACAGGGCGCTTACATCGTCGCGTCACCGGCGGATTCGGTGCCGCGGGGAGCGGCCGAGCACCGGTTGACGTTGACTGTGCACCCCGGGGCACGTGGCCTGGTGTTCGGTGACGCCGCGCACCCGCAGGTCCTGCTGAAGCCCGACACACCACTGCACATCACCGGCGTGCGGCGGCACCGTGACGGATATCGGATCGAAGCCGCAATAGGCCCCCGCGCAACCATTTCCGCGTACGGGCGGGCCGTTCACGCGGCGAGTGACACCGACGACGAGAGCCACTTCGAGGACGGGGCGCGCGTATTCGACACCCGCAGCGCCGATTCCTCGATCCACGAACCCGAGCGATCCGAACCTCTGTCCGGCACAACGGGACTCACCACTGTCACAAGAGGAAGGCCGACCGCCGGAATATCTCCCGACCGCGATCCCGAGAATCAGGGCCGCGTGGGCGCAGACGGCGTGCGCGTGTTCGACACCGACGCGGCCGGCGCCAGTTTCGGTTTCCACCGACTCCGCACCTGGCATGAACTCGAGAATCCGGTGCGCACAGCCGTTCAGGCTTACGGGGAGAATTCGGTCGTCAACGAGTTCCTGCGACGGCTTCCGGAAACAGGACTCGATGAACTCGCCGGACGGATTCAGCGCAACGCCGAGATCTACGACTTGGTCACCTCGGGGTCCGGCATCGTTCGCGACTTCGCCACACTCCGCGCCCGACGGGACACACTGCAGGGCAGGGCAACCCGGACCGAACGCGAGAACAATGAACTGCAGGCTCTCGTCGACCTCCTGAACAGCGAAAACCCATTCCGCAGTTGGGAGACCATCACCGCCGACAGCGGCATCTATCACGACGCCAGATGGCAATATCTCCATCGTTTCGGCGCGGAGTTCGGGCCCGACATCATCGGTGAGCACATCGAAAGGCTTGATCAGGCCACCGACAGGCCACTGCCATCGACCGAGCCGTTCCGCGTCCTGCGCACACTCGAACACCTCGACTTCATGACGGCCCAGGACGGCCGGCCGCTGAATGGACGAGACGTCGACCTGATACTCGGTGTCCCGCAACAAGAACCGGGCTACCTGGCGGCCTCCGTCACCGCCAAACCGATCCGGGTGTCACGTTACGACAGCAACTTCGTCCTCCAACTCGAAGTGCCGCCTGGGACGCACGGACTCTACGTCGGCGATGACGGCGGCCTCAAACAGAACGAACTCCTGTTCCCCCGCAACACGCGTTACCGGATCACCGAAATCGAGCGCCCCGCCCGCGGCCTGCCCATTCTGCACGCCGAGCTGCTGCCGCCGCCGGAACCGGGCGACTCGTCCGATCTCGGGCCGAACCCGGGACCGTTCACGGACAATCCGGACCGTAATCCATCCTGGGACCCGAAGGGTAAGGGCCGCAGCGATACTCGCGACTTCAACGACCCCGGTCCCACCGGTGAGGAACGCGCGGAAGAGTCCGAGTCGGGCCCGCAGACCCGTCCGACCCAATCCGACACCGACGCAACGGATTCGACCCCCGCATCGGAGCAGTCGACCGGCACACGGGTACAGCCCCGCAGACCTGCGCCGCCTCCGCTGCTGCTCGCACGACCGAGCGTGCCGCCCACCACGGACCCGTCGACTCCGATCCAGACCCGCGCCCGCCGAGAGTTCTCGACCGTCCTGAACGCACCGCGCACGCTGGAGGTCCTGTACTCGGTGCTGCATCAGCGCCTGCCGGACCTCTCGTTCAACGAGTTGCAGACCTTGCGGGCACAGTCCTATGAGCAGCAGGGGCTGTCCGTCCCGCCGGTGTCGCGGGAGAACCTCGACGCCTTCCTGCGCGAGGTGTGGAACCACCGCGCGTGGATCCGGACCTCGGGCAACGTCTACGCGATGTACTCCCGGCCCGGCGGCGGCGCTCGGGCCGAAGATCCCCAGCTGTATCGAAACCAGCTGGTGGAGATCCTGCGACGCCGCGCCCCCGGCGCGCAGCTCGCCACCGATGACGCCGAACGACCGTTCTCCCCGGCCATGGCGCATTTCTGGGCGATCGACGATCCTTCCTTCCTGCATTTCCACCGGGTGGACCGCCCCGATGGGATGCGCAGCCAGGACGTCGGGTTCAAGATGTTCGTGAACACCTCCGGCAACGCGCGACCGCACGTCTTCGGCGAATTCGTGCACAACGTCCTGGACCGGCCGCACGACTTCCCGGGCGTGCATTCGGCGAAGGTGGGCACCGCATTCCAGCAGCGCGCGGACGGGATCGTGATCTACGTTCGCGATCGGGACGCGGTGGATCGAATCACCGGCTGGTTCCGGGAATTCCAGAACGACCACGCCGAGATGTTCCAGTGGGACGTGCCGCGCGGAGCCGAGCAGGTGCTGGCCGGTGTCGGCTTCGGCGCGGAACCACCGGTGGACAGCTTCGGCGAGGTACGGGCCGAACTGGTGCACGACGCGCTGGGCACGCACGGCGAGGGCACCTTCGAGGAATTCCACGCGGAGGTGCGAAACCTGTTCCGCGCCAACGGCATCGACCCCGACCAGCCGCACCTGCACCTGCCCGGCCACTCCGGCCCCGTCCTGCGCGCCGACACCGCCGACGAAGCGAGCACCACCGACGACGGACGATCGGAGACCACCTCCCAGCCCGGCCGCCCGACCGCGTCGCCCGCGGACCATCCGGCCGCCGATTCCGAGGATGCCCCAACACCCCAGGCGCACAACGAGATTCGCGATCTTACCCCGGACGAAGATCACGCGCTGCGCGGATACGCCGACATCCAGCGGCTCCTGCAGGACAAGCTCTCGTTCACGGGTATGGATGACGACGATGTCTTCCACCTGATCGAACAGATCCGACCGCACCTGCTCGACGATCTGGCCGGCGCGGCGCAAGCGCTCGGCACGACCACCCAGAAGGCCGTGCACTGGCAGCGCCGGGCCGACAACCTCGGCATGAGCCTGCAAGATGTCGCACGCGACGAAACCCGCACGACCGACGACTTCGGCAACGCCTTCGTGGACGATTTCGCCGGATTCAGCGCCATGGACGACTTCGCCGGATTCAACGCTGGAGACGCCGCCGACGACTTCGCCGGATACCGCGGCGCGGACTTCCAGGCGGAAACCTCCGAGGACTTTTCGACGCACGATGTCGACGCGCCGCCGACGGAGGAAGCCGCGGCACGCACGCCCACGCCGGAGTTCCGCGATCCGACCCCCGCGCAGACCGATGCGCTGCGGGAGTTCGGCAGGATCGATGAGGCGATCCAGTCCGCCGAACCGTGGGAGGCTCTGGAACTGGCCCGGCGATTGCGGCCGGAATTGCAGGACGCCTTCCACAGCGCGGCGACAGCGCTTCGAGTACCTCCCGAACTGGCCGTACAGCTACGGCTCGAGGCCGACAACCTTCAGGACGCCGAACCCGGAATCCGGGTGGAGGACATCAGACGCCGGATCATCGTGAACTGGCAACCGGGGCAAGACGACACCGGGCCGTCCGCACCGGTCTGGGAGCCCTCCCCACACGATGGGAACCAGGTGCTGGACGTGCTCGCCCAATTCTCCGGTCACCCCTCGGCGCAGCTGCGCACCACGCTCACCCAGCGCATGCGGGAGCATCTCGAGGACTATGTCGACCTGCTCCCCACGTACACCCCCGACGGGCTCAAAGAACTGAAGGTCGAGAAGCTCCGCCGCGCCCGCTGGGATGCCGAACGCAGCGGGGAGCGTTGGCGGCGCGTCCGCATGCACTCCGATCTCGTCATGAGAGGCGAACTCGGCCGGGACGATCCGCTGCCCAGGACCGCCGAGGAGATCGCGGCGGAAGATTCGCGCCGCGAGCAATTCGAGGAATCGGCAAGGCAATTCGACGAATCCGTTCGCCGACGCGCGCAGGACCGGCTGGGGTACCTGCTCGACGCGGTACGTGACCCGAACCGGCCCACCGACCACCTGATGAGCATCGATCTCCTGCCCATCGCCGCCCGAGAGCTCGAGCTCAATGTCGTTGTGCTGCACCCGGACGCACCCCGCGACATCTACCGTCACAGCCCATCGGACGCACCGTTCGCCCTGCTGTACGCCTCGGCCGAGCACCCGGAACTCCTACAGGTGGCCAGAACCGCCGACGGCGCACCCCTCCGGCTTCACCCGGACGACCTGCACACTCCGGCCGCATACGCACCGCCCGCCGGACGCGAGTGGCGGCCGGAAACACCGACCGGAACGCAGGACGCCGGACACCTCGACGAAAACGGCACCCGGACATTCGATTCCGACGACGCGGGCTTGACCTACGGCGAGACCGTGCTGAACCAATGGCACCGACTCACTCCCGAACAGCAGCACGCGGCGTGGGCCTATCACGCCTCGGCGATCCACAACACACTGTTGCGCGAGGGCAGCGACCGGGCGCAGGAGGTTCTCGACCGAGGGCGTACGGCCGCCGAGTACATCGCGCTGCTGACCGAACTGACCGGGCAGCAAGAGCCCTCACTCGCGGAGCTCACGGAGCATCGACAAGCCGGGGAAGCGCATGTGCGCCAGGTGATTCCGGATCCGTACCGCGCGAACGCGGCCTGGCGGCTGATCAACGCGATCTCGAACCGGAACGCCCCGGAGTCGATGCTCGCGCAGCTGATCGCCGACGATCAGTTCTACCGGGTGACACTGCAGCCGTTCTTCCAACGCTACTTCGGCACGTCACCGAGCCTCGAGGCGCTCGAGCACGGAATCCGCACGCTCGATCAGGCGACCCGGCCGCTGCCGAACACCGAGCCGATCCGGGTCGTGCGCGGCCTGACCAGCATCAGCTTCATGCGGGATCGCGACGGAAACCCGGTGAGCTACTTCCAGAACCCCGCCGATCTCGTGGGCACCGTGCAGCAGGAGCCCGGCTACCTGTCCACCTCGGTCGGTAGTGACCTGGCCACCATGCCGGACAGCCGCCGATTCCAATACCGCGTGAACCTCACGGTTCCGCCCGGCGCCGAGGGCCTGTGGATCGGACCGCGCAGCGGCGTCCCTCGCGACAACGAACTCCTGCTCGCCCGCGACACCCGCTACCGCATCACCGCCGCGACCCGAGACGAAGCGAACGACATGCTCGTCCTGGACGCGGAGGTCCTGCCCGCCCGTGTCTCCGGCCCGGCCTCATCGGATACCCCGAGCATCTCCGGGAATTTCGAACCCGCCGCCGGGGACACCTACTTCGGCCGCAACCTGCGGCAGCAATTGGAAACCGAGCTCGACGGCGAAACCCACATCACACGACCACAACTGGAACGCCCCGACCCGGGCCCACAGCTACTGCACCCCGACCAGCAGCTACAGCAGTTGACCCTCGCCCAGCGCGAGCAACTACTGCCGATGCCCGCGGTTCCGGCCAGGATCACCCGCCCCGCCGGTGACGCCGACATCCTCACCCTCGTCGACCACACCGGCCGAGTCGAACGACTGGCTGCAGCCGGCACCAAGGTAGCGGCACGCCTCGTCGAAGAGCCCGGCGTGCCCGCTCGCTATCAGTTCAGCGGTCCCGACGGACAGGTGCACGACGTCCCGCGAGATCTGTCGCAGGACTTCGTCTTCGAGCGGACCGCAGGCACCGACACCGGCACACTGAGCTGGAACGTCGCGGGCGGAGGCATCCGATTCCTCGCCTTCGACCAGCACGGCCAGTGGCAACCGGCGCATCTGCCGTACGACGCGTCACTCGTGGCGCGGGAGGGCCACAGGCCGTGGCGATGGGTGAAGTACCCCGGGAATTTCCCGTGGATTCGCGTCAACACCTCCGGCGGTGCGCTTCCGGCGCTGCCCGAGATACGCGCACGATACGACAACCCGCTCTTCGGGCCGGGCGGGATACCCAAACCCGAAGAGGTGCGCCAAGGCTCGGCCGGGGACTGCTCGTTGCTGGCCGACCTGAAATCACTCGCCGAATACAACCCCGGCGCGATCACCGAGATACTGCACGACCACGGCGACGGCACTGTCAGCGTGCGCTTCCTCGCCGAACGGCAGGACGGCGACGCCGCTCTGGAATGGGTGCGGGTCGAAAAGACGATCTACGTCACCCCGGGCACCGAGACGGGGTACTTCATCCGTCACGAGCCCGGAGAACCGCTCTGGGCCACCATGATCGAGAAGGCATACGCACATCGGTTCGGCAACGGCGACGGGTACCGAGCGATCGAAGGAACACCGATGACCACCGCGGCCGCGCGCCTCGGCAAGGGGTTCCACCAGGCCGAAGACGGCTGGTTCGCACAACCCGTCGCTCGGTTCAGGAACGTGGACATCCTGCATCCGCTCCGGTTCGACATCGACACGCTGCATGAACTGGTGAGCGACTACATGCGCTCGGACACAACGAACGACGGGCCCCACACAGCAGATCTCGAATTCTCCCGCCAACTGGCCGAGACCTTCCGGGACGGGCACACCGGGCAATCGGCGCTGTTCAATTCCACCCGAGCGCGCCTGGCCACCCGCCACCACAACGACCCGGACGCCTTCGCCATCGCATGGCAGGAGTTCTTGCGCACGCAGAACTCCACGCCTTCCGCCGACTTCCGCGCTTATCTGGATCAGCTCCATCCACAGCAGTGGGAGCGCGAAAAACAGGCTCTCACAGACTATTTCAGCGAAATCTACGACGGGCGACCCCAGGACCGGGTGCTGTCGAGCAGGGCCGCCACCGCGGCCCGGGCGATCGGCAGCCGCATCGAATGGGCTCTGCGCCGCGGGACCACGGTATCCATCGGAACCGATACCCTCGGAGGCTCGGGCGCGGTGCCGGGCCTGACCCAGAATCACGTCTACACCGTCCTGGCGCTCGAACACGACGACACCGGCACCCCGGTGCGCCTTCTGCTGGACGACCCATACGGCGATCACGGCCACTACCCCGCGCCACGTGCCGGTATCGAATATCGACTGGACCCCCGCGGAACCGACCACATCGGCGAACCGAGCACCCCGCCCCGCCAGAGCCCCAGAGGCACCGAATATGGCACCCATCCCCACGGCACCCGGTATCGCCGCGAGCCCGACGGCACCGAATACGGCACCGAACCAGACGGCACCCGCTACCGCCGCGACCCCGATGACACCGAATACGGCACCGAACCAGACGGCACCCGCTACCGCCGCGACCCCGACGGCACCGAATACGGCACCGAACCAGACGGCACCCGCTACCGCCGCGACCCCGACGGCACGATCCAGTACACCTACCCCGACGGCGGCAGACTCCGCATAGCCTCCGACGGCACCCGGTACTCGACCGAACCCAACGGCGACAAGGAGCGCAGAGCACCGGACACCTCGGATTGGATCCCCGACCCCGACCGCGAGGACCCACCCGACACCACCGTCCCGCGCCGCGGCGGCATCCTCGCGGTCGACCTCAACCATTTACCGAAATTCCTGGCGATCGGCATGAGCGGGCCCGGAGCCCACGGCCTCTCGGCACTCCCGCATACCGAGGTCCAGGCGCTCGACAACCCGAACAGCGTGCCGGGCATCCGGTCCGAACCACCGGCCGGGCCCGGCACCGAATCAACGATCGTGCCCGGTGCCGAATCCGCGGTGCCCAACACCGGATCGACGGCCGGGCCCAGCACCGAGCCAGCGGCGTTCACCTCTGAAACCGCGCCCGCACACCCCTACGCCCAGCCCCTGAGCACGGCGCTGACCGGCGACCACCCGATCGATTTCGCCCGAGTGCTCACCCTCCTGAGCCACACCAACATCTCGCGCGACCACCCCCGCCCGCTCGACGACGCATTCGCCGCCGAGCACGGCCGCCCCCTGAAAGACGTTGTCCGCGAAGCAGTTCAGCAGGGACGACTATCCGCGGCCCAGGAACGCCGGATCGCCCGCCTGATGGGCTGGCAACCGAAGCAGGACCTGCCCGCCGGGGTCACACCGCCCCGCACGGCGACGCGTCCGGGCCGATCGCCCGCGGAGTTGCCCGCGGTGCGCGAGTACGTGAAATCGCTTCTGTCGGTTCGTGACAGCGACGGCGCACTGGCCTTCGTCGAACATCTGAACCGCAACCCGCGCAAACTGTGGGCGGTCCAGGAGGCCTACCGGAACGAGACCCGGGGCCGCGATCTGGCCACGGATCTACGCAGTGGCCTGCCGGAGGACAAGGAGTATCTCGACCACGTCTTCGCCGAATCCCCGGAACGACATTCGCCGTGGGGCCCGGACGACGAGCGGGTACCGGTGGAGTGGGACACCGCCCGGGGATGGTTCGAGCACATCGACACGATGACCTTCGAACACTGGTCCGGTGATCACCCGATGCCGCACGGCTACCTCGACTCCGGATGCGTCCAGTTGGCGCATCACGTTGCGCTGGAACTGATTTCACTCGGCACCCAGCCGCGCAAGATCCTCGTCAACGGCGAGGATCTGCGGATGAACCAGACTCTGCCGGACGGTACGGCCAAGCTGCTGAACTGGCGTCACCACGTCGCCAACCTGGTGTACACCCGCAACCGGGACGGTCACGCCGAGTGGATGGTCTGGGATCCCGCGGTCGCCCGCGAACCGGTGAGCAAGAACGAGTGGCTAGCGAAGATGCACCTCGACCCCGGCCGGGCCACGCATGTCGAGGGACCGGCCGAGCAGATCATCGACACGTTCGCCACACAGCGCGCCGAGGACGACGCCGCCGGCCGCTCGTGGCTGCGTTGGAGGCAAGGGGGGTACCTGCGCGATCCGACGGTGGTCGTCACGGACGCGCACGCGATGGCCCTGGCCCCCGGACGCCTGCTCCCGCCCGACACCGGGAACGACGTGCACCGCCCCGAGACGTTGCGCGAACTCGACCGGACCCTGGCGGACGCCGACACCGACGAACGTCTGCTGCAGGGCCTGAACATCATGGCGCGCCGGAGCCTCGGTGGACAGATCCGCGACGCCGTACAGGACTACCTGCGCACACACCTGGCTGACGGCCTACCGCCGGTCGAGAGCGACATCATCGACATCATCGGTGCACATTTGGCGGGCAACCCGGCACGAGTCGGGCTGATCGACGACAACCCCGCACTCGCGAGATTCCTGAATTCCCACCTGCGCACCGAGTTCCACGACTTCATCGTGGGAAATCGGGACACGGACGCCGATCACGAATACGCCATCCAGCTCGCCACGGCCCTGCGGAGCGCCGATCCGGTCGACTTCCCCGTGACGCTGGAGACGCTGCGTCATGCGACGGCGCAACGCGATCCCGCCTTCCTGGCGGGCGCCTACCAGGTCGCGTACACGACCCCGTTGGCCGCCGAGGTGCAGCAGGCCCACGAGACCGGCCGGTTGTCCGACGCGCAGGCATCGCGGGTGCGGCAGCTGATGGGCTGGGAACCCGCGACAGTTCCCGCATCCGCGCCTCCGGCGTCCGAGCACCGGGAGAACGCCCCGGCGATGCGTGCATATACCGATGCGATACGAGACCGGATCGATTCCGGACAGCCCCTCGCCGCACTGGCGATGATCACGCGGCTGGACCGCGATCTGCGCGCACTGTGGCCCGTCCAGTCCGCGTACCGGACCGTCACCGGCGGCCGTGAGCTGTTCGACGACCTGCGCACCGCCCTGCCCGACGAACACGACTACATCGACCACGCCTTCGCCCGCCCCCCGGCCGCGATCTCGGCGCCGGACGCGGACCCCACCCCGGTCCTGGAAGATACGGCCACGGACTGGATCCGGGCCCTGAGCAAGCTGCCGTTCATCACCGAGGTCGGATCCGCCGAACGCGCCCACCTGACGGCGTCGACCCTGATCCGCCAAGGCACCTTCCCCCGCAAACTCGTCATCACCGCCGAGGGGATGCGGGCGCCCACCACGGTGCCGGATGCCTTGCGGCGCAACGTGTCCAGCCAGCATTCCGTGCCCATCAGCCGGTACACCGCCAACCTCGTGCACACCGTCGAGGGTGGAATTGCCGCCTGGCAGGTCTTCGACCCGGCCCTGAGCAGGTCACCGATGCTGATCCAGGAGGTCCTGACCCACCTGCGAGCGCCTCGCGACGCCGTGATCCGCGAGTCCACCGTTCCGGAAACCCTCGCGGACCTCGAACAGCACATCACATCGCACCCGGAGACCGACCGCGACAACGAATCCGGTCGGCAGCCCACCGCAGGCGCGGCCGAACCCGGCTCCGCACGACCGGTCTTCCCGGCTCTCGATGTCGATCCCACGGTCGTACCGCCGTCGACCACCACACCGGGGACCCCGGACTCGCACACATCCGAACCACCGGCTTCCGCAGCGGCCTCAGCCGATCAGCAAGTCCCACAACCTGATTCACAGTCCGCCAACGGCAGCACCTCGCCCACCCACGGCCTGCCCGAGGACCAGGCAGCAGTCATCGAACAGGCCCGGGACAGGCGTGCACTGCTCCAGGCGGCGACGGCCGCGGGACCGGCCACGCCGGTGGCCGCGAATCCTCGCAGCGCCACACCGGCTTTCGATCACCTCCGCTATGACCACGCCGATGGCGAGGAACTCGTAGCGCCGGTCGCGGTCGCGCGGATCGTCATGCATACCCAGCTCGGTCAGGGCATTCTTCCCGAGCAGGCCGAGAAGTTCTGGCAAAGAGCCCAGCTGGCAACGGATCTGGAGTTCGGCAGGGGCGAGATTCTGGAGCCGATGCAACTGCTGCACGTCGACCTCGTGCCCACACGGAGCACAACGGATATCGCCTCGGCGCACCTGAACATCACCATCGGGCACGACCACGGCCAATGGCATCCCGACATGTCCGTCGAATCCTTCACCGAGAACCTGCGCGAGCACCTCGGCCTGCCGCGGCCCTCGGATCCCGACGGGTTGAGCGCGGACGATATCCGGCACCTCGGCACCGCGATGGCCCGAGCACTCACCGCGTCACACCTCACCGGCCTCGGCGGCACCCGTCACTACGGACTCAACTACCTCCAACCGCTGGAAGACCCCAGCTTCCAGCACGAGGTCGAGGACGCTCTGCGCGACGGCGACCGATTCCTGATCGGCGCGGACCCGCGCGACAACGACTACGGCACACTCATCAACGACGGCGGCACCAGCGAACCGGGCCGCAACAACAACTGTCTCGATACGTCGCTGGCCGGTCTGACGAGTTTCATGGGCGACCCGCAGGTCGCACTGCCCCGGTGGCTCGACAACCGCTGGGGTGAGGCAGACGGAATGCGGCGTGCCCAGGCCTTCCTCGGCACCCCGATCCGGAGTTTCCCTTCCGCCGGTCGAATGGACAGGCAGTTCGCGGCACTGCACGACCACATGAAGCAGCAGGGCCCCGGCTCGGCGGCGCTGGTCCACAACGTCTGGCAGAAACAGGACCCGATCACGAAGCAACCGCTGTTCCACCCGAGCGGGTTCCCGGTGCTCAGCGACATCAGCCATGCCACGCTGATCGTCTACCCGACGACCGTGGCGCCGAACCGCACCCCGGGACCGGTGTGGTGGGACCCCCAGAGCGGCGCCACCTCCGACCACCCACCCGCCTGGCTGGTGAACGGCTCGGCACATATGGAATACCTGCTGGCGCCCCGGCGATCAACCGCACCGGCCGGCCCCACCAGTTGACACCCGTACCCCGCATGATGGCGATGGAGGCGAAATTCCTGCTCACCCCGACGAGGAGCCGCACATGCCCGACCTCAGTACCCGGGAACACACCCGCGAGTACCTGGCCGAGATATTCCCCGCCGATGATCGGGAATGGCGGATCTACCAGTTCCCGCACGGCTGGATCTGTCAGCCGGAACTGACCCCGGAACAGATCGAGGCAGGCCAGGGCCTCGGCCAGACGAACCTGGTGATCGACGCGCGAACAGCGGTGGTGCTCGAGTATCCCAGCTGGTCCATCGATATGGTCGCGGACGACTACACGGCCACCGAACGAAACGGACTCCGCCCGAACGGAAGACAGATCCACCCGCCCCTGTGGCGTCTGACCATCCGCCGAACCCGGGAAACCCCCGACACGATCGGCTACCACGTCCAGGTGCTGTCCCTGGCGACCCCGCCGACCGAGAACGTGGAGTACGACCTCGCCATCGACAAACACACCTTCCGGCGCGACGGCAACGGCCCACTGGCGGGCAGCGTGATCGCCTGGGCGCAAGCCCGGAGCAGACAGCACGGCAACTGGCCCCATCAGGGCACCTGGCGCCTGTAACATCACGCCCTGCACGCCATCCAGCGGACGGACGCGCGGTACGCATCGAATACGCAGTGCCAGAAGGTGGTTCGTGTCAAAGTCGGCGAGAGGCCGGCGACGCGCTCGGACCAGGATCCGAGCGAACGCTCCGAAGATGCTCTTGAATGCCGGTAACGGCCAGGCGATCCCCGGCGAAAGCTACCGTGACAGCCGGATCCGATCGGGCCGACATGCGAAAAGGGACGAAAACGGATCGGAGATGCGTTGCCCTGCAACAGGGTAGGGGGATTTTAATGGAAATAGCTAGCCGTTAATCGAGTCGGGGCGACCACCAGATGCAGTAGCGGAAACACCATCGCGACAAAGGAGGCAGTGTCATGCCCACCATCACCTCCCTCTCGCCGACTTCGGGGCCCGCATCGGGATGCGCGAAGACCATCGTGCCGGGCATCGAGCTCCGCCACTGCGTCAGCTTTCATCGGCAACACCTCAGATACCTCGTTCACCACCGATCCGGACACGGAGCTTGTTGCGGGTCGCCTCGGCTGAGCTGGAAGCGGCACAGCCTGCCGTCGCCGCAGTGGGTGGGGTCGGCAACGGAGGCTCCTGCCGTCCCCGTGTCCGAGTAGTACTCCGAACCCGGACACCGTGATGGCCTGTCCGGGCTGCGGTTTCAGGTCGAGCCGCCATCACAGAGCGGCCGCAGGGGTAGCAAAGGGGGTTTCATTGGCTACTGTTCTGAAGATGCTGCTGGCCGAGCGGCATCTCAAGAGTCATTCGGATTTTCTACTCGCATACGACAGGCACGCCGCGCAACTCGATCCTCCTATTCCTCCGGGATACGGGCCGGCGAAGACACAGTTCTATCGGTGGCTTTCGGGAAGAATGGTCGGACTTCCCCGCGACTACCATTGCCGGGTATTGGTCAAGATGTTCCCCGGCTGGACGATCGAGCGATTGTTTCAGATGACGGAGGCGATACCGATCGCCGCTCGAGCCCACGAATTGGGCCTTCCCGGAACAGATATCGAGCTGGAGGCATTCCTCGGGGCCGAGATGATCACCAGCGGGATCACTCTCGTGTACCCGGCCTTCGGACTGCCGCTGCGACGCGCGCCCGCACTTCCGACGGCCGAGATTCCCTATCGATACGCATTCGACAGGAAGGTCCGCGCATTCGCGGCCGACCACCGTTCGGATGTACTGACCGCTTTGCCGGAGAAGGAATTTCGCGGGCTGTTGTACATGTTCTCCGCGCTCCAGCGTCGCACCGGAATATTGACCGAAGTACGGAGCGATCGGTACGTCGTCGCCCATGGCGACCGCCCCTATATCAGCTTCGGGCTGACTTGCAACGACTGCACACGCATGTACCTCGAAAGCGTCGAGCGTCCGCTGTTCACGCTCAACGGCAGTGGCGCCGAAGGTGATTCACATTTCGAGCAGCTGGAGTTGACGGACGGCAGCCGGTTCGACCCGAGCGCGGGTCACGACATCGGCATCATCGCCCGGGTGCGGCCCAGCCCGGAGCTGCATCCCGACCGGTACTGGATATTCTGTGCGGGCTTGGGCCCGCGCGGTACCACCGGGGCAAGCTGGTATCTCGCCAATTTCTGGATTCCCTTACAGCGACGCGCCGGTGATCGCGAATTCGTCGCGGTAGTCGGTGTCGGTGAGAACTCCGACGATACGGCCCACCTGGAACATCTGCTGATCGAATAGATATCCGGCACCGAACCTTATTTTGTTGTGTTGCAAACGATTTCCCGTCGGGAAGACGTCCTCGGCACGCGGCGGAATCCGAAGCGGACGAAAACGGACGAAAGTGGACGAAAACGGACTGCAGATGCCTTGCCGGGCAACCGATCTCAGGAGGTTACTGGAAGGAGCGGGCCCGCTACCACACAGCAGGAATCACTACAGCAGCAAGGGGAGGCCAAGACCAATGCCTACCATCACGTCCATCTCTCCGACCTCGGGGCCCACATCGGGGGGCACGAGCGTCACGATCACCGGCACCGGGTTCATCGGAACTCTCACGGTGCAGTTCGGCATCATCCCAACGGTATTCGTCGTCAATTCCGCCACGCAGATCACGGCTGTCGCCCCTCCTGGTCTACCCGGCACGGTGCAGGTCACCGTCACCGGCTTCACCGGAACCAGCAACGGCGTTCCCTACACCTACGCCGCGACCCCTGTGCTCACCAACATCACTCCCAGTTCAGGGCCCGTGACCGGTGGAACGACGGTCGTGCTCACCGGGACAGCCCTGACGGGTGCCACCTCGGTCAGTTTCGGCGGGACCCCCGCGGCCTCGTTCACGGTCAACTCGGCGACTCAGATCACGGCGGTGGCGCCTGCCCATACGGCGGGAACGGTGCTGGTCAGGGTCACCACCGCGGGCGGAACCAGCAACGGCGTCGCCTACACCTACGTCGCCGTTCCCACCCTGACCGCCATCAGTCCCAGCTCAGGGCCCGTGACCGGTGGCACAACCGTCGTGCTCACCGGAACGGCACTCACAAGCGCCACCTCGGTCAGTTTCGGTGGTACACCGGCGACCTCGTTCACCGTCAACTCGCCGACCCAGATCACGGCCGTCACCCCCGCCGGATCGGCGGGCACGGTCGCGGTCACCGTCACCACCGCGGGCGGAACCAGCAATAGCGTCGCATACACCTACGTCGCGGTTCCCACCCTGACCTCCATCACTCCCAGCTCGGGGCCGGTGGCAGGCGGGACAACGGTCATCCTCACCGGAACAGCGCTGACCGGAGCGACAGCGGTCAGTTTCGGCGGCACACCGGCGACCTCGTTCACCGTCAACTCGCCGACCCAGATCACCGCGGTCACCCCCGCCGGATCGGCGGGCACCGTGGCGGTCACCGTCACCACCGCGGGCGGAACCAGCAACAGCGTCGCCTACACCTATGCCGCGCTTCCCACCCTGACCACGGTGGCACCGAATGCGGGACCGGTGACCGGCGGGACAACCGTCATCCTCACCGGAACTGCGCTGGCGGGCGCCACCTCGGTCAGTTTCGGCGGCACACCCGCGGCCTCGTTCACCGTCAACTCCCCCACCCAGATCACCGCGGTCACCCCCGCCGGGGCGGCCGGAGCGGTGCTGGTCACCGTCACCACCGCGGGCGGAACCAGCAACGGCGTCGCCTACACCTATGCCGCGGTTCCCACCCTGACCACGGTGGCACCGAATGCGGGACCGGTGACGGGTGGGACGGTTGTCGTGCTGACCGGGACGGCCCTGACCGGGGCTACCTCGGTGAGTTTCGGCGGCACACCCGCGGCCTCGTTCGCCGTCAACTCCCCCACCCAGATCACGGCGGTCACCCCCGCCGGGGCGGCCGGAGCGGTACTGGTCACCGTCACCACCGCGGGCGGAACCAGCAACGGTGTCCCGTTCACCTATGTCGCGGTTCCCACCCTGACCGCCATCGCTCCCAGTTCAGGACCGGCGACCGGCGGGACCACCGTCGTGCTCACCGGGACGGCCCTGACCGGCGCGAGCGCGGTGAGTTTCGGCGGCACACCAGCGGCCTCGTTCATCGTCGACTCGGACACTCAGATCACCGCGATCACTCCGGCCGGGTCGGCGGGGACGGTGCTGGTCACCGTCACCACCGCGGGTGGAACCGTGGACGGTGTCGCGTTCACTTACGTGGCCGTTCCCACCCTGACCTCGATCGCTCCCGGTTCAGGACCGGTGGCCGGCGGGACCACCGTCGTGCTCACCGGGACGGCCCTGACCGGTGCGAGCGCGGTCGATTTCGGTGGCACACCGGCGGCCTCGTTCACCGTCAACTCGCCGACCCAGATCACGGCCGTCACCCCGGCCGGGTCGGCGGGGACGGTGCTGGTCACCGTCACCACCGCGGGCGGAACCGTCGACGGTGTCTCGTTCACCTACGCTGCGGTTCCCACCCTCAGCACGGTCAGTCCGACGTCGGGCACGACGGCCGGCGGAACCGCCGTCACCCTCACCGGGACGGCCCTGACGGGCGCGAGCGCGGTCGATTTCGGTGGCACACCGGCGGCCTCGTTCAACGTCGACTCCGACACCCAGATCACCGCGATCACCCCCGCCGAGCCGGCGGGCACGGTGCAGGTCACCGCCACCACCGCGGGCGGAACCAGTAACGGCGTCTCGTACACCTACGCCTGACAACCAGAGCGGCTGGGCTGCCGGTAGGAATTCCTACCGGCAGCCCGGTCGCGTCCCGGCCGACGGTCGTTGGCCGCTACTTCCCCGCCATGCGTTGCCCGAGCCACGATTCGATGTCCGCAAGCGCGGCGCCGGCCATTCCGGTCGGCCGAAAAGTGAAGGCGTGCAATGACTCCGGATACACCTGGATATCCACGTCGTTTCCCGCCGCGGCGAGTCGCGCGGCCAATGCCACATTGTCCTCGAGCAGGACGTCGCGACTCCCCACGATCAGCAACGTCGGCGGAAGCCCCGTCAGATCGCCGTACAGCGGCGAGATATCCGGATCGGTCCGATCGGCGACTCGGCATGACCAGCTCGAACCCCGTGTCAGGGGCCGTGTCAGGCCGACATCAGGCTCATATCAGCCGGACCGGCGACGGTATCCCCATGAACATGGCAATCACAGCCTCCGGGCTGCGGAAGTCGTACGGCGACAAAGCCGTACTCGATGGCATCGACCTGAGTATCGGTGCCGGAACGATTTTTTCGTTGCTCGGACCGAACGGGGCGGGCAAGACGACGACGGTGAACGTGTTGACCACGCTGTTGAAGGCGGACGGCGGCACGGCACACGTCGCCGGGCACGACCTGGCCACCGCACCCCAGGCGGTGCGCGCGGCGATCGGTGTGACCGGACAGTTCGCGGCGGTGGACGAGCTGCTGACGGGCGAGGAGAACCTGCGGATGATGGCGGATCTGCACCGCCTGAAGGGCGGCGAGCGAAAGCGTGTCGTCAGCGAGTTGCTGGAACGATTCGATCTGGCCGAGTCGGCGAAGAAGCGGTCGTCCACCTATTCCGGTGGGATGCGCCGGAAGCTGGACCTGGCGATGACGCTGGTCACCCGGCCGCAGATCGTCTTCCTGGACGAGCCGACCACGGGCCTGGATCCGCGCAGCCGACGCACGATGTGGGAAATCGTCCGGGAGCTGACCTCCGGCGGCGTGACGATCTTCCTCACCACCCAGTACCTCGACGAGGCCGATCAGCTGGCCGACCGGATCGCGGTGCTCGATCAGGGCCGCATAGTCGCCGAGGGCACCCCCGACGACCTCAAGCGCCAGGTGCCCGGCAGTCACATCCGGCTCCGGTTCACCACGATCGGCGAATTGGATTCGGCCGCACGGGCGCTGCCCGGATCCACCCGCGACGACGAGGCCCTGACTCTGCGGGTTCCCGATAGCGGCGGCACGAAATCCCTTCGGCTGCTGCTGGATCGGCTCGCCGAATCCGCGATCGAGGCCGAAGAGGTCTCCGTCCACACTCCCGATCTGGACGACGTCTTCCTTTCCCTGACCGGTCACGCGACCACGGAGGCCACAGCATCATGAGCACCATCACCGCACCGCTCGAGGACTCCTCGATCATGTTGCGCCGCAACATCAAACACATCACCCGGACCCCGGTCACGATCTTCAACGCGGCCCTGATGCCGGTCGTGATGATGCTGATCTTCGTGTACGTGTTCGGTAGCGCGTTCGATGTCGGCGACCACTACATCAACTACGCGGTGCCGGGAATGATCCTGCTGGCCATCAGCTATGGCTTGTCGGGCACGGCGGTATCGGTGAGTTCCGATATGGCCAAGGGCATCATCAACCGCTTCAAGGTGATGGACGTGTCCCGCAGCGCGGTCCTGATCGGTCACGTCGTGGCCACCATCGCGACCAACGTGGTCGCCATCGCGGCCATCATCGGCATGGGCTTCGCGCTCGGATTCCGTTCGTCCGCAACAGCACTCGACTGGCTGGGCGCGATCGGCATCATGGCCGCGACATCGTTCGCGGCCTCCTGGCTCACGGTCGCGCTCGGGATGGCGGCGAAGACTCCGGAATCCGCGGGCATGAGCGTCGTGCCGCTGATCATGCTGCCTTTCCTGAGCAGCGCGATCGTCCCCGCCGACAAGATGGGCCAGGGCGTGCGGCAGTTCGCGCAGTACCAGCCGTTCACGCCGATCATCGAATCCCTGCGCGGTTTTCTCACCGGACACCCCTCCGGCGGATACACCGCGGCTGCGCTGGCCTGGTGCGCCGGGTTCGCCATCGTCGGATACCTGTGGGCACGTGCCAGTTTCAACAAGCGAGTGTAGCCGCGGCCAGCTCACGCCAGTCCGCCTGCGCGCCCTCCCTGGTCGCCTCGGTGAAACGTTCTTCACCGAGGCGACTTCGTGCTGCCTGCCCGATCCGGGCCGCGTCCGGCTGGGAATGATCGGGGAGTCCGCGGACCGTATCGCCCGCCGCGAGCAGCCGCGCGGCCTGCTCGTCCCGGCCCTCACGCAGGGCCAGATCCGCGATCCCGACCAGCATCCTGGCGACGAAGGGCGCGTGCCCCGCCTCGGCGGCGGCCCGGAAGGCCACGGTGTGTTGTGCGCGGGCCTCGTCGAGACCGTCGGCGAGATAGCCGAGCTGACTGTGTATCTCCGCGCTGATGCTCGCCTGCTCGACGTCGCTGCCGAACAGGGCTGTCGCGGTATCGATCTGCCGATGGGCCTCCTGCGCGTCTCCGCTCCACCGGGCCAGGTCCGCCTTCGCCATGGCCAATCCGGCCAGCGCGCTCGGCCAAGCAGCCTGATCCGCGCACCGCTGCGCCTCCGCCACGGCTAACGCACTCGCCTCCGAATCACCCAGCAGCCAATACAATTGGGCCTGGCGCCACCGGCATCGAACAACATCGTCGAGCGTGCCGACCTCGGTGACCACCGCGATCCCCTGCTCGAAATACTCACAGGCAGAGGCGAATTCGCCACGCATGGCAATGCGATCCGCCAGTTCGGTCAACGCGAAGAAAATGCCCCAACGCTCACCGATCGCCCGGAACTCGGCCAGGGCCGTCTCGAAATACTCGTCCGCCTCCCGCCCCGGCTGGCCGACCATCGTCCGCATCTTGCCCAGCTGCAACCGGGCCAACGCACGCACCCAGGGGTCGTCGTCGGTGAGCAGCGGTTCGAACGCGGTCAGCAGCGCGTCCGGCCCCTGCAGCATTCGTTCGAGCGCGGCGACGAACCCCAGCAGCGGGTAGCGAGCCTGACTGTGCTGACTGAAGCGGTATGCCTTGTGAATCCATTCCTGCGCCAGGCTCTCATCGGTCGGCCCGGACATCATGAAGTGCACGACCAAGCCGTACACCATGGCGCGCGTCCCGTCGTCCACCTCGCCGGGCAGGTCGGCGGCCGCGGTGATCAACTCCAGGCCCTCGGCCTTGTGCCCGCCGAGCCACCAGTACCAGCCCGCGGCCGCCGCGAGCCGCATCGCCCCCGCATCGCCGGCCGCGAGCCCGCCGCGCATCGCCACCGCGATGTTGTCGTGCTCGGCCTCGAGCGTTGCGAGCCACCGGATCTGCTCTGCGCGGCGCAGATTCGGCTCCGCGGCCTCGGCGAGCTCGGTGAAATACTCCAGATGCGCCCGGCGCGCCGACTCCGATTCACCCGACTCCTCGAGCCGTTCCCACGCGTACTGCTGGATCGTGCCGAGCATCCGATACCGCGGCCCACTGTCGTCGGCGATGAGCAGCAGCGATTTCTCGGTCAACGCGGTCAGCAGCTCGAGTATCTCCCATTGCTCGATCGCCGTATCCTGCTCGCCCCCTTGCACTTCGCGGGCGCGGATCGAATCGGTTCCGGCCGTTGCGCTGCGACCCCCGACTTTCACGCAAACCTGTTCGGCCGCTTCGAGACTCACGCCGCCGGAGAACACCGAGAGCCGACGCAGAACCATCCGCTCGGCATCGGTGAGCAGCTCCCAGCTCCAGTCGACCACCGCGCGCAGCGTCCGATGCTGCGGTATCGCGGTGCGGCTGCCGCCGGTCAGCAGCCGGAACCGATCATCGAGGCGAGTGGCGAGCTGATCGAGGGACATGGTGCGCAGCCGGGCCGCGGCCAGCTCGATCGCCAGTGGTATTCCGTCCAGGGCCCGGCAGACGTGCACCATCGTCGACAGGGTGCGGGCATCGACCGGGAGATCTTTGCGCACAGCACCGGCCCGATCCCGCAGCAACTGCACCGCCGGGGAGGATTCGATCTCGCCGGCGCTCGCGCCCTCGGCCGGCACCGTCAGCGGCGCGACCTGCCACAGCGCCTCACCCGTGATGCCGAGCGGTTCCCGGCTCGTAGCCAGGATCCGCAGCTTTCGGCACTCCCCCAGCACCCGGTGGGCGAATGCCGCCGCGGCATCGATCACATGCTCGCAGTTGTCCAGGATGAGCAGCGTTTCCCGGTCACGCAGCGCCGCGACCAGCCGATCCATCGGTTCCGCGTGCTGTACGGCAAGCAACGCATCCCGCAGTCCCAGCGCAGCCAGTGCCGATTGCGCCACGTCACCGGTCGCACCGACGGAAACCAACTCCACCAGCCAGGCCCCGTCCGGCAGGTCGTCGAGCATGCTGCGCGCGGTCTCGAGCGCCAGCCGGGTCTTTCCCGAGCCACCGGGCCCGGTCAGGGTGGTGAGCCGATGGTTCGAGATGAACGCGCGCACGGCCGCGACGTCGGCGTATGTGCCGATGAACGTGGTGAGCTCGGCCCGCAGATTCGTCTTGCGCTCCGCCTCCTCCCGCGCACCGACCTCACCGCGCAGCAGCGCGACGTGCAGCGCCGACAGCTCCGGTGAGGGGTCCGCGCCCAGCGCGTCGGCCAGAGCCTCCCGCGCGCGTTGGTAGACGGTCAGCGCCTCGGCGGCACGCCCCGCCTCGCCCAGCGCCCGCATCAGCGCGGCAACCAGCCGTTCCCGCACCGGATTCCGGGCCACCAACTCGGTCAGCTCGGCGACCAGTTCCGGCCCCCGGCCGAGCCGAATCTCCGCCTCGTACAGATCCTCCGCGGCCGCCAGGCGCAAGCCCTCGAGCCGAGTGACCACCGCGTCGACGGCCTCGCTGTCCTGGGTACCGACGTCCTGCATCAATGCGCCGCGCCACAGCTCGACGGCCTCGCGCAGCAGTTCGGCGCGATGCGCGTCGCCACCGCCACCGGCCTGGTCCACCAGCTGTTCGAAGCGCACGGCATCGACGGCACGTGGCTCGATGATCAGCCGATATCCGCCCGCCTGCACATCGAGCGACCCGTCCGGCAGCACCCGGCGCAGCCGGGAAACCAGCGCCTGCAGCGCATTCGCCGCGTCGGCGGGCGGCTGCTCGCCCCAAATCCAGTCGACCAGCGTCGATTTCCGGACCGCGCGGCCGGGTTCGAGTGCCAGGGCGATCAGCAACGCCCGCAACCGCGCACCCGGTACTTCGATCACCCCACCGTCATCTGCTCGGATATCGAGCGGTCCAAGCAATGCGATCTTCACCCGGCCATTCTGCCGTGAATGGGCAAATCGTCCACCGACAGCTTTCCGGCGGCCACGCAACCGCGGTCTACCAGGCGGAACACAGTGCCGGCCAGGCCGAACGCCGTGTCAGCGGGCATGTCAGAACGATGTCAGGCCGGTATCAGCCAACCCGGCGAAAGTAGTGCCATCAACGAAACACAGCAATCCAGCACACCGGCTGAATTCGCTACTCGCACAAGGAGAAACGCCATGAACACCTTCCATACCCCGAACCCGGTCGCCGTCGTCGTCGATGTCCTGTCCGCAACCGTGAACGTGATCGCTTCGGACCGCACCGACACCGTCGTCCAGGTCCACCCCGCCGACGACTCCAAGAAGGCCGATGTGCGCGCCGCCGCACAGACCCGGGTCGACTTCGCCGCGGGCACCCTGACCGTGACGACCCCGAAGGACTGGCGCACCTACTCCCCCTTCGGCGGCAACCCCACCATCGAGGTGACCATCGAGGTGCCCACCGGCTCCCAGCTGACGGGCAACGCCGGAGTGGGCCGCCTGCAGGGCACCGGCGAATTCGGCGAATGCCGGCTGGAGATCGCCGCGGGTGACATCTTCGTCGACCGCCCGCTCGGCTCGGTCACCGCCAAGACCTCCTGCGGCGACATCCGCATCGGCGCGGCCGCGCGGGGAGACATCCGGCTGGAAACCTCCATGGGCGAACTCGAGGTCGGCATCCGTCCGGGCAGCGCGGTGAACGTGCAGACCAACACCATGAAGGGCAGCGTGCAGAACCAGCTGGGACCGGTCGCGGACGCCGGCGGCGACACCGTGCAGGTGTACGCGCGCAGCGCGATGGGCAACATCACCATCCACCACGCCGCCTAGTGCGCCCGGCACCTCCGCACGCGGGTGCGCGACGCACGTCAGCGTCGGCAACATCGCCCCACCCGGCATGTCAGGTCCGTATCAGGCCGCTGTCAGCCGACCCGGCGACAGTATTCCCATGAACAGCTCGGCAATCGCGGCGACCCGGCCGCGGAAGGCGTACGGGCACAGGATGATCCGCAACGACGCGGAGATGCGCAACGACGCGCTCGCCATCTGCCGCACGTCCTCGCGCCGGGTCGCCGGGGAGAAGGGGTGAGACCCCATGGAACTCAGGGTGGACCGGGAGCGCTGCATCGGCGCCGGAATGTGCGTACTGACCGCCCCCGGAGCATTCGACCAGGACACCACGGACGGCCGGGTGATCCTGCTGCGCGACCCGGCCGAGCCCGAGGCCGTCCGCGAGGCCGTCCGGGTGTGCCCGTCCGGCGCGATCACCATCGCCGAATAATCGTCACGTAAGGAAAACCCCGATGAGTCAAGCAGATTCGATCCCCCGCGGCCTCGCCACCGACCGCGACGCGGGTCCCTTCAACCCGCCCAGCGGCACCACGAGGTTGCGCGAGACCCGCCCCGTCAGCCCCATCGTCTTCCCCGACGGTCACCAGGGCTGGATCGTCACCGGGTACGAGGCGCTGCGCACGCTCATGGCCGACACCCGGTTCAGCTCCCGCCAGGACATCGGTGTTCTCCACACGCTGGAGGACCTGCCCGACCTGCCCGTCGACCGGGAACCGTCCCCGCAGATCCCGGGGGTATTCATCGCCATGGATCCGCCGGACCACACCCGGCTGCGGCGCAAGCTCACCGGCGCCTTCACCGTCCGGCGCATGAAGCAGCTCGAGGACCACATCGTCGAGGTCGTCGAGCGGCAGCTGGACCACCTGGCGAGCCTGACTCCGCCGGTCGACCTGGTCGAGGAGTTCGCGCTGCCGGTGCCTTCGCTGGTGATCTGCGAGCTGCTCGGTGTTCCCTACGCGGATCGCGAGACCTTCCAGGCGAATTCGGCCAAGTTCCTGGTCAAGGACCAGCCGATCGAGGAGAAGATGGCGGCGTACAGCGCACTGACCACCTATCTCGCCGAACTGGTCGTGAGCAAGCGCGCCGACCCGCGCGAGGATATTCTGTCCGATCTGGCCCGCCAGGACGACCTGTCGATCGAGGAGCTCACCGGCATCGCCTTCCTGCTGCTGCTCGCGGGTCACGAGACCACCGCGAACATGTTGGGGCTGGGCACCTTTGCGCTCCTGGAGCACCCCGAGCAGGCCGCCGAACTTCGCGCCGACCCGGATCTGATGCCAGGCGCCGTCGAGGAGCTCATGCGCTATCTGTCCGTCGTCGACATCCTCTACCGCTACGCCGTCGAGGACATCGAGCTCGGCGGCGAAACGATCGCCGAGGGATCGACCGTCGTCATCTCGACGCTGGCCGCCAACCACGACCCGCACCGCTTCGACAACCCCGACACCCTGGACATCCACCGCACCGCCCGCGGTCACCTGTCCTTCGGCCACGGCGTCCACCAGTGCCTCGGGCAGCAGCTGGCCCGCATCGAGATGCGCGCCGGATTCCAGGGGCTGCTGCGCCGCTTCCCCACCCTCGCGCTGGCCATCCCCGCCGAGGAGGTGCAGCTCCGAACCGACATGAATATCTACGGCGTGCACGAACTGCCGGTCACCTGGACCGACACGGCCGAATAACCCGATACGCCAAGTTCAGGGCGGTGGATCCGAGGGATCCCCGCCCTGAAGTTCCGTGCCGATGGATTACCCCGCCGGGCTGGCCCCGGCGAAGTGCTCACCGCCCGAGAACTAGCCGCACGCCGTTGCCCAGTGGCCCCGCTATCAACGCTGACCTGCCCGTCTTCGCGATCCGCCCCGAGACGATGGACTCGCACAGCCGAAAGGTACGCCGCCTTAGCTCAGTCGGTAGAGCGCTTCACTCGTAGATCTCGGAAATATCTGGTTTATTCTTTGCTTCGCGGCTCTGAATTCACTCTCTTTGCCACACCGCCGGGTTAACGGTGTGACCTGCTTTTTATGGGTTCTGCCAGCAAAGATGTATTGGTCCAAAGCGGTGAGTCGGGCGGGCGGAGTGTGTTCGAGTTCGCTGCTATGTGTCGGTGGGGTTCGGTGAGTCTCGCTCGGATTCGGTCGGTTTCGGCGGGGCATGCGGGCTGGAGAGCTGCGACAGCGAGCTCAGGTGGTGGCTGCGTAAGCGTTGGGGTATTGCGGGAGATCCTCATGCCAGCAGCCTATGGGGCACACCGCCGTTGGGCGGGTCCGAATATCGGCATGAAGTGTAGGAGCCTGTGGGCGCAGACGATAATTGCTTTGTCTGGTGGGCGTGAATGGATACCCTCGAGTGCCGCGGCATTCATTTTCTTGCCTCGAGAGAGTGGGCGGATACGGGCACACATGGGTCCCCTGGTCTGGGGGCCGCGAAGCAACACGATCGGATGGTCCCGATATCTGGGAAAAGCCGATCCGGCTCAGGCGGTTCCGGGACGCCGTCAGGATTTACACGGTCCGCCGCCGGCCTGGCTCGGTGTCGGCAGCCGTGACCTGCTGTACGAGCAGGACGTCCGATATCACCATGCGCTGCGAGCCGCCGGTACTCCCAGCCGGCTGGTCGTCGTCGACGGCGCATTCCATGGATTCGACATCGTCGCGCAGCACGCCGACGTCAGCCGGCAATTCCATGATGCATTTATTTCCGCAGTCCGCACTGCTGTGGCCCCGGGGGATGGCACGCGTCTCCTCGGTGAGCAATGAGTACGCCCTGAACCCAACCCGTCGCCGTGGTGCGTGGTGCGAAACACCATGTCTCGGTGGAGGAGTTGGGGTCGCGACAAGGTTCGATCGGTGTCAATTCCCGGAAAGCTCTGCGAGGACAAAATTCTCACAATGAGGTACCGGCCGGTTATCCGTGTGGCTATAACGCCTGGTCGACGCATTGGAATGGGAGGCGTTCGAATACCCGCGAGAATATCGGTTTTCACTTTCTGCGGATGCTGTTGACTTTTCCGGGAATGTCCCGAGACTCTTGATGCGTGGTAGTTCTCAACGATGCGATCGACTTGTTCAGCGTGGAGGGTGCGCAGGATCCTTATCCGCTGTATGACCGGTTACGCAGCCGTGGGCCAGTTCATCGTATCGGTGATTCGGCGTTCTATGCCGTCTGCGGCTGGGACGCGGTGATCGAAGTGGTCGGGCGCACCGAGGAATTCTCCTCCAATCTCACGGCCGCGATGGTGTATCGCGACGGCGCGGTGACCGCCCTGGATATGTTGCCGCTCGACGCGCCCGCGCAGGTGCTGGCCACCGCTGACGACCCGACACATCTCGTGCACCGCAAGGTGCTGATACCGCACCTGTCCGCACGCCGGATCAACGAACTGGAATCGTTTGCGGCCGACACCGCTCACCGGTTGTGGGAACAGGCGAAAGGTGACGAGCCGATCGAATGGATGGGCGCACTGGCCAATCGGCTCCCCATGATGGTGGTCGCCGAGCTCATCGGTGTACCCGCCGATGACGTCGACCAGCTGATCCGGTGGGGATGCGCCAGCGCCAGCATCCTGGACGGGATCACCTCACAAGACCGGCTCGAAGCCGCCGGGGTCGCGGCCCTGGAGCTGAGCGGTTATGTCACAGAGCATTTCAACCGCGCCGGCGCCGTGCCGGAGCCGAACCTCATGGGCGACATCGCAACCCGCTGCAACTCCGGCGATATGGACCAGCTGACCGGATTGGCGATGATGCTGACCTTGTTCAGCGCCGGAGGAGAATCCACCGCCTCCCTTCTCGGCAGCGCGATGCGGATCCTCACCGCCTTTCCGGAGATTCAGCGCCGACTCCGCGACGATCCGGCCCTGCTCGGGCGCTTCATCGAGGAAGTGCTGCGGTACGAGCCGCCTTTCCGCGGTCATTACCGGCACGTGCGTCACGACACCACTTTGGCCGGCACCGAACTCGCCGCTGGTTCGCACCTGCTGCTGCTGTGGGGAGCCGCCAACCGAGACCCCGAGCGTTTCGACTCGCCTCACGAATTCAGCCTCGACCGCGGATCGACCAGAGGCCACCTGGCTTTCGGCCGCGGCACCCACTTCTGCGTCGGCGCGGCTCTGGCACGTCTCGAGGCGCGGATCGTGCTGGGAATGCTGCTCGAGGACACGACCTGGCTCGACGCAGCCGAGGTCGGCCCGTGGCTGCCGAGCATCCTGGTCCGACGTCTGGAATACCTGCGGGTCACTATCGGATAGGCGGCTTGTCGCGGCACGTTCGGCGCCGGTCTCGTCGGCCTTGGCAGCATTGTGCATCGGTGAGGCGACCTGCCAGTCCGTTCCTCGGCGTCGGGAGCGGTCGAAATCAGGAGAGTGCGGATGCCTGCTGTAGGGCCGCCGGGCAATGTCGGTGAGTGTCCATGCACGCGGGGCTATGCGGGGGTGAGCCGGGTCGGCAGGCTGGTGGGGCCGCGCAGGGAGCTGTTGGTGGACCATGTCGTGGGTCCGGCGGGTGAGATGCGTGAGACGCGCTGGACCAGTTCGCGGAGCACTGCTTGGGCTTCCATGCGGGCGAGCGGGGCTCCCAGGCACATGTGTGGTCCGTATCCGAACGCGATGTGCGCGCGGGGGTTTCGGTCCGCTCGGTATTCGTCGGGGGCTTCGAAGGCGTGGGGGTCGCGGTTGGCCGCGCCGAAGGACAGCAGCACCCGCGAACCCGAGGGGATGGTGACATCACCGACCTGGTAGTCGGCGCGGGTGTAGCGGTAGAGGTTCTGCAGTGGGCTGGTGAACCGCAGGTGTTCCTCGATGGCGACCGGAATCAGATCGGGGTCGGCGCGGATGAGGTCGTATTGGTCGGGGTTCTGCGCGAGGGTGTGGAACATCCCGCCGAGCAGGTTGGTGGTGGTTTCGTTGCCTGCGATGAGCAGGAGCATCGCGACGTGGAACAGGTCGTCGTCGGTGAGGGTACCTTCGGTGTTGTATTCCAGTAGTCGTCCCAGCACGGTGTCCGAGCCCTTGAGGTGGCCGGTTGTGAGTTGGTTCAGCAGGTAGCGGCGCAACGCCAGGACCGCGCGGATCGACCGGGCGGTGTTGCCGATTCCCGAGGGGGTGAGTGAGAAGTTGATGATTTGTACGCAGCCTTCGGACCAGCGTCGGAAGTCGGCGATGTCGGTGTCGGGGACGCCGAGGATGCCCGCGATGAGTCGGAGGGGCAGGGGTATCGCGAGTCGCTGGACGACGTCGGAGCCGGGCTCGGCGAGCAGGTCGGTCACGCAATCGGTGGCGAGTTTGTCAGCAATGGTGCTCCAGTTGTCCAGTGCGCCTTTGGTGAATCCGGGCTGGACTTGTTTGCGTAGCCGCACGTGCTGGTCACCGTCGGTGAGTACGACCACGTCGCCGGCCATCCGTATCCGTGTCACGCCCTGGGTGCTGGTGATCTTCTCGGTATCGCGTAGCGCGGAGCGGACATCGGCGTTGCGGCTCAGGATCCAGGTGGCGCGGGCGGGGTTGTAGTGGACCCGTCCGCCTTGGTGTAGTTCTCGATAGGCGGCGAAGGGGTCGGCCGCGGTCGCCGGGTCGAGCGGGTCGTAGTCGGTGTTGATCGCGCCGGTCCACCCGCGCACGCCACGCCGCCGGGTCCGGACGGCACCGGCGAGATTCATTTGCACGGCCGAGACCAGTGGTTTCATCGCCGAGGCCGCGCCTCGGGCGTGGTGAACAATTGTCATGGCCGAATAACTTTTCCGTGAGAGTGACCGAACGCGCCGGGCGGATTCGGTTGATCGATGTGATCGCGCGTGCGTACTCAGCGGTCTTCGTGCGGGGCTGGCAGTGCCTTGCGTGGTGGGTGAAAGTCCTTGTAGGACATCGGAACTCCCTAACATGAACCGGGCCGAGGCGGCAATGCGTGCAGTCGGCGTCGAGACGGCCACCGCCGGGTGAGTGCCCGCTGGCATGCCTTGATGCCGACGTCGCCCGGCCCGGCCGATCACAGCCCGCCACGCCACTCACTTCAGATGACACGGTCCTGCTCCGTCAACGATCTGGCGCCAACTCGCAATGCGCCCGGCACGACACCCGCGCAATCGATTCGCACACACCCCCACTGACCAGCCTGTATGTGAGTAATCAGCCGACGGACACTCGCACGGTGACAAACATCGGGTTCGAGCTGGGCGTGACGAACGGCGGTCCGGATCTCCAGGGTCGCCGCTGCCGAGGTCGCATTCGGCTGGCACCTCTCACTGCTGCCGATGGGCAGGCGACTCGTATCATCGCGCACTGCGGGAACCTGACGCCATCAATGTGTTTTTCCTTGTCTCGAGAGAACCGCGAGGTTTTGTCAGCCATTGGTCCCCAGGTCGGGGGGCGGGCGTGAGAGACGGGTAACCGGTTAGGTCACCGGGGAGATTTCAACTTCCGGTCGGGCGATTGACCAGTCCGATCAGGGCCGGTCACGCTGGCTCCCATGTCACCGCCGACCCGGTCCGGATTGCGTACCGCCGCGGGATGCCGACCCTCGACCGGCCCCGTCCCGGCTGTCGGCCGACGTGCCCGGTTCGCGACCGGCTGTCCACGACAGCAACTGCGCACGGGTGTCGGAGCGGCTGCCGGAAGTGGTGTGCGGCCGAGTCGCGAGGTAGTCGTGGACCCGGTGAGTGCGTTGATGCTCGGCGGCTCGGTCGTCGGCGCGAGCGCAAGCGGGTAGATCGATGTCGATCGCATTCGAATCCGACGGCAAGATGTTGTCGAATGCGCGCTTGTTTCTGCGGGGCGTCGGTGTGCTGGCGGTGATCGCGATCGCCTTGGCCGCAGTGTTGGCCAAGTTCGAGGGCGTGTTCGAGCACAGTGTGCGGGTGACCGCCGAGCTGGTCGATGTCGGGGATGGTCTGCCGCCGAAGGCGGATGTGAAGTACCGCGGTGTGCTGGTCGGCCGCGTTGGATCGGTGAGTGCCCCGGTCGGCGGCGGCTCGAACATGGTGTGGATCGACCTGGATCCCGGGTATGTGTCCGCGATACCGGATACGGTGACCGCACGAGTGGTACCCAGCAACGCGTTCGCGGTGCCGTCGGTGCAGTTGGTCTACAACGGTCCCGGCGCCCCGTTGAGTGCGGGGGCGCATATCGGCCAGGATCGCAGCTTGGCGACGGTGCAGTTGCAGACCTCGTTGACGGCGCTGGCCCGGATCGCGGGCGCGGCGGGGCGGTCCGGATCGGATCCCGCGCTGGGAATCCTGGCGGTTGTCGAGCGCGCGACCTCGGGGGAGGAAACGGAGGCCCTACAGGCCGGCGCGAATCTGTCTCGCATCGCTCGAACACTCAATGCTCAGATGGCGCCTGACGGAACCGGTTCCACGCTCGATGCGTTGTCGCGGGCGCTCACGGGTCTGCGGGCGTCGTCACCGGATCTGCTCGGCGCGGTGCACAACGCGATCGGCCCGATGCAGGTGCTGGCCGAGCGCAAGGACCAGCTGAGGGCTCTGCTGAGCGGTGGGTTGACCACGTCGTCCACGGTGGCCACGGCGTTGGACGACAACACCACGAAGATCACCGGTATCACCGCGAATATTTCCCCGGCATTGGCGGTAATCGCCGATGGCAGTAGCCATTTCACCCAGATGGAGCTGTCGCTGCAGAGGCTGGTCGGGCCCTTCGCCGGTGCCTGGGATCCCAAGACGCAGAACCTTACGGCCAAGGCGATCATCGAATTGACGCCACACCGGCAGTACACGCGCGCGGATTGCCCGCGGTACGGGGCGCTGGCCGGGCCCAGCTGCGCGACCGCACCGGCCGGTGCGCCCAAGATCATCGGGCCGCAGGCGGGTGCCTCGTCGGAAGATCTGAGCCTGATCGGCGGGAACGTCGGCCAGGTCGGCAGCAGCCAGGAACAGCAGAAGATCGCCGCACTTCTCGGAGGTGTCCCCAATCCGGCCGCGGACCTGCTGTTCGGCCCGCTGCTGCGTGGCTCCGACGCGACTGTCGTCCCCGCACCGGGCGCACCTGTCCCCGCGGCCCCGGGCGGCCCGACACCGAAGGAGGTGCCGCGGTGAGTTATCGCAAACCCTTGGCATGGCTGATCGTGTTCCTGGCGGCCTGCGTGGCGGCGACGTGGACGATATATGTCACGCTCGCACGCAGTGTCAGCGGGCAGACCGACACGTATTCGGCGATTTTCACCGACGTGTCGGGTCTGCACGCCGGTGACGACGTGCGCATGGCGGGCGTGCGAGTGGGCCGGGTCACCACGGTCGACCTCGACGGGATCCACGCGAAGGTGACTTTCGCGATCCAGCACCGGCAAAAGGTGTACGGGAATACCGCGGCCTCGATCACCTACCAGAACCTCATCGGGCAGCGGTATGTCGGACTGTCACTGCGTGCGTTCGGCGACCCGCGCGTAGTGCGGCCCGGCGGGCAGATCCCCCTGGCTCATACCGAGCCCTCGTTCGATATCTCCAAGCTGCTCAACGGTTTCGAACCACTGTTCAGCACGCTGGATCCGCGGCAGGTCGACAACATCAGCAACGCACTGGTGCGGGCGTTGCAGGGCGACAACGGCGCGATCACCACCCTGATCACCGAAACCGCCTCGCTGACACAGGCATTCGCGGGTCCCGATCAGATACTCGGCCAGGTCATCACCAACCTCAGCGCGGTGCTGGCCGAGCTGGCGCAGCAGAGCGGCAACCTGGCCACGGTCATGCAGCAGACCCGCAGAATCTTCGACGGCTTGGCCCAGAACCGCGACGCGTTGTTCGGGCAGGTCGAATCGCTGTCCGGGGTACTGGGACGGGCCTCGCAGACCGTGGCGGGCGCCGCGCCGGCGATGAACCAGTTCCTCGACCGCCGGCCCGGATTCGCCCAGCACTTCATCGACAACCAGCGCAAGTTCGCCTACCTCGGATACAACCTGCCGCTGCTGATGAAATCCCTGGCCCGCATCACCGACAACGGCGCGTATCTCAACGCGTACGTGTGCAACGTGACCGCGAGCATCATTCCCGGCATGGACCCGCTGATCGCCACCATTCTCGGCGCCACAACACCGAGTCATCGGCCCGAATACTCCCCGATCTGCAGGTAGAGGAACCAGACGATGATCACACGATGGACACGGGGCTGGCGGCGGATGCGCGCGCGTCCGCTTGCCGAGCACAGCAAGGCCGGTATCGGCATGGTCGCGGTGACGGCGCTGGCCGTCGTGACCGGTGTCACCGTCTTCGTCCATTCGCTGCACGCTGGACAGGACGAATACCAGGCGGACTTCGCCCAGGCCGCCGGGGTCGAAGCGGGCAACGCGGTCACCCTCGCCGGTATCGAGGTCGGCACGGTCACCGGAACTCGCCTGGCCACCGATCACGTGGTGGTGACGATGAAACTGCGCCACGGGCTGCCGCTGGGCACCGGAACCCACGCGGCGATCAAACTCACCACGCTGCTGGGCTCCCGTTATGTCGAGCTGCAACCCGCGGGCGCGGGCCATCTGGCCGGCAATCGGATCCCGCTGGCCGGCACCCAGGTGCCCTATGACCTGCAAAGCGCCTTGCAGGACGCCACTACCACCTTCGGCTCGATCGACGCGGACCGGATCGCGCAGACGATGACCGCGCTCAGTGACCAGTTACAGGGAACCCCTGCCGCGATTCCCCAGGTGCTGACGAACATGCGGTCCCTGGCCACGATCATCGCCGATCGCCGCAACCAGATCGGCGCATTGCTGACCAGCACCGATCAGGTGACCACGACGCTGCGCAACCAGCAGGGCGAATTGGGTGCCATGATCGGCCAGGGGCGAAATGTCCTGCAGCAGATCATCTCCCGGCAACACGCGATAGAGAGGCTGCTGAGTGCCACCACCACCCTGGTGCATCAGCTCGAACCGATCGCCGCGGGCGATCAACCCGAGATCCAGCAGTTGCTGGACAACCTGACCACGATGACCTCGATGCTCGCCGGACGCGACGACCTGCTGCGCAATATCCTGCAGATCCTGCCGGTGCCGTGGCGGCTGTTCGCCAATGCCCTGGGCAATGGCCAGGAACTGGTCGGCAACGGCCCCGACGGCGCCTTCATCGACTCGTTCATGTGTGCGCTGAGCGCATATGCGAAACAACTCAACCGGGCTCCCTACTTCAAGGACTGCAAATGAGAGCGGTTGTCCGTGCACTGAAGCTGGCCCTGGTCACCGCCGCGGTCGTGCTGGCCGCCGAATGTTCCAGCGCACCAGTGGGCGCACTCACCAGCACATCGAACACGATCACCGCCCAGTTCCAAAGCACGAACGGCCTGTACGTCGGCAACTCGGTCTCGGTGCTGGGCATGCGGATCGGCAAGGTCGTGGCCATCCACCCCCACGCGACGTATTCCGACGTGACCTTGAATGTCGACAAGTGGGTCAAGATCCCGCGCAACGCGCAGGCGGTCACCGTGTCGACCTCGGTTCTGACCGACCGGCACATCGAACTGACGCCCGCCTACCGCGACGGCCCGACCCTGCCCGACCAGTCCGTCATCAGCCTCGACCACACCCGCACCCCGGTGGAATTCGACAGCCTGATGGCGATGGCGGACAAACTGTCCAAAGCGCTGGGCGCCCCAGGCCAGGGCACCGGACCGGTGGCCGGGCTCCTGGATACCGGATCCCAGATCGCCGCCGGTAACGGCAACAACCTGCGCCAGGCGATGAGCGAGTTGTCCCGCGCGCTGCAACTGGGCCCCGACAACGGCGCCGCGACCCGCCAGGCCATCACCACCGTCACCGGGAATCTCGACGCCCTCACCGCCGCCGCGGCCCACAATGACCAAGCGCTGCGCGAATTCGGTTCCGGCATAGGCACACTCAGCGAGATCCTCGCCGATCAGAATCTGGGCGCGGGCAGTACCGGCGCCCAGCTCAACCAGATCATCATCGCGGTGACCGATCTGCTGCAACGCAACCGCGGCAACCTGCAACATCTCACGACCAATGCGAACACACTCACGACGTCGCTGGCGGACTACAACGACAACATCGCCGAGTTTCTGGACACCTTCCCCCTGGTCGCCGACAACGCCTACAACGCCATCGATCAGAAGATCGGCGCTCTGCGCGCCACCATCAGCCTCGACAGATTCTTCCTGGACGGTCAGATGCTCAAGGAAGCCTGCAATCTGCTGGCCCTGAAAGACCTCGGCTGCGCCACCGGTACCCCCCGCGACATGGGACCGGATTTCGGTATCGGCCACATGCTCTCGGCGATCGCCGGAGTACCCCCGAAATAACAGCGACACCGAGGAGAGGACGAGGATGCGACGACGAGTGCCACCACGCCGACGCTTGTGCGCTGTGGCCGCCGCGGTGACCGTCTCGACCACGGCATGGGCCGCCGGCGGCTGCTCGGCCAGCCTGGACACACTGCCGCTACCGGCGCCGTCGGTGGGCAGCGACAGCTACTCGCTCACGGCCACCTTCGACAACGCGCTGAATCTGCCGGTCAAGGCGAAGGTCCGGCTCGACGGCGCCGATGTCGGTGAGGTCGCCTCGATGCAGGCCGACAACTACACCGCGGTGATATCGATGCGCATCGAATCCGGTGTGCGGATACCGGCGGGCAGCACCGCCGAACTCCGCTCGGCCACCCCGCTGGGCGACGTATTCGTCCAGCTGGCCCCGCCCGCGCACCCGAACCCGGCCGCCCCCGACCTCGGCGACGGGGCGAACATCCCGTTGCCGTCGACCTCGGCCGCGGCCACGATCGAGGAATTGCTCACCCGGGCCTCGCTGCTCGTCAGCGGCGGCGCGATCGAGAACCTGACTCGGCTGGCCAACAACCTCGGCCGAGCCGTCGGCGGGCGCGGCGACCGCCTCGCCGACATGATCCAGCAGACAACACAACTGGTGAACAACCTCGCCGCCCGCAGCAACAGCATCCGCGATGTGCTGGCCACCACCGCGAACCTCAGCGCCACCTTGGCCGCGCAACGCCCCGGCCTCGGCGACGCGGTCGCCGCGGCTGGGCCCGCGCTGCAGGTGATCGGCGAGAACACCCAGAACATCGTCGACCTCATCGGACAGGTCAACCGGATCTCCCAGCAGCTGTCACATTTCCCCTCGGTCAACGGCACCAACGACGGCAGCCTGATCAGTTCGGTGAACAAACTCGCCGCCGGCCTGAACACCGCCGCGACCAACCCGAACGTCGACCTCAACGGCCTCAACAGCATCCTGCCGATCATCGTGAAAGTCACCGACGCCTCCTCGGCCCATGTCGATGTCGATGTCGCCAAACTCGCCCTCGGCGCGGCACCCGACCCGAACACCCCCGCCGACCCCGGCGCCAAGACCCCCGACCTCACCGACTGGGTGAACTTCGTCGGATCCCTCGAATACACCCTCGACCGCGTCAACGACCACATCAGGACGCACCGATGACTACCCGCGGCCTCGTGCACACCCTGCTCGAGCCACCCGCACGAGCGATAGTGGCCACCGTCCACGTCCTGGCCCGCCACCGGCTGCTCACCTCGGTGCTCGGGCTGGCACTGGTCCTGGCCCTCGGCACCGGATACCTGGTCGTGGGCTCGCTGCAGATCAACCCGCTCCGATCGCAGTATCAGGTCCGGGTCGAACTGGCCGAGTCCGGTGGCCTGCTGGCCGGCCAGGACGTCGCCCTGCGCGGAATGCCGGTGGGCCGCGTGCAATCGGTACACCTCGAGCCCGACAAGATCGTCGCGATCGTCACCATCGACTCCGATATCCACATCCCCGCCAACGGCGATGTCCGAGTCACCTCACTGTCCGCGGCCGGGGAACAATTCCTGGACTTCCTGCCCACCGCAGAGCATGGCCCCTATCTGTCCAATGGCTCGGTGATCGCCCCCGAGCACACCGCGACCCCGATCCCGATGGCCACCGTGCTCGGCGACGCCAGCGGCACCCTCGATCAGATCGACCCGGCCAAGATCGCCACCATCGTCCACCAGATCGGCGCCGGCCCCGCCGGACCGGACAAACTCGCCGGCATCCTCAACGGCGGCATGTTCCTGCTCACCACCCTGGGATCGGTCCTGCCGCAGACGACCACCCTGCTGAACAACAGCAAGACCGTGCTGACCACACTCGGCAACGCCGCACCCACACTGGAATCGACCGCGGCCAACCTGAACCGCACGACAGCCGGAATCGCCTCGATGACCGGTGGCTACCGCAGCCTGGTCGGCACCGCACCGTCCACCCTCACTGGGATCGATAACGTCATCGCCGACAACTCGGCGAGCATGGTGAAGATCCTGGCCAACCTCACCGTCACCGCCCGGATGACGCACGGGCACGCGCCCGCACTCCAGGAATTCTTCTTCCCCCAGCAACGCACCGGCTCGGTCCTGGATGCCATCAGAACCGGATTCCACGACGGCGGAATCTGGGCCCTGGTCAGCATCTACCCACGCTATGCCTGCGACTACAACCTGCCACGAGCCGCAGGAAGCGCCCCCGATTCCCCCGAGCCCTACCTCAACGCCCGCTGTGACAACCACAACCCTTCCGTACTGGTCCGCGGCGCGGACAACGCACCCCGCCCACCCGACGACCACACCGCCACCACACCTCCCGGCGCCGACCCCCGGCAAAAAGCCGACCCCACCCCGACCGGACCACTCACCATCCCCACCCCCTACGGCGGACCATATGTTCCGAAAATCAGTGTGCCCCAACGGTGATCAACAACCGCGATCGGCACCCCGCACCACACCGAAGTACGCAGGGCACACCCAGTTCATGCCAGCAGATCATTCTCCGCCGGCGAAGGCCGGTCCGAGGAAGTTCTTCAGCATCTGATACTCCACGTCGGGATCCTTCACCGGCCAGCACCACAATGCCAGGACCACCCGCAACAACCATTGCGCCGCAACCGAATCGGCATGCGGGCCACCGATCATCTCCTCGGCCAGATGTTCCACGACCGCCGACTCGGTCACCCACTCACCGTCACGCCCGTTGCGGATCGAACCGATCACCATCGGCCCCAACGGATGAGACCGGATCCGCTGCAATGCCACCACAACGGCAGTGACCACCCGATCCGGCCCCTCGAGCGTCCGGATATTCTCCCGCACGAGATCGACGATGCGAGCCGAGATGATGCCGATCACCGCCTCGCGAATGGCGCCCTTGCCACCCGCGTGCCGATAAATGGTCGCCGGTGAGCAGTGGATCTTACTGGCCAGCGCCTCGATCGTGAACGCGTCCACCCCATCGCGGGCAATCAATTCCGCTGCCGCAGCGTAGATCCGGTCGGACGCCTCGGCCTGACGGTTACGCCCGATCAACCAGTCCCTCGACGGCACAGCACCACATCCTTGATAAAAAGTCTCCGACTCTCCTCACCGTGAGGAATATTATCGGACAATTCTCACGCACAGGGATGTTTCGTGACAGCCCAATCGGGAAGTTTCCGGCATGGGGCTGACCGAGAACCGCCCTGGCGCCGCGGTCCGGTCTATCGTTCGCCTATGCTGACCTGCCGTTTCGCGATCCGGGCGCAGAGACGATAGACTCGCACAGCCGAACGGTACGCCGCCTTAGCTCAGTCGGTAGAGCGCTTCACTCGTAATGAAAAGGTCGGGGGTTCGATTCCCCCAGGCGGCTCCATTTTCCCTGGTAGGGCCCAGTTCGAGGGATGCCGTCGATTTCGGGCGGCAGAAGTCCCGATAACCCCGACTGATTCGCTCTGCCTCCTGGTCGCGGCCCCGCTGACAGAGCGCTCCAGCTCGTCGGCGGCAGCACGGGGTTCCCACCCACGGCCATGTAGCACCGTTGAGTCATGAGCCGGGGGCAACATGCATCCAGGCGCGCTGGACAGGTCCGATAGCAGCCCTGATAGGAACCCACATGCCGATTGAGCACGAAGCCAAGGTCCTCGATATCGACCCCGATGTCACCGAACGCCGCATCATCGACGAGGGAGGGCGCAAACTCGGTCGGCGGTTCATGCGCCGCTACGTCTACGACATCGCCGCCGGTGACCGGTCCAAGTGGATCAGACTGCGCGACAACGGGAACGGCACCACACTCGCCGTCAAACACATCACCAGCGACGCCATCGACGGCACCCACGAGGTAGAGGTGAGCGTCGACGACTTCGCCGCCACCAACGAGTTGCTCGGGATCATGGGCTTCACGGCCAAGTCGTACCAGGAAACCGAGCGGGTCAGCTTCACTCTCGACGGCGCACAACTCGAAATCGACACCTGGCCCCGGATCCCGGCCTACCTGGAGATCGAAGCCGCCACGAAAGAGGACGTCATCCGGGTCGCCGCACAGCTCGGCTACGCCGAATCCGACCTCACCGGCGAGAACACGATCAAGATCTACGCACGCCACGGCATCGACCTCGACACCGTTCGAGAGCTTCGCTTCTGAGCAACTCTCCGTCCACCAGCCACGTGGGGCCGAACCTGCAGAGCCCCGCGTCCAGGATTCGGTCTCTCGAAAACGGGTCTGTTGCTCGCGGCAGCTCTGTACCGTGCCGAATTCGGCTGCCCGCCCCGGGAACCCACTTACGGAAGTGCGTCGCAGATCAGGCGGTATACCGAACAGTCTCGCGAATCCGTCGAGCCGCAGGCCTGGAACGCATCGACAGCCTCGGCATTCATCCAGTTCGTATCGGATCCGTACGTTTGCGGCGCGGCACACTCAACTCCTTTCACGAGGCGAGATGAGTACTGATGACGACTGCCCAGATCGCAGCCCTGTCCCGAAGGCGATCGCGTTCACGAATGAAGTCGGTCGACACGGGGAGGGGCGCAACAGCGACTCGTGCGCAGTACCTCGCGAAGAATCAGCTCAAAGATCCGTTTGCCGGAGAATGAAAGTTCGGTAGGCGAGCCAGATGATGAACGCCTGGTGGTCGAGCGGTACGGCCGCTGGCAGGTAGAGCCACTGGCGGTGGATGAAGATGGCGGTGAACCAGCCGCCGCCGAGTGGATTGCCGTGTTCGGTGACGGTGTAGCGGTCGCCTTCGGCCTGCGTCATCTGGTAGCGGCGGTCCGCTGCCTGGATTTTCCAGGAGTACCGCGCCAGGTGGGTGGTCGTCGCCGTCATCGTCGGTGGGTCCGATGGCGGAGTGAACCGTCCGGTGTCGACGAGGCCGGGATAGGCGCGGATGTCGATGTTCGAGTGATCGCGGAAAGTCATTGTTGCCGTGGACAATTCAGCGTAGGCGCGATGGCCCCGTTGCCGGAGAACGCCGACTGGCCGGTCGTCGTGAGTCAGTTCCATACGCCGCCACTTGGCACGCGCTACCAGCATGCGCCGACGATAACGCGTCGGCGTTGTCGGTGGCACGCCAATTTCAGGTCCCCGTTGTGCAGGCGAATCCCGATTCCGAAAGACCCGCGCCGACGATCAGTGCGTCGACATGCCACGTCATCGAGGTATCCGTTCCGCGCGATTCCACTCGGACGACCGTGGCGTGGCGACCATCCCCTGGGTGAGGACGACAGGTCGGGGCGCGTCCCCGCCGAGACGTTCACCGGCCGAGCAAGCCGACACACGGCCATGAGCACCTCGACGAACGTGGCAAACAGGGGACGTCCGCTGGCATGCGGATTCGATGCACGTTACATTTCTGCGAGATAACGAAGGGAGATACGGTGCGCAGTCGGCGCATGCTCATCGCGGCCGCGGCGATACTCGGCGCGATCGTGTCATCGAACTCCCCTGCGGTACAGGCCGATCCGATCGGCACCGCGAATTCGCAGGTAGCGCCGGTGGCCGGTGCGACGATCGATCAGTTCCGCGACGCCTTCGTCCAGCGCGACCGATCTTCGCTCACCGTGGCCGGTCACCCGTTCCGATTCTCCGGCGCGAACGTCGACGACATATTCACCACGGCCCGAGAGATGGGCGCGACCGTTCTTCGAGCGCAGACCCTCGGCGATACGATCGGCTGCCCGTCCTGCCTGGAACCCGCACTGGGACAATTCAATCCGGCCGCCTTCGCGCATATGGACAAGGTCGTGGCCGCGGCACGCGCGCACGGGGTCGAACTGATCGGCGAATTCTCCGGCGACGCCAACGGAGCACCCGCACCGAATCAGAACTCCCCGACCGCCGACAGCCACGACCGGTACTGCACGTGGCGGCATCGACCGGACTGCGGGCAGGCGTTCTTCACCGATCCGGCCATCATCGGCGACTACCAGCGGCATATGAAAGCCGTACTGGAGCACGTGAATCCGCTGACCGGCCTGGCCTACAAGGACGACCCGACATTCGTCGGCTGGGTCGACGGCAACAATCTCGACCTGGCCGACGGAGCACCGACACCGGTTGCCGAAAGTTGGCTGCGCACCGTCTCGGATTACTTCCGCTCGATCTCCGCGCCTGCGGGGCCCGACTGCCGCCGAGATGGCCGCCAACGGTGAAAGATTCCGGCAGACCCGCTGGCGATTCGGCCGCTAGGGAGTCCCGCCCACGCCACCGGCGACGGACTCGACCCTGCTCCGGCTGGACCGCGAGCGATCGCCGAGACCGAAGCCCCGCCGCGCCCGCGGCCACACGTAGCAAATCGGAGTGAAGGAAATCCATGTCCCGGTTCAAGATTCGGTGTGCCGCGCTGCTCGCCGGTATATCCGCGGCGCTGTCCCTGACCGGGCCCGCGACGGCCGCACCCGCCCCGAACGGCGGGCTGACGCTGCGATCCGACATAGCGATCACCGCGCGCCTGCACGAGTTGGTGTTCACCACCCCCGACCTGGACGCGCCAACCTACGTCAGAGTTCTACTGCCGCAGGGATATTCGTCCGCTCGACGCTATCCGGTACTGATGCTGCTCGAAGGCTGCTGCAATGCCGCACCGCAGGCCCGCGACTGGACCGACCCGGCCAAGGGCAATGCCGAGGCGATCGTCGGCAGCGCACCGGTGATCGTCGTCATGCCCGACTCCGGCAAGGGCGGGTTCTACAGCGACTGGTACAACAACGGCCACGGCGGTAATCCACGCTGGGAGAGCTACCATATCGGTCAGTTGCTGCCCTGGGTCGACGCGCACTACAGCACCGTGGCCGGACGGCGCGGGCACGCGGTCGCCGGTTACTCCATGGGCGGATTCGGCGCGATGAGCTATGCCGCCCGGCATCCGGACCGATTCGTCTCCGCCGCATCGTTTTCCGGTGCCCTGGACTCCAACGATCCGCGGGCCGTCAGCACCGACGAGATGCTGGCCTACCTGGACAATCCCGTCCCGGGAAGCCTCTGGGGTCCACGCTCGACCCAGGAAATCCGTTGGCGCGCACACAATCCGTGGGATCTGGCCGCGAATCTGCGCGGGATGCACCTCGAGCTGTACACCGGCAACGGCAATCCGGGACCGTCCAACAAGACGTACGACGCCACCGAGGGAAAGGACGTCCATCCGCAGAGCGTCAGCATGCACAACCGGCTGAATTCCCTCGGTGTCGCGCATGAATGGCACGACTACGGCGGCGGTTCACACACCTGGTCGTACTGGCGACGCGATCTGACCCAGTACCTCCCCGGCCTCATGGCCACCTTCGCCCATCCGCCCGCGCAGCCCGAACCGTTCACCTTCACCGCCGCCGAACCGCGCTTCGACGCCTACGGATACCAGGTCACCGTGCACCGCAACAGCCTCGCGTTCGCCACCCTCAGCGGCGTCACCCGCAACGGATTCACCTTGAACGCAACAACTTCCGCGACGGTCGCCACGGCACCGCGCTACCGTGCCGGGGGCGCCTACCAGCTCACCATCACCACCCCGCACGGAAAGACGGCCCAAACGCTGCACGCCACCCGCGACGGCCGGCTCACCGTCACCGTTCCTCTCGGCGCCCTCACCACCAACCAACCGGACATCGACGCCGTCATCGACCGACAGTCGCAATCCGCCATCGTCACCATCGCCGAACGCGTTTGACCGACCCGCGTGCTGTCCGAGTACGGGCAGCACGCCACATTCACACCCCAGCGGCTCGATCGCCTGACCCCATAACCGACGCCATCCCATCACCTCGAACCGGTGTCAGGCACCACCCGTGCGGCGACAGCCGTACAACCCCGCATGCGCAACAGCGCGCACAATCACATCCGGCCAAACCCGTCGTACCCGTGATCAGATGGTTCGAGATCCCGAACAGCGCGCGGAGGGTGATCGCGGGCTTCGACATCAAAGCCGTTCACGGCGTCCCGCACAACTCCGCCTCGGTCAGCCTGTCAGTGCTGTACCGACACAGCTCGAGCCGGTAGCACACCGCAGACGAGCCGCACTCCCTACCTCTGCGACCGTCACCCTGCCGCTTTACCCACCCGCGACACAACACCATTCACGAGCCGCCCACGGTGGACAAGCAGGCAGGAGCGATGAGAAGAATGCCAGTAGCCGACGCTCGGGACACGAAAAATCAACTCCTCCAAGCTATTACGCCCTCCGACCCGATCCGGCAGTCCGCCCGGCGGCGGATCAGCGGGTGCGGGCGGCGATGAGAGTAGCGACCATGGCGGCCACCGCGAAACGGGGTTTGACGTTGGTGTCGAGCGCCTCGCGACAGTGCAGGACGGCTTCTATCGAGCGGAGCAGGCCCTCGGGGGGAACCTCGGTGGCCAGCTCGCGGATCTCGTCGCTGAGATCGGGGTGGGTGAGAGTGACCGAGCGGGCAGGGCCGGTCATGCGGACGGCGAGGGCGTCGCGGTAGAAACCGGCGACGTCGATCAGGGCCCGGTCCAGCGAGTCGCGGCTGGTTCGGGTGGCGCGGGATTTCTGGCGGCGTTCGAGATCCTTGAGCACACCGGCCGAGCCGCGGGTCGCGGAGGCGGTGCCCTTGCCGGTGCCGCCCGCGCCGAGGGCGGTCGCGAGCTCCTCACGTTCGCGTTCGTCGCGGGTGGCGCTGACCTGCTTGGCCTCCTCCTCCGCGGATTTGACCAGTTCGTCGGCGGCCGTGTAGGCGACGGCAGGACGGGCCGTGGCCGCAACCAGGGCCAGGGCCCGCTTGCGGCGACTTCTGGCCTCCGTGTCGGTGGCCAGGCGACGCGCCCGCCCGACGTGACCGCCGCTGATCGAGGCCGCCCACTCCGCGGTCTCGGCGTCCAGACCGTCGCGCTCGCGCAGGACCTGGGCGATCGAGGCGACCGAAGGGGTGACCAGATGCATATGGCGACAGCGCGAACGCAGCGTCACCGAGATGTCCTCCGGATCCACCGACGGCGCGCACAGCAGGAACACGGTGCGTTCCGGCGGCTCCTCGACCACCTTGAGCAGCACGTTTCCGGCGGCCTCGGTCAATCTGTCGGCATCCTCGACAAGCACCACCTGCCAGCGCCCGGTACTGGGCCTGCGGGAGGCCACCTGCACGATCTCGCGCATCTCCTTGGTGCCGATGCTCAAGCCTTCGGGAATCACCCGGCGCACATCGCCGTGCGTGCCCGCCATGGTGGTGGTGCAGGCGTGGCAGTGCCCGCAGCCGGGCGCACCCGGATCGGTGCATTGCAGGGCCGCCGCGAAACACAGTGCCGCAACCGATCTGCCGGAACCGGGCGGCCCGGTGAACAACCACGAATGCGTCATCGCCGACGACGAGACCCCGCTGCGCGCGGCGACCGCGGCAGCGGTCAATTCGGACTCGACCGCATCCTGGCCGACCAGCCGATCGAAGACACCCGCCACGGCATACACCCTAGCGGCCGCCACCGACACCTTTCCCGGTCCACCCCGCGCCCTCAGGCCTTGCGCTGATAGGTGGAGTTCGCCCCGTCCAGCGCCTCCCGGATGATGTCGGCGTGGCCGCTGTGCTGGGCGATCTCCCGGAAACGTGCAGCAGCGTGAAACGCACTGTCCACCAGACACGTTCGGGAACCCACGGCGAGGTCGGCGTGGGAATCGAGACGTCCAGACCGTCCACCGCACGGATCACCCGAGAGGTGTTGTCCGCCACCACATCCCACTCCTTCAGCAAACCCTCGACGGTCTCCTCGGGAGCCATCCGGTACTCCGAATCGAACTGCGACACATCGAGTTTCGCATTCTCGTCACGTTCGACGACGACGGCCACCCACTGCCGTTCACAGTTGACCAGATGGTGCAGCAGCCCGCCCAGGGTCAATTCGCTGACGGTGCTGCGCTCGCGCGCCTGCGCATCATCGATGCCGCGCAACGTGATCCGGAACAGCTCACGCTGTTCGGCCAGCAGCGTGATCAGATTTTCCCGTTCCGCCTGATCGCGGCGCTCGGTCGAGAGTGCGGTCATCGGATGTCCCTCCGCTGAAGCGTGCTCGGATGGCGACACGGTACGGCAGGACACCGACAGAAAACAGATGATTCGCGGTACCGCCGCGAACCCGTCGGAGCGAAGCGGAGACCGAAGATACAGCTACGACTTGGCCGCGGTGGTCTTGCGTGCGGTGGTTTTCGCGGCCGTGGTCTTCTTGGCCGCGGTCTTCTTCGCGGTCGTCTTCTCCGCGGTGGCCGTGGTCTTCTTCGCCGCGGTCTTCTTCGCGGGAGTCTTCTTGGCCGGCGCCTTCTTGGCCGTCTTCTTCGCGGCCTTCTTCACCGGGGCCTTGGCCCGGCGATCGGCGAGCAGTTCCGAGGCGCGGTCGTCGGTGATCGACTCGACCTCGTCGCCCTTGCGCAGGCTGGCGTTGGTCTCGCCGTCGGTAACGTACGGCCCGAACCGGCCGTCCTTGATCACCATCGGCTTACCGGTGGTCGAATCGTTACCGAGCTCGCGCAGCGGCGCGGCGCTCGCGGCCTGCCGACCCCGGCGCTTGGGCTCGGAATAGATCTTCAGCGCCTCCTCGAGCGTCACCGAGAAGATCTGATCCTCGCTGGTCAGCGACCGCGAATCGGTGCCCTTCTTCAGATACGGGCCGTAACGCCCATTCTGCGCGGTGATCTCGTCACCGGATTCGGGATCCTTGCCGACCACCCGTGGCAGCGACAGCAGCAACAGCGCGTCGTCGAGGGTGATCGTGGACAGATCCATCGACTTGAACAGCGATCCGGTGCGCGGCTTGGGGCCGCTGGCCTTCTTCGCGCCCTTCTTGGGCTCGCCGTCGTCCTCGGGCTCGGGCAGGATCTCTGTCACATAAGGGCCGAAACGTCCCTCTTTGGCCACGATCCGATGACCCGTCTCGGGATCGACGCCCAGCGACCGTCCCTCCTGCGGGGTCGAGAACAACTTCTCGGCCACCTCGGGGGTCAGCTCGTCCGGCGGCAGGTCGTCGGGCAGATTGGCGCGCTGCGACACCGGATCCCCATCGGGGTCGTCCGGATTGACCACCATGCGCTCGAGATACGGCCCGAACCGCCCGACCCGGACCACCACATCGCGGTCCTGGTCGTCGGCGAACAGCTTGATCGAGTTGACCGAGCGAGCATCGATATCGTCGAGCTGCCCGCCGACCATCTTCTTCAGGCCGCCGGTGCGCGCGATCGAGTCCTCGGCACCGTGATCGCCGCCGAAATAGAAGCTGGACAACCAGTTTCCGCGCTGCTCGCGCCCACCGGCGATGGCGTCGAGGTCGTCCTCCATGGCAGCGGTGAAGTCGAAATCGACCAGTCTGCCGAAATACGCCTCCAACAGCCCGATCACGGCGAAGGCCACCCATGAGGGCACGAGCGCGTTACCGCGCTTGTAGACGTATCCGCGATCGAGGATGGTCTTGATGATCGAGGCGTAGGTCGACGGGCGGCCGATGCCCAATTCCTCGAGCGCCTTGACCAGCGACGCCTCGTTGTAGCGCGGCGGCGGATTGGTCGTGTGGCCCTCGGGAGTCAGCTCCGCAGCGGCGACCTCCTGTCCCTCGGCCAGGGCGGGGAGCCGGGATTCGGCGTCGTCGGACTGGCTGCCCGAATCCTCGTCGACGCTCTCCACATAAGCCTTGAGGAAACCCGCGAAGGTGATCGTGCGACCCGACGCGGAGAAAACGCACGGAATGCGGCCCTCGTCCAGCCCGGCGTGGCCGGTGATCCGGACGGTCAGCGTGGTACCGCGCGCATCGGCCATCTGCGAGGCGACCGTGCGCTGCCAGATCAGCTCGTACAGCCGGAACTCGTCGTGGTCCAGCCGCGCGTGCAGCTGACCGGGCGTGGCGAAGGTGTCGCCCGACGGGCGGATCGCCTCGTGCGCCTCCTGCGCGTTCTTGACCTTGCGGGTGTACTGACGCGGCGTCGGGTGGACGAATTCCGACCCGTACAGCTGCGTGGCCTGCGCCCGCGCGGCGGCGATCGCCGACTCCGACAACGTGGTCGAGTCGGTGCGCATATAGGTGATGTAGCCGTTTTCGTAGAGCCGCTGGGCGACCCGCATCGTGCGCTCGGAGGTGAACCGCAACTTGCGCGCGGCCTCCTGCTGCAACGTAGAGGTCATGAACGGCGCGTACGGCCGACGCGTATAGGGCTTCGACTCGACCGAGGTCACCTGGAAATCGGCGCCGTCCAGGGACGCGGCGAGCCGACGGGCATACGCCTCGTCCAGCACCGTGACGCCGCTGGCGGTCTTGAGCTGCCCGTCCGAACCGAAATCACGGCCGCCCGCGACGCGCGAACCGGCCACGGTGACCAGGCGAGCGCCGAAGGTCCGCGGGTTTGCGGCATCGCTCTCGCCCCCGCCGGCATCGAATTTCGCGGCGATATCCCAGTACTCCGCCGAACGGAACGCCATGCGCTCGCGTTCGCGCTGCACGACGATGCGAGTCGCCACGGACTGCACCCGGCCCGCCGACAACCGCGGCATGACCTTCTTCCACAGCACCGGGCTGACCTCGTAGCCGTACAGCCGGTCCAGGATTCGCCTGGTTTCCTGGGCGTCGACCAGGTCGTTGTCCAGATCCCGGGTGTCGGCCGCGGCCGCGCGGATGGCGGGTTCGGTGATCTCGTGGAACACCATGCGTCGTACCGGCACCTTGGGCTTGAGTGTCTCGAGCAGATGCCAGGCGATCGCCTCGCCCTCACGGTCGGGGTCGGTGGCGAGATAGAGTTCGTCGGCGTCCTTGAGCAGGTTCTTCAGCTCGGAGACCTTGGCCTTCTTATCCGGGCTGACCACGTAGATGGGCTCGAAGTCGTGGTCGACGTCGACGCCCAGGCGCGCCCAGGCCTGACCTTTGTATTTGGCGGGCACGTCCGCCGCACCCCGCGGCAGGTCCCGGATGTGGCCGACGGACGCCTCCACGACGTATCCACGGCCGAGGTACGGGGCGATCTTACGAGCCTTCGTCGGTGACTCGACGATGACGAGACGACGCACCTGGCTGCCCGCATCGGACCCTGCCTCGGAGTTCGGCGTTGCACCGCGGTCTCGTGTTGCCACCGGCGAACACACCTTTCCTGTCGACCCGCGCGGCGCGGGGAGGCGCTGCGCGCGGCTGGGGCAAGCTGAGGGAACCGATGTCCCCTGCCAGAGACGTTTATACCCTGTTCATCTGCTGTACCGGAGGTACGGCAGGTCCGCAGCACCTCTGGTACGGCGAGTTGAAAGCCCCGTTTTGCGGTCGAGTGTACTTGCCCGGAATATGACTCGTCCCCCACCGCCGTGGGGCGGTGAGGGACGAGCTTTCCGTTTGAGTAAGTTCGCGTGCTCAGCTGAGCGCACGAACTCCGGTGGCCTGCGGGCCCTTGGTGCCCTGGCCAACCTCGAATTCGACCTTCTGGTTCTCCTCGAGGGTGCGGAAGCCCGAACCCTGGATCTCGGAGTAGTGGACGAAGACGTCAGCGGAGCCGTCCTCGGGCGCGATGAAGCCGAACCCCTTCTCCGCGTTGAACCACTTCACAGTTCCCTGTGCCATTCTGTTCCTTCTCTTTCCATACCGGAACGGCGGACAAGGTAGGTTCGTCCACCGGGTCCGTTCCGACCGTTGTACTCTGTTCCCCCTGCAGGAAGCACCAAGCACACCGTTCGCAACATCGATCCTGCTGATGGTTTGGACCTTTGATCCGTTCCCTCGAACACAGAAGCTTGCGACCAGGAACCAGTGAACCATGTCTTCGAGCAATTCGACAGTCGGGTTACCGACAATTTGCAAAAAAGATGATCTTGCGAATGCGCAGGTAAGGCGCACAATGCCCAAATCCGTACTCGAGGTAGGTTTGCTTCCGGATAACCGGGAGAGCGTCATGCAAACGCGCTGTGACGCAGATCGCTGCTCGGTAGTGAAAACGCTGGCGGGCCTCGCACGACACACAGCTTTCGCACAATTCGTCTGTGTCGAGGTCTCGACTTGCTAGAACCGGCCCACGTGACGACGAACGCAATGCCGGGAACCGGCGCGAGCTATGGGCGATCGTTGCTCAATCGTGTCCGAACCGGACTACCCGACAATTCCGATCGTCTCACCCATGTCACGGAGTTGGCGGCGCGTGCGGCGCAGGTCACGGCCTGGCCGGGCTGGGTATCACCGGACGTGATCGAAGCGTTACGGAATTCTGGCGTCGAGGCGCCCTGGTCGCATCAGACCCGCACCGCCGATCTGGCCGCCGCCGGAAAACATGTAGTGGTCTGCACCGGAACCGCGTCCGGCAAATCCCTCGGCTATCAACTGCCGGTACTCACCGCATTGCGGGAGGATCCGCGGGCGACGGCGCTGTATATCTCGCCGACCAAGGCTCTCGGGGCGGACCAGCTGCGCGCGATCGGTGAACTCACCCACGAGGGGCCGCTGCGCGACACCCATCCCGCGCCCTATGACGGCGACACCTCCGCCGAGATCCGGCAGTGGGTGCGGGCCAATGGGCGGTGGATCTTCACCAACCCGGACATGCTGCATCTGAGTGTGCTGCGCTCGCATCAGCGGTGGGCGCGGGTGCTGCGTCGGCTGCGTTATGTGGTGGTCGACGAATGCCATGCCTATCGGGGCGTATTCGGCTCGCACGTCGCGCTCGTGCTGCGGCGGTTGCGCAGGCTGGCCGCACATTACGGGGCCGATCCCGTGTTCGTCCTGTGCTCGGCCACCACCGCGGATCCGGCCGCGGCCGCGTCGCGACTGATCGGCGCACCGTGCGAGGCCGTCACCGAGGACGGGTCGCCGCAGGGCGCGCGCACGGTCGCACTGTGGGAACCGGCGCTGCTCACCGCGGTGACCGGCGAGAACGGCGCACCGGTGCGGCGACCGGCCACCGCCGAGGCGGCGCGGATCATGACCGATCTGGTGGTCGAGGGCGCACGCACGCTGACCTTCGTGCGCTCTCGGCGGGCCGCGGAGGTCGTGGCCATGGAAACGCGCCGCATGCTGGCCGAGGTCGATCCGGAACTCGGTCGCCGGGTGGCCGCCTACCGGGCCGGATATCTGGCCGAGGACCGGCGCGAATTGGAGGCCGCGCTGGCCGACGGCTCCCTGCTGGGGGCCGCGACCACGACCGCGCTCGAGCTCGGGGTGGATATCGCCGGGCTCGACGCCGTGGTCGTCGCGGGATTCCCGGGGACGGTGGCCTCGTTCTGGCAGCAGGCCGGGCGCGCCGGGCGACGTGCGCAGGGCTCGCTGGTGATGCTGGTCGCGCGGGACGATCCGCTGGACACCTACCTGGTCCGGAACCCGCAAGCGCTGCTGGGACGTCCGATCGAGGCGACGATCACCGATCCGCGAAACCCATATGTCCTCGGGCCGCATCTGCTGTGCGCGGCGATGGAGAATCCGCTGACCGATGCCGAGGTCACGGAGTTCGGCGCGACCGATCTGATCGCCGACCTGGCCGATCAGGGCCTCGTGCGGCGGCGGCAACCGGCGAAGGGCCCGGCTCGCTGGCATATGACCGCCGCCTCGCGGCCGCACGACGAGGTCGACGTGCGCGGCGGTATCGGCACGACGGTGGCCATCGTCGACGAGGAGACCGGACGTCTGCTCGGCACCACGGATGCGGGCCGGGCCCCGGCCACCCTGCATCCCGGCGCGGTGCACCTGCATCAGGGCGAGACCTATGTGGTGAACGAGCTGGATCTCGACGGCGGTGTGGCCTTCGTCCACGCCGATCAGCCCGGCTGGACGACCAGCGCCCGCGCGGTCACGTCCATCGCGATCGACGAGATCGACGCCGAACGTGCGCACGGCGCGGTGACCACGGCCCTGGCGCAGGTGCGGGTGAGCCGGCAGGTGGTCGGCTACCTGCGCACACTTCCCACCGGTGAGGTGCTCGACCTGGTGGGACTGGACCTGCCGGAGCAGACGCTGCCGACCCGGGCCGTGCTGTACACCGTGACACCCGGGCTGCTGGCCCGCGCCGGAATCGATCCGCGACGTGCGCCCGGTGCGCTACATGCCGCCGAACATGCCGCGATCGGGATGCTGCCCCTGGTGGCCAGTTGCGACCGCTGGGATATCGGCGGGGTGTCCACGGCCGAACATCCCGACACCGGGCTGCCCACCGTCTTCGTTCACGACGGGCACCCCGGCGGTGCGGGCTTCGCCGAGCGCGGCTTCCACCGGCTGCGCACCTGGCTGCGGGCCACCCTGGCGGTGATCGAGTCGTGCGGCTGTCCGAGCGGCTGTCCATCGTGTGTACAGTCACCCAAGTGCGGCAACGGCAATCAGCCGCTGGACAAGGCGGGCGCCGCGGCCCTGCTGACCGCGGTGGTCGCCGAACTTCCCGATGATGACGACGCCTGGCCCGTCTCGTGACGAGGTGGTCATCGGGGTGATGCCGGACCGCGACTCGAAGTCAACTCGGACGATGCCCGCGATGCGGTCGCCGTCACATGCGTCGGTCTCGCCACATGACCGATGTGAAACGCGATCATGTTAACTGACTCTTTGCGGATTCCTATAAGAATCTGAAGTGGAATGCTGTCAATGACACCTCATCAATCAATTGAAAATCAACGGATCGAAATTGTTCACATGTCCAAAAAGCTCCTCTAACACATAGGGCCGAACACAGATCCCCAACTCTTGCGCATTCTTTGAAGACCAACCGCTCGGTATTCATTTATCGTGTTCCTCCACCGGACCCGCTCGCGCGACGGCCCGGACATCCGGTGTACCGAGCGGCCCCAGCGATGCGGTGACCTCGGCGACCACCGTGACGTCCCACCCGACGACCGTGCAGGATCGCACCCGGACCCGCATCCGCTGCCCGAGATCGCGGGCCCGAGCGCAGGCATCGGTCTCGGCGGTCAACGCACCGGCTGCCGCCAGGGCACCGAGATCCGCTACGGCCTGAACCCGATGTCGCGCCACGATGACCACGCCGACCTGCACGAACAACAGCGTCGCGGCGAGCAGGGCGGTCAGGGCCAGGCAGGCCGTCACGGTGGCCGCGCCGCGCTCGGCCCGCGGGGACGTCATCCGTACTCACCCGGTTCCCGGACCGCGACCGCGTCGGCGCGCAGTCTGAGCATCGGCAGCAACGGCACCCGCACCGAGACCACGGCGACCACCTGATCACCGTCGGCGCGGAGGGACACCTCCGCACCGGGCGGCGCCACCCGCAGCGCCGCCGGTCTCGCCTCGGCGTCCGCACCGCGCGCCGCCAGTCGCGCCGCCTCTCGCGCGGCGTCGACACAGCGCACCTGTGCCGCGGCGGCCAGCAGCGTGCCCAGGCACAGCACGACCACAATGAGGAGGGCGGCCAACGCGATGGCCGCCTCCACCGTCACCGCGCCCCGTTCGCCGGGCCCGCACCGCGGAACCGTCGCGGCCGTGCGTACCCCCTGTGCGCGGCCACGTCTCACACCGAGGTGTTGAGCGCTTTGTCGATGATCTTCGTCAGGGCGTTCACGATGGAATCGCCCGTCACCACCGAGTAGAGCACCGCCCCGAAGGCCGCGGCGGCCACGGTGCCGATCGCATATTCCGCGGTGCTCATCCCATCCTCGGCGACCAACGCCCGCAGCAGGCGCGCACGCAACTCCAGTACTGCCGATCGAACTGCCACCCGCACCGATCTCCCCTTTCTCTGTCACCGGCACGGGCATTCCGCGCCGGAGGTCTCGTGTGTTCCCGGACGACCAGCTCCGCCGTGGGCGCTCGATCGGCTGACCTGGCCTACTCACAGCCCGCCCCCCAGCACGCGGGTGGCCAGGCCGATGACGACCGGCACGATGCCGAGGCAGACGAAGGCGGGCAGGAAGCACAGGCCCAGCGGTCCGCCGATCAACACCCCGGCTCGCTCCGCGCGGGCCGCGGCGGCGTCCTCCACGGCAGCACGGCACTGCCCGGCCAGCTCGCTCACCGCATCCGCCAGACACGCACCCGATCGGGCCGAACGCGCCGCCAGCCTGGCCAACGCCTGAATATCGGTGGATCCGGCCTCCTGGGCGGCGCGCCGCCACGCGTCGGGCTGATCCGCTCCCAGCGCCAGCAGATCGGCCACCCGATGCAGGGCCGCACCGAGTTCCGGCGGAGCGGTCGAGCCCACCGCGCGAGCCGCGACGGCGACCGGAAGCCCCGCCCGCAGACAGGCAGCCAACAAGTCGAACGCCGAAGCCGTCCCGAACCGATCCGTCCCACCGCCAGGCGCACGCCGTCGCGAAACCTGCTGTGCCCCAACGAGTAACGCCCGTCTCCGCACCGCCACCGCCGCGGCGTCGCCGGGCACGCAGACCAGCGCGACCACCAACAACAGCAGCCCGCAGACAACCATCACCCCTCCCCTCGCGTCGTATCCGAAAGCGCCACAACACAAGTCCCCGCCCTTCCCCCCTTCGACAATCCGTAGCGCCACCCACCGGCCCGAGACGATCGATGCGCCGCGACCACCGCCCGGCGGGCCGGTCGACCACCGCCATAGCACCCTTGGACTCGCCGATCGAAATCGAAGGCGCCTGTGCGGCTCGCAGGCGATCGAACGCATCCGTCCCGTAAACAACGCCCTTCGGTACCGAACTCCACCTCTGGACGCCTGCCCCCCGACCGCATGTCCCACCGCTCGCGCCCCGACCACGTGCGTGCACAGCAAGCCCTGGATAGGTACGCCCTACCTCCCGGCTTCGTCGGAACTCACCGACCCGGCTTGCAGCAGCCCACGCCCGAATCACCTGAACGCCAACGCAACCGAACAGTCGCGCCCCCGCCCTACTACCGGCGAGCAACAGCCCCCGCAACAGCGCATCCCGATCTTGCTCACATCCATCCACAGCCGGCCCAGCACAGTCGTCAGCCGCGCCCGAACACCGCCCGAATTCGGCGCTACCCAGCGCTTCCCACTGGTTCGGTTGGACGCCGAAGCCACCGCGCACATGCCGCGACTCCCCAGGCCCACACCGCGGGTTGTGCACGGACCCCGCGCCACGATGAGATCCGCACGCACGTTGTACTGCTCCAGCAACGACAGACAACACACCGCGGAAAGCACCTGCACCACAATCACATTCGCCAGATCCGGATCCCGCGCAAACCTGAGCCGCGCACCGGCCCAATCGACGATCGGCCCGACCGCACGTGTCTGCACACAGCCGAACCACCTGGCGAGCACAGCAACTGGACGAGCCTCGCACTACCCGGCCGACATTGGACAGCCCATGCCACGAAACACCTGCACCACGGACACATCCGGTCGCTGCGGACCCCGCACGAACCTGATCAGCCGCTTCGCACCGGTTCGGCCGGAGTGTGACTCGGCGACGTGTGTTCGCATGCAGCTGAGCGGGGTGATCGGGTGTATTCGCGGCTGCTTCGGCGCTCATGTGGGGACCTGGGCGGTGATGGCGTCTGCCCAGAGCAGGCCGCTGCAGATCAGGGCTGTGCCGAGCGGAAGGAGGACGGTGCCTGGGCCGGAGGCCAGGAGGACGTGCAGTGGGGCGGCGTTCATCAGGTGGCCCAGGGCGATGCCCAGGAGTGGGAGGGCGGACAGGACTACGGCGCTGGCTCGGGCGCCGGCCAGGGCGGCTGTGGTTTTGTCGCGAAAACGTATGCGGCTGGACAGGTCCGCTCGTGCGGCGGTGAGCAGGTCGGCCAGGGCCAGGCCGTGGTGGTCGGCCAGTTGCCAGGCGTCGGCGATGCGGGCGAGTTCGGCGGCGATGATCGATTCGGGATTCCGCAGGCCGGCTGCGGCGGACCCGCCGAGCCTGCTGCGTGCCGAGCCGACGGCGAATGCGCGCGCCGCGATGCCCTCGATCTCCCCGGCCGCGACCGCCGCGGCGGCACTGGGATGTGTACCGACCCGCAACTCGCCTATCACGGTCTCCAAACCCTCCAGCAGCGCAACGCATTCGGCCCTGTGCCGCTGGGCCGCACGAGCGCGTCGTCCACGTAGACCGGCTGTCAGCGCCAGAAGCAGGGCCGCGAGGAACGCGCCTATTCCGGCCAGGGCCGCTCCCGCGACGCCGAGATATGCGGCGATCCGGAACAGCCTGTGCGGCGGTAGTTTTCGCGCACGACCGCGCATACCGAACATCGCCAGATACCGCCGGGCGCCCGATGTGGGCGGCACGGCGAGTATTGCCGCTGACAGGCAGGCCAGGGCGAGTGGCGGCGTCATCGGGCCTCCCGTTCGTCCAGCAGACGACGCAGTGCTGTGGCCGCCGGTGTGGGTGCGTCGTCGGCGCGCCAGGCCGCCTCGATGTGGACCCGGCCGTCCGGATCGCGTACGACCAGGCCGATCTCGCACAGGGCGCGTGCGCCGCCGGGACCGCGACGCACATGCAGGATCACCTGGACGGCCGCGGCCAGCTGGCTGTGCAGGGCGGCGCTGCTCAGCCCGCCCAGTGCCGCCAGGGCCTCGAGCCGCGCCGGGACCTCACGCGGCGAGTTGGCGTGCACGGTGCCCGCGCCGCCGTCGTGACCGGTGTTGAGCGCGGTCAGCAGATCGATCACTTCGGCGCCGCGCACCTCGCCGATGACGATGCGGTCCGGGCGCATGCGCAACGCCTGACGCACCAGATCGCGAACGGTCACCGCGCCGGCGCCCTCCACATTCGGCGGACGCGCCACCAACCGCACCACATGCGGATGCGGCGGGGCGAGTTCCGCGGCGTCCTCGACGCAGACGATGCGCTCGGCCGCGTCGACCTTGGCGAGCAGCCCCGACAGCAGAGTGGTTTTCCCCGCGCCGGTCCCGCCCACCACGAGAAATGCCAGCCGCCCGCGAATGATGCGCTCCAACAACACCTTCGCCTCGGCCGGGACCGACCCGGAGGCGGCCAGCGCATCGAGCCCCTGACTCGCTGGACGCAGCACCCGCAACGCCAGGCAGGTGCCGCCGGGTGCGATCGAGGACAACACCGCGTGCAGTCGCACACCGAACGAATCCCCCAGCACACCGCTACCTTCCGGCAGACGCCCGTCCACCCACGGCTGGGCGTCGTCGAGCCGTCGTCCGGCGGCCAGCGCGAGACGCTGCGCCAAGCGCCGCACCGCGGCCTCGTCCTGGAACACCACCGACGCCCGCTGCAACCCCTGCCCGCGATCCACCCAGACCGAATCGGGCGCTGTCACCAGCACATCCGACACCCGCGGATCGTGCAGTAGCGGTTCCAGCACCCCGGCCCCGGTCATCTCGGTCTGCAACAGCCGCAGCACCCGCAACAGATCCGTATCCCCGAGCACCCCACCCGCCTCGGCCCGGATCGCCGCCGCAACCCGTGCCGGATCGGGCTCGCCCGACTCGACCGCCAGCCTTTCCCGCACTCGATCCAACAGCTCGTCGGTCACCAGCGCGCTCATCGAATCCTCCCCTCCCGCAGCACGATTCCCACCTCACCGATCGTCTCGACAGCACCCGCACAGGCCCGCGATCCTCGTCCGGCGCGAAACCGCACTCGACACGACGTGCCTCGGCACACCCGAGGCGGATCGGCGAACGTTCAAGCTGGAACGCAGTTTCCGTAGAACGAGCTGCGGAAAGTTCGGCGGTTCACTTGTGGTGGCGACCAGCGTGCACCCGAGACCGACTGGTGCACTTGCATTTGCGAGGCCATCCGTCGAGTCCCGCTGAACATCCAACACAGGCGCTACGAGGGTGATGACCTCGGCAAAGACGATTCGCGGATATCCCTGGCGCGGCGATGTTTTCGCATTTTCGCCGATGCGGACTCGCGGATCATCGGTCGTCTCCGGTCAAAAGGGACAGGACCGATTCGGCCGCTGTTCGGAGGGGGCCGCGCGGAGTGGTCAGGCCGGTGCGTTCGAGTTGGCCGGACAAGCCCGGCTGGGTGCGGACCGCGGCCAGGAGGGGGATGCCGAGGGCCTCGGCGACCTCGTCGCCGTGCAGGCCGCCGGGGGCGGGACCGCGAACGACCAATGCCTGGTTGGGATTTCGGCGACGCACATGAGCCACGGCGGCGCGGGCGGCGGCGATCGAGCGCAGCCGCGGTGTCGCGACGAGGACGACCAGATCCGCACCGTCGAGCATCTGATCGGCGTGCGGGCCGCGCTCCCGGGAGATATCGCAGACGACCAGATCGCCTGCGGCACGGCCCGCGTCGAGTACCGCGCGCACCGCGCCGGGACCGATCTCGGTGGGGTCGGTATCGGGGGTGGCCCGGCCGCAGGCCAGCACGCGCAGGCCGGGCGCGGCCGCCGGTAGTGCGTCGCGCAGGGTCGCGGCGGGCACCCGGCCGTCCTCGACGACAAGATCGGGCCAGCGCAGACCCTCCTCGGATTCGACGCCGAGCAGCAGATCGAGGCCGCCGCCGAACGGATCGCCGTCGACCAGGATCGTGCCGGGGCGGAAGCGAATCGCGGACGCGGTCAAGGCGATCGCGCCGGCCAGGATGGACGCGCCCGCACCGCCGCCCGTGTCCACGACCGCGACGACCGCGCCACCCCCCTCGACGGAGACGCCCGGTTCGGCGAACACCTCGATCAGCCGATCCGCGGCCGCGGGCAGGCCGAGCACCAGTTCGGCGCCCCCGGTGATCGCGGCCTCCCACTGCTCGGCCCCGGGTTCCCCCTCGCTGACCAGGATGATGCCCGGACGACGCGGATATCCGGCCGCAGCGCATTCGTGTGCTGCGGCCGTGTCGAGAATCACGATCGCGGCATCGGTCCAGGCGTATCTGCCGATCGGCATCGAATGCTCGGCCAGCTGCCGATCGGCGGCGGCCGCGATGCGGCGAACCTCCTCACGCAGCCGATGTCCGGAGACGAGCATCAGGGCCGGAGGCTGCTCCGCTGTAACGGAATTCATGCAGGTCAGCCTCGCCCGAATGATGTCGCGCCGCCAGAGGTGACCGCCCGGTTGTGGATAACTCCGGGGGTGTGAGCAAAAACAGAACTCCCGGTACCACCTAACAGACCCGCGAAATCCACCGACCGACGGCGGGAGCGAGGCGGGGCCCGGACGAAAAGGTCCGGAAATAGAGGACGGCCCCAGCCGGGGGGGGAGGAGGCTGGGGCCGTCTGGGTTCAGCCCCGGGGGGTCGGGCTGAACGCTCCTGGACTATGTCCAGGTGCCAGCAATACTACACCCAGGGCCGGGCCGAAACGCAAGTGCAGCGAAAGAGGAAGTTTTCACCATCGATCCCGGCATCACGGCGGCAAATCCGATCGGCGGGCGGTTCCACCGCCCGCGTCGCCCCTGGGCATCCCGTCCGGGCGAAATTTCCCTATCCTGGACCGCGTGACGGCCGAGGGCGACCAGACAGCGGCGGAAGATCCGATCAACGCGACAGATACGAATGGGCAACGAAGCGAGCGAACGAGTGCACGACCGGGACGCGTAGCGGCGTTCTTCGATCTGGACAAGACGGTGATCGCCAAATCCAGTGCCTTCGTGTTCAGCAAGCCGTTCTTCGACCAGGGCCTCATCGATCGCCGGACGGTACTGGAGAGCAGTTATGCGCACTTCCTGTACATGCTCTCGGGCGCCGATCACGACCAGATGGAGCGGATGCGCGAACACCTGACCAAGATGTGCGCGGGCTGGGATGTGGCCCAGGTCCGCGCCGTGGTCGCCGAGACACTGCACGATCTGGTGGATCCCCTGATCTACGCCGAGGCGGCCGATCTGATCGCCGACCACAAGATCCGCGGCCACGATGTGGTGATCGTCTCCGCATCCGGTGAGGAGATCGTCGCGCCCATCGCCGCCGCACTCGGTGCGACGTACACCGAAGCCACCCGCATGGTCGTCCAGGACGGTAAGTACACCGGCGAGGTCGAGTTCTACTGCTACGGCAAGGGCAAAGTCACCGCAATCGAAAAACTCAGCGCCGCAGAGGGTTACGACCTGTCCCGCTGCTACGCCTACTCCGATTCGGTGACCGATCTGCCGATGCTTTCGGCGGTGGGACACCCCACCGCGGTCAATCCGGACCGGAATCTGCGGCGTGAGGCCATCTCTCGCGACTGGCCGGTGCTGACGTTCTCCAATCCGGTCTCGCTGTGGGCGCGCATCCCGGCCCCGTCCTCGACCACCCTCGCGGCGACGATCGCGCTCGGGCTCAGCGCACTGCTGGCGGGAGCGATCAGCTACCGGCTGCTGCGCCGACGGGATTGAGACGAGCCGTATCGACCGTCCCGCACACCCGTCCGGGACCAGCCCGCGCGACAGGTGCACTGCACAACCTCTCCAGGGAACCACGAAACGCCGGTTGACGTGCCGGTTTCTAAAATGTCTCCACAGGTCTTGAATGTGAGGCGGCTCACAGGTAAGAATGAATTCACGGAAGGACGGAAGGCCAGGATCGAGGCGGAAGAGAAGCGTCGAGCCCCCATCCCACCCTTCCCAGCACGGACGCCAGGCACCCACGCGGAGCACGCCGCGACAGGGCAGCAGCGTTGTGGGCCTGCGAAATTCGGGTTCTTGTCGGCGATGGCCTCGCACAGGTTGCGGGGATGAACCGGCAGGGTCCGGAGAATCGCCGAGGCCGCAGAACACAACCCAAACAAGCACGCTTGGTAACCGGGTGGTCCGTGCTAGCGGGCGGTGAGGTCGTCGACGACACGCCGCCCGTTTTGGTGTGCGGCGACGGAATCAGACGCTGTCGGCGATGGAGCGAGCCTCCCGAGCCCCGTCCTCGAATGCCCCGCAGCAGAACACGACCCAGCCGCCGACGCCCTCGACCGTGCCCGCGCCGAACGCGGTCGCCGCATCCAGATACGCCTGCCGCCGACGCAACCAGAACACCTCGGGCACACCCAGACTGTGCGGGTCCAGACCGCTGGACACCGAAACCAGTCGCGAGGCCGCCCGCGCCACGACACCGTCACCCGTACCGAACGGACGCAGGGCGAGCAATTCACCGTGCACCACCGCCGCGACGACGGGTGCGGGCGCATTCGAGGTCAGTACGGTCTGCGCGAGGAGATCCAGCCGTTCGGCGATATCACCGCCCGCACGCGGACGCCCCAGCTGTTCGGGATCCTCGACCAGATCCGCGGCCGCGAGCAGATGCAGCCGGGCCAGCGCCTGCAGCGGAGCCCGCTGCCACACGCCGGCCAGGTTCTGCAGCGCTTCCCCGTCCAACGCCTGTCCGACCCGCAACGCGCCGGTCAGAATCGGATCCCCGACGCTCCCGGGCTCGGGCAGTTCGGTACTCCCGCCATCGATCGCCGCCGAGGACCGCGCCGCACGCACCGCGGCCTCCGCGGCCGTCGTGGGCCATCCCCGCCGATTAGCCTGATGCCGATGCACCTCGGCCAACGCGTCGCGGGCCCGATCGGCCGCATCACGCACACCGGGCAGGTCGACCAGGGGTTGCAGGACGTCACTCACGAGTGCACACGCTACTCGAGCGCCGAACGCCTGCCGGAGGGGATCATCCTGGACCCGAGACGACGTCTGCACAGGGTCCGGACAAAAACAGTCCCCGGTACTCACGTCTCGAGTCGTGAACTTCAGTCGTCGCTTCAGTTTCGTACTCGGGGCTGACGTGCCGGGGGCCTGGCCAGGTGCTTTCCAACTTCACATCATCTTCGGACGTCTCTTCCGATCATGTTCTGTTGTTCCGCATTCCTGGTGTATAGCTGATTCTCCTCCTCTTCTCGGCGACGTCAAGACCTGATCCGAAGAATCTTCATATCCCTACCTGCGGGTTCGTCGTCAGTGCGCACCCAGCAGGTCCCGGCCGGGGATGGCCTCGAGCAGGTTGCGGGTGTACTCCTCGCGGGGTTCGGTGAAGACCTCGTCGGTCGTGGCGGACTCGACGACCTTGCCGCTCTGCATGACCAGGACGTCGTCGGCGATCTGCCGGACGACGGCCAGGTCGTGGGTGATGAACAGGTAGGACAGGCCCAGTTCGGCCTGCAGATCGTTGAGCAGGGTCAGGATCTGGGCCTGGACCAGGACGTCCAGGGCCGAGACCGCCTCGTCGCACACCACCACCTCGGGTTCGAGGGCCAGTGCGCGGGCGATGGCGACCCGCTGACGTTGCCCGCCGGACAACTCGTTCGGATATCGGCGCATCACCGACGCGGGCAGCGCCACCTTGTCGAGCAGATCGCGCACCGTGGCCTCCCGCTGTGCCGAATCGCCGATCCGGTGAGTGCGCAGCGGCTCCTCGATGGTGCGGTAGATCGAGTACATCGGATCCAGCGAGCCGTAAGGGTTCTGGAAGATCGGCTGCACTCGACGCCGAAAAGCGAACGCGCCCTTGCGATCCAGATCGGCGATGGACTTACCCTCGAATGTCACCGTGCCCGAGGTGGGTTCGAGCAGACCCAGCACCATCTTCGCGACCGTCGACTTGCCCGAACCCGATTCGCCGACGATGGCCATCGTGGTCCCGCGGCCCAGGCGGAACGAAACCTCGTCCACGGCACGGAATTCCGTGGACTTCCAGGGTGATCCGCCGCGCACCTTGAACACCTTGGTGAGCCGCTCGGCGACCAGGATGTCGTCGGTGACCGACGCGACCTCGGCATCGGCCGCGGCGACCCGCTCGGCGACGTGCACGGCCCGCTCACGCACCTGTGCGCGACGGCTCACCGACGCGCGCTGCTGCGCCGCCAGCGACGGCGCGGAACTCACCAGCCGCCTGGTGTACTCGTGCTGCGGTTCCCGCAGAATCCGCAGTGCCGGACCGGATTCCACCACCCGGCCGCGATACATCACCACCAGATGTTCCGCCCGCTCCGCGGCCAGCCCCAGATCGTGGGTGATCAGCAGTACCGCCGTACCCAGCTCGGTGGTGAGTTCGTCGAGATGATCCAGGATGCGCCGCTGCACGGTGACGTCCAGCGCCGAGGTCGGTTCGTCGGCGATGAGCAGCCGGGGACGACACGCCAGCCCGATCGCGATGAGCGCGCGCTGGCACATACCACCGGAGAACTCGTGCGGATACTGGTTGACCCGGCGCGCCGCGTCCTCCATCCCCGCCTGCTCGAGCAGGGCGATCGCCTGTCGCTTCGCGTCCTTGCCGCGAGCGACACCGTTGGCCTCCAACGTTTCCCGAACCTGGAAACCGACCTTCCAGACGGGATTCAGGTTGGTCATCGGATCCTGTGGCACGAATCCGATGCCCTGGCCGCGCACCGCGATGATCTCCTTTTTCGACGCGGACGCGAGATCCTTTCCGTCGAACAGGATTTCCCCGGAGGTGATCCGGCCGGTGCCGGGCAGCAGATCGATGATCGCGTGTGCCGTCGTCGATTTACCGGATCCGGATTCGCCGACGATCGCCACCGTCTGCCCGGGATACACGGACAGGCTCACGTCGCGAACCGCGGGCACCTGTTTGCGGTCGGCGGTGAAAGATACGTTGAGATCGCGGATTTCCAGCAGTGGACCGTCGTCGGATCGCCCGGGCTCGGCCACCTGCGCATCGGATGCCTGTGTCGCATCGGTCATTTCCGCACTCACCTCTTGCGCGCTTTCGGATCGAGCGCATCACGCACCGCGTCACCGAGCAGGATGAAGCTCAGCACCGTCAGCGCCAACGCCGTCGCGGGATAGAACAGGATCGCCGAGGTGCGGATCGACTGCTGGTCGGCGGCGATGTCCGAACCCCAGGACACGACCGAACGCGGCAGTCCCACACCGAGATACGACAGCGTCGCCTCGGTCACGATGAACACACCCAGCCAGATGGTGGCCACCACGATCAGCGGCCCGGCCGAGTTCGGCAGCACGTGCCGAACCAGCGTCCGCAGCGGGGACACGCCCAATGCCTTTGCCGCCGTGACATATTCACTGCTCTTGGCCTGGATGACCGCACCGCGCGCGATGCGTGCGGCCTGCGGCCAGGTGAACGCGGCCAGAATCAGGATCACGGTCCAGATCGTGCGCGAATTCAGCAGCTGCATCAGCACGATCGCCGCCAGCACCAGCGGCAGCGCGAAGAAGATCTCGGCCACCCGGGACACCACCGAGTCCAGGATCCCGCCGTAGAACCCGGCGATCGCCCCGAGCGTGCCGCCGATCAGCACGAACAGGATCGCCGCGCCGATACCGCACAGCACCGAGGCCCGGGTGCCATAGATGGTGCGGGCGTAGACATCACATCCCTGTAGGTCGAAACCGAACGGATGACCCGGGCGATGCGCGGCCATGCTCATCGCGGTATCGCAGTAGCGCGGATCCTGATCGGTGAACAGCTGCGGCCAGGCCGCGACGAGCAGCACGACCACGATCAGCAGCGCGCCGACCAGGAAGATCGGGTTGCGCCGCAACTGCCGCCAGGCATCACGCCAGATACTGGTGGGCGTACCGGCCTCGTCGACCCGGTCGATGGCCAGCACCTCCACCTCGTCCGGCGGCGCGACGAAATACTCCTGGGTACGGCGGGTGACGCCGTAATCGTTGTCAGGCATAGCGAATCCGTGGGTCGAGGGCGGCGTAGAGCAGGTCGACGACGAGGTTCGACAGCAGGAAGATGACGATCAGCACGGTGACGAACGACACCACGGTCGGCGCCTCGCCGCGGATGACCGCCTGGAACAGTGTGCCGCCGACGCCCGGAATGTTGAAGATGCCCTCCGTGACCACCGCACCCGCCATCAGGGCGCCCAGATCGGTGCCCAGGAAGGTGATCACCGGGACCATCGAATTGCGCAGGATGTGCACGCCGATCACCCGCCGCCGGCTCAGGCCCTTCGCCGTCGCGGTGCGCACGTAATCCGCGGTCATGTTCTCCGCCACCGAATTCCGGGTCAGGCGCAGCACGTAGGCGAACGACAGCGACCCGAGCACGATCCCCGGCACTATCAACTGTCCCCAGGGGGCCTTGCCGGAAACGGTGACCGGCGCGATGCCCCACTTCACGCCGAGCAGGAATTGCGCGAGGAAGCCCACGACGAAAATCGGCACCGCGATGATGACCAGACTGATCACCAGCAGCGTCGAATCGAACAGTTTGCCCTTGCGAAGCCCGGCGACCAGTCCGAAGGCCACCCCGAAGACGGTCTCGACGACGAGGGCGATCACGCTGAGCCGCAACGTGATCGGGAACGCCCGAGCCAGCTCGGCCCGCACCGGACGCCCGGAGAACGCCGTGCCGAAATCGAGGGTGAAGATGCCCTTCAGATAATCCAGATACTGAATGATGAACGGCTGATCGAGATGGTAGCGAGCACGCAGTGCGGCTTCCAGCCCGGGCGTCATCGGCTTGTCACCGGCCAGCGCCCGGATCGGATCACCCGGGATGAGGAAGATCATTGCGTAAACGAGCAGCGTCGCCCCGATGAAGACGGGAATCATCTGAAGCAGCCGCCGCACGACATACCAGGCCATGTGCGCCTCCGCGGTCGATGGCCGGGGCCGGGCCGATCACCCGACGGGCGGGAGATCGGCGCGGCCCCGGCTCTGGGCAACTAGTTCTTCTCGATGTTCTCGAAGTCGAACAGACCGGACCAGGCCAGCTTGGCCGACTTGACGTTCTGCGAATAACCGCCCGTGCCTTTGTAATCCAGCACCGGGATGTCGGCCATGTCCCGGAACAGCACGCTCTGGGCCTGGGTGATCACCTTGTAGGACTCCTCCGGCGTCGCCGCGGACTGGGCCTGGACCAGCAGGTTGTCGAACTCGGGATCGGAGTAGCCGACATCGTTGGTTTCCGAGCCGGTCTGGTACTGCGAGGTCAGGAATTCCAGCATGGACGGATAGTCGCCCTGCCAGCCGTAGCGGAACGCCTTGCCGATCGTCTTGCTGTGCACCTGATCCCGGATCTGCTTGAACGTCGGCAGCGGTGCGGCCGAGGCGTCGATGCCCAGGGTGTTCTTGATGCTGTTGGCCGTGGCCTCGACCCACGCCTGATGGGTGCCGTCCGCGTTGTAGGCGATCTCGAACTTGCCCGACCACGGCGAGATGGCGTCGGCCTGCGCCCACACCTTCTTCGCCTCGGCCGGGTTGTATTGCAGCACTTGGTTACCCGGCACATTCGGGTTGAAGCCGGGCAACGTGGTCGCGGTGAAGTCCTTCGCCGGGCCCTTGGTGCCGTGGAAGATGGTGTCGGAGATCTGCTCTCGGTTGATCGCCATCGAAATAGCCTGGCGCCGAAGCAAACCCTCCTGACCGCCGAAGTGCGGCAGCGAGCTCTGGATGCCGATGTGCTCGCTCTGCGCGGTCGGCTTCACGATGGCGCGGTCGCCGAGGTCCTTCTTGAAGGTGGTCAGCGCGTTGTTCGGGATCCGGTCGATGGTGTCCAGATTGCCGGCGAGCAGATCGTTGTAGCCGGCCTCGTAGCTCTGGTACATCTTGAACGTCAGGCCCTTGTTCTTGGGCGGCCGGCCACCGTGGTAGCTGGGATTGGGCACCAGGTCGATCGAAACCTGGTGCTGCCAAGCGCCATTGCGCGCGAACTCGTAGGGACCGTTGCCGATCGGGTTCTCGCCGAACGCCTTCATGTCCTTGTAGGCCACGCTGGGCAGCGGATAGTACGGCGCGAAGCCGAGCTGCAGGGTGAAGTCGATCGACGGGTTCTTCAGGTCCACGGTGAAGGTGCGGTCGTCGACCACCTTCAGGCCCGACATCGTCTGCGCCTTGGGCGGATTCGAGGCGAGGTCGTCGTAGCCCTGGATCAGGCTGAACACCCAGTTCTGATTCTGGCCGTTGGTGCTCAGGGCGCCGTAGTTCCAGGCATCGACGAACGACTTCGCCGTCACCGGTTCACCATTGGTGAATTTCCAGTCCGGCTTGATGGTGATCGTGTAGTGCTGGCGATCTGTCGAATCGATCGACTGGGCCATCTCGTCGTGCGCGTTGCCGTCGGCGTCGTAGTATTTCAGCCCGGCCCACAGCCGATCCACGACCCGGCCACCCATGTTCTCGTTGGTATTGGTCGGGACCAACGGATTCTGCGGCTCCGAAGCGAAGGTCGTGACGACCCCCTCATCACCTCCGTCACCGGACGAACATCCGGTCAACGCCAGGCTCGTGGCCAGCAACACGGCCGCGCCCAGCGCGGTGAACGTCTTGAGTCTCAACGCAGTTCTCCCGTTTCGTGCGGAGCGAGGCAGACGGCGACGCGTGTGGAGATCGTCCGGCACTGGTCGTTCGTCCACCTCAGGTGAATCGGACAGTAGCCATACAACCGGTTGTTGTCAGCGGATCGACCCTGGTTCGTCGGTCTTGTTAGCAAACCAGCAACATCAACGACGCATTGGATCCGGTTCGGGTAACACCTTGCACAATCGCCTTGGCACTGCGACGAGTTCGCGATCCGTTCACCGCACTCGCATCGCAGGTGGCCGGAGGTCCGGCGAAATCGGTGCGACGCCGACCGACAGGACCTGACCACAGCGCAGGTCACGGTCCGTTACTGTCGGAATGTGGCCGCGCTCACCCCCGGCCGGAAGCATGCGACAGAAGAGGCGAGATGACCGAGAACACCGCTGATCACC
>NZ_BDBQ01000071.1 GCF_001613065.1 Nocardia miyunensis NBRC 108239
GATGCACCGCGCACAGTGACGCGGGCGCATCACACCCCGGCCGTGAGCAACCACTCAATGCCGCGATCAGCGAAAGCCTTTGCGCGGGTGAAGCCAACCGCCGCATCCGCCCGAAATGCAGCGGTAGACCAGCATGGTCGAACACCGCCAGATACGGGCGCGAGGTCTCCGCCAACCGTAAGGCGTCGGGAACCGCGACAGTGCCACCGGTCGCGGTGGTGGCGGCCCCGGAAAGCTGTTCCAGGTCTTCCAGACGCAACGTGAGCACGGTGGTGACCGGGATCCCGCGATGCGCGCCGAGCTTGTCGGTGTCGACCAACTCTCGCAGCAGCAGCGTGAACGCATCATGGGTGCGCTGGTCCGCGGTGCGCGTATCTCGTTGCGCGGCAGCGGTGATCAGCTGCGGATCCATACGGTCGACGTTGGTGCCGGGGCTGGCCGGATCCTCCGGGTTCGCTACGCCGGGCCGCGCGTACTTGGCCAACACCGGATCCAGCAACGCCCGCAACACCGGATCGATCTCACCGCTGATCGGGGACATCCCGTCCGCGCGTTGACGCCCGATCCGGATCCCCCGCATACGAGCACGGTCGGTATCGTCGGTGATCCGGCCGTCCGGATCCAGGTGCGCCAGAATGCTGTCCCCGACCTTCCCGATATCATCGGGAGATCCGGAAGCCGCGAACTCCGCCAAAATCTTTTCGGCCGCTTCACGATCAGCCGCATCGACCGCACGAGGAACCCTGACCATCACCGCCGTGATCCGGCGAGCATGTTCGGCCGAGATATCCCCGCGCCGCAACGCTACCGCCGTGCACGGCAACTCTGGCTCACGCTCTACACCGGACATGTCACACAACGTGCCCACCCGGGAAGCCGCACGCACCCGCGCACCCGCCTCCACATTCGACAACCGCAACGTTTCCATCAAGAACCGCTTGATCGTCCTCGCGCCCGTATCCGCCGGGATCGACCGAGAATCCACCTCGATCAACACCCGATGCTGCACCGCGACCAGCATGCGTGCCGCACGCTCGACCCCACGCAGCAACTCCACCACCCCACGATCGGACAGCGGGGTCAGCGACTGCTCGAGCAGCTCACCGACCGCGGCCAGCAGCGCATCGGCTGTGGGCCCTCCGGTCCGCTCACTGTTCGAATGCATGTTCGAATTCTATCGCGAAGATCATCCCGAAACACCCCCCGAACCCATGTGAAATGAGAATCTTCACTCTGGACAGCTGACCCAATCACGCTTGCACACACCACTTTTCAACAGCCCCGGCGGTCAGGCTCGACCGGTGGCGATGCCGAACGGCAGTTCGGGCACTCGCTTCTGTGCACCCCAACACCTTTCTGAGCGGAGTGTCGATGCCGCTGCCGCATACACTCGCCGTCAACGGCTGATAATCCAGCGGGCATTCTTGGCAGGTCCGCACTTCTCCTCGACAACTCAGGAGTGCCACCGATGCGCCGACTGATCGCGATCCTCACGGCTCTGATCCTCTCCGCCGGATGTTCGGCATCAGAGGTAGACACCCCGGAACCGGATTCGGCAACACCGTCCGAGCCCGGCAAGCCGTCCGGTGCGGCGGACTTTCCCGCCGGGAAGACGGCGGATTACCAACTAGGTGGCCCGTATTCGCCACCCGCGGGCGTCACGATCGTGGTGCGCGACAGCACGGCGACTCCTGCCGCCGGCGCCTACAACATCTGCTACGTCAACGCGTTCCAGACTCAGCCGGGCGAGCGGGACCTGTGGTTGCGCGAGCGGCGCGATCTGATCCTGTCCGGAGCCGATGGTCGGCCGCTCATCGATCAGAATTGGCCGGACGAGCTGCTCGTGGACACCTCGACAGCCCAGCAGCGTGACCAGCTCGCCGAAATCGTCGGTCACACCATCGGCGATTGCGCCGCGAAGGGTTTCGAGGCCGTCGAATTCGACAACCTCGATTCCTACACTCGTTCCGACGGCAAGCTCACCGCGGCGGACAACCTGCGATTCGCGGCCGCACTCACTCGCACGGCCCATGCGGCGGGTCTGCTCGCCGGCCAGAAGAACGCCGCGGACCTCTCCGAACAAGCCAGTGGCCAAGCGTCCTTCGACTTCGCCATCGCCGAGGAATGCCTGCGTTTTCAGGAGTGCACCCAGTACCGCGCCGTCTACGGTCGGCGGGTCATCGACATCGAGTACACCGACGACCTCCCCGGATCGCCCGAGACCGTCTGCGCCCTCCCGAACCGCCCGCCTTCCACCCTGATCCGCGACCGCGAACTCGTACCGGAGGGCATCGCAGGCTATTTCTATCGACACTGCTGACGACCGTTTCCAGGCTCGACCTCGCCTGCCCCGAGCCACCATCCGGATACTGCCGCTGATTTCGCCCGGTGTCGAATCCTCGAGCGGTAACCCTCTCGCGCGCAACGCATTTGGACTCGCGTTTGCGGGCTGCACAAACCCCGGATGCAACGCCCGTCGAAATATTCGACATCCGTGGGCCCGCCTCGGCCGGCGTACAAGCCGTAGGTCGACGCGTGACCAGCTCTACCAGCAAGCTCACAGGAGGTGCTGGAGGCACTGACAGTGCGCACGCAGGGGGCGCACAGGGATGGTCAATAGTGTTGCCGCCATGACAAATTCGACACCCTCTGAGGAATCGGGCGGATCGTCTCGGCGGCGCAGGATCACGGTGGTTCTCGGTACGACCGGAATGGCTGTGGCGGTCGTGGCGGGGGTGAGTGCGTGCGGATCGTCGGATAATTCGAGCTCGGCGGCGGCCTCGAGTTCGGCCGAACACCGGAAGGGGATGCAGCACGGGCATGCGGTGTTCGGGACGATCGCGTCGGAGAACGCGGACACCTGGACGCTCACCAAGAAGGACGGGGCCACCGAGACCGTGACCATCACGCCGCAGACCGTCTTCGGCAGTACGCGGGATCCGGCTCAGAAGTCGCAGTTCACCGTCGGCGAGAACGTCGCCGTGCGGGGTAAGGAATCCGGAACGACGATCACCGCCACGGCGATCATGCAGGCCAAGGCCCGCCCCGCCACGACCACCCCGTCCGCCTCGAGCGCACCCGCCCCCACCAGCAACTGATCCGGAAAACCGCAGGCGCGGGCAAACTCTCGGCTGTTCTCACAGCTCACACCTAATATCCACCTACTCGCGGCACATGCTGGCTCGCGATGCTCTCCTCGTCGGTCCGCCAATGACAGGCCTGCGGACCGGAATCATCCGGCGAAACAAGGAGATGCGATGCGAATCAAGTCGAGGTTGGCAGCGGGCGCGGCGGTGGGCGCCGTGACATTCGCGCTGGTGGGCGTGGGTGCGGGTATGGCGAGCGCCAACCCGGCCCCGCAGCAGGGCCCCGCGCCGAGCGGGCAGTGCGCGCCGCCGCACGGCAAGCCGCAGGGCCCCCCGCCCAGCAACATGCCGAAGCCGCCCGGCAACCCGCCCGCCGGCCACCCCCAGTGCCCGCACAAGTAGTTCTGCGCGGGAGATGAGGGCTGCGTAGAAAGGCGAGTGCGACACGGTCCCATGCCCGTTGTTCGGGCATGGGACCGCGCGCGTAGGCGTCCCGGAGGGCGATCGGCCCTGCGAGACGTGGTCCTCGGGGCCGGGGAGATCGATCCGGCCCGCGATGTGCTCACAGCGAGGCGAGCACGTCCTCGAATGCCGCCTCCGCGGCCCCGAGAAGTTTGAGATCCGCTCCGAGAGAAGACTTCTCGATCCGCACGCCACCCAGCGCGCGGCTGACCATACTGCGCTGCCGGACCTCCTGCTGGACGCGCTGCACCACCGCCTCGGGCAGGATCGCGAACAGATCGCCGAGCACCACCAGCTCCGGGCCCAGGATGTTGACCACGTTGATCAGACCCAGGATCAGCCAGTCGACGTAATCGCCGAGCCGGGCCACCGGATCCGAATCACGTTGCAGCTCGCGCAGTTCCGCTACGATGGCACCTCGCGGCACCGATTCGGACAGCCCGAGCGCGCGGCGCAGGGCGAGTTCGCCGACCTCGGTCTCCCAGCAGCCCGCATTCCCGCAGTGGCAGGTGCGTCCGCCGGGATGCACTGTCATATGGCCGATTTCACCCAGATAGCCGCCCGAACCGCGCAGCAGCCCGCCTTGGGCGATGATGCCGCCGCCGACGCCCACATCCGCGGAAACGAACACCGCGTCCGACGCGCCCCGCCCCACCCCGCGCACATATTCGGCCAGCGCGCCGAGTTCGGCGTCATTGCCCACCACCACCGGAACGCCCAGCACCGTCCCCATCCGCTCACCGAACGGCACATCCGTCCAGCCCAGATTGGACGAGTCGTGCACCATCCCATCGGTGCGGCGCACCACGCCGGGCACCGAGATCCCCGCGGCCACCGGATGCAGGTCCAGATCCTGTGCCAGCAGCGCCGAGGATTCCGCGACGTGGGTCACCACTTCGTCCGGATCCCGTTGCCGCCCACGCAGATTCCAGCTGTTGCGCCCCAGGATCTGACCACCCAGGCCGACCAGCGCGATCCCCGCGTGCTCGACCTGGACGTCCACCGCCAGTACCACCGCCGCCTGCGCCTGCGGCAGCACCAGCAGCGAGGGACGTCCCGCGCCCTGCGGCACCCGCGGCACCCGCTCCTCGACCACACCGTCCCCGGCCAGGCCGTCGACCAGCATCTTGATGGTCGAGCGGTTCAGCCCCAACTCGCTGGCCAGGGCCGCGCGGGTGGCCGGTCCGCCGACGTGCAGGATCCGCAGCAGCGAGGCGCGATTGAATTTGCGCACCTCGTCCGGCCGCGCAACATTCATGTGCGCGACCCGCCGCTGCGCGGCTCTGCCTTCGTACCCGCGACGGAACCGAGCGCCGCCGAGTGGGAGTCATTCACGCGCACGACTCCACCTCGCCGACGCTCGGTCCCGTCGTGCGCGCAACGCACTGTGCCGATCGTTCACTCGCAAACTCTTTCACGACTCCACCTCGCCGGAGTTCGGCTCCGGCGCGCACGACAGGGACCGTGCTGATGGTCCACTCGCACGCTCGCTCATGACTCCACCTCACTGACGCTCGGCAACCACTCACTCCCTCTCACCTGACCGGAACAGGTCCGACCGAAGGTCATCCTCGAGCTCCTCGCCCGGGCCCGGGGCCCGGTATCCGGGACATGCCCGAACACCGTGCACCCCAGGGACATTCAGTCGATCCGGCACCGTGTCATCGACCCGACGCGGCGGCCCGGCGACGAGACAGGGCATCGACCGTCGCCGCGAGCAGCAGCACCAGGCCGGTGACCACCGACACCACGGCGGCGGGCTGGCGCAGCAGGCCGAGCCCGTTGGAAACCACCGCGAGCACAGTACCGCCGATCACCGCGTCGGCGATCCGGCCCTTCCCGCCGAACAGGGAGGTACCGCCGATCACCGCCGCGCCCACCGCGAACAGCAGCGTGTTCAGGCCACCGGCCTGCGGATCGACCGAACCGACCTTGGAGGAGTACACGATCGCACCCACCGCCGCACAGCCCGAACTGATCACGAACACACTCGACCGCAACTGCGTGACATTGATACCCGCACGCCGCGCGGCCTCCCGATTCCCGCCGATCGCGTAGAGGTGCCGACCATAGGTGGTGCGGTTCAGCACATACGTCCCCACGACGAGCAGGACCAGCACGATCGGCACCACATACGGCACCCCGGAGATCTTGATCAGCGGGCTCGGCGACCGGTTCACCGACATGAACGCCGTCGCCACCGCGGCCAGCACCGTCAGCACCAGCACCTTGCCGATCACCAGCGGCGTCGGCTGCGTCACCAAACCCTTACTGCGCCTGCGGAAATGCCCGAACAACGTCACCGCGCCGTAGCCGCCCGCGCCGACCACGAACAGCGCCCAGCTCCACGGCACCGACAGATTGCCGTTGGCCACCGAGTCCAGCACGTGCGAGGAGCTGATGCCCAGCACGCCGCCCTCGCCGATCAGTTGCAGGATCGCACCCTGCCAGGCCAGGAACAGCGCCAGCGTCACCACGAACGACGGCATCCCGATCTTGGAGATCAGGAATCCGGTGATACAGCCGATCGCGGTGCCGACGCACACCGCCAGCAGAATCTCGACCCACGGATTGGCGTGGAAACCGATCAGCGTGATCACCACGCCGAGCAGCGACATCGCCACCCCGGGCCAGATCCGCAGCAACGCCGCGAGCACCGCCGCGACCACCAGCAGGCCGTTGAAGATGAAGAAGACGGTACTTCCCATGCCCGACAACAGGTTTCCGTTGTCGACATAGTGCATCGCCAGGACCGCCCCAGCGACACCGGAGGCGGTACCCGCCGACAGATCGATCTCACCCAGCAACAGCACGTAGACGATGCCCATCGCGATGATGGTCTGCCCGGCCCCCTGGGCGAGCAGATTCGCGATGTTGTTGAGTGAGAGGAATACATCCGACAGCGAGGTGAACAGGACGATCAGCACCACCAGACCCAACAGCGCAGGCAGCGAACCGATCTCGCCGCCCCTCACGCGGGCGAGATAGGCACGCACGGCCTCCGCCGTGGATACGGTGGTGGTGTCGATGCCGAAATCGGCGATCGCCGTCCGGTCCCCGGTGGCGGATTCGGGGCTCTCGCCGCCACCGGCTGTCTCCGCCGAAACTTGCGTCATCACAATCGCTTCCTGCTGATCCTGCTACAGCACCGCGGCGTCCGGCCGGGCCAGGCCCAGCTCGCCGGAACGTCCCGCGGTGATCAATTCCACGACCTGGTTCTGGGTGACCTCGCTGGTTCGCACCTGCGCGGCCATCCGCCCCAGATACAGCACCGCGATCCGATCCGCGACCTCGAACACGTCGGCGAGGTTGTGGCTGATCAGCACCACACCCAGCCCCTGTTCGGCGAGCCGTCGGACCAGGTCGAGCACCTGACGGGTCTGCGCCACCCCGAGGGCGGCGGTCGGCTCGTCGAGCAGAACCAGATTGCTGTTCCACAGCACCGATTTCGCGATCGCCACAGTCTGCCGCTGCCCGCCGGACAGCGACGCGACCGGGGTGCGCACCGACTTCACGGTGCGCACCGACAGCGATGCCAGAGTGCGCCGCGCCGCATCCTCCATGGCGGCCTCGTCCAGGAACCACGGCTTGCCGCGTTCGCGGCCCAGGAACATGTTCTGCACGATGTCGAGATTGTCGGCCAGCGCGAGGTCCTGGTAGACCACCTCGATGCCCAGTTCCGCAGCATCCTTGGGGCCGTTGAGGTGCACTTCCTCGCCCCGGAACTTCACCGATCCCGAATCCGAACCATGAATTCCGGCAATACATTTCACCAAGGTCGACTTGCCCGCGCCATTATCGCCGACCAGCGCGGTCACCTCGCCCGCAGGAGCGGTGAATTCGACGTCGTGCAGTACATGAACCGCACCGAAGCTCTTGTTGAGCCCGGAGATGTGCAGCAGCGGCTCGCTCATGTCAGGAGATTCCCAGCTGGGTGCAGACCGACGCGACGTCGCCGGAGCACAGATCGCTCGCCTTGACATAGCCCTTGTCGACGACCACCTTGACCTGATCGCGGGTGATCGACTGCGGGTCCAGCAGAACCGATTTCACGGTCCGGTTGCCCTTGGGATCCTGGGACGTGCCGGTCGCGATCGCATCCGCGGCGGACTTGTCGCCCTTGGCCAGGGCCGCGGCGAGTTTGGCGGCCGAGTTCGCCTCCTCCTCGATCGGCTTGAACACGGTCATGTACTGATCACCGCGCAGCACCGCCTTCAGACCGTCGGTGGTCGCGTCCTGGCCGGTCACCGGCACCTTGCCGTTGAGGCCGTTCTTCTTCAGCACCGTGATGATGGCCCCGGCCAGACCGTCGTTGGCCGCGACGACGCCGTCGATCCTGTTGCCGTTACCGGTGAGCAGCTGCTCGAAGACCTGCCCGCCCTTCTGGTTGTCCCAGCCGTCGATCGCCTGGCTGGCAACGAGTTTGAGCGCGCCGGAATCGTAAAGCGGCTTGAGCACCTGCTCCTGGCCCTGATGGAACAGGGTGGCGTTGTTGTCGGTGGGCGCGCCCTCGACCTCGATGACCTGCGCACCCGGCTTGGCCTTGAGCGCGTCGGCCAGATCCTGGCCTTGCAGCGCGCCGACCTTCACGTTGTCGAAGGAGACGTAGTAGTCCGAGGATCCGCCCAGATTCAACCGGTCGTAGTCGATGGTGGGGATCCCGGCCTTGTGCGCCTTGTTGGCGACCGCGTTGCCGACCTCGCTGTTGATCGAGGCGATGACCAGCACCTTGACGCCCTCGGCGATCATGCCGTCGGCCAGTGTGCTGAACTTCTGCACATCGCCCTGCGCGTTCTGGATGTCGGCGCCGAATCCCTGTGCGCTCAGGGCCTTCTGCAGCATGGGACGGTCGAAGCCCTCCCAGCGGGCCGAGGTGGCGGTCTCCGGCAAGATCACGCCGACGGTCCCGTTCTTACCTCCCCCGCTACCTCCCGAGCTGGTGGAGTTCCCGCCGCTGCTCGCGGAATTGGATCCGCAGGCGGTGAGGGTCAGGAGGCCGGCGAGCGCGACAGCCACCGCCCCATACTGTTTCATCCTCATCAGGTGAACCTTTCGAGCCGACGGCACACGACGCCGGGCTCGGGTAGGTCCGGACGACGAGTGCCATATGTTGTAGGCAACAACATATGGCACCCAGGCCGCGACGGAGGTCACAATTGCGCAACGGTGTGTTTCAGCTCACCATCGAGTTCCATGGTGACACGAGCACAGGCCCGACCGAACTGATTCGAAGGCCACAAGTACACAACCACTCACACCTCGTTCCGCAACCCTGGACAACGCCGACACCTGGTTCGCGGCCCGTCGCGGTGAAACTCCGAGGCTACGAACCACGACCACACAGCAGAGATCGAACACACCCCTCACCCCGTTCCGCCAACCCCGGACAACGCCAACACCTGTTCGCGGCCCGTCTCGCCGCTCGGACGCGTGGCGGGTGCGAGGAACGAGTGCCCGACACGGGGCCGAGCGGCGAGACTCCAGGGGCCGCGAACCCGCCGCAGCGAAGCGGAGGCCGAAGACCCAGCAGCGAAGCGGAGGCCGAAGACCCAGCAGCGAAGCGGAGGCCGAGATTATTGTGTAACGCCTGTGGGTACCCGTAGCGTTGAACTGTTGTGCACGCCGTTCCAGGGGTTTATTGGCGACTGGCGGAAGCAGGGTTCCTCCGGCAGTGGCACTATCGGCTCGCCATGTTCGCCGGCATGGTCACCAATGTGGTGTTCGGGCTGGTCCGCGCCGCGGTGATGCTGGCCGCTGTCCGGGCGAGCGCCGGATTGGGTGGCTACACAGCCGATTCCATGGGCGCGTACGTCTGGCTCTCGCAAGGGTTGCTGGGCGCGCTCGGAGTCATGGGCCCGCCGCTGGACATCGCCGAACGCATTCGCAACGGCGATGTCGCGATCGATTTCCTGCGCCCGGTGGACATCCAGTTCTCTTATCTGGCAACCGATCTGGGCCGTGCCAGCTGCACCCTGCTGCTGCGCGGAGCGCCGAGCGTCGCGCTGGGGCTGGCGGCCTTCCAGCTGACTCTGCCGCACAGCCCGTTGCCGTATCTGCTCGGCACGCTGAGCGTTCTGCTGGCGGTGACGATCTCGATCCTGCTGCTCTTCGCGGTCTGCCTCACCGGATTCTGGGCCGTGGAGACTCGCGGAGTCCGGCTGCTCTACCAGATCGTGGCGACGTTCCTGGCCGGGCTGTTCGTCCCGGTGCACCTGTTTCCCGGATGGTTGCGCACCCTGGCCGATCTCACGCCGTTCCCCTCCCTGCTACAGGCGCCCATCGACGTGTTATCGGGCCGGGCGGTCGGTTCCCAAGCGATGGGAATCCTTGCTGTACAGCTATTCTGGATAATTGTCGCGGTTCTCCTCGGCCGAATCCTGCTGCGCGCGGGGCGGCACAAGCTGGAGGTGCAGGGTGGCTGAACTCCTCGACGCCGCGCGGAAAACCGGAACGTGGTTCACCCCCTACAGCGCGGTGCTGCGCTCCCGGATGCGCTCGCAGCGCTCCTACCCGCTGTCCTTCGCCGCCGATATGCTCTCCTCCCTGCTGGTCGGCGCGGTGGAATTCGCCGAGGTATGGGTCATCTACCACAACGTGCGCGTGCTGGGCGGACTCGACATGCACGCGATGCTGCTGCTGTTCGGCCTGTCCAACCTGGCCTTCTCCCTCGCCCAGATCCTGGTCGGGCACACCGACACCCTGCCGACCTACATTCGCGCGGGCACCCTGGACGCCTTCCATCTGCGCCCGCAGCCCCTGCTGCTGCAATTGATCACCAGTGACATCTCGCTGCGCCGGTTGGCGCGCGCGGGAGTCGCCGCGACGGTGCTGTGCATCGGCATCGTCACCGACGACATTCATTGGACCGCAGCGACATTCATACTCTTCACGATATCGCTGCTCGCCGGGACGGCGATCTTCGCCGGACTGTTCGTCTGCGCGGCCGGTCTGCAGTTCTTCCTGATCGACGGCTCCGAGCTGACCAACAGCTTCACCTACGGCGGCGCGTTCGCCGCACAGCAGCCCACATCGGTGTTCGGCCACCCGATGACGCTGCTGTTCGGATTCACCGTGCCGGTGTCCTTCGTCGCCTATCTGCCCACGATCGCCCTGCTGGACCTGCCCGGCCCGCAGTGGCTGCCCGCGTGGCTGGCATGGGCGAGTCCGCTTGCGGCAGTGTGGGTCTGGAGTATCGCGCTGCTGTGCTGGCGCTCGGGAGTACGGCACTATCAGGGAGGCGGTGGATAGCTTTGTCCATCGAGATCACCGATTTGACAAGGGAATTCGTCGTCCAACGCAAGGAGGAGAGGCGCTGGCGACGACGACGTCGCGAGGTGATCACGGCAGTCGACCGGATGAGCTTTCGCATCGAACCCGGTGCGGCAGTGGGATATATCGGGGCCAACGGCGCGGGCAAGTCCACCACCATCAAGATGCTCACCGGCATTCTGGTGCCCACCTCCGGCACGGTGCGCACCTGCGGGCTCGAACCGGTGCGCCAACGCCGGGAGCTGGCCGGGCACATCGGGGTGGTGTTCGGGCAGCGTTCGCAGCTGTGGTGGGATCTGCCGCTGCGCGAATCGTTCACCATCCTGGCGGCCATCCACCGCCTGGATCCGGATCGGGCGAGCAAGCGCATCCACGAACTGATCGAGCAGCTGGAGATGGCGCACACCCTCGACACGCCCGTGCGGCAGCTGTCCCTGGGACAGCGCATGCGCGCGGAAATCGCTGCGGCACTGCTGCATTCGCCGGAACTGCTGATCCTGGACGAACCGACCATCGGCCTGGATGTGCTGTCCAAACAACGATTACGCGATTTCCTGTCCTACGAGCGCATCGAACGCGGCACCACCCTGCTGCTGACCACTCACGACATGGGCGATATCGAGCGGCTGTGCGACCGGGTGCTGGTGGTCGACCACGGCCGCCTGGTCTACGACGGCACCCTCACCGGCCTGGCCGCCACCGTACAGGTGCGCCGGATGCTGGTGGTGGATCTGGCCGTGCCCACCCCCGAACTCACCGACCTGCCCGGGGCCCAGCTCATCGCCAGCGAAGGCGGTGGAATCCGGCAGCGGCTGGCCTTCGATCCTCAGCTGGTCACCGCCGCGCAACTGCTCACCGCAGTCTCGGCGCGGGCGGAGGTGCGCGATCTGTCCATCGAGGAACCCGACATCGAGGATGTGGTGCGGCGCATCTACCGATCGCAGGCCCTCGAGCAGAAGCCGAACCTCACGCAGCCGCAGGATCTCCCGCAGCAGCAGGCCCGGACGCAGCATCCGTCCCCGCACAGCGACGCGTCCCCACCGTATCTCGGTGAGGACACGCACGTGCGGGCTGAGTCGCTCCGCGATGCCGGGGTTCCACCCGATCCGGCTGAGGCCCGAATAGATGCCGATAATGCTGCGGCCCAGAAGGAACCGGGCCCCGACCCGGCCGCCGGTATCGACTATCGGGCTGTCATGCCCGATAGTGCTGCGGTTCAGGAGGATTCGGGTCCAGGCTCCGGGCCGGGCCCCGACTCGGGCTCGGGGCCGGACTCGGGTGCGGGACCAGGTTCGGGCTCACGACCGGGCACAGGCGCAGCCGCGGCGCCGGGTTCGCGAGCGCCCTGATCCAACCGGAACGGCGGGTACTCGTCACGCATCAGCGAGGTGTATGCACGCACCCGGATCGTCCAACGCAGCAGCCCCATCACGAAGTCGAACAGCCCGCGCGGGTACTTTCCGGTGAACAGCAACGCGATCGCGGCGATGATCACCAGGACGCTCAGCAGCGAGATCCAGCTCATGCCGCCGCCCATGTACATGTCGTGCCCGTGGTGACCATGGTGCCCGCCGCCCCAGTACCGCATGCCGCCACCGGCGATGATCGCGACGATCAGATACTGCGGAATCGCCAGCAACCACCACTTGATCAGTACCAGCCAGCGATGCAGCCGCTCGGGATAGTCGACGTCGAGGTCGGCCGGATAGTTCTCGTCCGGCCGCAGACTGAACGGCGGATAGCGATCGGTGCCCAGCGGGGAGAGTGCGTAGAACCGGACCCGCCACCCCCAGCGCATGACGCCGACATTGAAATCGAATAGCCCGCGTGGATAACGAGCCGTGAACAGGATCGCGAAGAATGCGATCACCGTGACCACGAAGTAGGCAATATACAGGAAAAACAGCACAATGTAATGCGGAATCGCGAGAATCCATTTGAAGATCCATTGCCAGCGCGACAGCGCCGGATCGAGATCGCCCCGGACACGGACTGGGTAAACAGGGGTTTCGGGTTGCATGACCACGCTCCTCTCGGGCGTTTCCGGCTCGCCGCCGAGCCTTGGCACCTCAATTGTTTCGCACCCAGGTCACATTCACGGCTATTTACCGGGTGGATGTGTCATGGACTGCGGCGCGTCGCGCGGATCCGCCCCGGCGCGTCACATCGCCCGGTCGGGCGGGCCTTCGTGTTGCGCGAACGATCCGCATGTGACACCTTGCTTCTGATTCTCCGCGATGTTCGAGCCACCGGGCCGCGGAGAGGGAAATGAGGAGTGGAAGTGCAATTCCGTCGAGCGCGGTTGTCACCGAAAGGCGACAAAAGGCGCAACCCGGCGGCCAGGCTGTTGCGTCCCCGCACCATCCGCGGGCAGCTGATCCGGGTACTCGTGGTTTCGGTCGTCCTGGTGCTCGCGCTGCTGGGAGTCGTGCTCACCAGTGAGGTACGCGCCTACCGCGACAGCGGCGATACGGTGCACGCGGTATCGCTGGCATTGTCGGTTCAGGATCTGGTGCACGAGGTTCAGCGCGAACGCGGTCTCACCAACGGCATGCTCGGCGGCGACGCCGCGATGCGCCAGGCGCTCGACAAGCAACGCCCGGCTACCGATCGAGCCCTGCTGGCCCTGAACTCGGCGCTGACCGCGGATGCGCCCGGCACCACCGAGGTGCGCACGGCCCTGGCGCAATTGACGTCGCTGAGCAGCACGCGGGCCGAGGTGGACGGTCAGCGCATCGACCGCACCGGCGCATTCGCGTTCTACACCGACGCCGTCGCCGCGCTCGACCTCGCCCGCCCCGGCCTGGACCGCGCGACCGACTCCCGGATCTGGCGCGGCCTGCAAGCGCTGTACGCCTTGGGCGATGTCAAGGAGTTCACCGGCCAGGAACGCGGATTCCTCGCCGGCGTCTTCGCCGCCAACGCCTTCCAGCCCGGCGAGTACCTGCAGTACCTGCAGATCGATGCGTCGAAACAGGCCGCGCTGGCGGCATTTCCGCGCGACGCCACGGCGAGCCAGCGCGCCGCGCTGGACACCACCCTGCACTCCCCGGACGCGACCGCGGCCGCGCGATCCCAGACGATCGCCGTCGCCGCGCCGGACGGGCAACTCGCCGAACTCGTGCAGCCCGGCCAGTGGTGGGCGCAGATGACCTCGGTGATCGACGGCGAACGCGATATCCAGCGGTCCATCGGCGCGGACATCCAGCATCGCGCCCAGGATCTGCGCCGCGCCTCGGAGATCACGCTGATCGCCTACACCTCCGCCGCCGTGGTGGCGCTGCTGATGCTGGTGGCGCTGGTGATCACCGGCGTGCGGGCCATCGTGCGCCCGCTCGCGGCGCTGGCCCGGGAGGCCGACGAGGTGGCCACGCAACGGCTGCCCGCGCTGATCGCCGCCTGGCAGCAGGAGGACGCCAGCGCACCCGAGCCGCCCGAGCCGGTGCGCACGCCGCACAACGCGAGTAACGAAATCGTCTCGGTCGCAGAGGCATTCGACCGATTGCAGACCACCGCCTTCGAACTCGCCTCGGCCCAGGCGCTGCTGCGCCGCAACATCACCGAATCGCTGGGCAACCTCGGGCGGCGCAACCAGAACCTGCTGCGCCGCCAGCTCGGACTGATCAGCGAGTTCGAACGCGAGGAACTCGACCCCAAGACGCTGTCGAACATGTTCGAGCTCGACCACCTGGCCACTCGCATGCGCCGCAACGCCGAGAGCCTGCTGGTGCTCGTCGGCGCGGCGAGCCCGCGGCGCTGGAGTGAGCCGATCCCGCTGACCGATGTCATCCGGGCCGCGCTCTCGGAGGTCGAGGACTACCGCCGCGTCGTGCTGCGTCGCATCGACGAGGTGTCGATCTCCGGATCCGTGGTCAGCGAGCTGGCGCATATGCTGGCCGAGCTGATCGAGAACGGATTGGCTTTCTCCCCACCGGATGTCGAGGTGGAGATCTACGGCCGCCGCCTGGGCCAGCAGTACATGCTGGCCGTGGTCGATCACGGCATCGGCCTGCCGGAGGATCAGCTCACCGCGGCCAATGCGCGGCTGCGCGGGGACGCGGACTTCCTGGTCGCGCCGACCCGCTTCCTGGGGCACTACGTCGTCGGGCGGCTGGCCAAGCGCCTGAACATCGAGGTCGAGCTGACCGCCTCGCCGATCAGCGGTGTGGCCGCGCGAATCCTGTTGCCCACCACCCTGATCGGCAGCGACGTCGCCCTGACCGCGACCCGCAAACTCGAACCGGCACAACCGGTCTGGACCACGGTCTCGCTGCCGCCCGCCGAACGGCTGCCCGCGCTGGAACCGGTCGCGCAGGATCTGCCCGAACTCGCCCCGGGCCGCACCGCCGCCGCGATTCCCGCGGCCGTACCGACCGGTGCGCAGCCCGACGGGTACAGCGGGTTCGCCGTGCCCGGCTGGCCCGCGCCGCCCGCGAACGGCGAGGCACGTCGCGAACTCCCCGAAGGTTCCATACAGGGCCGTGATCAGCCCGAACAGCCCGCGCTGAATCCGGGGGCGGTCGACCTCGGCGGCCGTCCGGATCCGTTCCCGACGCTGCCCGCGGGCCCGCTGAAGAAGTTGCTGAACACCACTGCCGCGCAACGTCATCAGCTCGGCGCACCGAAACATGCGGCACCTGCTTCGGACTCCAACGGAATTCACTACACTGATCCCGCACCCGACCCCGAGGTGCAACGGACCCGAAACGGTCTCGTCAAGCGCGCCAAGAAGATTCCCGGAACGACCGCACCCACCCCTGCGGTCAGCTCGTCCGGGCATCCGGCGGCGCCCGCCGTCGATCGCTCACCAGAGCAGGTTCGCGGGATGCTCACCAGCTTCCGCGCGGGCCATCGGCGCGGCCAATCCGACGAAGCCCCAGCGGTTCCGGCATCGATCGCACAGGAGGAAACCCGGTGACAACACAACTGCCGGATTCCGGTCCGCACACTTTCAACTGGCTGCTCGCCGATTTCGTGCGTACCACCGACGGCGTCCGCGACACCGTGGCGGTGTCCTCGGACGGATTGCTCATGGCGATGTCGGACGGGCTGGACCGCGCCGGGGCGGACCGCCTGGCCGCGATGGTGTCAGGTTTGGTGAGCCTGTCCCGAAGCGCTTCGCGCAGTTACGATTTCGACGGCCTCAAGCTGATCATGATCGAGATGCGGCGCGGCTTCCTGCTCATCTCGGCCGTCGCCGACGGCAGCTGCATCGGCGTGATCGCCGACAGCGACAGCGATATCGGCCTGGTCGGCTATCAGATGGCCGTGCTGGCCGAGCGGGCCGGGTCACTGCTCACTCCGGCGCTGATCAGCGAGTTGCGAGAGTCGCTACGTAGATGACCGGTCAGCACCGGGCGCCCGATCCACCGATCGGCCCCGCCCACCACTCACCCGATGGCCTCGACTTCGGCGCACCCGCGGGGCCATCGGATCCCGAGCCCGTGGTGCGCCCGTTCCTGATGACCGGTGGCCGGACCACCCCGATGATCGAGGGACTGCGCATCGAAACCCTGGTCCACGCCACACCGGCGGCACTGTCGGCCCCGCTGCGCTTCGAGCTGCGAACTGTCGTACGGTTGTGCCAGCAGCCGCAGTCGATCGCGGAAATCGCTGCCGCACTCCATGTTCCGATCGGTGTGGCCCGGGTCGTGGTCGGCGATCTGGTGGCCGCCGGACATGTTTCGGTGGCCCAGGCCCAGGAAATTTCCACCGCAGTCATCGAGAGGATCAGGGATCTTGTTCGGGCACTCTGAGTTTCGCAATCCCCCGGAGCTCGCCAACACCCCGCCGGAACCGACGGCCTTCTCGGTCAAGATCGTGGTGAGCGGCGGATTCGGCGTCGGCAAGACCACGTTCATCGGCGCCATCTCCGAGATCGAACCGCTGTCCACCGAGGCGGCCATGACGGAAGTCTCGGTGGGCGTTGACGATCCGGGTCTGCGCACCGAGAAGACGACAACCACCGTGGCGATGGACTTCGGCCGCATCACCCTGGACCGGTCGCTGGTGCTGTACCTGTTCGGCACGCCGGGGCAGGAGCGGTTCGAATTCCTCTGGGACGATCTGCTCGACGGCGCGCTGGGCGGGGTGATCCTGGTGGACACCGCTCGCATCCAGGACTGCTATCCGGTGCTGGACTTCTTCGAACAGCACGAGACCCCGTTCGTCGTGGCGGTCAACCGTTTCGCCGAGGGCGCGCGGTTCGAGCTGCCCGAGGTGCGCGAGGCGCTGGGTGTGCGCGAGGCGGTCCCGCTGGTCGAATGCGACGCGCGCGACCGTGATTCGGTCAAACAGGTTCTGGTCGTCCTGCTCGAACAGGTACTGGCCGCGCGGCTGGCCGCGCAGTCGGTACGGGCGAGCTGAGCCGGAACACCCCCGGACATGAATCCGCCCCGGCACATTCGACGCCGGGGCGGTTCCGAGCACCTCTCCGGGTGCGGCGGGATCACGAAGTGATCAGCCGAACGAGCCGGTGAACAGGGTGCCCAGGATGCCGTGGGCCGCTGCGCTACCGGTGCCGATCAGACCGTGGAGGGCGGCGGAACCAGTGTTGATGATCAGCGGAATCATGAAGGTAGAACCTCTCTGTCAGGAACATTAGCTGTCGGCGATCCTTGCGGACCGGCGACTGGACCCACCCTGGTTCGCAGATTTAAGAGCCAGCTGGCCCCTACCTGTGAGAGAGATAAGAAGCGATCATGTTTAAGATCACCGTAACGTCACGGCGGCCTGGGGCGATGCATGTCACATACCGTATCTAACCGGGCGTTTTACCGTCCGCGGAGTACAGGCTGATCTCGCCGCTCTCGCTCAGGAACGCGTTGATCAGCATCGTCCGGCGCTCCAACAGCTCATCGGCTTCCGGCGCGGCCGTGGTGATCACGATCTGCGGGATGGCCGCCCAATTCACGACGTACCGCTCGGGGGGACCGTCGGCCCCGGACATCGGAGCCATCCGGAACACCGAGACCACCTGGCGCTCCATGAGCTGTCGCACCACCTCGGCGACTCGCTCCGGATCTTCCAGCGCGAACAGGAAGCCGAAGGTCAGCTCCGGTGAGGACACATAGGCGGACACGGAATACCAGGTTACGGAAGAAACCCGTGGATCATCGATCTTCGCGATCATGTGACCCTGTCGTAATTGTGTATAACGATTTTTCGGCAGCTTCACGCGATCCGGGTACGGCGGTTGCGCGCCTTGTTTTCGCGCGCTTTCCTGAAAGGGTCCCCTTTCCTGGATCCGGTCCATCGCATCGTCGCGGATTCCTCGGTCCTGCACCGCGCGTTCCGTGGTGGACGGCGTTGTCCGGGAACGGGACTGCGCCGGATCCGGGAGGGCTATCGCCCGGAATTTCCGGCACAGCGTAACCACGATCCGATATCGGATACGAGGGCGGGAATGCTATGGCGACCGAATATGCCGGTGGCCGTATCGGTTTCGACGAGCTGCCGACGGCGCCGGAACTGCTGCGGGCCTTTCACACCCCGGCGGGCCGGCAGGTGCGGCCACACGCCGTGCTCCGGGCCGCGCACGCGCTGGTGGACTGCCACGAGCGGCGACATCACGCGGTTGCCACGGCGCTTGCGCACAGCGTCGACAGCGATCGGCTGGCACACTGCAGCCGGGTGGTCGGGAACATCGATGCCGAACGGTCGAAACTCGTTGCGGCAATAGATATCTGGGTGGCGGACACGATTCCGCACCGCACGGGCGCGACCCTGCACACCGAGACACTGGGCGCGGTGATCGACCGCCTGGCGGCCAAATGGGTTGCCGCCCAAGATGCTCTGGGCCTGCTCCGGGCCGACGGCGAGTCCGGCGACGCTCACCCCGAGTCGGACCTCGAGGCGCACCTGCACTGGGTGCGTCTGGCCGAACTCACCGACGGTTACCGGGATCTCATCACCGACGTCGCCGAACGACGACGTCGATTACCGGTGTTCTGAGCACGACTCCGCGGGCGGCCCGGCGGCCGCCCGCGGCATCACCGCAGCGGCTCAGCGCTCCGGATCGACGATCTCGACGTCCGCATCGATGAACGGCTCGTCGGCGGACACCCGTGCACTGGGCGCGGGATCGTCGAGGAGAACATCCGGCTCGTCCCGGTCCGCGTTCACCCGCTCCGCGGCCTCCCGATCGCGCTCCGCGGCCGCGGCCGCCTCACGCATCTCGATCGCGTCGGTGATCCAGTCGCCGATCTCGCGGGTCACCTCGGACACCGTGCCGGTGATGATCGAGGCGATATTGCCGACGTGCCGCGCCCCGGATGAGGTCAGCTCCTGGATCAGATCCTTGTTGGTCTCGAATTTTCCGATCATTCAACGCCCGCTTCGCTCGGATCCGGCTGTGGCTCGTTGGTGCTCGAGCTGCTACGCATCACGATAACACCGGGCTGCGAGGCCTTCCCGACGAGCGCGGGCGGCAGCGCCAGACGGAAGATCTTGGCCCACACCGAACCGATCTGGCGGCTCAGCGGACCGGTGTTGTAGGGCAGTCCGTACTTCTCGCACAGGGCGCGAACCTCGGGCGCGATCTCCGGATACCGGTTGGCGGGCAGGTCCGGGAACAGGTGGTGTTCGATCTGATGCGACAGGTTGCCGGACAGGATGTGGAACAGCTTGCTGCCGGTGATGTTGGCCGAACCCAGCATCTGCCGGACGTACCACTCGCCGCGGGTCTCCTCGGCAGTCTCCTCTTCGGTGAACGTCTGTACGCCGGAAGGGAAGTGCCCGCAGAAGATGATCGAGTACGCCCACACGTTGCGCACCAGATTGGCCGTCGCATTCCCGGCCAGGGTGGAGAAGAACAGCGGCCCGGACAGCAGCGGGAACGCCACATAGTCCTTGAGCACCTGCTTGCCCGCCTTGCGCCACTGCCCCTTGAGCAGGCGTTTCACATCGGACCAGGAGCGCTTGCCCTTGACGATGTTGTCCGCCTCGAGATCGTGCATCATGACGCCCCACTCGAAGAGCATCATCAGCGCGAAGGCGTACACCGGGTTGCCCAGGTAGTACGGATTCCACGCCTGGCCCTCGTCGATGCGCAGGACGCCGTAGCCGATGTCGCGGTCGCGGCCGTGGATGTTGGTGTAGGTGTGGTGCATGTAGTTGTGCGAATGCTTCCACTGATCGGCCGGGCAGACCGTATCCCATTCGAACACACGGGAATTCAGGCCGGGCTCACGCATCCAGTCCCACTGGCCGTGCATGACGTTGTGGCCGATCTCCATATTGTCCAGAATCTTGGACAGGCTCAGCGCCGCCACGCCCGCCAGCCAGAACGGCGGCAGGAAGCCCAGATACATCAGGCCGCGACCGGCTACCTCGAATCCGCGCTGCGCCTTGATGATCGAGTAGATGTACTCGCGGTCCTTCTCGCCCAGGTCGGCGGTGATGCGCTCGCGCAGCTCGTCGAGCGTGCGGCCGATCTCCTCGATCTGGTCCGGGCTCAGGACCAGCGGGCCGTCCTTGGTTTCGGTGAGGATCGTCATGTCGTTTCCCCTCTCAGATGTCGATATCCACGTCGCCGACGGCGGCGTTGATGCAGAGCTGGATCGGCTGATCGGGATCGCTGTCCAGTTCCCCGGTGCGCAGGTTGCGGGTGCAGCCCGAGCGCTTGATCGAGGTGCAGGAGAAGCAGATTCCCATCCGGCAGCCGTATTCCGGTGTGAGACCGGCAGATTCGGCCTGCTCGAGCAGGCTCGCGCCGGTGTTGGACGCCTGCGCGCCACTGGCGGAGAAGGTGGTGGACCCGGTGACCTGCGCCGAGTCGACCGGGGCGGCGGTGAGCGTGAATTCCTCCGAGTGCAGGCGATTTTCGAGCTGTTCGCCCCGGAAGACCTCGCGTACCGAGTGCATCAGCGGCTCGGGGCCGCACACGTAGGTCTCGGCGGTGGCGAACCACGGCGCGATCCGCTCGAGCTGCTGGTGGTCGAAGTATCCCGAGACCGGATTGGCCGCGCAGCTCCACGGCGCGCCGTGCAGCACCTCGGACAGGTCCAGTCTCGGATAGCACAGTGCGACACGGAAATTGGTGCGGCGGGCGGCGATCGCGTCGAGTTCGTCGCGATGGGGCACCGCCTCCGGGGACTGCGCGTAGTGCAGGAAGGCCACCGGGCCGCGGTACCCCTCAGCATCGAGGGTGCGCAGCATGGACAGCACCGGCGTGATGCCGCTGCCGCCGCTGATCAGCACGATCTTGTCCGGGCGGATCCGCGGCAGGGTGAACACGCCCGCCGCGGGAGACAGGTCCACGACCATGCCGGGTGCGGCGTGGCGGTGCAGGTACTGCGAGACCACACCCTCGGGATGGGCCTTGACCGTGAGCCGCAGCCGCCGCCGCGGACCGGCCGACACGTCGATCGGCGAGTAGCACCGGGTGTGCTTGACGCCGTCGATCACCACGCCGATCTGCACGTACTGTCCCGCGAGATGGCCACGCCACTGGCGGGTGGGCCGCAGCGTGAGGGTGATCGAGCCGGGCGTGCCGCGATGCACCGCGACGATCTCCGCGCGCATATCGCGCACGGTCAGCGTCGGCCGCACCAGCTCCAGGTAGCGATCGAGGGCATGCGGCGTTGTCAACGTCTGGACCAGATCGACGAGTCCTGCCATTGCGATCTCCCACTGCTGTTCATCGGGGTGGTAGCGCACCAATATTTCGGTGCACATCTGTACACTGATCTAGTGTGCCCCCGATGGGCACCGAAGTTCAACCAGCAGGTCATGTGACCGCGGCAACATCCTGAGGAATGGACGTATCGTGAACGGATGTATGCTCACCGACGTGAGCGAGCGGACTGAGCAGGCCGAAACCCGTGGTGAACGCAAGGAACGCACCCGGCAGGCGCTACTGGAAGGCACCCTGACCCTCGCCGCCGAGCGAGGCTTCGCCGCTCTGAGCCTGCGCGAGGTCGCGCGTTCGGCCGGAATCGTGCCGACCGCGTTCTACCGGCATTTCGGCTCACTGGACGAGCTGGGCACCACCCTGGTCGACGAGGGCGTACGCCAATTGCGTTTGGCCCTACGCGATTTGCGCCGCACCCCGGACGCGCGCGTGGCCGAGACGGTGCGTTTCGTGTTCACCCAGATCGCCGGACGCGACGCCCTCTACGGCTTCCTCATCCGCGAGCGCCACGGCGGCTCCGCGGCCCTGCGCAGCGCCATCGCGATCGAAATGCAGCTCATCACCAGAGAATTGGTCGTGGACCTCTCTCGCCTGCGCGCCCTGGACAGCTGGTCCCCCGACGATCTCGAACTGGCCGCGGACCTGATCGTCTCGACCGTCGCGAGCCACATCGCCGACTACGTCGCCGCACTCCCCCGCGAACGCCCCGATCTGGTGGAACGCACGGTCCGCCAGGTCCGCCTGATCGCCCTGGGCATGGCCGCCTGGCGTTCCACGCCATAGCAGCGCCGTACCGGCATGGCAGCCAGTGGATTTCGTGTGCCGACGATACAGAAGAACGCCCCGCGAGCCTCCCGGGATCGCGAGGCGCCCTTCCCGTATCCAAGACGGTGCTCCGAGCACCGAGCCCGACGGTACCGTACGGATGGATAATTCGGAACGTTATTGGGCTATGCACCGAGTTGCATAGGACAGCTGGTATCAATTAGTCTCGCGGCATGGCCCTCGAGCATGCACTGCTGGTGTCGCTGACCGAGCGGGCCGGTTCGGGCTATGAACTGGCGCGTCGCTTCGACAAATCCATCGGATTCTTCTGGAGCGCCACGCATCAACAGATCTATCGCGTCCTCAAACGCATGGAGGAGCGCGGCTGGGTCGTCGGCGAGACCGTCGCCCAGGACGGCCGCCCGGACAAGAAGGTCTACACCGTCGGGTCCAGCGGCCATGCCGAGCTGACCCGCTGGATCTCCGCGCCCACCGAGGACGACGCCGCCTTCCAGCGCAGCGAACTCGGCATCAAGATCCGCGCCGCCGCGCACGGCGATCTGCCCGCACTGTGTGCCGAGATCGGCCGGCACCGCGACAACCACGCCGGACGGCTCGAGCTGTACCGGCACATCGAGAAGCGGGACTTCCCCGCGCCCGCACGACTCGCCGGCCCCGCCCTGCATCAGTATCTGGTGCTGCGCGGCGGCATCCGGGTGGAGGCGGGCTTCGTCGAATGGTGCGACGAGGTCCTGCAGGCACTCGGCCACAGCCTCGCCCCGGCACCGCGGCACAGCCCGAAATCCGCGGTGTCACAACAGGATTCCGTCCCCGAAAGGTGATGTCCATGACCGCGAATCCCGCGACGGCCGCATCCGCCAACCCGTACCCGCATCTGTTCGAGCCGCTGGCGGTGGGCTCACTCACCCTGCGCAACCGGGTGGTGATGGGATCGATGCACACCGGGCTCGAGGACCGGGCGTGGGATACCAACCGGCTCGCCGCCTATTTCGCCGAACGAGCGCGCGGCGGCGTCGGCCTGATCATCACCGGCGGGTACGCGCCGAACCGGGAGGGCTGGCTGCTGCCCTTCGGCGCGAAACTCACCAACCGGACCGAGGCGTACCGGCATCGCGCGATCACCCGCGCCGTGCACGCCGAGGGCGGCCGGATCGCCCTGCAGATCCTGCACGCCGGACGGTATGCCTATGTGCCGTTCAGTGTTTCGGCCTCCTCGATCAAGGCGCCGATCAATCCGTTCCGGCCGCGCAAGCTGTCCGGCAAAGGGGTCGAGCGCACCATCGACGACTACGTGCGGTGCGCGGAACTGGCGAAATTCGCCGGATACGACGGCGTCGAGGTGATGGGCGGCGAGGGCTACCTGATCAATCAGTTCCTGGCCCCGCGCACCAACAAGCGCACCGACCGCTGGGGCGGATCGCCGGAGAACCGCCGCCGCTTCCCGGTCGAGATCGTGCGGCGCATCCGCGCGGCCGTCGGGCCGGATTTCCTCGTCGTCTTCCGGCTGTCCATGGCCGAATTCGTCGAGCATGGCCAGACCGAACACGAGATCATCGCGCTGGCAACGGAATTGGAGGCCGCCGGAGTCAGCGTCCTGAACACCGACATAGGCTGGCACGAGGCGCGGGTGCCTACCATCGTCACCTCGGTGCCGCGCGCGGCGTTCGTGGAGTTCACCGCGAAAATCAAGGCGCGAGTGGATATTCCGGTGTGCGCGTCGAACCGGATCAACATGCCCGAGACCGCCGAGGAGATCCTCACCCGCGGCGACGCGGACCTGATCTCGATGGCGCGCCCGCTGCTGGCCGATCCGGACTGGGCGAACAAGGCTCGCCAGACCCGCGAGGACGAGATCAACACCTGCATCGCCTGCAATCAGGCCTGCCTGGATCACGCCTTCGTCCACAAAACCGTGTCCTGCCTGCTGAATCCGCGCGCGGGGCACGAGACCGAACTGCGGCTGCTGCCCACCCGGCGGATGCGGCGCATCGCCGTCGTCGGCGCGGGCCCGGCCGGGCTCTCGGCCGCGGTGAGCCTGGCCGAACGCGGGCACAAGGTGGATCTGTTCGAGGCCGATGACAAGATCGGCGGCCAGTTCGACATCGCCCGGCGTATTCCGGGCAAGGAGGAATTCACCGAGACGATCCGGTATTTCACGCGCAGACTGGAGGTCACCGGGGTCCGGGTGTTCCTGAACCGCCGGGTCGAGGCCGCCGAGCTGATCGAGGGACGGTACGACGAGGTCGTGCTGGCCACCGGCGTGCGCCCGCGCATCCCCGATATCGCCGGTATCGACCATCCGAAGGTGCTCACCTACGCTGAGCTGGTGCGCGAGGAGAAGCCGGTCGGCAAGAAGGTCGCGGTCATCGGCGCGGGCGGAATCGGTTACGACGTCAGCGAATTCCTCACCGTCGACGGACATCCGTCCTTGAAGCTGGACGAGTGGATGCAGGAATGGGGCGTCACCGCGGCGGATCCCGACACACCCGGGCAGCTCGGCACCGCGCGCCCCTCCCCCGCGACCAGGGAAGTCGTTCTGCTGCAACGTAAATCGGGCACGTTCGGCAAGAGCCTGGGCAAGACCACCGGGTGGGTGCATCGTGCCGCGGTCAAGGCCAAGGGCGTCGAGCAGATCGGCGGAGTCAACTACGAGCGCATCGACGATCGCGGCCTGCACATCAGCTTCGGGGAGAACCGGTCCCGTCCGACGATCATCGACTGCGACAACGTGATCCTCTGCGCCGGACAGGAATCGGTGCGCGAACTGGTCGAGCCGCTACGGTCCGCGGGCGTGCGGATCCACCTGATCGGCGGCGCGGACGTGGCCGCCGAACTCGACGCCAAGCGGGCGATCGATCAGGGCACCCGGCTGGCGGCGGGGCTCTGATGGGCACGCTCACCCGCTAACCCACCATGAGAGGGCCTGGACCACAATGAGTTTCATGATCTCGTACACCGCCGCCGACCTCCACGCCGAAAAGGCCGTCAACCAGTGCACCCGACCGGCGGCGAGGCTCTGATGGGCACGCTCACTCGCCTCGGTATGCCCGGAGACGAGAAGGATTGGACCGCACTGGGTTTCACGGTATCCGACGGCGGTTTCCTGGTCGGCGGCATCAGCTGCACCATCGATATGCGGCCGAGCTGGGGTTTCGACGGGGCCATCGCCGATCCGGACCTGCTCGGCATTCCGGAGCTGCTGTCCGGAGATCGTGACGAATTACCCGGCGACACAGTGCATCCCAATGCGGTGAGCTTCGTCGACCATGTCGTGTACTGGGTGCCCGACCTGGACGAGGGCCTGGCCGCGCTCACCGCCGTGCTGGGCACCGGGCCTCGCAAACGCTTCCGTCCGCGCGGGCCCTCCGGCCCCGAGATGGCCTTCTACCGCGCGGGTGCGGCCGTGATCGAGGTCGTGGCATCCGGGAAACCGGCCACCCTGCCCGGAATCGCCTTCGGCACACGCGATCTCGATGCCACCGTGGCGGCCGTCCGCGCGGCCGGCGGCCCGATCAGCGACCCCAAACCGGCGGTCCAGGGCGGCCGCATCGCCAGCGCCTGGTCCGGCCACTTGAACTGGGGCATCGCCTTCTACGAGCCCGAGCGCCGACCGGAACGGTGACCGAGGATGCACCCCGGCCACCGAGTGCGGGCTCGTCCGTCGGCGGCGAACCTCCGGCAGGTGCGCTCGGCGGCGGCGGCATCGGCACAGACGGTAGGCTCCCCGGCGTGAGTCTTCCCGCACCCACTTCAGACAATCGTGCCGTCGTCACCGGAGCGTCCTCGGGGATCGGCACCGCGCTGGCCGAGGAGTTGGCCCGCCGCGGTTATTCGGTGATCCTGGTCGCCCGGCGCGGCGATCTGCTCGCCGAGCTGGCCCAGCGACTGACCGACCGGTACGGGGTCGCCGCCGAGGTGCGCGCGGTGGATCTGTCCGACCGCGACCAGCGCGCCCCGCTATCGGCCGAACTCGCCTCCCGCGATATCGCGATCCTGTGCAACAACGCCGGTGTCGCGACGTTCGGGCCGGTCGCCGAGCTGGACCTGGACTTCGAACGCTCGGTGATGGAACTCAACGCCGTCGCGGTGCACGATCTGACCCTCGCGGTGCTGCCGGGCATGCTGAAGCGGCGCGGCGGCGGCATTCTGATCACCGGATCCGCGGCCGGGAACATGCCGATCCCGAACAACGCCACCTATGCGGCCAGCAAGGCGTTCACCAACAGCTTCTCCGAATCGCTGCGCGGCGAACTGACCGGCAGCGGCATCAACGTCACCCTGCTCGCGCCCGGCCCGGTCCGCACCGACAACCCGGATCAGGACGAGGTCGGCAACAAGATCCCCGATTTCATCTGGGTCACCGCCGCCTACACCGCGAAGATCTCCATCGACGCACTCGAACGCAACAAGATGCGCGTGGTCCCCGGGTTGATCAGCAAGGGGATGAGCGTCGCGGGGCAATACTCCCCGCGTGCGCTGACCGCACCCATCGTGGGCGCGTTCTACAAGAAGCTCGGCGGGTAGAGCACACCGCTCAGCCACGACAAGACGCGCGCGGCGTCGGCCTGATCAGCAAAGGGACAGCCGTCCCGGAGCACCCCCCCACCACGCTGACCACCCCCGTTGGCGCGTGTTCTCCACCGAGCTCGGCCGGTTTCGATCAGGCCGCCGCCGACGGCATCACACGCGCTCGGCCGCGCCAAGATGCGCGGGTCCTACCTGGTCGGCAAAGACATGAGCGTCGTCGGCCAGCGGTTCCCGCCGCGCCACCGTACGTGCGTCCTACCAGGAGCGGGATGGGGATCACACGGGTGTCAGCAATGCGTCAAGATCGCGCCGGAGCTGGTCAAGGGCGCGTAACGGGCCGATTGGGCCGAGTCGCCCCGGCGTATTCCTGACAGTGGCCCCGCACCACAGGAGAAAGCGGGGAACACACAGGAGAAGCCGTGACGCTGCTCGAGATCTTTCCGTCGCTGCGGTCGGGAATGCAGTCCCCGCGTCTGGACGCGACCATCTGGCCGTGTGAGACGCACTACGACGATCTGGGCCGGATCACCGTCGGCGGGGTGGCACTGGCCGATATCGCCGATCAGTACGGAACCCCGGTCTACGTCCTGGACGAGTCCGAGGTGCGGCGGCGCTGCCGGGCGTACCGCAAATACTTCCCGGACGCCGAAATCGTCTATGCGGCAAAGGCTCTGCTGACCAAATCGGTTGCCGCCTGGGTCGCCGAGGAGGGGCTGTCGGTCGACGTGTGCTCGGCCGGTGAACTCGCCATCGCCCTGGCCGCGGGCGTGGATCCGGAGCGAATCGTATTGCACGGCAGCGGCAAACCGTTCACCGAACTGGAGTCCGCGGTGCATGCGGGCGTCGGCCGGATCGTGGTCGACTCGATCACCGAGATCACTCTGCTGGCCGCGGTCGCCACTCGGCCGCAGCGGGTGCTGCTGCGGCTGTCCCCCGATATCGATGTGCACGGCCATCCCGCGGTGAGAACCGGTGTGGCGGACCAGAAATTCGGCTTCCCGCTCGGCAGCGCCGCGGCGGTCGACGCGATCGACCGCATCATGCGTCAGCCCATGCTGGAGTTGGTGGGCCTGCACTGTCATCTCGGTTCGCAGATCCACGATCCCGACTTCTATGGTGAGGCAGTGCGCCGCCTGATCGCCGAAATGTCCCGTGTGCACAGCGAATACGGCCACACGCTGCCGCAACTCGATCTCGGCGGCGGCCACGCGGTCGCGTACCGGTGCGGTGACGCGGAGATGAATCTTCCCGAACTCGCCGATATCGTCGAGGACGCCCTCGACGCGGCCTGCGCGCTGAATCACTTTCCGCGACCGAGGATCTCGCTGGAACCGGGCCGCGCCATCGTCGCGCGCGCCGGGGTGACGCTGTACCGGGTGATGGCGGTCAAACACGTCGAGGGCGGGCGCACCTTCGTCATCGCCGACGGCGGCATGAACGACAATCCGCGCGTGGCCCTCTACGGCGCGCGGTACGACGCCGTGGTCGCCAATCGCCATCCCACCGGCCCGCACATGACCGCGACCGTGGCCGGGCGTTATTGCGAGGCAGGCGATATCCTCGCCGCCGACGTCCTCCTGCCCGCCGATCTGCGCCCCGGCGAGGTCCTGGCCGTCCCCTGCACCGGCGCATACCACCACAGCCTGGCCTCGACCTACAACGGCGTGGGCCGCCCGCCGATCATCTCGGTCCGCAACGGCCGCTGCCACGAGCAGATCCGCCGCGAAACCCCGGCTGATCTATTGGCTCGAGATCTCGGATAGAGCCTCGCCGCGCTGGCACCGGTGCAGCACAGGCGGTTTGGTCAAGGATCGGCCCGGCCGCTTCGGCCTGTTCGCGGGCCCTGGCCTTCCTCGCCCATCGGGTCGCGCAGACCGCCCCGCTCGTCGGTGACGGCCGCGATCCCGAGGACATCCTGGCCGAACTGCGGCGCTTCTATTCCGACGCGGCTTTGGCCACCAGCCCCACCTCCCTGCCATGCCTCAGGAGTTCGCCGATCCGGCGCACATCCGCTACGGCAGCGACGGCCCGTTTGCCCCGCCCCGTCCGTCGCCCGCAACGACGAACACCTGGACGGGTTACGACGCCTGGCCCGAAGGCGGCCTGCGGGCGATCAACCGCGGCGACGCCGAAAACCTTTTCCCGCGCTCGGCCGCCTGACACATACCCGCCCACCCGGACCCCGACCAGCCGCGCGCACGCAACATACCTGCCCCGAATCCCGGTGATCAGCGAGGCCGACACGGAGCAAACGCCGGGCACGCTACACCGGGCAACGGTCTGCTCGATTGCGCCGTATCCCAAGGTGGACAACCGCATTCATTGCGGAGTACCAGATCAGCGCTTGCGGGTACCGAACAGGCTGCGGCTGATCTCCTTGCTCGCGGCGTTCGCCGCGGAGCGCAGAAAACTCTTGACCGCCGGATTGCTCATGATGCGTTCGGCGGCGGACTGCTCGCCTCGGGCCGGGCGCTCGGCACTCGGCGGCGAGTCCGGTTGCGCGGCAGCGACTTCAGCGGAGAGTATCTCGTAGGCAGACTCGCGGTCGATGGTCCGGCCGTACTTGCCGTACAGGGCGCTGGACAGGGCGTGCGAGTGAATCGCGTCCTCGCCGATGGTGTTCATCAGCGATCGCGGCGGGCGCAGGCGTGACCACGCGACGGGCGTGGGCGCGCCCTCCTCCGAGAGCACCGTCACGATCGCCTCGCCGATGCCGAGCGAGGTGAGCGCCTTCTCCAGGTCGTAGGCGGTCGTCTTCGGATATGTGCGCACGGTTTTGGACAGCGCCTTCTGATCGTCCGGGGTGAATGCGCGCAGCGCATGCTGAATGCGCGCGCCCAACTGGGAGAGCACCGGATTCGGTATGTCCGTGGGCAATTGGGTGCAGAAGAAGACTCCGACCCCCTTGGAACGGATCAGTTTCACCGTCTGCTCGACCTGCTCGAGGAATGCCTTGGACGCCCCGGCGAACAACAGATGCGCCTCGTCGAAGATGAAGACGAGCTTGGGCTTGTCGATGTCGCCGATCTCCGGCAACGTCTGGAACAGATCGGCGAGCACCCACATCAGGAAGGTGGAGAACAGCACCGGCCGCGCCGACTGCGCACCCAGTTCGAACAGCGTGATGACACCCTGCCCGTCCACGGTGCGCAGCAGATCGGCCGGATCCAGTTCCGGCTCACCGAAGAACGTGTCGCCGCCCTCTGCCTCGAGGTTGACCAGCGCGCGCAGGATCACCCCGGCCGTCGCCGCGGACACCCCGCCGATGCCCTGTAGGTCCGGTTTGCCCTCGGGGCTGGTCAGGTGCTGGATCACCGACCGCAGATCCTTCAGATCCAACAGCGCCAGGCCCTGCTTGTCGGCCCAGTGGAAGATGAGCCCGAGCGTGGATTCCTGAGTTTCGTTGAGCCCCAGCACCTTACTGAGCAGCACCGGGCCGAACGAGGTGATCGTGGCGCGGATCGGCAAGCCGACGCCCTCGGTGCCCAGCGAGACGAATTCGGTGGGGTATCCACTCGGCTTCCATTGTGTATCACCGGTTTCCGCGGCGCGGGCGAGCAGTTTGTCGCTGGACGCACCCGGCTGCGCCAAGCCGGACAGATCGCCCTTCACATCGGCCAGAACCACCGGAACGCCTGCCGCGGAGAGCTGTTCGGCGATCCCCTGTAGTGTCTTGGTCTTACCGGTTCCGGTCGCACCGGCGATGAGCCCGTGCCGGTTCATCGTGCGCATCGGAATACGCACGCGCGCATCGGCATCCGCGACGCCGTCGACCAGTGCCGCACCCAGTTCCAGCGCCGCGCCCTCGAAGGCGTATCCGGCGGCGATCTCCCGGGCCACCGCGGATCCGGTTCCGCCCGAGGAACTCTCGGTCGACTGCGGAGAATTCGCCCCCGCCTGTTCCGAATTCGCGACGCCCTCCCCCGCCGCCGCGGACTCCGCCGAGGCCGCCTCCTGCTCGGCGGCCTCCG
>NZ_BDBQ01000072.1 GCF_001613065.1 Nocardia miyunensis NBRC 108239
TGGGCCGCGACCCGCGCCGCCTCCTCGGCCGCCTTGCGCGCGGCCGCCGCCTTCTCCGCCGGTGTCGTCATCGCCGATCCTCCGTCTGTTCTGCCAACTTACCGCCAACACTGACATTCGCCTCGAACAAGCTCAGATACTGCGAAGACAGTATCGCCAACGACTTTCTTTCGGATATTCACCACTGATCAGCAATCTTGTCGCGACCCTCTGCCGGCCGCCGATTCGCCCGAAATACAGCCAGGCCGGGGCCGCGCCGCGCTGTCCCGGCGCTAGTGTTGCCCAGGTGTCCGACAAACTTGTGGTGTGGATGGATTGCGAGATGACCGGCCTGCGGCTGGACAGTGACAAGCTGATCGAGGTGGCCGCCCTGGTCACCGACAGCGAACTCAATGTCCTGGGTGAGGGCGTGGACATCGTCATCCACGCCGACGACGCGGCACTGGCCGCGATGCCCCCGGTCGTCCAGGAGATGCACGCGCGTTCCGGGCTGACCGAGGAGGTACGCCATTCCACGGTCACCCTGGCCGAGGCCGAACAGCAGATCCTGGACTACGTCAAGGAGTTCGCGCCCACCCCCGGCACGGTCCCGCTGGCGGGCAACTCCATCGCCACCGACCGCGGCTTCCTCGCCCGCGACATGCCCGCCCTGGACGCGCACCTGCACTACCGCATGATCGATGTCAGCTCGATCAAGGAACTCTGCCGCCGCTGGTACCCGCGCATCTACTACGGCCAGCCGGAGAAGGGCCTGTCCCACCGCGCCCTGGCCGACATCCGGGAATCCATCCGCGAACTCGAGTACTACCGACGCACCGCCTTCGTCGCCGCACCCGGCCCCTCCAGCGCGGAAATCGCCACGATCGCCGCGCAACTCGGAACCCCGGGTAAAAACCCAGCGTAAGGCACCGATTAGGTCCCGCACGCGGGTACGCGTTAGTATCTACCGCGCCGGTTGTTACCGGCATGGTGGCTGTAGTTCAGCTGGTAGAGCACCAGGTTGTGATCCTGGGTGTCGCGGGTTCGAGTCCCGTCAGCCACCCTGAAAGGCCCAGGCCGAGAACATGAGTTCCGGCCTGGGCCTTATTCGTTTCGGCGAAGTCCGAACCCCGGCCGTCGCGATCAGGCCGGAACCTGGCCTCTTCTGGCGATACCACGTTGCTCATTGTCGATACCAGCGGGGACATCTCTAGCATCCGACATAGCGAGACGACTGTACTGAATTACCGGACCGCCGCCCGAGGCCGACGTCGGCGCAGGTCACCGCCGGGGTAGCGATCGCCAGCCCGAAGCAATAACAGAAAGTGAGTAACACCACGCGAGCGCCTTCGCCGCCGATCCCTTCACCGCGCTCCACAAGTTGCGGACACAGGCACCCGTCTCCTGGTCCACCGCACACGGCGGCTTCTGGGTGGTGACCGGGCACGAGCCCGCCCTCGACGGCCTGGCGAGCTACCAGAGCTTCACCTCCACCACCGGCCCGTCGATCCCGGCGGACCGTTCGGCACCCGCCACATCCCGGAACCCGCCGGAGCACGGGCTGTACCGGGTTCGGTCGATGACACCTACCGGCATGCTCACATGGCTCGCCGACGGCCGCTTCCCTGCGAAGGCAGGGCGAGGCGGCGCGGGCCCGCCGACGCCCGCATCCCACGCCGGGCACCGCGGTGGGGGCCCGAAGTGACCGCCCTCGACGGCGGCACGGCGCTGGTCACCGGGGCCGCGCACGGGATCGGCCGGGCACTGGTGCTCGAGTTGGCCCGGGCCGGGTACGCCGTTGTGACCGTGGACGTCAACGGCGAGGCCGCCGAGCAGGTCGCCGGAGAGGCCAGGGACCTCGGCGCGAAGGCCCTCCCTGTCCGCTGCGCCACCGCGGTGTCCACCAATATCCAAAGGTCCGGGGAGGTACGTCCGCAGCACCTCGGCGAGGACTCCGGCCGCCCCGCCGACGCACCCAGCACGTCCTACGCCATCGCCGCTGCCCTCGATCCCGCCGACGTGGCCCGGATGGCGCTCGACGGCGTTCGCGAGGACCGCGCGTGGGTCTTCACCGACCCAGCCACGCGCGAGTTGCTGGAGAAGCGGCACCACGAGCTGATCGAGGCGTTCGGTACGTGAGCCGTCGCGCGTTACAGGGACCAATTATGTCGTAATCACGATAAGAAACATGGGAGTGCAACACCGCGACCATTACCGAGGGCATGAGTACCGAGCTGCATGAGGTCGACTCCGGAGCGGTCGGCGCGCGGTTCCGGAACCGCGCACCGCACCCTAGTCGTTCTCGGCAGCATCACAACGATTAGGCTTTGCGGACATATCCGGCCGCACTTGTCGAGGTGATAATTGTGATTGGCGCGAACTCCCCGCTCGGCGAGTCGGCGCGGGCAGGCAGGCCGATCGGGGTCGGCATCATCGGCCTCGGGGCCGAGGGCAGTTGGGCGGGCCGCGCCCATGTCCCCGCCCTCCGTGCGGTGCCCGGGTTCGAGCTGCGGGCGCTGTCGGCCAGTTCGGCCGAGTCCGCTGCCCGGTCCGGCGAGGTGCACGGTGTATCCCGAACGTTCGGCAGTGCCGCGGAGCTCGCCCGATGCGACGAGGTCGATCTCGTGGTGGTCGCGGTGAAGGTCCCGCACCACCGCGAGCTGGTCACCGCCGCGGTCGAGGCGGGCAAGGCAGTGTTGTGCGAGTGGACATTGGGTAACGGGGCGGCCGAGTCCGCGGAGCTCGAGGCGATGGCCCGCGCCGCCGCGGTGCCGAACGCGATCGGGCTGCAGGCGCGATCCTCACCGGTCGTCGCGCACGTCCGCAGGCTCGTCGCGGACGGGTACGTCGGCGAGGTGCTGTCCACGACGGTCGTCGGTACCGGCTCCTCCTGGGGCGCTGAGACGGACCCGCGCAACAGCTACAACCTCGACGAGGCCAACGGCGTCACGGTTCTGACGATCCCGTTCGCGCACACGCTCGACGGCGTCGCGTACGTATTGGGAGAGCCCGAGTACCTGAGGATCGAGCAGGCGCGTCGGCGCCGTACCGCACTGGACACGGTGTCCGGGAAGACCGTGCCGTTCGACTCGGCGGACCAGGTCGTTGCCTCGGTCCGGTTCCCGGGCGGCGTCGTCGGAAGCATGCATTACCGCGGCGGAACGACCCGCGGTGAAGGATTGCACTGGGAGATCAACGGGACCGAGGGCGATCTGGTCGTCACCGCTCCCAGCGGACATATGCAACTCGCGCCGCTCCGGCTGTTCGGCGGGCGTGGCACACAGCGGGTCCTCGCTCCGCTGGACACCCCGCCGGACCTGTTGCGCGTACCGGGAATTGATCGCGTCGAGCAGTCCCCCGCCTACGCCGTCGCCCACGCATACCAACGCATGCTCGACGACCTGCGCACCGGCAGTGATACCGTCCCCGACTTCGCGCATGCCACCCATCGGCACCAGGGCTTAGAGGCGGCGCTCGGCTGAAGCGGGCGGGGGGCTCGCTCTGATCCGGCCTACTCGAAGCGGGCCGGGCGGACGGTCAGATGCACCACACCACACTGCCGAGTGGGAAGCACAGGTGAACCGATCCACCAGCGACCGGCGTAGCCGCAGCGGCCGACGTATGTGCCGGTACCGAAGCCGACTCGGCCAAGGCCGCGGGAGTTGCCAACAGCGTCAGCGGTACCCCGAGGACGGTCGCGGCGATGATCTTTTTCATTTTCGTCGACATCTTTCCTCCTTCGATCAATTCCGATTCGTCTCGACGACCGCTACCCTGACAGGCGGAGCAGGCGTCGAGCTCCGAATCGGAAACCCGCATACCCGCAACGTCTGCTGTGAACGCGCAACGTCGAAGGCGTGCCACTATCGCCGCTACTGAACGGTCGACACCGACACTCCTTTTCCTAGTCCGACCCCGCCCAGCAGAGCTAGAGGATTAAGTCATCCAGATACATCCCACCATTTCCGATTGTTTCATCCGGAATTACCACACCGCGTTTGTCGGCTGCCGCGCCCGAATCGAGCGGGCTGCCACCGAGGGCGATACGCGCGATGACGCGGCTCGTCGGCGCATCGAACCGGTAGCGGCCGTGCCGGTCCCGATGTACGTGGCTTTCTGGATCTATGACTGCGCAAGCTCCGACCGGCACGCTGGACTGTGATCGTCCCGCCGGCCACGAGCTCGGACATATTGCTCACCTTCGCGAAGCCGTATTACGATGCGGGAACTAACGCGCATTTCACCGAACCGCTTTCGCATACCGGTGCGTTGTTATTCTCGCTGGGCACGCTCACTACCGCGGGTACCCGCACGATCGCTCCGATCAGCGACGCCCCGAGAATCCTCGTCTGTATTCAGAATAGAGCTCGACCAGTTGTTTTTCGGAGTGGCCGCGATGATCACGCCGTCCCGTTTCACCGGCGTCATTTCATGACGGCGAGGTTGTGCCAGAAGTTTTTCAGGCTGTCGGTGCCGCCGAACAGCGTGGTGAAGTTGGTGGAGTCGACGAGCACGATGTCACCGGCGCGCATGCCCTCGGGCGGCATCCAGATCAGGGCGTTGAATTCGGTGTTGCCCTCGGCGGTGAAGGGGTGCGGCCGGGTCAGGTCGACGGGTTGACGGCCGAGTACCCGCAGGGAGCCGTTCTCGGGCGCGGTGAGTTGATAGTGCGGCAGGTGGGGATGGAAGTTGAACGTGGTGACATTGTCCAGCAAACGGCGCTCGTCGAGGTCGGGGAAGCTGGTCAGGGGGGCGATCCGGGTCGTGTCGCCGACGACGGCGGGCCGCAGCCCCCAGATGTTGTGGACGGGCACGTCCAGGGCGGTCATCAACGAGCGCGTGTAGCGGCCGAAACGCTGCTGGCGCGGGACCAGCGGATCGCCGTGATGACGGAATTCGGTCTGCCGTTGGATGTAGTCGTCGGTGAACCCGACGTCGTGGTGCGGCGCGAGCAGCAGGCAGGTGCCTTCGCGTTGTAGCCAATTCCGGATGGCGTCGCTTTCCTCGGGCCCGGCCTGCTGGTCCGAGAGCAGGTGGTCGAGCCCGAATACCATCAGGGTGTCGGTGTCGGCGAGAATCCGCTCGTCGATCGGCAGCCGGTAACCGGCCTGGTCGACGCGCTGGAACACCGCGACACGATGACCGGTCGTCTCACCCGCGAGGTGCTGGAACGCCAGCGTCGAGCGGTGGAACAGCTCCAGCGTGCCGGCGATGCCTTGCAGGAAGGTTGCCGGAGTGTATTCGGGCGTCTCGTAGGCAGGCCATGCGGCGAGGCGGACCTCGGTGATGGTGGAGAACCGGTTGTAGATTTCGGCGGGATCGCGTTGCGCTTCCCACGGGTAGCTCCACGCCCAGTAGATGCTGATCCGCCGTCGGCCGTCCTGCGGACGGGGGATGTGGTCCTGGTTGTAGGTGCGTGCCGAGGATGGCGTACTCATTTGTGTCCGACCGCCTTTCACGCATCGACTGTGGCCAGGTAGTGCAACGCCCTGATACCTGGTAGGAAGAAATAGGCCCCGCCCTCGAGGGTGGTGAAGGCAGGCAGGCCCCTGTGCACGGTACGGATCGGTCGTGCGGGGACGGTGAAGTCCAGGGTGCCGTCCTGGCTGCCGCAGATGGGGTCGTGTTCGTTGCCGAGTTCGTGGAAGGTCTTGTCGTTGATCCAGACGTTCTGGGCGAACTCGAATTGCCGAATCAGGCTGGCGCAGATGATGAACGCGGCGATGCCGCGATCGACGCCGTCCTCGGCCGCGTCCTCCGGCAGCGCGGGCCCGTAGGTGGCGCCGCGGCGAATCATCCTGCGCCGGTTCATGTTCACCGCCGTGTCGCGGGGGTTGAGACGTCGCGCGTGGGCGCCCAGCGGCACCGCATAACCGTGCGGATCCATCCGCGCGTAATCGAAGTCGTTGTTGCGCAGCGGATCAGCGCCCAGTTGCGGGTCGTCGCGATCGGGGCTCAGCACCAGCGGCGCACCGCTGCGCCAGCGGCCCATCAGCTTCGCCGCGAGCAGTTCCTGCCCCTCGGCACTGTGCGCGTGCTCGCGCAGGAAGTCGCGGAACGCGCCCACGTGCTCGCGCAGCCGCCGATAGGCCATGTAACTGCCGTTGCGGGACAACACCTCCGGCTGCGGCAACCCGCGCGGCGGTCCTTCCTCGTCGGGATAGCCGAGAATGAACTCACCGGGCTTCAGCGGGGCTCCCGAGCCCGGCGTGGGGTCTTCACCGGATCCCTCGATGACCGGCTGGGAAAGCCGATCGCGAAATCCGAAGTGGTCGTGGGCGTGGTCGAACGGCGGCGTGGCATTCAGATCCAGGTACGACAGCACGCGAACACCCGGGCATCGGGCGACGTGCTGCCGGTGCGCTTCGGTGGCGCGCCGGTGTTCGGCGTCGGTGCGCGCGAACAGGATCGCGATGGCGTGCAGGTCGTCGCCGGCCAGACCGCCGATCCAGTTGTCGGGGTGAGCGAGCCCGGTATCGCCCAGGATGTCGGCGCGGGCGGCCATGCCTTCACGGAATTCGTCGGGGAAGCTGTCGAGCGCGGACCGGGGCACGCCGAGCGCGCGCAGGCCGTGCCAGGTGAACGCCACCGTGATCCAACGCCGCGAACCGTCCATCGTGGCGCGCACATCCGCGGCCGACTGGACCCGGTCCAGCAGCCCGGTCAACCAGGCCCGGCCGCCGCCAGGGTCGTCGAAGGACAGGAATTCGTAGCGGCCGGTCATCGCAGGGGTGCGGGTCAGCAGGATGTGCTGAATGTCGTCGAGCTCCAGGACGGCCGTGGGGCTCATTGCATTTGGTCGAGCATGTCGGAGAACGCCGCTTTCAGCCGCAGCGCCTTCTTGATCTCGTCGGCGGTGACATAGGGGTACTCGCCGTATTCGAGAAAGCTCGGGAACTGGTGCGCGCGAACGAATTCGACGAACGAATCGGGATTCTCCCGCCAATCCTCCGGGAAGCCTTCGAGATTGGTGAAGACGGTGGTTATCCCGGTCTGGCTGAACAACATCACGGCGTCTTCGGTGTATTTGTCGAAATCGGTGTCGAATATCCCTTGGTACTGGAAATGCAGACCCGATCCGACGTCGAAGAGCACCCACCGCAGATAATGCAACCGCAGCGGGGCCAGTACGTCGGGGCTAGCCGCTATCGCCTCTTCGATCTGCTTGCCGTACGCCCGAATTGCTTCTTCCCGACCGGGTTTCACTTTCGCGATGATGGAGAACCCGTAACACGCCGGTGTTCTCGGATAAATCGGACCGTACCGGCCCCGCTGCAACTCGAAGTAGCCCTCCTTCGGAATGGCTACCGCCGCGGGTCTGCTCCAACCGGATTCAGGATCGGACATGTCGACACCCACCTCAGCCAGGGAAGTAAGCCGGACGTCTCCAATCGTATGCTTCGGCGAGTCGGCTGACCACCGGAAAATGGATTCGACAGGATGCCATCATGCCGACTTCGCCGCACGATACCGAGGGTGCACCGCCACCGCGTCAGTTGTCGACACCGCGCGCGGCCGCCCTGGCCGGAGTGGTCTTCGCGGTCCTGTTCTCGACCACCCTGATCCTGGTCCGGATCAGAATGCCCGGACGCGGCGCGGATGCCACTCGCTGGCTGCAAAGTCAGCACGGCACCATCACGACGGCTGCGGTGCTGATGCCCTTCGCGGGCATCAGCTTCCTCTGGTTCATCGGCGTCGTGCGCGACGGCTTCGGGCACTACGAAGACCGGTTCTTCTCCTCGATATTCCTCGGCAGCGGACTGTTGTTCCTGGCCATGATGTTCGTCGCCACCGTCGCGGCCGCCGCCCTGATCTCGAGTCACGGCGCCGCCGCCGACCCGGCGGCCCACGCCCAGGTCGTCGAGTTCGGCAGGATGTTCGTGATTTCGGCGACCCAGACCTATGCGCTGCGCATGGCCGCAGTGTTCATGATCTCGCTGGGAACGATCTGGTGGCGAACCGGACTGATGCCGCGCTGGTCGGTCGCCCTCACCTACCTGCTGGCCCTGGCCCTGCTCATCGCTGGCGATACGACCAAATGGGCGACGCTGGCGTTCCCCGCCTGGGTGCTCGCCGTCAGCACCATCATTCTGATCCGATCCGTCCGGGATCCACGCGGCACAGGTTCCGCGACGTCGTGACGGGGCGGAACTTCTGTTCGAGAGAGTCACGGTTCACCGGCGGCAGGGTTCACCACCAGCCGTGAAACGGGCAAACTCGGTGTCCCCGAGACGATCCCGGTGCCGACGCGAGCAGATGCGATACTTGGCCGGTCGGCCCCCGATCGGTAGATTTGGCGGTCTGTGCCCGGGGCGGAGCGTGCCACCGTCCGACACCACGAGATTCCGGGAAGCCTATGCCACAGTCCAGCGAAGTCGACCTGCCCACCTGGATCTCCGATGCGGAGTTCGGCGAACGCTTCGTTGCGCACGCGGTGACTCCCGCGCGCATCGAAGCGGCCGTCTCCAGCGTGGCCGGGCGGATCGAGATGGGGCCGTTCGCCGTGGGGCCCGGCAAGCTCGCACGCGTGCGGGTGCAGGGCGATATCGGTGAGCCGACCATCTCGCGGGCCGGGTCGGCGGTCGTCTTCGCGGTGCGCATCCCGGTGCGGTTGGAGCTGACGATCACGCTGGGCGGGCGGGAACTGCGGCTGGAGGCGGCGGTCGAGATCGACCTGACCCTGCACGCGCGCACCGCCGATCCGCTGCTGGTGGTCATCGATATCCCGCCGGTGACCAAGCGAGACGTCAGCCCGCCGGTCATCCGCGCCGAGGCCGTCGACGCCGAGGCGCGGGTGCTCCTGGAACCGACGGCGAAAATGGTCCGCAAGGAGGTCGCCGACCGGCTCAATGTCATGCTCTCCGAGCCGCAGGCCCGGCGGGCCCGGGTGTTCGACATCGAGGCGATCTCGGCGGGCGAGACCGCCGGACAACGGGATCCGGCGAACTACGACTGGATCGAATACGCGGAATTCGGCCGCCGCTTCCTGCCGCGCATCGTGACGCCCGCGCAGGTGCGCGCGGTGGCCGAGAGCCTGTCGGGGCGGGTGATCGATGTGGAACCCGTGCGCATCGGACCGCGCGACGCGGCCGAGGTCACCGCGCGGGGCGTTATCCGGATGCCCCGGGTGACCGAGCGAACCGGCGAGGATGCGGTCGCCTTCGACATGGTCGTACCCGTCACGCTGGATGTCGTCGTGGATGTGCGCAAGGCCGATCACTATCACGCCGAGGTCGAGATTCCGCTGATCCTGATGACGCGCACGGCCGCTCCGCTGCTCATCGTGATCGACGTGGAGCAGCCGCAGGCCGCGCAGATCGAGGTCCGGTTGCAAGCCGATGGATTGCGGGCGCGCACGCTCGGCGTACTCGGCAATATGCGTCGCCGGATCGCCGCGCAGGTGTCGGCGGCGGTGAGCCGGCACCTGGCCGATCCCACGCTCCGCACCGTGGACGTCGCGACCCGGCTCGACACGACGCGTATTCACGCGGGGGACGAGCCGGGCGGTTCCACCAAGGTTTCGCGGGTCGGCTAGCCCGGATTCACCTCGCCCGACAAGTCCTCCAGCAGGTGATCGGCCAACTCGGCCGTCGTGGGGTATGTGAAAACCAGTCCGGGCGGCAGCGGTTGTCCGAGCACCGCGCCCAGGCTGTTCTGCAGTTCGACCGCGCCCATCGAATCCAGGCCCATATCTTCGAACGGATAGTCCGGGTCGATATCGTCCGGCCCGGCGAAACCCAGGACGACGGCTGCCTTGGCACGGATTATCGCCATCAGCTCGGCTCGTCGCTCGGCCGGGGACAGCTCGTCGATGCTCGTGCGCGCGACCTCACGCGGGGTGTCGACCTGCCTGCGCAGCGGCGTCGGGATGAGCGTGCGCAGCAGCGGGAATACGTCGGTTCCCCGTTCGACGGCTCGCATCTCGAGGCGCGCCGGGGCCAGGCAGGGCCGGTCGATGCCCAGCGCGGCATCGAACAGCGCCAGCGCTTCCTGCGACGACATCGCGGCCAGGCCGCCACGGCCGATCCGGGCCACATCCCGTGTCGCCAGATGTCCGGTCATCCCGCTGGCCTGCGCCCACAACCCCCACGCCAACGACACCGCCGCCGAACCCCGCACACGCCGATGAACAGCCAAACCATCGAGAAAAGCGTTCGCCGCAGCATAATTGGCCTGCCCCGGCGAACCGACAATCCCCGCCACCGACGAAAACAACACGAACACACCAAGATTCATGCCACGAGTCAACTCGTGCAAATTCCAAGCACCGTCGACCTTGGCACGCAGAACCGTGTCGACACGCTCGGCGGTCAGCGACCCGATCACCGCGTCATCCACCACTCCGGCGGTATGAATCACAGCCGTCAGCGGAGCCTCGGCCGGGATGTCGGACATCAACTGCGCCAACGCATCTCGATCAGCCACATCGCACGACACCACCCGCACCCGTGCCCCCGACTCGGTCAATTCCGCAATCAGATCGGACGCACCGTCGGCCCGCATACCTCGCCGACTCACCAGCAGCAGATTCCGCACACCGTGCTCGGCGACCACATGTCGCGCGATCGCCGCACCGGCCATACCGGTACCACCGGTGATCAATACCGTGCCCACTGAATCGAACACCGCCCCAACCGCATTCGGCCCGGCGGAAGCCCGAGTCAACCGGGCGGCGTGCGCAGTGCCGGAGCGGATGACGATCTGCGATTCCCCGGCTGCCAGGATCGCGGCCGCGTCGACGTCGGAATCGGTGTCCACCAACACGATCCGACCCGGATTCTCCGACTGCGCCGACCGCACCAAACCCCAGACAGCCGCACCGGCCAGATCCCGCACATCCTCACCCGGCAACGCCATCGCACCGTGCGTAACCACGATCAACGTGTCCGAAATCGGTTGCGCCAACCAGGATTGCACGACCCACAACACCCGATGAGCAGCCGTGTAGACATCGGCGACCACCTCACCCCGCAGCGCATCGACCTCCAATACCACCGCATCCGCAGTGCCCACATCCCGAGCGACAGCCTCCGCAGCCACGAGATCCGCTGGCCCCGCATCCCGAACAACTGCCCCCTGGACGACGACCTCAGCGCCCATCCCATCCGAGGCAGCGGCTTCCCCTACCGCCGCACCCGGGGCAACCGCACACCGGAGGACGTCAGCAACCGGCACATCCGAGGCAGCCACATCCCGGACGCCGTCGACGCCCGCCACATCCGAACCAACCATGTCCCGGATGCCGTCAGCACCCATCACGTCAGACCCAACCGCATCCGAGCTGCTCATGCGCTGGTCGAATGCGTTCCAGGACAACGTCTTCACCGCAACAGCGGGTTCACCGGTCGCAGGCAGCGGCGACCACACCACCTCGAAGACGTCGTCCGCGCCGCCACCGGACAACACCGCACGCAACTCCCCAGCCGCCACCGGACGCATTGTCACCGACCGGACCGAAAGCACCGGAAGACCGGCACTGTCAACCATTTCCAGCGACACCGCATCAGCACCGACCGGGCTGACCCGCACACGCACCGCCTCGGCGCCACCCGCATGCAGGCACACGCCCTCCCAGGCGGACGGCAGGGCGACCTCTCCCCCACCGGCAGTGGCGACAACAGCCTGCACCGCCGCGTCCAGGACCACTGGATGCACTCCGAAGCCAGCCACCTGCACACCCGTATCCGCGGGAACGGCGACCTCGGCGAACGTGTCCGCGCCGCGCTGCCACATCGCCCGCAGACCTCGGAACGCCGGACCGTACTCGTAACCCCACCCGGCCAACCGCGCATAGACATCGGAGACGTCGATCGCGGTGGCGTCCAGCGGCGGCCACGCCGACAGATCCGACACTTCCGGACCAAAACCATTGGGGCTCAACGTCCCCTCGGCGTGCAATACCCAACCGGAGTCCGCACCGCGCCGCGAGTACACCGCCACCGTCCGCTGCCCGGCGTCTCCACCGGCTCCGACGGCCACCTGCACCTGAACCGCTCCCTCGGCCGGTAACACCAGCGGAGTCCGGTGGATCAGCTCCTCGACCGCACCGCAACCGAACTCGTCAGCGGCACGAACGACCAGCTCCACCAACCCCGCCCCGGGGAACACCACCACACCGGACACCGCGTGATCGGCGAGCCACGGCTGCGCCGCCGAGGACAGCCGCCCGGTCAACACCACACCACCGGTGCCGGGCTGCTCCACCACCGCGCCGAGCAACGCATGTCCGGTCTCCCCGACACCGAACCGACTCGCGTCACCGGCCGAAACAGCACTCGAAAGCCAGAACCGCCGACGCTGAAACGCGTACGACGGCAGCGGAATACGACGAGCGCCCGACCCCGCGAACAGTCCGTCGCACCGCGCACCCGCGACCACCAGACGTCCCAGCGCGACCATCAGCGACTCCGGCTCCGCGCGTCCCTTCCGCAGGACGGGGATCGTCACGGCGGTGTCGGGGGACGACAGCGACTGCTCGATCGATGCCGCGAGTCCGCCGGTCGGCCCGAGCTCGACGAATCGGGTCACACCGGCCGATTCCAGGAACCGCACGCTGTCGGCGAATCGCACCGTCTCCCGCACGTGCCGGGTCCAGTACCGTGCCGAGCCGAAGCCCGCGTCGGCCGGTCCCGCGGTCAGATTCGACACCAGCGGTATCTCCGGTTCGCTGATCGCGAAAGACTCTGCGAGCGTGGCGAATTCGTCGAGCATCGGTTCCATCAGCGGTGAATGGAACGCGTGCGACACCGGCAGACGGTGAATCCTGCGGCCCTGCTCACCCCACCGATCCGCCACAGCGTGCACGGCTCGCTCGCTACCGGAGATCACCACCGATCGCGGGCCGTTCACGGCGGCGACGGCGACCCCATCGATCAGCGACGAGCGAATCTCGTCCTCGCCGGCCTGGACCGCGACCATCGCTCCGCCCTCCGGCAGCGCCTGCATCAGTCGTCCCCGCGCGACGACCAGGGCGGCCGCATCGGGCAGCGACAGCACACCCGCCACATGGGCGGCGGTCAATTCACCCACCGAGTGCCCCATCACGAAGTCCGGCCGCAGCCCCCACTGCCACAGCAGCCCGAACAACGCCACCTCGATCGCGAACAACGCCGGTTGCGCGAATTCGGTGCTGTTCAGCAGCTCTTCGTCACGGCCCCAGAGGATCTCGCGCAACGGCCGGTCCAGATATTTGTCCAGCACGTCGGTCACGGCATCGAACGCCTCGGCGAACACCGGGAAGTTCGCGTGCAGGTCCGCGCCCATGCCCAGCCATTGCGCGCCTTGGCCGGGGAAGACGAATACCGTCTTGCCCCCGGTGTCGGCGCGGCCGTGCAACACATTCCGGCCGGGTTCGCCCTCGACGAGTTCGGTCAGCCCGCGGATCAATTCGTCACGGTCACCACCGACCACTACGGCCCGATGCTCGAACATCGACCGGCCCGCCAGCGAGAAACCGATATCGGACGCATCCAACTCCGGATATCGCCGCACATGCGCCAACAACCGGTTCGCCTGTCCTGTCAATGCTTCGGCCGACTTGCCCGACAACGCCCACGGCACCACGGGCAGCCGCACACCATCGGGTTCGGCATCCTCGGAGACGGCATCCTCGGGCGCCTGTTCCAGGATTACGTGAGCGTTGGTGCCGCTGATCCCGAACGAGGAAACCCCGGCACGGCGCGGCGCACCCGTGTCCGGCCATTCCCGAGATTCGGACAACAGCGAGACCGCCCCTGACGACCAATCCACATGCGGGCTCGGCACATCCACGTGCAACGTCCGCGGCAGTACACCGAATCGCAACGCCTGCACCATCTTGATCACACCCGCGACCCCCGCGGCAGCCTGCGTATGACCGATATTCGACTTCACCGAACCCAGCCAGACCGGCCGCCGCTCGACACGATCGCGTCCATAGGTCGCCAACAACGCTTGTGCCTCAATGGGATCGCCCAGCGCTGTGCCCGTTCCGTGTGCCTCGACCGCATCCACATCCGACGCCGACAAACCCGCATTTGCCAACGCCGCCCGAATAACCCGCTGCTGCGAAGGACCATTCGGCGCGGTCAACCCATTCGACGCACCATCCTGATTCAACGCCGAACCCTTCACCACCGCGAGAACTTCGTGCCCCAGCCGCCGCGCATCCGACAACCGCTCCACCACCACGACACCCACACCCTCAGCGAAGCCCATCCCGTCGGCGGATTCGCCGAACGCCTTGCATCGCCCGTCCGCGGCCAGCACCCGCTGCCGACTGAACTCCGGGAAAACCCCCGGCGTGGACAATACGGTGACGCCACCGGCCAAGGCCAGATCACACTCCCCCAGCCGCAATGACTGCACCGCCAAATGCAACGCCACCAGCGACGACGAACACGCCGTATCCACCGACACCGCGGGCCCCTCCAAACCCAGCACATACGCCACCCGACCCGACGCCACACTCGACGCCGAACCGATCAACCGGTAACCCTCGCCCTCGGTCGACGCAGCCCCGTACGGCTGATTGCTGATGCCGGTGAAGACTCCGGTCGAGCTGCCGCGCAGCCGCTGCGGATCAATCCCGGCGTGCTCCAACGCTTCCCACGACACCTCCAGCAACAACCGCTGCTGCGGATCCATCGCCATCGCCTCGGCAGGCGAAATCCCGAAAAACCCCGCATCGAATCCGGCCACGTCATCGAGGAATCCGCCCGACCGGGTATACGACTTACCGACCGCGTCGGGATCCGGGTCGTACACCCCCGCAACGTCCCAGCCCCGATCGTCCGGAAACTCCGACACCACATCTCTGCCATCGAAAACCAAGTCCCACAGGCCATCTGCGGACACCACACCGCCCGGGAACCGGCAGCCCAGACCCACGATCGCGATCGGCTCATCCACTACCGCACGAACCGGCGACTCTTCCCGCCCCTGATCCCGTACCCCCGCGATCTCCTCCCAAATGTGGCGGGCGAGCGTCGCGGGCGTCGGGTAATCGAAGATGAGTGTGGATGACAGCGCCAGCCCGGTAGCGGCTTTGAGCCGGTTGCCGAATTCGATCGCGGTCAGTGACCGGAATCCCAAGTCCTGGAAGGAGATATCCGGGTCGATGTCGCCGGAGCCGGGGTATCCGAGAACGACTGCGGTGTGCGACCGGACCATTCGCAACAGTTCCTCGCGCTGTTCTTCCTCGGTCGATCCGTGTGACCGGCGCGTCAGCGCGGTCTCCTCGTCATCGGCCGATCGGCGTGAGGAATCAGGGATCAGGTCCGCGAACAGTGGTGCGACGGTGCCCGCGACCGCGCGGGACCGCACCTCGGCCGGATCGATGCGTGCCGGTGCCAGGCACGGCCGATCGATACTCAACGCGGCGTCGAACAACCCGAGCGCTTCCCGAGCCGACATCGCGACCAGGCCAACACGATTCATCCGGGCCAGGTCCTCGGCCCGCAGGTGGCCGGTCATGCCGCTGGCCTGCGCCCACCACCCCCACGCCAACGACACCGCCGCCGAACCCCGCACACGCCGACGAACAGCCAAACCATCGAGAAAAGCGTTCGCCGCAGCATAATTGGCCTGCCCCGGCGAACCGACAATCCCCGCCACCGACGAAAACAACACGAACACACCAAGATTCATGCCACGAGTCAACTCGTGCAAATTCCAAGCACCGTCGACCTTCGCGCGAAGTACTGCGTCGACGCGCTCGGCGGTCAAGGACCCGATCACCGCATCATCGAGCACCCCGGCAGCATGGATCACCGCAGACAGCGGAGCCTCGGCAGGCACCTCCGTCAGCAATCTCGCCAACGCGTCCCGGTTGGCCACGTCACATGCCGCCACCCGTACCCGAGCACCCGACTCGGTCAATTCCGCAACCAGATCGGACGCACCCTCGGCATCCGCACCGCGCCGACCGGCCAACAACAGATTCCGAATACCGTGCTCGGCGACCACATGTCGTGCGATTGCCGCACCGGCCATACCGGTGCCGCCGGTGATCAATACCGTGCCCGCGGGATCGAATCTCGCTGTGCTCGTGTCCGATTCAACCGGAACCCGCGCCAAGCGGGCGATATACGCAATCCCCGAACGGATCAGTACCTGCGGCTCTCCGACTGCCAGAACCTCGCCCGCATCGACGTCGGAGTCGGTATCCACCAACACGATCCGACCAGGATTCTCCGACTGCGCCGACCGCACCAGACCCCACACCGACGAACCAGCCAGATCGTTCACGTCCTCACCCGGCAACGCGACCGCGCCACGCGTCGCCACGATCAGTGTGCTCGAAACGGGTTGTGCCAGAAACGATTGCAGCACCAGCAACACTCGATGAGCAGCCGTGTAGACATCGGCGACCACCTCACCCCCCAGCGCACCGACCCCCAAGACCACCGCATCCGGAACAGCCCCATCCGACGCAGCCGCACCCCGGGCCACGTCGGCACCCACTGCATCCAACGCGGCCGCATCCGCCACCACCGCGTGCGGGAGGTTCTTGCGCCGCGCGAATTCCTCCCAGGTCAGCGTCGTCGACTCCGTGGCCGGTCCACCCGCGGCGGGGGCCTGCGACCACTTCAGTTCGAACATGTTGTGCGAACCGGCCCCGGCGATCTCGGAGTCGAGCCGGTCGATCGCCGCACCAATTGCCGCAGACCCAGCTTCACCCACGCCCGAACCAGCGCCGACCCCGGGCAACCAGTAGCGACGCCGCTGAAATGCGTACGTCGGCAAGGGAATACGCTGCGCGTCAGATCCCGCGAATACCGCATCCCATTCCACGGCCACGCCACGTACATATGCCTGCGCGACGGAGATCAGAAACCGATCCAGCCCTCCCTCTCCACGGCCGAGCGACGGAACGACAACCGCCCCAACGCCGTCGACGCACTCACCGACCGTATCCTCCACGCCACCGACCAGCACCGGATGCGGGCTGGATTCCACGAACACCCGATACCCCTGGTCACAAGCCGCACGAACCGCTGTCTCGAACTCCACCGTCTGCCGGATATTGCGATACCAGTACTCACCATCCAAACCGGCTGTATCACACAAACCTCCGGTCACCGTAGAGAAGAACGCGACCTCCGAAGTACGCGGCTCGATACCCGACAACACCTCGAGCAATTCGTCCCTGATGGACTCGACCTGGCTCGAATGCGACGCATAGTCAACGTCGATTCCGCGTGCACGAATATCACGACTCTCGCACACCGCCAACAGTTCTCCGAGCGCTGCCGGACTCCCCGATACCACCACGGCCGAACGACCGTTCACCGCAGCGACACTCAGCGCATCACCCCAACCAGCCACCAACTCACGAGCCCGCTCGACATCACACGCCAACGACACCATCCCACCCGCACCCGACAACGCCACCAACAGCCGACTCCGCAAGGCCACGACCCGAGCCGCATCACGCAACGACAAAGCACCCGCCACATAGGCGGCAGCGATCTCGCCTTGGGAATGCCCGATCACCGCATCCGGCTGCACTCCCACCGACCGCCACAACCCCGCCAACGACACCATCACCGCAAACAACACCGGCTGCACAACATCCACCCGATCAAGCCCCGGCGCATTGGCCTCACCACGCAACACATCGACCAGAGACCAATCCACAAACTCCGAAAGCGCTTCAGCACAAGCCCTCATGTGCTCGGCGAACACCGGCGAACTATCCAGCAACCCCACGCCCATACCCAGCCATTGAGACCCCTGACCGGGAAAAATCAACACCGCCTTGCCGGGGACCTCGGCACGCCCATGCACCACATTCCGACCCGGCTCCCCCTCCACCAAACCGGTAAGTCCACGAATCAAATCCGCACGATCACCACCGACCACCACCGCCCGATGCCCGAACACCGACCGGCCGACCAAAGAAAGGCCGACATCACCCGCACCCAACTCCGGATGCTCCCGCACGTACCCCAACAGTCGTCCCGCCTGACCGGCCAACGCCTCAGCCGACTTCCCCGACAAAACCCACGGCACCACCGGCAGGCCCGCATCATCGGATACGGCCTCGACGAGTACGGCCGGGGCGGGTTCGGCATTGCCGGAAACGGCGGGTGCCTGTTCGAGGATCACGTGAGCATTCGTCCCGCTGATCCCGAACGACGAAATACCGGCACGACGTGGCGCACCCGTTACCGGCCACTCCCTGGACTCCGTCAGTAGCGACACCGCGCCGGAGGACCAATCCACATGCGGGCTGGGCACGTCCACGTGCAGTGTCTGCGGCAACACCCCGTGCCGCAGACACTGCACCATCTTGATCACACCCGCCACACCCGCGGCAGCCTGCGTATGACCGATATTCGACTTCACCGAACCCAACAACAACGGCCGTCCATCGACACGACCCTGTCCGTACGTTTCCAACAACGCCTGCGCCTCAATGGGATCCCCGAGAGTCGTGCCCGTCCCGTGCGCCTCGACCGCATCCACATCCGACGCCGACAAACCCGCATTTGCCAACGCCGCCCGAATAACCCGCTGCTGCGAAGGACCATTCGGCGCGGTCAACCCATTCGACGCACCATCCTGATTCAACGCCGAACCCTTCACCACCGCGAGAACTTCGTGCCCCAGCCGCCGCGCATCCGACAACCGCTCCACCACCACGACACCCGCACCCTCAGCGAACCCGGTACCGTCCGCAGCCCCCGCGAAGGCCTTACACCGCCCATCCACCGACAGTCCCCGCTGCCGACTGAACTCCGAAAACACACTCGGCGTTGCCATTACGGTCACGCCACCGGCCAAGGCCAGATCGCACTCCCCCGACCGCAACGACTGCACCGCCAAATGCAATGCCACGAGCGAGGACGAGCACGCCGTATCCACCGACACCGCAGGCCCTTCCAAACCCAACGCATACGCCACCCGACCCGAAACCACACTCGATATCTGCCCGGTCGCCGTGAAGCCCTCCGACTCCACCCCGTATCCCTGCGCGATCACACCGGCGAAAACTCCCGTCGGGGTGCCGCGCAACTTCTGCGGATCAATCCAGGCGTGCTCCAACGCTTCCCACGACACCTCCAGCAACAACCGCTGCTGCGGATCCATCGCCATCGCCTCGGCAGGCGAAATCCCGAAAAACCCCGCATCGAATCCGGCCACGTCATCGAGGAATCCACCGGCCCGCGTATACGACTTCCCCACCGCGTCGGGATCCGGATCGAACAACCCCGCAATATCCCAACCACGATCGACCGGAAAATCCGATACCGCGTCCGCACCGCGAAAGACCAACTCCCACAGGTCATTCGCCGACGTCACACCGCCGGGGAACCGGCATCCCAAGCCCACGATCGCGATAGGTTCGGAGGTACGCTCGATCAGCGTCTTGTTCTGCTGCTTCAACCGCTCGATCTGAATGAGTGCCTTTCGCAAGGCCTCGGTCGCTTGCTCGAGCTTCGTGGTCATGCGGTCTCCCAATTCATCGGTCGTCTTGATCACCGAGAGCGACAGTGAGAAGGTCGTCCAAGCTCATATCGACGAGATCTTCTTCTTTGTGAGTCGGCATGCTCTCATCGTCTTGCGCGTTCGCGAGCCGTCGCAGAGTCTCCAGAACTCCCGACCGGCGGAGTTCATCGATGGGTATGGACGAGATCAGGTCTTGAATTTCGGTGTCCCGGGATCCAGTCGAATCCGTCTGCCGAGGTGATCCGATATCGAACTTCTCCCGCATATGCCGGGCGAGGGCCGCTGGTGTCGGATAATCGAATACGAGCGTGGACGACAATGCCAGTCCCGTCATCGCTTTCAGCCGATTACGCAGTTCGACCGCGGACAGCGAATCGAACCCCACATCACGGAAGGCCGCATCGGGGGCGACATCGTCGGGGCCGGTGTATCCCAGCACCACAGCGGCCTGCGACCGGACCATTCGAAGCAGGATCGCGTGCTGTTCGTTCTCGGCCAACCCGTGCAACTGCCGGGCCAGCGTCGAGACCGGCTCCCCGGCAGCGTCATCGACCGACCGCCGCCCCGGGCCACGGACCAGGCCCGCGAACAATGGCGCGTGGGTGCCCGCCCGGCGCATCGCCGCCGGATCGAAGCGCGCCGCGACCAGACAGGGGCGATCGAAGCGTAAGGCGTTGTCGAACAACGCAACTGCCTCCCGCGACGACATCGCCGCCAGTCCACCGCGACTCATCCGGGCCACATCCTGCGTTTGCAGATGTCCGGTCATGCCGCTGGCCTGCGCCCACAGTCCCCACGCCAGCGATACGGCCGCGGAACCCTGCGCCCGACGATGCGCGGCCAAGCCGTCCAGAAAAGCGTTCGCCGCGGCATAGTTACCCTGTCCGGGCGTACCCACGGTGCCCGCCACCGACGAAAACAGTACGAACGCGGGAAGATTCATGTCGCGGGTCAGTTCGTGCAGATTCCACGCGCCGTCGACCTTCGCACGCAACACCCGGTCCACGCGCTCGACGGTCAACGAGTCGACAACCGCGTCATCGAGCACCCCGGCAGCATGGATCACCGCCGACAGCGGTACCTCTCCCGATACGTCAACCAGCAACCGCGCCAACGCATCCCGATCGGCGACATCGCAGGCCGCGACCCGTACCCGCGCGCCCGACGCGGACAACTCCGTCACCAGATCATCCACACCGTCCGCCCGCGGACCGCGCCGGCCGACCAGCAACAGATTCCGGACACCGTGCTCGGCCACCAGGTGACGGGCCAGCACGGCACCGGCCATACCGGTGCCGCCCGTGATCAACACCGTGCCCGCCGCGAACGCGCCGGGCATCGTCAGGACGAGCTTGCCGGTATGCCGCGCCTGACCGAGGAATCGGTACGCATCCGGTGCCCGGCGCACATCCCAGGTGGTCACCGGCAGCGGCCGCAGCACCCCGGCCTCGAACCACCCCACCAGGTCGGCCAGCATCGCCCGTATCCGTTCGGGTGCGATCTCGAACAGATCGAACGCCCGATAGCGCACCCCCTGATAGCGGTCGGCGATCACCCCCGCATCCCGGATATCGGTCTTTCCCATCTCCAGAAATCGTCCCCCGCGCGGCAGCAACCGCAACGACGCGTCGACGAACTCTCCGGCCAGCGAATCCAGCACCACATCCACACCGTTCCCCCCGGTGCCGGTCAGGAATTTCCGTTCGAACTCGAGCGTCCGGGAATCGGCGATGTGATCCTCGTCGAAGCCCGTGGCCCGCAACATATTCCACTTACCAGTGCTCGCGGTGGCGAACACCTCGAGCCCCCAGTGCCGGGCCAATTGCACCGCCGCCATGCCCACGCCGCCGGTTGCGGCATGCACCAGCAGCGATTCACCGGCGCGCACCTCACCCAGATCCGCCAGTGCGTAATAGGCGGTCAGGAACGCCACCGATACCCCGGCGGCCTCGGCGAAGGACCAGCCCGCCGGAATGGCCGCCACCATCCGGTGATCGGCGACCACACGCGGACCCGCTCCGATGAGCACACCCATCACCCGGTCGCCCACCGCGAAATCGGTTACCGCAGAACCTATCTCGACGATCACCCCAGCACCCTCGCCACCCGGCACGGCGTCCTGCGTGGGATACATGTCGAGCGCGATCAGTACGTCGCGGAAATTGACTCCGGCCGCGTACACCGCCACCCGCACCTGCCCGGCCTCGAGCGGGGCATCGGCTTGCGGAAATGCCTCCAGGGAGAGGTTTTCCAGCGTGCCCTTCTCGGCGATACCCAACCGCCAGGGCCCGTCGTCCGGCGGTATCAGGATCTCACCGACGGATGCCGCGGCGAGGCGGGCGATGTGCGCGATCCCGTTGCGGACCAGCACCTGCGGTTCTCCCACCGCCAGAATCGCTGCCGCATCGGCGTCAGAGTCGGTATCCGCCAAGATGATTCGCCCGGGACTCTCCGTCTGCGCCGACCGCACCAAACCCCACACCGCCGCACCGGCCAGATCGACGACATCCTCGCCCGGCAACGCCATCGCACCATGGGTAACTACGACCAGAACACCCGAAACATCCTGCGCCAACCACGATTTCACCGTTTCCAGCACGCGATGAACGACGTCGTAGACGTCGGCCACCACCTCCCCGCCGGAGGCACCCACCTCCAACACCACAGCATCCGGATCTCGAACGACATCCGCTGCCGCCACATCCGGGGCCGCCGCATCCGGAGCGGCTGCGCCCCGGGCGGCATTGGCGCCCAAAACATCCGACGCGGCAGCATGTGTCGCCACGTCCGGGATGCTCGTGTGCTGTTGGAATGCCTCCCAGGTCAATGTTGTCACGGGCACGGCGAGGGTCGCGGTCGCGGGAACCGGTGACCACAGCACCTCGAACACGTTGTCCGTATCGGCCCCGAGTTGGCCCTTTGCCGCCGCACGCAGTTGTCGGACGGACGCCGGACGCATTGCCACCGACCGCGCCGACAACACCGGAAGACCCTCGCTGTCGGCCAATTCCAGCGATATCGCATCGGGGGCGGCCGGGCTGATCCGCGCACGTACGGCACCGGCTCCCGATGCGTGCAGCGATACTCCCTCCCAGGCGAACGGCAGCGCGATTTCTCCCGTATCGGCAGCGATTACCGCGGCATGCAGGGTCGCGTCCAGCAGCATCGGATGCACTCCGAAACCGGTGACGTCCACACCGGCGTCCGGGGGGACGGCGACCTCGGCGAACAGTTCGTCACCGCGACGCCACATCGCACGCAGGCCCTGAAATGCCGGGCCGTACTCGTATCCTCTGGCGGTCAACCGGTCGTAGGCATCGGAGACGTCGACCGCGCTGGCGTCGAGTGGTGGCCACACCGACAGATCCGATGCGTGCGACACGACGGCATCGGCGCTCAACGTTCCCTCGGCGTGTAATGCCCAGTCGGAGTTCGCACTTCGCCGCGAGTACACCGCCACCGTCCGCTGCCCGGCGTCTCCACCGGCTCCGACGGCCACCTGCACCTGAACCGCTCCCTCGGCCGGCAGCACCAGCGGGGCCCGCAGGGCCAGTTCCTCGACGACACCGCAGTCGACCTGGTCACCGGCACGAACGACCAGTTCCAGGAATCCGGCCCCGGGAAAGAGCACCACTCCGGATACCGCGTGACCGGCAAGCCATGGCTGGGCCGCCAGCGAGAGTCGCCCGGTCAGAACGACTCCGCCGGTACCGGGCTGCTCGACCACCGCGCCGAGCAGGGCGTGTCCGGTCTCGCCCACACCGAACCGACTCGCGTCCCCGACTTCGGCCGAACCCGCCAGCCAGAACCGGCGTCGCTGAAACGCGTACGTCGGCAAGGGAATACGACGGGTTCCAGGCCGCGCGAAGAACGAATTCCACTCCACACTCACGCCGCGCACATAAGCCTGCGCGACAGAGATCAGAAACCGATCCAGCCCGCCATCGCCACGACCGAGCGATGGAATGGCCACTGCTCCAAGATCTTCGACGCGATCACCCGCCGTGTCCTCGATACCGGGGATCAACACCGGATGCGGACTGGATTCCACGAACACCCGGAACCCCTGGTCACAAGCCGCACGAACCGCTGTCTCGAACTCCACCGTCTGCCGGATATTGCGATACCAGTACTCACCATCCAAAACCGCTGTATCACAGAGGCTTCCGGTCACCGTAGAGAAGAACGCGACCTCCGAAGTACGTGGCTCGATATCCGACAACACCTCGAGCAATTCGTCGCGGATGGCCTCGACCTGGCTCGAATGCGACGCATAGTCCACATCGATACGACGCGCACGTATGCCGTGGCCCTCGCAGTGAACCAGCAACTCCTCCAGGGCAATTGGCACACCCGACACCACAACAGCCGAACGACCATTCACCGCAGCAACACTCAACGCACCACCCCAACCAGCCACCAACTCACGAGCCCGCCCGACATCACACGCCAACGACACCATCCCACCCGCACCCGACAACCCCACCAACAACCGACTCCGCAAGGCCACGACCCGAGCCGCATCACGCAACGACAAAGCACCCGCGACATAGGCGGCAGCGATCTCGCCTTGGGAATGCCCGATCACCGCATCCGGCTGGACTCCCATCGACCGCCACAACCCCGCCAACGACACCATCACCGCAAACAACACCGGCTGCACCACATCGACACGATCAAGCCCCGGCGCACCATTCTCATCACGCAACACATCGACCAAAGACCAATCCACAAACTCCGACAACGCAGCCGCACAAGCCCTCATGTGCTCGGCAAACACCGGCGAACCATCCAGCAACGCCACACCCATACCCAGCCACTGAGAACCCTGACCCGGAAACACGAACACCGTCTTGCCGGGGATCCCGGCACGCCCGCACACCACATTCCGGTCAGGCTCACCTACAACCAGCCTGCCCAGCCCACGAACCAATTCCCCACGATCACCACCAACCACCACCGCCCGATGCTCGAACACCGACCGACCCGTAAGCGAAAACCCGACATCGGCCGCACCCAATTCCGGACGCCTCTGCACGTACTGCAACAACCGATCCGCCTGCCCCACCAACGCCTCGGCGGACTTCCCCGACAACACCCAAGGCACCACCGAACCCGCACGAGGTCCAACACCATCCGTTTCGCCACCACCAGGCACAACACCAGCGGGTACATCATCAACGGGTACAAAACCACCAGCTACGGCACCAGCAGGTGCGACACCACCAGCCACTACGCCGCCAATAGCCACGACATCATCGGCTACAGCACCAACGGAGACGAAACCATCGGCTGCTCCGCCGACAAGTACAGCACCGTCGGCGGCGGCACCAGCAGGTACGACACCGTCGCCTGGGCCAGCGTTATCGGCTACGACACCAGTCGGTCCGACACCATCGGCTACAGCGCCAACGGCTGGAGCGCCGTGAGTTCGACGGCGTGCTTCTTCGGGTGGTGCCTGTTCCAGGATTACGTGTGCGTTCGTACCACTGATTCCGAACGACGAAACAGCCGCACGATGTGGCGCGCCGGTGTCGGGCCATTCCCTGGGCTCGGTCAGCAATTCCATTGCGCCCGAGGACCAATCCACATGTGGGGTGGGTGCATCCACGTGGAGTGTCTGCGGCAGCACACCGTGCCGCAGTGCCTGCACCATCTTGATCACACCGGCCATTCCGGCCGCGGCCTGGGTGTGGCCGATATTCGACTTCACCGATCCCAGCTGGACCGGCCGCCCCTCGGCGCGATCGCGTCCGTAGGTCGCCAACAGCGCTTGCGCCTCGATGGGATCGCCCAATCTGGTGCCGGTCCCGTGCGCTTCGACCGCGTCCACATCGGATGCCGACAGACCGGCATTGGCGAGCGCGGCCCGGATCACTCGCTGCTGCGCAGGACCGTTCGGTGCGGTCAACCCGTTGGACGCGCCGTCCTGATTGATCGCCGAACCCTTTACCACCGCGAGGATTTCGTGCCCCAGCCGCCGCGCGTCCGACAATCGCTCCACCACCACGACACCCGCGCCCTCGGCGAAACCCGTACCGTCCGCCGCGGCGGCGAATGCCTTGCAACGCCCGTCCACCGACAACCCCCGCTGCCGACTGAACTCGGTGTAGATCCTCGGCGTGGCCATCACGGTGACGCCACCGGCCAAGGCCAGATCACATTCACCCAGCCGCAACGACTGCACCGCCAAATGCAACGCCACCAGCGACGACGAACACGCCGTATCCACCGACACCGCCGGCCCTTCCAAACCAAGCACATACGCCACCCGACCCGACGCCACACTCGACGTCTGGCCGGTGCCCGAGTAATCCTCGGTTTCGGCGGCCGCCGCCTGCGTGCCGTAGCCCTGCGCGATCAGGCCGGTGAAGACTCCGGTCGAGCTGCCGCGCAGCCGCTGCGGATCAATTCCCGCGTGCTCCAACGCTTCCCACGACACCTCCAGCAACAATCGCTGCTGCGGATCCATCGCCGTCGCCTCGCGCGGGCCGATGCCGAAGAACGCCGCGTCGAATCCGGCCGCGTCGTCGAGGAATCCGCCCGACCGCGTGTAGGACTTACCCACCGCATCCGGGTCCGGATCGAACAACCCCGCAATATCCCAACCCCGGTCGACCGGAAACTGGGAGACGACGTCTCGTCCACGAAAGACCAACTCCCACAGATCATCCGGTGATGCCACCCCGCCGGGGAACCGGCACCCCAGCCCCACGATCGCAATCGGCTCGTCCACCACCGCGCGCACCGGCGACTCGGGGTGCCCTCGATCCCGCGCCCCGACGATCTCCTCCCACATGTGGCGAGCGAGCATCGCGGGCGTCGGGTAATCGAAAACGAGTGTGGACGAGAGCGCCGACCCGGCGACAGCCTCGAGCCGATGACGTAGTTCGACCGCCGACAGCGAGTCGAATCCCATGTCGCGGAACACCGTATCCGGATCGATATCGCCGGGACCGTCGTGTCCCAGCACGACGGCGACCTGAGATCGGACCATCTGCACCAGCACGGCATACTGTTCGCCCTCGGCCAACCCGTGCAACCGCTGTGCCATCGCCGAGACCGGTGCAACGACGTCCTCGCCGGGAGGTCCGGCAATCGAGTCCGACGACCCGCGCCCCACCTCACTCGACCCAGCCGCACGACCGGGCTCCGGCAACCAGAATCGTCTGCGCTGGAACGCGTACGACGGCAACGGAATACGACGAGTGACCGTTCCATCGAACACCGCACGCCATGTCACCCCCACACCGCGCACATAGGCCTGCGCGACAGAGATCAGAAACCGATCCAGCCCGCCATCGCCACGACCGAGCGATGGAATGGCAACTGCTCCAAGATCTTCGACGCAATCACCTGTCGTGCCCTCGATACCGGGGATCAACACGGGATGAGGGCTGGATTCGACGAACACCTGGAACCCCTGGTCACAAGCCGCGCGGACCGCTGTCTCGAACTCCACCGTCTGCCGGATATTGCGATACCAGTAGCCACCATCCAAACCGGCTGTATCACACAAACCTCCGGTCACCGTAGAGAAGAACGCGACCTCCGAAGTGCGCGGCTCGATACCCGACAACACCTCGAGCAACTCGTCCCTGATGGACTCGACCTGACCCGAATGCGACGCATAGTCCACATCGATACGACGCGCACGTACACCGTGGCCCTCGCAGTAAACCAGCAACTCCTCCAACGCAACCGGCGCACCCGACACCACCACGGCCGAACGACCATTCACCGCAGCGACACTCAACGCACCACGCCAACGGTCCACAAGTTCATGCACTCGCTCGACATCACACGCCAACGACACCATCCCACCCGCACCCGACAACCCCACCAACAACTTGCTTCGCAAAACCACAACCCGAACCGCATCACGCAACGACAAAGCACCCGCCACATACGCCGCAGCGATCTCACCTTGGGAATGCCCGATCCCGCATCCGGCTGCACTCCCACCGACCGCCACAACCCCGCCAACGACACCATCACCGCAAACAACACCGGCTCACAACATCCACCCGATCAAGCCCCGGCGCATTGGCCTCACCACGCAACACATCAACCAAAGACCAATCCACAAACTCCGACAACGCCTCAGCACAAACCCTCACGTGCTCGGCGAACACCGGCGAACCATCCAGCAACCCCACACCCATACCCAGCCACTGCGAACCCTGACCCGGAAACACGAACACCGTCTTGCCCACACCACCACCCCGGCCATGCACGACATTCCGCCCCGGCTCACCTACAACCAGCCCGCCCAACCCACGAACCAATTCCTCACGATCACCACCGACCACCACCGCCCGATACTCGAACACCGACCGACCCGCCAACGAAAAACCAACATCGGAAACATCCAATTCCGGACGCTCCCGCACATATCGCAACAACCGATCCGCCTGCCCCACCAACCCCTCGGCGGACTTCCCCGACAACACCCACGGCACCACCGAGGAACCCACACCCGCCGAAACACCATCGGACAGGGCCCTGTCGGTTACCGAATCCTCAACCTCACACTCGTCTACAGACGAAAGCACCACATGACAATTCGCGCCACCCATACCGAAAGAACTCACACCGGCAATCCGCGGAGCACTATCATCCCATGCAGTCGATACCTTGCTGACCCGTATACCGAAAGCATCCAAATCGATATCCGACCGCGGTGCACGATAATTCAGACTGGCCGGAATCCTCCGATGCCGAATAGCCAGGACCGTCTTCAGAAGGCCGGCGATACCGGCAGCACCGAGAAGATGCCCGATATTCGTCTTGACCGATCCGACCAGCAATGGATCATCCGCCGAACGCGGACCGAATACCGCGCCCAGCGCCGCGGCCTCGACCGGATCACCGACCTTCGTACCGGTCCCGTGCAATTCGACATAATGCGCGCTGCGCGGGTCCATTCGCGCGTCTTGATAGGCACGCCGCAGCACATCGGTCTCACCCGCCACGGTGGGCAGCGCAATGCCACCCCGGCCCTCTCCGCCGTGTCCGGCGGCACTACCTCGAACAACGGCCAGGATCTCATCACCGTCGGCGATGGCGTCGGGCAGACGCTTCAACAGCACGAGCCCCGCACCCTCGCCCCGGACGTACCCGTCCGCGCGGGAGTCGAACGTGAAGCATCGCCCCTGCTCCGAAAGGCCGCCGAAATGTGATTCGATCTCCTCGGCCACGGAATCGAGATTGAGCTGCACACCACCGGCGATGGCCGTCGCGGATTCACCGGACGCGATACTCCGGCAGGCCAGATGCACCGCCATCAGTGCCGAGGACTGACCACAATCCACCGTCAGGCTGGGACCGCGCAGCCGCATGAAATACGAGACGCGATTGGCGATCATCCCGCGACCGGTCCCCGTATGCGAGTACCGATCGAATACCGCGGAACCGCCGCTGCGCGTCATCGCGGCGTAATCGTCGCCCATTGCGCCGATGAATACACCGACCTGCTCCCCGGCGAGGGTATCGGCATCGATACCGGAACTCTCGACGAGATTCCAGGAAAGCTCCAGAACGATACGCTGCCGCGGATCCATCGCGGCCGCTTCCCTCGGCGGAATACCGAAGAAATCGGCGTCGAATTCCTCGACATCCCGCAGAAACCGCCCCGACAGGCCGCGCCCGGACGATTCCGGATCACCCGACGGCCGACGCAGCCCCGTCGTCGTAGCGACCTCGACCGCGTTGTTCAGAAGATCCCAGTACTCTTCCAGACTTTCCGCACCGGGGAACCTGCATGCGGCTCCCACGATCGCTACATCTGCCACGGCCAGACCACACCCCGATCACATAATTCTCAGAAACCGCCGCTGTAGGCGATCTCCGACTCCCGATCGAAGACGCGCGATACCACCTCCGGGTGCTCACGGTAGAAGAAATGACCGCCCGTGGAGGTGATCGAATCGAATTCTCCGCGGGTGTAGGGCCGCCACCGAGTGAGACTGGAAATGTGCAGACGCTGCTCATCCGACGCCGAGATATCGGTGATCGAGGTCTCGATCACCGAATGGGACCATTCCCGGAAACCCGCGGTGAGATCCGCGACGTACGGGCGCTGCATCACCTCTCGGTTCGCACCGCTGAGTTCGGGCGGCAGTTTCCCGGCCGCGTCCGCCGCGGCGAGCCGACGTTTCGTATACCTGATCGGCCCACCGTTCAGCCACGCGTAGACCGCTCCCATACGCCATTCGTTGGGACATGCGCTGACGATCGGAATGAACCGCCCGACCTGGACCCCGAGCTTCTCCAGCTCCTGGGTCGCGACGAAGGCGAGCAGGCCGCCGAAGCTCAGGCCGGACAGCACCGGTCGCACGGCGCCGATCTCGGCAATCGATTCGGCGACCTCCCGGCCCACCGCGCGCAGACTGGTCGGGTCCGGTTCGTCCTTGCGCACGCTCCGGCCCGGCATCCGCCATACCGCGAAGTCGTAGTCCCCGATGAGCGGAATGAGCGGATTCGCCGTCCACGCCTGCTCGACGCCCGCACCGCCGAACAACCACACAGACGGCCGTCTCCCTCGATAATCCGCCGTCGGGAACCACCACTTCTCCAGCGCCGTAGGCCCGCTCACGCTGTACTCCCTCCGCTCACACCGCAGCCCTGCCCGCTCACGCCTTCTCCTGTTCCTGCTCCAGAAGTTTGACCACGCGGGCGGCGATCGACTCGATGGTCAGATCCCCGGTGAACTGGAACACGCTCATCTGCACGTCGAGCTGCTTCTGCACGCGGGCTCCGAACTCGACACCCATCACCGAATCGATGCCGAGATCCGCGATCGGCCCGCGCGTATCGATACTGTCGGGTTCGACGCCCAATACCTCTGACAACTGTTCGACGATCACCTTGATCACCGCGGGCGCCCGCTCCTCGGGCGGCAGATTGAGCAGCATCTGGCGAGCCGCCGCGGCCTGCTGCGACTCCGGCACCTCGTCGACGACCTCCTCGAATCGACCGCTGTTCGCGGCCACCCGGTTACTGCCGCGCCACGTCGCCCAGTCGACGTCGGCGAGCATGAGATTCGCCTGCCCGAACCTGGCCGCATCGAACAGCAGACCCGCCCCGCGATCCAGATCGAGGGGGTTGAACCCGAGCATTTCGAGATACTTGGTGACCGCGACGGACGACTCCGCCATACCGCCGCCGGCCATCGCGCCCCAGTTCACCGACATCCCGGCCAATCCCTCGGCACGGCGAGCCGCGGCGAACGCATCGAGCGTGGCGTTCGCCGCGACGTAGGACGCCTGCGGAATGGTCCCGGTGATCCCGCTGATCGAGGAATACAACACGAAGGCATCGAGGTCGAGGCCGCGTTCGCGGGTCGCCGCGTCCAGGGCCTGTGCCCCGCCGAACTTGGGCGCGAACACCGAACCGATCGTCTCGGCGCTGATCTCGGCCACCGGCTGGTCGGCGACCACCCCGGCGGTGTGGAACACGCCCCGCAACGGGCGTTCGGGATCCGCGGTCGCGTCCAGCACACGTCCCACCGACGCCACATCGCTGACGTCGGCGGATTCGCAGACCACGTCGACGCCGCGCGCGGCCAGCACCTCGAGCTGCCGGCGGACGTCGTCGGTGGTCACCCCGCGACGACCGACGAGCACCAGCCTGGTCGCACCGCGCTGCACCAGCGCCCGCGCGGTCGCCAGACCGAACGCGCCGAAACCTCCGGTGATCAGATAGGTCGCGTCGGGCCGGACCGGCAAGGCCGGTGGACGCTGCGGCAGCACCTCGGGAATGTCGGTGCGCAGGTCGACGACGACGCGTCCCACCTGCGACGCTCGCAACACCGTCTCGAAGGCGGCGGACAGTTCCGTGATCGGGAACCGCACGTAGGGAAGCGGTTCGACCTTCCCCTGAGCCATCGCGATCACGCATTCCTGCATGAGTTCCCGGAAACGCTCGGGCCGCTGCGCGAGCAGCCGGTCCATATCGATGGAGTAGAAGTTCAGGTTCCGGTTGAAGGGCCGCAGATCCACGGTGCCGCCGAAGTAGACATCCGCCTTCCCGATCTCGATGATCCGCCCGAATTCCGCGGCGACCGTGAAGTCCTGGCTGATCACCTCGCCGGGCATCGAGTTGTAGACGACGTCCACACCGCGGCCGTCGGTAAGCCGGAGCACCTCGTCGACGAAGCTCGACGAACGCGAATCCAGCACATGGGTCGCACCGATTTCCGCCACTGCCGCACGACGTTCCGCGGAACCGGCCGTCGCGAACACCGTGGCGCCCAGGCTCGCGGCCACCTGCACGGCCGCCATCCCCATACCCCCGGCCGCACCGTGGATCAGCACGCTGTTGCCGGGCCCGATATCCGCGAGCGCGCGCAGCGAGTAGTACGCGGTGATGTAAGGCAGCCCCGAGCCGATGGCCAGCGGATCCAATTCCTGGTGATCGCCCAGAACCGCCCGCGGGGCCCGCACCCACGCACCGCCACCGTCGACATCGAGCAGGGTGTATCGGCGCAGCAGGCCGCGTGCCGCGACCGCCATCGCGTCGCCGGGCTCGATATCGGTGACCTCGGATCCGACGCGGGTGACGACTCCGTAGCCCTCCATACCCGGGACGGTGCCGAAGTAGGTGCCGGACAGCTGTCGCTCGGTGAGGATGCCGAGCACCTTGAGGGGGTCCTTGTAGTTCAGGCCGATCGTCTCGATCCGGATCTCCACCTCGCGCGGGCCCGGTGGGACCCGATCGCATGCGCGCAGGGTCAGATCCTTGAGCAGCCGCGTGCGCGGCAGCACCACCTCGTAGGGTTCCTCGGTGCTCGCCAGCCGGTTCGGCACATCCCACCGTTCGACGAACTCCGCGGCCGAGCGCTGCACACGTTCGGCCGATCGGCCGTCGGCGCGCAACCGGATCTCGTCCGACTCCGCGGTCGTCCCCCGAATCAATTCGGCGACAAGGGAATCGGGGCTCACCGAGCCGTCGATGTCGATCGCCGACCAGCCGACGGGGCTCTGCTCCTGGGCGAGCGTGCGGCGCAATCCGACGAGGGCGGCGTGGGCCGGATCGAGTTCGGTGTCACCCGGGCCGACCATGCCGTGGCTGGTCACGATGACCACTCGCACGTCGAAGTCGGCCGGGTCGGTCTCGAGCCGGCCGGCGGAAGCGGCCGCGACGACGCGCGCGAACGACACGACGCGGTAGGCGAGTCCCGCCGCGTCGTATCCGGGTCCGGCGGCCAGGCCGATCCGCAGATAGCCGTCGCGGGCCAGGGCGTCGGTGAGCTGCTTCGTCATCGCGTCCACGGCCGCCGCGTCGTCGGGGTCGGCGTCCCAGGTGATCCGGAGCGGTTCGATCGGGCCCTGCGTCATACCCGACAGCACGGTCTCGGCGGGTGAGCCGATCGTGACCGCAACGTTGATCGCCCGGCTCTGATCGTTGGGTGCGAGCGCGGGGAGGTCCTCCCAGCGCCGCTCGTAGAACAGGCGCTCGAGGTCGTCCAGCGGGTCGGGCGCGACGCCGATGGGTGCGAATTCCGCGCCGTAGAGCGCGAGCGCGACCTCGCCGTTCCGGTCGGTCAGGAACGCGTCCACGCGCAACGGCTCGGTCGATACCACCGAGACGACCGCGAGGAGTTCGTCCGGAATGGGCCCGAACAGACGCACCCGGTCCACGGCGGCGGGAACGTGTGCGACGGCCCGGGTGTTGTTCGCGGTGCTGCTCGCGGCGAGCAGTACCGCGGCGCACTGGAACGCCGCGTCGGTCAGTGCCGGATGCACGACATGCGGTGCGTCAGGCACGAATTCGCCCTCGACGATGCCGCGGGTGTCCAGTTCGGCGACACAGGTCGTGCCCCGGACCCGGGCCCGCTGGATCCGCCGGAAAGCGGGCCCGTAGGCAAGGCCGAGCGCATCCATCGCGGCGTAGATCTCGTCGTGGTCGAACGCGATGTCGCCGGGTTCCTCGGCCGGTACCTCCAGCCGGTGCGCACCGGAATCCATCTCCACGAGCCGGCCCCAGGCGTGCTGGGTCCACAGATCCCCGTGACCCGATCGCGCCTTGATGGACAGACGTTTCGCGGCGTTCTCGACCGCGACGCGCACCACCGGCACATCGTGCTCGGAGACGATCAGGGGCGCGATGAACGCGAGGGCGTCCACGCCGACCTGGTCACGGCTCGTGCGCTGACGCGCCGCGGCGAGGGCCGCGTCGATGTATCCGGCGCCCGGCAGGACCACCGCACCGCCGACGTTGTGATCGCGCAGCCACGGCAGATTCGCCGGAGCCAGGGTGAGTTCCCATTCCGATTCGAGGGAGTCGGTGCGGTCGCCGAGCAGCGCGTATCGGTTCGGGTCGCCGTGCCGGGCGCGAAGTGTGCGGATGTTCTCCTCCCACACTTCCAGATCCAGCCACGGATACGGCGGCAGGTCCAGGTGCGCGACCTTCTTGTCCCGGTACGTCGCGGCGTCGCCGGGCGCGTCGACCGCGCCGACCCGGTACAGCTCGGCGAGGGCGGTCAGCGTCGCCGACTCGGCGTCCTCGTCGCGATGCAGGGTGCCGATGCCCGCGCCGCTCACGCTCTGTCGCACGAACGCCTCGCGGATGTTGCCGACGAGAACCGGGTGCGGTCCCACCTCGAGGAACACCCGGAATCGCTCGTCGATGAGCGAGTCGATCGCGTCGGCGAATCGTACGGTCTCGCGAACGTTGCGGCACCAGTAGCCGGGATCGGCGAATTCCCGTGCGTCGAACCGGCCGCCGGTGACGGTCGAGTAGACCGGCAGCGTGGCCTCGCGCGGAGTCAGGCCCGCCAGCGATTGTTCCAGCTCGCCGAGGATCGGGTCCATGAGATGACTGTGATACGGCACCTCGACCCGCAGCCGCCGCGCGAAGACGCCCTCGCCGGTCAGCTCCTCGCGCAACTCCTCGAGCGGTCCCTCCAGTCCCGCGAGCGTGACCGCGGTAGCGCCGTTGACCGCCGCGACGGACACCGCGTCGCCGAATCGTTCGAAACGCTGACGCGCCTCGTCCGGCCCCAGTCCCACCGCGAGCATGCCGCCGCTGCCCGCGGTCTGCGCCTGCAGGCGGGACCGGTGGTAGGCGACGGTGAGCGCGTCGGTGAGCGAGAGCGCCCCGCTGACGTAGGCCGCGGAGACCTCGCCGACGCTGTGCCCGACGACCGCCGCGGGACGAACGCCCCACTGCGCCAAGTGATCCACGAGTGCGACCTGGATCAGGAAGTTGCCGGGCTGGGCGATATCGGTGCGCGCGATGCGGGAGTCGTCCTCGCCGGCGAGCACCTCGTCCAGGATCGACCATCCGGCGATCCTGCGGAACTCGGCGTCGATCGCCTGGGCGGTGTCGCGGAACGGACCGGGCTCGACGAGCAGGGACCGGCCCATCGCCCACCACTGCGGACCCATGCCGCTGAAGACGAACACCGGGGTGCGCAGGCCCTCCACCAGGACCCGGTCGCCGATCTTGCCCTCTCCGGACGCGAACGAATCCAGCTGTGCCACAAGGTCTTCGGTGTCGCGATAGACGAATCCGCGCCGGAGGTGGTGATGCGCCCGACGCCGCACCGCCGCGGCCTTGACCCGCGGCAGGTCGACCGGGCCGCCGCCGCTGGCGGCATCGACCGTCGGAGAATCGACGGTCGGGGATGCGGGTTCGGCTGCGCCGGAAGGTGTTCTGAGCAGATCGCCGTATCCGCGCGCGAGCCGCCGCAGCGACTCCTCACTGCGGGCGGAGACCGGGAACACCCGGACCGTATCGCGGGCCTCGTCGCCGTGCACCGCTTCGGGGGCGCGCTCGACGAGCACGTGGGCGTTGGTGCCGCCGTATCCGAAACTGTTGACCCCCGCGTGGATTCCGTCGAGATCCTCGACCTCGAGCGGCACCGTCAGGCCCAGATCGTCGAATGCGATCTCGGGATTGGGGTTCTCCAGGTACGCCTGCGGCGCGACGCGCCCCTCCCGCACCGTGAGCGCCGCCTTGATCAGTCCGGCCACCCCGGCCGCCGCCTCGGTGTGGCCGAAGTTGTTCTTCACCGACCCCATCCGCAGGGGACGGGTGCGCCCCTCGGCCATCCCGTAGGCGCGGCCGAGCGCGGAGGCCTCCAGCGGGTCGCCCACGCCGGTGCCCGTGCCGTGCGCCTCGACGTAACCGACTCGGGCAGGGTCGATTTCGGCTTGCTCGGCCACCTTCCGGGCCAACGCGTACTGCGAATCCGGATTGGGCACGGGCAGCGCCAGGGTGCGACCGTCCTGGTTCACTCCGCTGCCGCGGATCACCGCGTAGACCCGATCCCGGTCGCGCACAGCCTGTTCCAGATTCTTGAGCACGACGACGCCGACGCCCTCGCCGCGGCCGTAGCCGTCGGCGGAGGCGTCGAACGACTTGCATCGACCGTCCACGGACAGGAACCGACCCTTGCACATCGTGATGAAGGTCTCCGGCTGGAAGATCACGTTGGAGCCGCCGACCAGTGCGATGTCGCACTCCCCGTCGGCGATGGCGCGGACGCCGAGATGGGTGGCCACGAGCGAGGACGAGCACGCGGTGTCCACGGTCAGGCTGGGCCCGTGCAGGTCGAACGTGTACGCGATCCGGTTGGACAGCAACGTCTGTGACGAACTGGTCGCGGCGAAGTTGTCGATCCGGTCCAGCGCGTGCGACCCGGCCTTGCCGACCGCGTTGTCGTTGGTGAACCCGCCGATGAAGGTGCCGACCGAGGCGCCGCTGACATTCCCGGCGACGCCCGCGTCGTCGAGCGCCTCCCAGGACACCTGCAGCAACCGACGCTGCTGGGGATCGAGGGTCGCCGCCTCCCGCCGGGAGATTCCGAAGAAGTCCGAATCGAATCGGGCGAATGGCTCATCGACGAAAGACGCGTGCCTGGTGTACATCCGGCCCGGCGCCTCCGGATCCGGGTCGTAGTAACGGTCGACATCCCATCGCCAGTCCGGGATCTCGGTGACCGCATCTCCCTTGCGTACCAGGAAATCCCAGAAACTGGACGAATCGACTATGCCCCCGGGATACCTGCACCCGATTCCGATTATGGCGATGGCAACCATGGCCCCCACTTACTGTATGGAAACTGATGACCGCCGAATTATCGACTGGATAGCGCTGTGTTGTCCAACGATTTTCAGAATTCGCTGAGCAACGGCACAAGCGACCGACACTCACGTATGGTGGGCACCATGCTGTGCCAAGATCGCTGTCCCACTTGCACATACGTGCTGCTGACAGCGTCCGTAACAGGCGATCGTACCCCGGCCCTCGATACGTTCGGGCCGTCGATATTCCCGCCGGTGGGGACCGCATGAAAGTCCCATTCGACTTGATAGAAGGTTTCGGGCGGGTTGCTCGCAAGCGACCACTGTTCGTCATCGGAGTCTGGATAGTTCTGGCGGGCGTGCTGAATATCGCTGTCCCGCAAATCAGTTCGGTCGCCTCGAACCATTCGGCGGACTTCATCCCCCGAGACGCGCCCGCGGTGCGCGCACTGCAGAACATGGGAATCACGTTCCACGAGTCCACTTCGTCCGGTTCCGCGTATGTCGTATTGAATCGTGCAGGGGGACTGAACGATACCGACCGCGCCTATTATGGAAAACTCATCGGCGCGCTTCGGCACGACACCGCCCACGTGCAGTCCGTCCAGGATCTGTGGGGCAACCCGACGACCGCACCGGCGGCGCTGAGCGCGGACAAGACCACGACCTACGCACTCGTTCGATTGGTCGGCGACTCCGGCACATCCGCGTCCATCGCGTCGGTGAACTCCATCCGCGCCACGATCGACCGCCTCGCGCACCCGCCGGATCTGACCGTCCTGACGACCGGACCCGCCGCGACGATCTCGGACGAATTCTCCGGCATCGAGTCCTCGCTTCCGTTCGTCACCGCGCTGACCGTCCTGTGCATCATGCTGGTGCTGTTCGCGGTCTACCGATCACCGGCGGCGGTCGCGATACCGCTGGCCACAATCGGTCTGGCCCTTGCGGTTTCGAACGGGACCGCGGCGTTCCTCGGAATGCACGGGATGCCGTTGTCGATCTTCTCGGTATCGCTGCTGTCGGCGATCGTGCTGGGCGCGGGCACCGATTACGCGATCTTCCTGATCAGCCGATACCACGAGGCCCGGCGGACCGGTGCGGCCCCGACCGACGCGATGACGACGAGTTTCCCGCGGATCGCCTCGGTGATCCTGGCATCCGGTTTAGTCGTGACGCTCACCTGCGCGGGCATGTCGGTGACCCGGATCGGCCTGTTCCGCACCGTGGGTCTGCCGTGCGCGATCGGCGTCTTCGTGACTCTGCTGGCCGCGCTCACGCTGACCCCGGCGATGATCGCCCTGGCGATTCGGCTGGGTATGCTCGAACCGCGAAAACAGTCCGGCCGATCGCGGTATTGGCGCTGGATCGCGGTGCGGACGGTGCGGCGTCCCGGTCGCGCACTGGCGTTCTCGCTCGGGGGGCTCATCCTGCTCGCCGCGGTCATCCCGACCATCCATCTGAGTTACGACGAGCGGCAGGCCCAGCGCGCCACCACCGACAGCAACCGGGGCTACGACATCGTCGCAAAGCACTACCACGGCAATATCCTGCTGCCCGAATACGTCACTGTCACAGCCGATCACGATCTGCGCAACACCAAGGACTTCGCGGCGCTGGAATCGATGTCGGCCGCCGTGGCGAAGGTCCCCGGGGTGGTCTCGGTGCAGTCGATCAGCCGCCCGCTGGGCGAGACGATCCCCGAGAGCTCGCTCGGCTATCAGGCCGGAGTCGTGGCGGACGGGTTGTCCGGCGGCGTGGTCCAGCTCGCCGCCGCGCAGCCGCAGATTCACGAATTGACCGATGGCACAGGCCGTCTGGCCGATGGTGCGCGGGTCCTGCACGCGGGCTCACAGCAACTCAGCGCGGGCATGAAACAGGCCGTCGCCGGTTCGGGCCAGCTCGTGAACGGGGACGTACAACTCGACAACGGGCTGACCGCGGCACGTTCGGGCACCAAGCAACTGCGCGACGGCGCGGATCAGCTGACGAAGGGTTCGCGTCAACTGGCGGACGGTGTGGGTCAGGCACTCGCCTTCCTGAACACCCCGCAGAGCAATCTCGCCGCGCTCCGGCAGCAGACGGCCGCGACGCCGGACTGCGATGCGCAGCCGATGTGCGCGGCGTCGAAATCCCTACTGGCATTTCTGGATTCGACGCCCGCCGGGCAGGCGCTGACCAACGCCGAGCGGCTCCAGAACGGGGTCCAGCAGGTAGCGGACGGCAACCGCCGCCTGGCCGACGGCCTGGCGCAACTGGACGACGGGCTGACCCGAGCCAGCGATGGCACGGGCGCGCTCCTGGCCGGGCAGCGTCGCCTGGACACCGGTCTGCGTCAACTCGACGCGGGCGCCGATCAACTCGTCGCGGGCAGCGGGCAGCTCGCGGACGGTTCCACCCGGGTCGACGATGGTGTCAACCTGATGACCTCGCAACTGTCCCGCCTGCAGACCGGCCTGAAGACCGCATCGGACTATCTGAGCGAACTGCGCAGGAACACCGCGGCCGGAAACACCGGCGGTTTCTACATTCCGCAGTGGGCCATGTCCCGCCCCGATCTGCAGACCGCCATCGGGCTGTTCATCTCGCCCGACGGCCGGATGGCCCGCATGATCGTCACCGATTCCGGTGATCCGTTCAGCACCAAGGCGATGGACCGCACCGGCACGATGCTGAACACCGCGCGGCAGGCGGTGCGCGGGACCGATCTGCGCGGTTCGGCCGTCGAGATCACGGGTCTCACGCCCACCTATCGGGACCTGCGGTCGATGGCGCTGCGCGATTTCGCCACCATCGTCGTGCTCGCGAGTGTGCTCGCGCTGCTGGTCATCGCCGCACTGATGCGCAGCCTGGTGGTGCCGCTCTATGTGGTAGGCTCGGCGATCCTGTCGTTCGGCGCGGCACTGGGACTGAGCGTCGCGGTCTGGCAGCATCTGCTGCACCAGCCGCTGCACTGGGCCGTGCCGTCACTGGCGTTCATCATCCTCGTGGCGGTGGCCGCCGACTACAACGTCCTGCTGACCTCGCGCGTGCGTGACCGGATGTTGCAGTCACGCACGGGTCTGCGCGGTTCGCCCCGATCGTCCATCATTCAGGCGGTGACCTCGACCGGTGGCGTGATCACCACTGCCGGTGCGGTTTTCGCGATCACCATGCTGGCCCTCACCGCGGCCGCGGTCGGCAATACCGCCCAGGTCGGCTTCACCATCGGCCTCGGGCTGATCATCGACACGATGGTCGTGCGGACCATCGTGGTACCGGCGATCGCGGCGGTGCTCGGACCGCGCAACTGGTGGCCCGTCGTGCGAGGGCGACCGAAATCCGGTGAGCCCCTGCGATCATCGGTCGACGATTCATCCGGCGATGACGATAAAGCCTGTGTCACATGATATTTCGAAGGAGGATCGGGTCATGACCGAAAGCGGAAGCCCGGCGACCGATGTCGCGGCCCGCGTCGCCTACGTTTTCTCGGGTTACGGTGCCCTGTGGGAAGGCATGGGGGTGGCCCTGATGCACGAGGACGCGACGTTCCGGGCCGCGATTCACGAGGTATCCGGACAGTTCGACAACCATATGGACTGGTCGGTCGAGGAGCAGCTGAAATCGGCCAGGACGGGCGACTACCGGAACCTGACCGTCGGCGGCCCCGCGATCTTCGCGATCCAGTACGGCTTGATCCTCGCGCTGGCCGAACGCGGAATCGCCCCCTCGGTGACGGTCGGCGTCAGCTTCGGCGAATACGCCGCAGCCACGGCCTCCGGGGTTCTCACCCTCCCCGAGGCATGCCGACTCGTCGCCGCCTCGGCGCTGGCGCTGAAGGCCGCCAACGGCATCGGCGGCACGGCGACCGCGGCCATCTCCGAGGACCGCGCACACGACATCGCCGCCGCCTCGCACGGCGATATCCAGATAGCCGTCGTCATGTCCGAGGGCGGAGTGCTACTCGCGGGCACCGACTCCGCATTGGACGACCTGGGTACCGAACTGGCTCGCGAGGGCGTCTACTACCACATACTCGAGGAATTTCCGTATCCCTACCACTCACCACTCATGGCGGGTGTGTGCACCCTGTTCCAACAGCAGATGGATCACGTGCGGACCGCTCCGGCCACCGTTCCGATGATTTCCACGGTGACCGGCGACTACATCGACGGCCCCGATCTGAACGTCGAATACTGGACCCGGCATTTCGTCACCACCACCCTGCTGCGACAAGCCGCCCACCGCGCCGCCCGAACCGAAACGATATTTCTGGAGGTGGGCCCCCGCCCTCATCTGCAAACCCCCCTCCGCACCCACCGCCGCCCCGACGGCGAACGCATACTCGTCCTGCCCACCCTGACCCGCCACAAGCCGGGCACAGCCGCGCTGGACGAGGCAGTCGACCGAATCCGCGCACACGGCGAATGAGATCTTTCCGCCCGCTCAGTTGGGAAATACCGACGACACGAGCCCCATCACGATGGCGGTCAACGACAACGAACCCGTCCCGAAGGCGGCGGCGACGCCGCATGCGATGAGAACGTCATCGGGGGTGGGCTCGGGCGGGACCACCGTTCGTTTCAGCAGGGCGATGCGCACCGGCAGAGCCCACTCGATCCCCACGCCGCCGTCCGTATAGGCGGTGAGTGAGCAGAATTCTTTTTCGATCTCCCAAGGGTTTCCGCCGATGAATCTGCACGTCGTGAGATCTTTCGGCCCGAAACTCGAAGTCCTGGAATCGTATTCGATCAAAATTCGATATGTCCTCTTGACGATCCGGCCGCCGCCCGGGCGAATCCCGACCGGTTCTCCGGCCAGATCAGCGGTCAGAGAATTCTCATCGCGCGTGCCGAGCGGAACATTGTCCCGCGTTCTCGGCCCGCGACGTTCGATCGTGAACACCCTCGACGCGTCCGATTCGAACCAGGTCGCAACGCGCGACTCGGCACGTTCGATGACGACGTCACCGAATTCGCCGCCATCCGCCCGCGCCCGGACGACTTCACAGCCCGGCATACCGTCCCCCGCCCTCCCCGTGCAGATCATCGCCCCGTCCCCCGAGGTCTACAGAAAAGTCTGCCAGACAACGACGCAACTGGGCGTCCGCTGAAGTCCTGGTTATCGCCGCCGTCGTGGCCACGACCGCTTCATCTACGACGGGCACGCTTGCCGCGACGTCATCCACTCGTGCCGGCCCGCCCGCCACACGGTCGTGCGGGCCAGCCGACGGAGCACGTGGCCGCGACAGCGAACAGGCATCGAATATCCGCACACAGCCGGCCTGCGCTACCGATCCACGGCGGTCGAACCGATCTGCGGCGGTGTCGGCCGGCGTCGCACCGCGTCAATGGTTGGCGTCGACGTTGCCGGCCTTCCATTCCGGCCAGGGGACGTTCCAGTCGCCCAAACCATCCACACCCGAAAGTGTGCTTCCCACAGTGTTTTTCACTATGGCGATATCGCCCCGCTTGGCGTTCTCGTAGACCCAGCGGGCATTGGCCGGACTCAGGTTCAGGCAGCCGTGACTGGTGTTGGAGTACCCCTGCTGGCCGACCGACCACGGGGCCGAATGCATGAAGATGCCGCTGTAGGACATGCGCGTGGCCCAGTCGACGCGGCTGCGGTATCCGCCGGGTGCGGACGCGGCGAGGCCGAAGGTGGCGGAGTCCATGATCATGTGATCGAAACGGTCGCTGATGATGTAGATGCCGTTGTTGGTCGGCGAGGAGGCCTTGCCCATCGAGGTCGGCATCGTCCGCACCACCCGGCCGTTGTGTTCGACGGTCACCATCTTGGTGTTGTCGTCGGCGGTGAAGACCATGGGATCGCCGATGGTGAAGCGGGAATGGATATCGCTGTCGCCGATCAGTCCGCCCAGATCGCGACCGTAGGTGTTCACGTTGACGCCGATCCGGGTGCCCGGCGCCCAGAAATGCTCTGGCCGCCAACGCACTTCGCGTTTGTTCACCCAGTAGAACGCGCCCTCCACGGGTGGTGTCGTGGTCACCTCGATCGCATTCTGCACCGCGTGACGATCCGGGATGTCCTCGTCGAACTGCACCGCGACCGGCTGACCGATACCCACCACCTCGTTCTCCCCCGGCAGCAGCCACGGATGCGTGCGCTTGCGCGGCTGCATAGTGGTGAAACTCGCCGTCCTGGTCGCGCCGCCGCCGATGCCGATCGCCGTGGCCCGCAGCCGATACGTCCGCCCGAACCCGAGTTGCTCGTCGGCCTGCCAGGACCGCCCGTCCGGGGCGATCCGCCCCGGCACCGGCCGCCCCTCCGGATTCAGCAGCGATATGCCGGTGAGCACGCCGTCGTCGACCCGCACCCGAACCGGATCGGCCACCGGCACATTCACCGCACCGTCCGCGACCGGCGCGACGATCTTCGGCGTGATCATGTCGAGCATCGGCCGCCGCTCGATGGCGGCCCCCGGTCCCCGCGCATTCGCCGCGCACCCCGCCACCAACGCAACCACCATCAGCACCACGAGATACGACAGCCCCCGACTCCCCTGCCGCCCTGTGCGCATAGGCAACCCCGTTCCAGTCGGGCGCACCCGGAAACCGGCTACGCAACTCACCAGACACCCACACGGATGAACCGAGACCACGCGCCCCTCATACTGCCAGCCGAACCCACCCCAACCCCGCAAACACGACGATCCCATCACCCCCACCCACCCTGACCAGGCGATTTCACGTTCCAAGCACCGAACTGTTATGGTTTCCCTCGCACCGGAACGGAGCCCGAGGGCCCCGGAACGGAACACTGCACCAGCGCCATTAGCTCAATTGGCAGAGCAGCTGACTCTTAATCAGCGGGTTCGGGGTTCGAGTCCCTGATGGCGCACCTAAATTCCCAGGTCAGACCCAAAATTCGGGTCGCGACGTCTTGGCCTATCGAGTCTTGGCCAAAAAACACCAAGAATTCCCGGCCGAACTATTTGCCAGTTGGCGCTGCTCGGCCCCTTTCCAGCACAGCCGACGAATCGGGTGCCTGTTGCGGCGACGCTATGTAAATGCCGCTCGGTGACACCTTCCTGGGCGTGGCCCAACTGCTTCGCGGCGGTCGTGTATTGCGTGACGTCCTTGTACGCGCTACCACGCGCGTCCCGCCATGTGCGGTTGAAGTTGTGCGGGTGGCGAAGCACCCCGCCCCGGCCGGACGCGGCCGCCACCAGCGTGACATCCCTTGCGAGCACATCTAATTGGGACAACAGGAGGCACGAAACGATCGGTGCGCCCACGCTTTATGGGATGAGGACGATCCTCCCGTGGGTGTGTCGGTCGGCGAGTCGCCGGTAGGCATCGCGGACTTCGGCCAGCGGGTAGGTAGCCGCGATCGGGATCTCCAGTTCACCACCCGCGACGAGATCGACGAGTCGCTGGAGCCCGGCGGCGCCGCCCGCATCGTTGGTGCCCGCGATGTGGGCCCGACCGTCGATCGCCGCGTGGAAATCGACGGCGGTATTGATGCGCTCCGCCGGGACGCCGAGTTCGTGGGCGAGGTCGACGTAACCCTCGCCGAATGTGTCGATGAAGGCGTCGATGCGGCCCCCGACGGCCGCTCGGATCCGATCCGCTCGACCGTCGCCATAGGTGACCGGAGTAATGCCGTGGTCGCGTAGCCACGCGTGGTTGGACTCGCTGGCCAGGCCCACGACGTCAGCACCGGCCCGGCGGGCGAGTTGGGCCGCCACGACACCGACGGCACCGGCGGCACCGGAGACGACGACCGTCTCGCCCGCCTGCGGCGCCACGGCCTCAACGCCCGCCAGGCCGGCCATCGGCGCGACATACATCGACCCGGCCACTTCCCAACTCATCCGAGTCGGCTTGCGGACCAGGTGGCCGGCAGGTACAGCGGCTAGCTCAGCCTGGGCGACGCGCTCCTCGGACCAGCCGAGTACCTCATCGCCTATGCGCCAGGCATCGACCTCATCACCGACCGAAACAATCTCGCCCGCCACGTCCTGGCCCTGCGCCGCGGGGAAACTCATCGACCATTTCGGCATATCAGAGTCCTTTCCGGAAAGCCGCGCCCGCAGCGCCCAGGCTTCCTCGGCGAGCCCCTCCCGCACGTAAATGTCGCCGGGGTTCGCGGCCGCGGCCCGAACCTCGACGACGACCCGCCCGGGTGCTGCGACGGGATCATCGGTGTGACGAACGTCGAGCACATCGACGTCGCCGTAATGATCGAAACGAACTGCTCGCATTGCCGACCTCCTTCAGATAGACATGTCTCACGTCATGACATGAGACATGTCTATCATGGCGCATGCCGAAACGCTAGGCTCTGCCTATGGATTCGAGTACGGACGACGTCCAGCTGCCCGCCGGGACGGGACCACTCGCCTTCCAGCGCACGATCCCCTGGCTGCTCGCGGGCGCCGGCAAACTCGTCCTGAGACGGTGGACCGAGATCCAGTCACAGCTCGACCTGACCTCCAGTCAGCACAAGCTCTTGCTGGCCCTCGATGAGACCGGCCCGCTCGGCCAGCAACGACTCGCCGAGCTGGTGGGCATCGATCGCCGCAATGCCGTGCCGATCATCGAGACGTCAGTCGAGCAGGGGCTCCTGATCCGACAGGTCGATCCCGCCGATCGGCGTCGCAGGGTACTCGAGCTGACGTCCCACGGTCGGCGGGTAGCAAAGACGCTCCGCCGTCTCAGCGCCGACATCGAAAAAGACCTACTGACTCCGCTCGCCCCTGCCGAACGCACCGAACTGCGAAGCGCACTACAGACCTTGCTCGACGAATCCAATAATCAGCACTGAAGTCTGGGGTTCGAAGCGCAATGGGTTACCGGGATGCGGCTCAGGCTATGGGATTCCGTCCGGTCGGATACCTTTCTCCCCCAACAGATCCCAACGCCCCGAACCGACACATCACCACGGCATTCGGCTCACCCGCCAACACCACTCACTTGGAGCAGCAGCTGACCGCTGCGCGCAGCGAACAGCAGCGCCGGACCGCACTATCCGCCGACGAGCAGATCCACCCACTGCTCCTCGACTCATCCTCGCTCATGCCGACCGTTGCCGGGCGGACCGAAGGCCGCGACGAGATCGTCGGCGACCCGGATGAGTACCGCACGCCCCTCCACGGCCGACACCCAATCTTGCGGAAGCGCAGCGGCCCCCTGGCTGGCACCAAGCAGATTGCCGGTGACCGCGCCGGTCGAATCGGAATCACCGGAGTGATTGACCGACAACAACAATGCGCCACGCACATCTCCGGAACGGGCCGCGTACAGAGAACAACACACGGCAATCGCCAGGCACTCCTCAGCGACCCAACCCCCACCGACCTGTTCGACCCAGATCGGGTTCAGCCTCTTCTGGGACACTTCGACCGCCCACACCAACGCCTGAACTGTCTCTCCTGCGGCAGGCACATCAGTGAGCTGCGCAATGGTCTGTTGTACAGCCGTCGGCAGATCGACACCGCCGGCCACCCGATCGATCAAAGCAGCAAATGCGCCCGCAGCGATATAACCGGTCGGATGTCCGTGCGTGAGCTGTGCGGCTCGAGCCGCAGTGGTGAACGCGGCATCGGGCCCCAGGCCGATCAGACCGAAAGGAGCCGACCGCATCACAGCACCACACCCCTTGGACTGCGGGTTCACCAGCCCCGGCTCCCCGAGCCGCCGCGCCGGAAGATATTCACGCGCTTGCCGATCCAGCCCGGACAAACACGCGTTGCCGGGCGCGCGCACCGCGTACAGGAACGGCTGGGCCAGCAGCCAGCCATCAGGATCCGGGCCCGGAGACTCCCTGCGCTGCGTATCCAGCCAGCGCAGGTACGCCTGCCGCAGCGCCGGTACAGGATCCGCACCCACCTCAGTGCGCAGCAGACCCTCGGCAGTGAACAGGGTCATCTGCGTATCGTCGGTGAACCCGCCGGTCCTGGGACGGATCGTGCTGATCGCGCTGCTGCTGTCGACGCTCTCCTCGACCGTGATCGATCTGTACTCGGGTTCGATGGCGGCCCTGGCCGCTGGGCTGCGGATTCCGCGCTGGGTCTCGGTCGCGATCGTCTGCACCATCGGATCGGCCCTGGCCTGGTGGGTGGGACAGCACGCCTTCGCCGACGCCTTCCAGAACTTCCTGCTGATCACCAGCTATTGGCTCGCCCCGTGGGCCGCGGTCACCGTCGCCGCGTTCTTCTGGCGCGACCGAGGCGCGGCGCCTACGCCGGTCCACCTGGCCGATCGCCGACACCGTTTCGGCTGGGCCCTGCCGGCCACCGTACTCGGCGTCGCCGCCTCCGTCCCCTTCATGAGCCAAAGCCTCTTCACCGGCCCGATCGCCGCCGCATACCCCGATGTCAGCGGCTTCGGGCACGTGATCGGCTGCGCCGTAGCCGTTTTCGCTTACGCCATCGTCTCCCGGAAGGTCAGTGCATGACCCCGCCACGCCCCCTGGTCCAGCCGCCAGTGAATACGAATACATCTGCCGCACAGACACTTACCGCGCCCGAACTCGCGTTGCTGCGCGAGGCGATCGCCGAATCGTACGCGTCCCGGGAACGCGGACGACACCCCTTCGGGGCCATCGTCGCGGATGAGAACGGCGTCGTCGTCGCTCGCCGCGGCAACAACTCGATGCCGCCGCAGGGGGATCCCACCCAGCACGCGGAACTGACCGCCGCGGCCCGCGCCACCGAACACCTCACCGCGGCGCAACTCACACGCGCCACCCTGTACACCAGCGCCGAACCGTGCGTCATGTGCGCGGGCGCGATCTATTGGGCCGGCATCGGCCGGGTCGTCTACGCGTTGTCCGAGGAAAAGCTGCTCGGCCTCACCGGCGACAACCCCGAGAATCCCACCTTCGCACTGCCGTGCCGCGAGATCTTCGCGCGTGGACAACGCGTCGTCGAGGTGTACGGCCCCGTGCTCGAGGAAGAGGCTGCGGCCGCTCACATCGGATTCTGGTAGCCGCTCTCCGCTGCTGCCGGAATCTTCATTCCTCGGTGAGGTGTGCGAGCGGAGTGATGATGCGTTCGGCGATATCCGGCGGCCAGGGGAAGGCTTGGGTGGACAGCCGCTGGTGAGCAAGGCCGTGCAGGCCGATCCACAGAGCCACCATGTCGGCGAATGTGTCGGTGCTGGTCGAGCAGCCGGCGTTCACGCAGCTCTCGAGGGCTTCGGTGAGCCGGCGCATGGTTGCTTGGCCGAGCGTCGCCAAGTCCTCCGCGGTTACGGCAGTCTCGTTCAGATTGGGCAACCACGTCCCGCCGAACATGATGAGATAGCGGCCCGGGTGCTCGCTCGCGTACTCCAGATAGCCCTGACACAAAGCCAGCAGTTGCTCACGGGGGGTGTCGCCTGCGGCGTCCATGGCAACGCGCAGCCATTCGTCCAACTCGGCGAAGGCATTGCGCAACACCTCCAGGATGATGGCCGACTGGTCGGGGAAATGCCGATAGATCGACGGGGCGGCGATACCGACGCGCCGGGCGATCGATCGCAGGGTGATGACGCTGGGGTCGCCGGTCTCGTCGAGCATCTCGGCGGCCGCCGTGACGATCTCCTCACGTAGGCGACCGCCCTCACCACGGCGATTGCGAACGCGGGCCCCTGTTGTTGATGCGTCTTCTGCCATGCCGTCAGCTTACGCCTCAAAACTTACAGTTGTTAGCTCTTGCGGAGACAAGGAAACGCTCGTAACCTTACGTCTGTAAGTTGAAGCTGAGCAGATCGGAAATCCCATGAGCAACAACGTCTTCACCAGCAACGTCACCGAGATCGTCCTGCCCGGCAAGGTCGAACCGACCGGGCTGCAGGTCACCACCCGCGACCTTCCGTCGCCGGGCGAGGGGCAGGTCGTGCTGCGGATGGACGCGACCGGCGTGTCGTTCGCCGAGCAGCAGATGCGCCGCGGCAAGTACTTCGACCAGCCGCCCTTTCCGTTCGTCCCCGGTTACGACGTGGTCGGCACCGTGACGGCGGTCGGCCCGGGTGCGGACGCCTCACTCATCGGACGCCGGTTCGCCGCGGTCACCAAGACCGGCGCGTGGGCCAGCCACCTGCTCGTCGACGCCACCGACCTGCTGCCGGTACCGGACGGCATGGATCCGGCGGCCGTGGCGACCGTGCTGGTCAACGGGATCACCGCCTGGCAGATGCTGCACCGCACCGCCGAAGTTCGCTCCGGTGGAACCATCGTGGTGCTCGGGGCCAACGGCGGCGTCGGGTCGACCCTCGTGCAACTGGCGCGGCACGCCGGGATCACCGTCATCGGCACGGCGGCGCCGCGCCACCACGACGCGTTGCGCGAGCTGGGCGTCACGCCGGTCGACTATCGCGACCCGGATATGTACGGCCGGATCCGGGAGATCGCACCGGACGGCGTGGACGCGGTGTTCGACCACATCGGCGGGCCCGCGGTGGCGGAGTCGTGGCGGCTGCTGCGCCGGGGCGGGACGCTGGTGTCCTACGGCACGGCGGCGACCAAGGACGAGGAGGGCAACTCGCGGCTGCCGGTCCTGAAGCTGTTCGGGCAGCTCGGGGTGTGGAACGCCCTGCCCAACGGCAAATCCGCGCACTTCTACAACTTCTGGGCCGGGCGGCGCTGCCCGTCGTCATTCCAGGCGCGTCTGCGCGAGGACCTCACCCAGGTGCTGCGTCTGCTGGCCGACGGGGTGCTCACCCCGCAGATCGCGGCGCGATTCCCGCTGTCGGAGGCGGCATCCGCCCTGACGCTCGCCGAATCCCGCACCGTCGCAGGCAAAGTCGTCATCGTCCCGGACGCGGATCAGGCATAACACCACCCGCGGCTCCTCGTCGACCGGCAGCGGCCCGACTGACCGCGCTGAATCGACAATCGCGCCACCTACGTCAGTTTCGGACTCGCCTACGTCATCGGACACGGCGCCGCGGCGCTGTCCCAAGGTACGGATCCACTGATCCACCTCCCCGGATGGCTGCCGACAACGTTGCTGTTCACCGGCATCGCGATCGGCACCGTCTGCGCCGTCATCGCAGCTCAGCGCTCCCAGCGGGGCGCCGGCCAACCGCAGATACTCAGCGCCAGGCTCCTGGGCCTGGCCTGGATCGTGGCCTTCGCCGCCCTGTGCCTGGCCATCACGGGACTCACGTCCAGCCTCGACTACCCCGGTCTGGCGACCTGGCTCTGGCCCGCCGGTTCCGGCCTCATGGTCGGGCTGATCTACATCGCCGAGGGCGCCCACCGCCGCAACATCCTGCACTACAGTCTCGGCAGCTGGCTGACTCTGATCTCCGCCGCCGCGTGCTGGTTCAGCTCCCCCGTCTTCTTCTCGATCCTGGCCATCCTCGGAGGCGGCGGTTACATCGTCGGGACCGTCCTGGAAAGCCGCCGCCTCACCGACGCCTGATCCCCCGGGCACAAGCGCCGGAGAATTGTCCCCCCGCCCAGTCGGCCCAGCGGCGACTGGGTTTCCGGCTATCCGCCGCACCCTAATCGTGCAGACTGTGATCGATGAATGAAGTCGCTTGCATCGCAATGTATTCGCGGCATCTTCGCCCGATGATGCCCGAGCAGTCGATCACCCCGACGCGTAATCGCTTCTCCGGGAAAGCCGGACGAATCGATGAACCGGCGACTTGCCGAGTGGCCGGGCGAACAGCCTGTGCGAGTTCGAATCTCGCCCCTCCGCGATGGAGCGTTGGTCGAGCGGACCGGCCTGTCACTGCGACGGATCGGTAGAACCGTCCTCGTCGATATCGAAGAGTTCGCCGATCAGGCCGCCCAGGAAACGGCGGTGCTGGGAGGAGATTTCGGCAGCGGCGGCGCTGTCGCCCGCCGCGCACAGTTTGATCAGGTTGTCGTGGTGTTCGAGGGCGTCCTGCCAGCCGCGGAGGCTGGAGAACTTGCGGTAGTAGATGCGGTGGATCTGCGGGTGGACCTGTTGGATGAGGCGCTTGAGCAAGGGGTTCCCGGCGGCGTCGACGATCACGCCGTGCAGGATGTCGTCAGCGGCCAGGGCGGAGCCGATATCGTCTGCCTTGATCGCCTGTGCGAGATCGTCATTGGCGGTGCGCATGAGGGCGATCATGTCGGGGGTGAGATTGGGGACACCGGTTCGGACGGCCAGCTGATCCAGTACCTCCAGGACGGCCAGCGTCGCTTCGACGTCCGCGCGGTGCAGCGGAGTGATCCGGGTGAATGCGGCGGGTTTGGCCTCGACGAGTCCGGTATCGATCAGCCGGGCCAGGGCCTCGCGAACCGGAGTCCGGCTCAGGCCCAACTGATCTGCCAGATCGCTGTCGCGAACCTTCGAACCGGGCGCGAGCTGACCGGTGACGATCGCATCGCAGATCCGATCGAACGCCACATCGCTCATGCGTCGCCGCTCCACCCGGTCACCCAACATATTGGATACTGTACGGCCGACAAACTCCCGGGATACGCACGGCATGGAGTGACCCTGTCCACATCCAATATATTGGATGTGGTGTACTGTTCGACGCGGTTGGCGTACCGATTCGAATCCGCGCAGCGGGACAGCTGAGCGCCGAGAGGAAAGAACCCGAATGACCCGTACGTCCGCGCCGCAGACCGTCTCAGTCCCGGCGATCCACGCTCGCTCCTGGCTCCTGGTCCCGGGGTCGCGCCCCGATCGATTCGACGACGCCATCGATTCGGCAGCCGACGCCGTCATCTTCGACCTCGAGGACGGTGTGATCCCGTCCGCGAAAACCGCTGCCCGCGAACATGTCTCCGACTTCCTCACCGCCGGCGGCAGCGGCTGGGTGCGGATCAACAACATCACCACCGCGGATTGGCACATCGACCTCGCGGTTCTGCGCGACCTGCCCGGCCTGCGCGGCGTGATGCTCGCCAAGACCGAATCCGGGCAGCAGGTCGATCGCACCGCCGCCGAACTCCCCGGCATTCCGGTTCTCGCCCTGGTCGAATCGGCGCGCGGCATCGAGTTCGCCTTCGATATCGCCTCGGCCGATGCCACGATCCGATTGGCTTTCGGCACAGGCGATTTCCGCCGGGACACCAACGTCGGCGCGGACGCCCTGGGCTATGCGCGCAGCCGCCTGGTCGTGGCCAGCCGAGCCGCCGACATCGCCGGGCCGATCGATGGACCGTGCGTCACCGGACCTGCGGACCTGCCCGCGGAACTGGCGGTGACGAAGTCGATGGGGATGAGCGGCAAGCTCTGCATGCACGCTCGCGACACCGCGGTCGTCAACCGCGCACTGAGCCCGCAGCCCGACGAGGTCGCCTGGGCGGCGGAAACCATCGATCGACTCGGACCCGCGGGCGAGCGCGTCGCCGACGGCAGCGATCTCCCCAAACTCGCACGCGCCCACCGGATCAACCACATGACCGACGTCTTCGCCGGAGCCTGATCAGCACGAGGCCGACGCACCCGTCCCGGCCGGGACGGGTTGAGCGGCGTGCCTACCACGCTGTCGGGTGCGATCGACACCACCTCCGGCAGCGGCGGGGTCGACCGCCCGGACCGGACGGTCCGCGACGATCAACCCGGTTGCCCTGATTACCCCTGGTTCGGCGAATGCACTTCGGGTTCGCCGGGTTCGAACTGGATGTGCACGTTGTCGATGCCCCACGCCAGGCCCAGGTGTTCCTGGGGGTGGTGATCGGGCTTCAGGGTGAAACGGGGGATCCGGCGGTGGAGTTCTTCGAAGGCGATGCGCAGTTCCAGTCGGGCGAGGGGCGCGCCTACGCAGTGGTGCGGGCCCAGGCCGAATGCCACATGGGGCTTCGTCTCGGTGCTGACGAAGCGGTCCAGAATCACCTCGTCGGGACGCTCGTAGTAGGCGGGATCGCGGTTGGCGGCGGCGAGGGGGAAATGCACCCGTTCGCCCTTCGGCAGCGTCAGCTCACCCACCTGGACCGCGTCCTGGTTGATCGTGCGGGTCGGAACCGGCGGAGTGGCCCAGCGCAGGAACTCCTCTACCGAGGAGGCGAGTATCTCGGGCGTGTCGAACATCCGGTCCCACTTCTCCTGATTGCCCGCCAGGTGCACTATCGCCTGACTCAGCACACTCTGAACCGTGTCCAGGCCCGCGAGCATCATCAGCAGGAACAGGTCGAACAACTCCGCGTCCGAAAGCTTCTCGCCATCGATCTCGGCCTCGAGCGCCGCCGAGGTCACGTCCTCGCGGGACGGTTCCGCGCGGCGCTGCGCGATCAACGCGAACATGTACTCGCGAATTTCACCGTGTGCCTTGCCCCGCGCGGCATTGGCCTCGTCCTGCGACACATTCGGCACGCCGTGCATCACGACGTCGACCCAGCGGTTCAGCCGCTCGACGTCATCCTCCGGCCAGCCCATCATCTTCATGACGGTGACATTCGGGAACAGCAACGCGAAACCCGCGCCGAAATCGCATTCGCCGTCCGCGATCCACGCATCGATCAACCGATTCGCCCACGCCCGCAAACCGTCCTCGAGTTCGGCCACCCGCTTGGGCGCGAACGCTGGTTCGAGTACCGATCGGAACTGCCGATGGCGGGCTCCGTCGATCTCGATCGGGATCATCCCCTCCTCCGAACCGGCGGAGTTGATGCCGTCCGGATCGTTGGGAAAGCTGATGAAACCGCGGTTGCTGCGGCGCAGCACGCTGGAGATGTCGTCATAACGCGTCAGCACCCAGCATCCGTTGCCGCGCGCGGAATAGCTGATGGGCTGCACCTCCCGGCGCTGCGCGAGTTCCGCCAACTGGTCGCCGATGGTCGTCGAACTGTACGGGTCGTAATCCCGGCGATAAGTAGTGCGCAGCATGTCTATGGACATGTCTGTGGTCATGCTCGAACCCCACCTCATCTTGCGATCGCGTTCAAAGAGTACCTGCGGCCCGCACGCTAGCACCAACTCTATTGGGGCACAAAAGAATCCGCTCCCCATCGCGGCCCGCAACGGCCGGTCCGGCACGCCGGTGGTCCGTAGCGGATCGGTAGCTCCGACCTGGACCGCCGACGCGCGGGCGGCTAGAAGTTCAGCGGCGGGCTGGGGCTGAAACGGACCGGTAGCTCGGTCATGGAACGGTGGAACGGACCGGGCCGCCACACGGGCGCGCCGCTCGGGAAGTCCAACTCCATTTCCGGGAGGGCGTCGAGCAACTGGTCGATCGCGTCCTGCGCGATCATGTACGCGACGGTCTGCGCCGGGCAGCTGTGGTTACCCAGGCCCCAGGACAGATGCGAGCGATTGCCCCTGCGGTCGTTACTCTGCACCCGCGGATCGTTGTTGCACGCGGCGATGCTGATGACCACCGGCTGATTGGCGGGCAACCACACCTCGTCGATCAGGATGGGCTGGCGAGGATAGGTGAGCAGAAAGTTCGCCATCGGCGGATCGGTGAACAGCACCTCGTCGAGGGCATCGCGGGTGGATATGCTGCCGCCGAGCAGGCTGTCGCCGACGCTGCCGTGGGACAGGATCCGCAGCAGGCAGTTGGCGATCAGCGTCTGCTGGATCTCGATGCCCGCACCGTACTGGCTGTTGATCTGGTGCAGAATCTCCTCGTCGGACAGCGCGGCCGGATGCTGCAACATCCGGGTGACGGCGTCGTCGGCGGGCTGACTGCGCTTGAGCTCGAGCAGTTCCATCAGCGCCGCTCCGACGATCTGATTGCCCGTCGCGGCATCGACGTTCTCGAAGATCTTCGCCATCCCCTCGGCGATCCGATCACCCAGATACGGCGGGCAGCCCAGGAGAACATTGCAGGCGGCGAACGAGAGCGGAAAGCTGTACTGCTGAATCAGATCGGCGTGCCCGTCTCCGCAGAAGCGGTTGATCAGCGGAATGGCGAGCTTCTCGATATGGGAGTGCATGGCGAGCAGATCCACCCCGCGCATCGCCGCGGTGTGAACCTCCCGTAACCGGTTGTGCTCCTGGCCGGTGGTACGAGCCGGGACGGGCCGGTATCCGACGAGGGGAAGAATCGGACAGTCCTCGGGCAGGGTGCTCTGCCAAGTTCGCGGATCGGCCGGGAAGTGCTCGGGATCGTTGAGGATCTGCACGGCGGTCCGATAGTCGACCACCAGCGTCGCCGGGACTCCGGGCGACAGCTCCACAGGCACCATGGACCGATTGACTCGGCGCATTCGCGCGTAGTAACTGTACGGATCACTGGCGAATTCCGGTTGCCACAACAGGAACCGCGCGTCGTCGCTGCCGAACGGCACGTTTTGTCCGACGGGACAGGACGAGGTCCGCGGTCCGGGGCTGGGCATGCTCAAGAATCGACTCCAAACTGATCGCCCGTGTTGAGTGCGGCTGTAATGCTATCGCGCAGTGGCAAATTCACGTCATCTTCGACGGAACTCACGGCCGCTCAACGGTCTCACCTACGACCCAGTCGAGTGGCTTATCACGCGACACTACTCGTCATCACTCGGCGCGATGTGCGAGGCTCCCGAGTTGTCGGTTTTCGGCGCCTGCAACATATCCGGCAGATTCGTAACCGCGGTCGCACCTTCCACGGTCCGCTGTTCCACCGACCGCGGCGGAGATTCGTTCGCGATGCGCCACAACCACTTACGATCGAGTGCCGCCTGTAGGTCGGTGCCGCGGTGGTGAGCCAGCAGGATCGTGTGCCCCAGCAGGTCGGCGATCTCGTTGTCCACCGCATCGTTCAGCTCAGCAGGCGATTTGCCGCGGGAACGCCCCTGCCCGGTCGCGGCGAGGAACTGTTGCACCAGCTCACCGGCTTCCTCGGCGATCTTCAACACCAGCCATTCGGGCGTCCGCTGGAAATCGTGCTGCTGCGCATATCGCCGAGACACCTCGTCCAGTTGCGCGCCCAGCGTCTTCCAGTCCACGGGCTCCCCCTCTCAGCTCGGTCATACCTGGTCGGCCGAATATCCGCCGTAAATCCAGCGGACAGCGAACCATCCATCGCACGACACTATTATGGTGTCCCACATCGACCCCGCTCCCCTCGAGCTGCGCCGCGATCCGCTACCGCTGCTCACCGGCGTGAGCCGACGTCAGGGTATCGGTCGTGCCATCGCTCGCCGGTTGGCAGCGTCGGGCGCGAGCCTGTTCCTGCATCACTACGCACCACACGACGCGGACCAGCCGTGGGGCGCGGACCCCGAAGGACCACAGGCGATTGCCGACGATGTCGCCCAGCTCCATCCCGAGGGCGCGGCGGTACACCAGCTCGGCCTGGACCTCGCCGCCCCCGACGCACCCACCCGCCTGATCTCCTGGCTCGCCACCGACGAATCCTCCTGGATCACAGGACAAGTCATCAACACCGAAGGCGGCTTTCCGCCGCTGAACCCGACTCGGGACTCTCGGCCGCACCCCGTTCGACCCGCCATGAGGACAGCGAGCGACCGGCGTCGTCGCCACAGACTCCGATCTCGATCACCGCAAATGCTCTGTGGTGCGCTTGCTGATCGCAGCACTCAGCGCGTCGAGTTCGGCCAGCACATCCACTGCGGCCCAGATTCGGTTTCGCTTGCCTGCGTCGGTCAAGCTGTTGAGCGCACGGTATGTGCTGGCATCCGACGTACCGGTGATCTTTTGCGCCGTGTCGGCGTTGAAAATTGGTGTGCCGAGCAATGATTCGATCAGCAACCCGTCGGCGGAGTTGGCCCGGGGACGCACGGTCTCACACCAGCGCCGAGGCAGCTCGGACAACGCTCGCGCGGAATCCTCGGCGGCCTCGCAGGATTCCGCTGAGGCAGCGATAATTCTGGGCACCACGGCCTCTCTCGATCCAGGCTACCAACCCACCGACTGAGCAACCGGCGATTTCGTCTGCACACCAGGGGATTTCAGTCGACGCGGACGGACCGGTGCGATGAGTACCTGACTCATCGCACCGGATTATCAAGTCCCGCTATGTATTACGAATGCGCGGCCAACGTGTTGTACTTGTTGGTGTAGAACTTGCTGACGTCGAGTTTGCCGTGGATGGCGCCGGTGTCGCGCAGCCAGCTCTCCCAGCGGGTGAAGTCCTGGTCGGAGATGACGCCGTACTTGGCGGGGATGCCGACCGAGAGCCAGTACTTCAGGGTGCTGGTGTCCTCACCGGCGCGGTGCCGGGCTTCGATGATCTGACTCATCTTGGCGACCACCTGGTCCCGCGGGGTGTCGCGCTCCCATTCGATCGCCTTGGCGACGCCGGTGGTGAAGGTCCGCACCGCATCGGGGTGCTTCGCGATGACGTCGTTGCGGAAGACGTACGGCCCGCCGTCGATCGGCCCGCCGAACTCGTCGAGTTCGGTGAAGACCGGGCGCAGACCGCCGACGGCGAGCGCGCGCTGCTGGAACTGCCCGCTCAACGAGGCAACGTCCACCTGCCCCTTGCGCACCGCGTCCTCGATATTCGGCGGCGGCAGCGGAATCAGCTGGACGGATTTGACCTGATCCTGACTCAGACCGGCCTTGACCAGCGCGTCGTGGATATCGGCCTCGTTCTGGCCGCCCAGCGTATTCACGCCGACCTTCTTCCCGACCAGATCCGCGGCGGTGTGGATGGGACTGTCGTCGCGCACGTAGTAGCCCTGGAACTGCTTCTCGTCCGACCCGTAATAGTTGATCACGGCCGTGACCGGCGCGCCCGCGCTGATCAGCTTCGCCACGGCACCGGCGAAGGCCCCGCCGTAATCGACCTGGCCGGTGGCCGCGGCCTGGATCTCCGCGGGGCCGCTGGTCGTGGTGCCCTGCCACTGGAGCTTGACCTTGCCGTTGAAATATCCGAGGTTCTCGGCCAGTTCCGGCAGGAGCACCTGATCGGCCCAACCCAGGTATCGCAGCGTGGTGACGCCGTTTTCGGACTGCACCGAATCGCCCTTCCCGCAGGCGGTAAGCGGCAGGCTCAGGGCGGCGACCGCGGCCAACACGGCCACGGCACGGAGACGGGAGTTCCGAAAACGGTTCGGCTTCACAACAAATCCTCTCGAGACGCCGTGCGGACGATGGGTGCAGTTCGTTCGCACGCCGGGTCATGGTAGGGCGATCGAGCGCCCCTACCCGCCTGTTGCGTTCAGCCTGATCGAAACTCTGTCCCGCCGGAGTCCGGTAGCTCGCCGCTCGGCCGTATCGGATCAAATATTTGGTTGAGCACTCCGCGGTTGGGTCCGCAGGCTGCCGCGCCGCGGAATCCCGAGCAGCAGCCGGATCATGTGGTGCATCACCCGGGCCGGCGTGATCGCGTTGATCAGCAACAACATTCGAGCATCCGGACCCACCGGGTGACGGGCGTAGGCCGCGGTGTCCGCCAGCGCGGCGGCCAGGCCGCCCACGAAACGTTCCGGCGGCCGGGCGGCGCGCCCGACCAGCAGGCGGCCGCGGCGATCGATCGTGCGATGCAGGCGGGCGTAAGGGCCGTCGAGATCGCGGCTGTCGGTGGTGCCCGCATCGGTGATGATGTCGGTTTCGTAGGTGCCCGCGACGAGCACGGTGACCCCGATGCCGAACGGCGCCACCTCGCCGGCCATCGACTCACCCCATCGCTCGACCGCCCCCTTGACCGCGGAATACGGTGCGGTGGCGGGCATTCCGCGCACACCGCCCTCGCTGGACACCAGCACGATGCGTCCGCGTCCGGCCGCCCGCATGGCGGGCAGCAGCGCCTTGGTGAGCGCCACCGGACCGAACAGGTTGGTCGCGAACATCTTCTCCCACAACGCGATCGGAGTCTCCTCAACCATTCCGGCCGCGGAGATCCCGGCATTGTGAACCAGCGCGTCCGGAGCGCCCGCCACCTCGAGGATCTCCTTCGCGGCCCGCTCGACCGAGGACGGTTCGGTCAGATCGAGCGCGACCCCGATCAGCCGGGCGTCTCCCGGCGACGCGCCGGTCCGCTCCCGCAGGCGCTCCAGGCCCGCGTCGACCGAGCGCATGGCGGCGACCACCCGCCAGCCCCGGTGGTACAGATGGGCCGCCGAGACGAGTCCCAGCCCCCTCGAGGCTCCGGTGACGACGACGGTTCGCGACTCGGCCATGTGCTCACTCCTAGCCCGGATCAGCTACTACCCGGATTCTATTCACTTACGGCACAGCACAATACCCTGTTGACCAAATATCTGTTCCGGACTACAGTCCAGACCAGCGGCGGTCCGCGAGCGGGGTCGTGCTCGGATTTCGCACCACGGGACCACCTCCTCCAGAGCCCGAACAGGAGTGCAGCATGGATATGAACGACCTCGTGCTCGTCTCGGTCGACGATCACCTCGTCGAACCACCCGACATGTTCGACAACCACATCCCCGCCAAGTACGCCGGCGACGTGCCCAAGCTCGTCCAGCGCGCGGACGGCACCGATGCGTGGGTGTTCGAGGGACAGGAGGCGACCAACGTCGGCCTGAACGCGGTGGCGGGCCGCCCGCCGGACGAATACGGCGCCGAGCCCACCAAACTCGCCGAGATCCGCGAGGGCTGCTACGACATTCACGAGCGCATCCGCGATATGAACGCCAACGGCGTCGCCGCCGCGCTGAATTTCCCGTCGTATCCGCAGTTCTGCGGGCAGTACTTCGCGCGGGCCAAGGACAAGGATCTGGGCCTGGCCGTTCTGCGCGCCTACAACGACTGGCATATCGACGAATGGTGCGGCACATATCCGGGCCGGATGATCCCGCAGTCCCTGCCGCCGATCTGGGATCCGGAACTGATGGCCGCGGAGGTCCGGCGCACGGCGGCGAAGGGCTGCCACGCGGTCACCTTCTCCGAGAATCCGACCAAGCTGAATTATCCGTCCCTGCACGATCCGCACTGGGATCCGTTCTGGACGGCGTGCAGCGATACGAACACGGTCGTGAACCTGCACATCGGCTCGTCGTCGAGTGTGGTCATCACCTCGATCGACGCGCCCGTCGACGTGATGGTGACCCTGCAACCCATGAGCATCGTCCAGGCCGCTGCGGATCTGATCTGGTCACCGATGCTGAGGAAATTCCCGGACCTGACCTTCGCGCTGTCCGAGGGCGGCATCGGCTGGGTGCCGTATTTCCTCGAGCGCATCGACCGGGTGTATCGGATGCACCGCGCGTGGACCCATCAGGATTTCGGCGACAAACTGCCGAGCGAGGTATTTCTCGACCGCATCGCACTGTGTTTCATCGACGACGGATTCGGAATCCAGGCTCGCGACAAACTCAATCTCGACATGCTCAACTGGGAATGCGACTACCCGCATTCCGATTCCACCTGGCCGGTGGCCCCGGAGACGCTGGCGATCCATCTCGACGGCGTTCCGGACGACGAGGTGAACAGAATCACTCACGAGAATGCGTTGCGGCTCTACTCGTTCGACATGTTCGATCATCTGAACAGATCCGATCTCACCGTCGGCGCGCTGCGTGCCCAGGCGCAGGACGTGGACCTGGGCTATCGCTCCTCGGAGCGGCTCAAGAAGACGGGCACCGATACGGTGACCGTCATGGATCTGGCCCGGCAGCTGCCGACTTCGTCCTGATCGAAATACGGCCGCACCGCCGGAATTATCGCCCTCGGCACGAAACCCGTGCCGGCCGCCGGAATACCGCGGCCGGTACGGAACCACAGCTGGTGATACCGTGGATCAAAGAATTGTTATTCTCGACCGCCGGGCTCGCCCCCGTCCGATGACCGGGGCCGAGATGTTGTGGAGGTGTTGTGTGGCGCGTGGTCAGGTGAGCCGCGGGCAGCGCAACGCGGACGGGACGACCGAGGCCCCCGCGACGCGCAACGGCCGTACCGAAGACGACAGGTCCCGCCGCACCGAAATTCTCCAGACCGCGGCGTCGTTGATCGCGTCCTCGGGTTTGCGCACGTCGTTGCAGGAGATCGCCGACGCGTGCGGCATCCTGCCCGGCAGCCTCTACCATCACTTCGAATCCAAGGAAGCGATCCTGGTCGGCCTGCTGCAGCGTTATCACGCGGCATTGGATCAGGTCGCCCAGCACACCCTGGACACGCTGGATCAGCCCGACTCGCGCTCCCCGTTCGATCGCATCGCCGACCTCGGCGCGGATATCGCCACCTGCGCGGTGGATCATCGTGCGGCACTGCAGATGTCGTTCTACGAGGGCCCCAGTTCCAATCCCACCCTGATCGAGCTGACCAGGCAGCGCCCGACAGCGATCCTGGAGGCCGTGTTCCAGACGCTGCGCGCCGCGCGGTGGGCCGGATATCTGCGGCCCGACATCGATCTGCACCTGCTGTCGGACCGGATCACCCAGACCATGCTGCACGTCGGGCTGGACGTCATCCGGCACAACGCAACGGCGAACCAGGTGGCCCGGCTGCTGTGCCGGATTCTGCTCGAAGGCGTCGCCACCGCACGCCATTCGGACGCCGAACTCGACGCCTCCCCGGCCTTCCTCGCCGCCGACGCGGTCGTGCGGACCTGGTCCGACGAGCCGCCGGACGACTCCAAGGCCGCGCACATCCGCGCGGTCGCACGGGCCGAATTCGGCCGCCGGGGCTATGAGAGCACGACCATTCGCGATATCGCCGCCGCGGCCGGGCTCGGCACCGGTTCGGTGTACCGGGTCATCGGATCCAAGCAGGAGCTGCTCGCCTCGATCATGCAGTCGTTCGGCGAGAAGGTCGCGCTCGGCTGGACCGACGTGCTGCGTTCGGAGTCCTCACCGATCGAGAAACTCGACGCGCTGAGCTGGATCAATACCAATATGCTCGACCGGTTCGGCGACGAGTTTCGCATCCAGCTGGCCTGGATGCGGCAGTCGCCGCCGGACACCCCGAATCCGGGCTGGCTCTTCACCAAGCGCGTGCGACAGATGAAGGCGTTGCTCGCCAAGGGAATTCGATCCGGCGAGATCGCGATCGAAAGTCCCTCGGACGAGATGCTGGCACGCTGCATGATCGGCGTGGCCTGGATTCCCGAGAACATCCTCGCCGAGATCGGCACCCGCGCCTCACTGATTCATCTGCGTGATACCACGCTTCGCGGCGTCCTCGCGCGTCCGGAGTGACCGTTCACGGGTGTCGGGAGTTGTTGCGAGGCAAGTTGTTTCGACATCGATATGCGTGCGACGAGCGCGGCGCGCAGATACCACTGGCCGTCCGGGCTGAGCGGATCGACACCGGTGAGCCGACCGACCCGCTTGAGACGGTAATCGAGCGTATTGGTGTGGATGCTGAGCATCTGCGAGATGCGGCGGCGCGACAGGTCACCACGCAGATGCAGACGTAACGTCTCCTCCAGATACGGGTGATCGTCGAGCGGATCCAGCAGTGCGGCAAGGACTTCGCGGCTGGAGCCGGGCCGCGTGAGCTGATATTCCAGGGCCAGATCGGCGAATGTGTTCAACTGGCCGGTGCGGCCGAAGACCAGCGCGAGTTCCAGCAGTTCGTGCGCCTGCGGCGCCGCCGTGGGGATCTCGGCCTGCCGAGCCCACACCGCCGCGGCGGTGACGGGCACCTGCGCGGCCGCGGACAGCTCCGATACCAGTGTCACCGGGACGTCCTGGGCGTCGGCAGCCGGGACCAGGATCGTGCCGCCCGTCGCGGAGAGCCGAGGCAACACCTGGTCACCGTACCGCTCGGTGAGTTCGACCCGGATCCGGCGCAGCACCGGTTCGGCGGCCGGAGCGCCACCGGGCGGCACGGAAAGGGCCACCACCCAATAGGATTCGGCGACGGCGATCCCACACTCCCGCGACAGGCGCAGCGGTGACTCGCCGGCCAGCAACGCCGCAGCGAGCGATTGAATCAACCCCGACCGTCCGTCGCACCGGATCCGGTGATAGATCTCCGCGACCACCGCGGTCGCGGAGATGACGACTTCGAGCATGGCATCGGGGTCGTCGGCCAGTGCGGCGGAGCGCATCACCGCGCGCGCGGCGTCGACCAGGCAGACTCGTAGCTGGGCGTTCAGCGTGCGCACCGGAATCCCGGTCGCGGCCCAGCCGGTGGCGGCGATCTCCAGACGCCGGATCGCGGCGGAGGTGCCGTGGCCACATCGCAGACAGTCGATCAATTCCCGGCAGGCATTCGACACCACTAGCTCGGCACCGCCGCCGGATACAGCTTTCGTCGGCATAGACATCGCTTGCTGTAGAAAGGCTTTCGCCTTGGCGTGGGATCCGGCGGGTAGCCGACTCCCGGCGGCGACCCGTCACGCTGTGCGGCACCGCCCCGCGGTCGACCTTACGACCACGTCGTCTAACGATAACGGATCGATGCGCATAAGTACAACGCCGTTCGCGATAGTTGAGAATTGCATTTCCGCTGGCAGGTCGGCATCCGGACAGCTACACGGACCGCAATCACCCAGCACGCCGCACCCGCTTCGACGCTTCGCACTCATTGACCAAATATTCGTTCCGCGATAGCGTAATGGGCCGAGACACGTACGACGAAGCGAGACGCAGATGATCGACTTCACCGGCCAGGTCGCCGTCGTGACCGGAGCGGGTCGCGGACTGGGGCGGCGCTACGCACAGGAATTGGCCGCGCGGGGCGCGGCCGTCGTGGTCAACGACCTCGGCGGGAGCATGCGCGGCGAGGGCGCGGACACCAGCGTCGCCGATCAGGTCGTGCGGGAGATTCAGCAGGCCGGAGGTCGCGCGGTGGCCTCGTACAAGTCGGTTACCAGCCCCGAGGGCGGGTCCGCCATCGTGCGCGCGGCAGTGGATACCTTCGGTCGCCTGGACGTCGTGGTCAGCAATGCCGGAATCTTCAACAGCATCGCCTTCGAGGACATGACGCCCGCGGACTGGCGTCGCATGCTCGAGGTCCACCTCGATGGCGGATTCCACCTCAGCCACGCGGCCTATCCGGTGATGAAGGAACAGCGGTACGGCCGATTCGTATTCATCTCCTCCTCGGGCGGCATGTTCGGGCAGCCGATGGAATCGCATTACGCCGCAGCCAAAGCCGGTCTGGTGGGACTGTCCAACGTCATCTCGATCGAGGGCGAGCCACACGGCATCAAATCCAATACCGTGCTGCCGTTCGGCTTCTCGCGCATGGTCACCGAGACGGTCGGAGATCCGGAAGCCCTGGCGGACTTGGGCTTTCTGAAGGTCATCGATCCCGATCTGGTGGTGCCGATGGTGGTCTTCCTGGCCAGCCGCGACTGCGAATCGACCCATCACAACTATTCCGCCTGTGCCGGGCGGTTCGCCCGGGTGTTCGTCGGACTCGGCGAGGGCTGGCTCGCCGAGCCCGAAACCCGGCCGACCGCAGACGATATCGCCGCACACCTGCCGGAGATCTCCGCGACCGAGCCGTTCACCGTGCCGGGTTCGATCTTCGAGGAGATCTTCGGGATCTGCGAACGCCTCGGCGTGAATCCCCTTCGATAGCAACTCATTCCCGCTCACAATCGCCTGCCGCATCTCACCGGCGCGCTGCGGGGACATCCGGAGAAGCCTATGAGCTTCCTGGCCCGCCCAAGCGCTCCGGCGGCATAAGTCGCCGGAGTGCCTGGGGCACAGGGCTTTCAGATGTGGTAGTCGTACCAGCGCAGATAGCCCCCGGCGTCCACGCGCATCTGCATGCCGGTGACGTAGCGGGAGGCGTCCGAGGCGAGGAAGACGACCATTTCGCTGATGTCCTCGGGTTCGACGTAGGGCACGGGCATGGCCTGCTGCACCGGAAAGGCCACCTCGGCGTCCGCGCGGGTGGGATTGGGCAGGCCCGGGCGGAATGCCTGGTACATCGGCGCACTGTGCAGCATGGGGGTGTGGCCAGGGCCACCGCGTGACTGCGGCCCTGCCCCCGTGCTGCTCCGGTGATGAAGGCGACTGTCACACGCCCCATGTCGG
>NZ_BDBQ01000073.1 GCF_001613065.1 Nocardia miyunensis NBRC 108239
TAGAAACAGCTGCACATCGTTTTGTATCCCCTTGGGCGGTTTCTTTCTCTGCTGTCTGTTCGAGCCAGTACACCAGGAGAATTTCGTTGAACGATCGTTCGTCGGTCCCGCCGTTCGCGAGAATCAAGAGGGCAGCGCGGGCGGCCCTCAGGCGTCAGCCGACGCACATCCACACTCTCATCTGCCCCTCCTGCAAACGCCTCATACACGAAACCTTCATCGCCGCTTAGCCTTGATCCACCGACGGGTCTTTGGTGTGGTCCGTGCGCCTGCGGCGCGCGGACCATGGGGGTTTCGGGCGTGAGGTAGTCGCTGGTCTGCCCAGCTTTTCCACTGTTGTTCCTGGTCGTAGGGACTGTTTGCGTGTGTTCAGCAGGTCGAGAGTGTGGCGGTGGTGGCGTGCCATAACCGCTGCCAGGCAGCGACCCAGGGCCAGTGAGCGGGCAAGTGCAGCACGGGTTTTCGCTGCGGTCGTGTGAAACGAGCGGGAACGGCGATGATCTTGCGGCACAGTGTGGCACCGCGGGCTTTGCCCAGTCGCGGGTCGGCGAGCGTGCCGGCGGCGCGCAGCAGGTTGTGCGCGATCGCTGCACACAGCACCCAGGCGGAATTCGCGCCGAACCGTCCCGAGGGCATGTGCGCCAGCGGGCCATCGATCAAGTCCGCGAACACGGTCTCGATGACAGCGTGGCGGCGGTGGGTGATATCCGCGTCGACAGTCGGCTCGGCCGAGTCGGTGAAGAACGGGTGATACCGCCAGACCGGGAACAACTCGTCCTGGCGGGCGGCATCGCGGACGCGGCGCACGATCAACCGGGCGGTGATGCGGTCGGGCTTGGAAGCGAAAGCGGTATACGGGATTTCGGCGACCTCCGCGTCGGAAATCCACTCGCCGGTATCCGGATCCCGGACCGCGCCCGGATATCTCACCGGTGTCCACGCATCATCGCCGATCGCTGCGATCGCCCGCTGCACGGCACTGTTTTTCGTCAACACCAGCGAGAACCGGACATCCGCGCGGCGGCAGGCACCGACGACCGCGCGGATGCCATAGGCCGAATCGCCACGGACCAGAACCTCACCGGTGACCCCGGCTGCCCGCGCGGTCGCGACAGCTTGGGCGACCATCCGTCCGGCGCCCTTTCCCGAGCCGGTCTTCCCGGCCCGCAGGCGCATCCCCGCGATCACCGGCGCGGCGAGATCAGTGCTGATCGTGGCTGCCAGCGGTGAAAGTCCCTTGCGGAGAATGCGTTTGCCCGCGATCTTGGTGTGTCCATAGGAGGCGCCCTGCTTGGCATACCCATACACCGGGCGCAGCAGCGAGTCGATATCCACGAACGCCCGCACCCCGGCGCCCGGCAGCAACTCCACCCGCCGACACAGCTGGGCCAGATGCGCGCGCAGCACCGCCTCGAGCTGGCGAGCGTGGCCGAAAGTGAACTCCCGCAACAACGTTCCGATCGTCGAGGGCGCATACACGCGATCGAACAATGTCTTCATCCCGCCGCTGCGCAGCACGCCGACATCGTCGATGCTGTCCGCACCCGAACACATCCCCGCGATCAATGTGGCCAGCTTCGGCGCCGGATTCGCCGACCCCGACTTGATCCGTGAACCAGTAATCACCACCTTCTCCGACAGCGCCTCGACCAGCCCTGTTTGCTCGGCCAGCCGCATCACCGGCACCAGCCCGGCCAGCGACACGAGATTCTCATCGTCGAACACCGCCGACTCCGCGGCGAACCTGTGCGAAACTTGCACCCGAAGTGCCTTTCTGAACTGCACGATTGTTGCCTAGACAACAGCAATCATCGCAGCTCGAAGGGCACTTTTTCATTCAAACCCCACCAACGGACGCAAGCCCGTCGGTGAATCCAGGCTTAGTGAATCCCCCGGTGAGTCCGGAGACCTTCTGATGTGACAGCTCAACATTTTGCTCGGCTGAGTTCTGAGCGTAGTGGGCGGCCTCCATCTCCGCGGGCGTGATGTCCCCGCAGTACTGGTAGAGGCGCCACGACGATGCCGCGCCGCGAGCCGGCGACACGATCCCCGAATCCGAGCCGTCCGCCCATGCCCAGGCGGCGTCAGCAGCCCCGCCAGTGAATCGAACCTGCGACCGACTCGCCCCGCCTGCCGACCGCTGCTGGAAGCTTCCGAAAGCATAGTCCCTGAGCTGGTTGGCGGTCAGGGCGCTCGACGGACTTACTGTCGAATCAGCACAGCTACGGAGCGCCGCGCCGGTGGCGCAGCATTCCGCCGAAGTCGCTGACCAGCTGATCCATGGTGTGCAGGATCGGGCAGCGAGGATTCGGGTCAAGTCGGCTTGTTCGGACTCGGTGCGTATGTCGGCGCGGCAGATGATCCAGCCAGTGACCTGGCGCGACTTGGGCGCAGTGACGGGTGTTGCGGCGCACCGTCTTCTCGTCGAGGTTGAGCGCCCTGCAGATCGCTGTATTCCCTATTCCCTTGTCCCACAACGTATGTACCTCGGATCAAGATCAGCTCACCCGGATCATGATCGATCATTTCCCGCCAGTCTCCCAAAACATCGGCGCGCCACCAACTTTGTGCCATAGCCCGGGAGCTCCGGACGGGTGGACCCGACGAGTCCGGTAATCAGACGACTTCACCAAGTGCCGACACATCACCGCCGCGTGCCTCGCCCGGGCACTTCCGGACTCGGTTGAGGACGCCACGAAGCAATTGCCCAGGTGCTCAATCGAAGGGTCGCGGAAGGTGGCATAGAAAGCTGTTGTGGGGCAGTGATTTAAAGACAGAGAGGACAAGCAGGAAAATGGCGACCATCGAGCCATATCGCACCACAGTATGCACGAAGTCCTGCGGACTGGACATCGCGGCATGCCGCAAGCAAGGGCATACGAAGTATCGGGTGCGGTATCGCAAGCCGGACGGTAGGCAAACCGACAAGCGCGGGTTCAAGCGCAAAGAGGACGCGAAGACGTTCTCGAACACCGTCGAGGTCGACAAGCTGACCGGCAACTACATCGCACCATCGCTCGGCCGGATAACATTCGGCCAGCTGGGGACAGATTGGCTCGACGGACAGGTATTCGACAAGAAATCGTGGGAGACGCGCGTCGAGAGCATCTGGCGCGTGCACGTCGAGCCCTTCTGGGGTGCACGCAAGGTGGCATCGATCGATCGGACAGAGGTTCAGGCGTGGGTCGCGGGTATCGACCGGGCCGCATCCACAGTCGGCGACATCCACTCGGTGTTCGCGTCGATCTTGGACAATGCCGTGACACAGAAGCGGATTCCAACGAATCCTGCTCGGGGGGTGAAGCTTCCGAAGCGTCAGGGCCTCGATCACAACTACCTCACGCATATGCAAGTAGCCCAGCTTGCCGCAGAGTCCAAGCACCCGGAGATCGTGATGTTCTTGGCCTACAGCGGGTGCCGATGGGGCGAGATGGCGGCCCTGCGCCCGAAGGATGCCGATCTCGACCGCGGACGCATCACGATCACCCGGTCGGCCTCCAAAGTGAACTCACGAAGCGTGATCGGCACCCCGAAGACCTGGGAGATTCGGACCGTCGTCATACCGGCCGAAATCGCCGATCTCCTGCGACCGGTCGTCCAAGCGCAGCGTGATCCGAACGGCCTCCTGTGGGCGCGCCCCGATGGAGAGCCGATGCGTCCTCCGACCACTACTCACTGGCTCGGCGGTGCTGTGCGGCGATGCATCAACGCATCCTCGCAATGCGATCAGGACGGCACACCGAACGGCCCGGCAACGTTCCCGCGGGTGACTGCGCATCAACTCAGACACACTGCGGCGTCGTTGATGATCGCCAGCGGCGCGCACGTGAAGACGGTCCAGAGACAGTTGGGACACAGATCAGCCGAGATGACCCTCAACCGGTACGGACACCTGTTCGACAGTGACCTCGATGACGTAGCTGCCAGGATGGGCGCAGCGATGCGTACCGCCACCGGACGTGGTCAAAATGTGGGCACCGAACCACCGCAGGCATAAAAAGGACCCCTCACCTGCAGCGCAAACAAGCAGCTCACTGGAGCTGCCGGGAACCCGGCCTTGTTGCGCGAATCCGCAGGTAGAAGCATAATTCCGAATCGATCCGGTCAAGAAAAAGAAAACCCGCAGGCCGTTGACCTGCGGGTTTCCATAACGTGGAGCTGCCGGGAATCGAACCCGGGTCCTCCGCCGCTTCTCCAGGGCTTCTCCGTGTGCAGTTCGCTGTGTCTCTGCTTGGATCTCTCGGTCTTGCGAACGAGCCGAGATGACGATCCCAGTCGCTGTTGGTTGTCCCGTCCTACTCCGCGACCGAGCAGGACGGTGAGCCTTCTAGCTGATGCCAGGGGCCGGGCCGAAGGCGAACCCGGGCTGACAGACACGCTCTACTGCTTAGGCAGCGAGAGCGTAGTCGCGCTGATTGGAATCGGCGCTTATAGGGTTGCAGCGACGCTTACGGTGGTCTCTTGCCTGCACCGACACGCTTCCCCTGAATCGACGTACGCAGTCGAAACCGTTCAGCCCCGTACTTCAATCCAGTTGCCCGGCTGGTGACCGGGCTGTTCATAGTAACACCTTGCGCACACAGGCCATTCCCGACCACACCGGCGGGTCGGCGGTCGCGACCGGCGTCGGCGGCAGTCCCCCGTGCCAACCGCCTCGGCACACATGTCGCCGTGGAGACGAACCGCTCCCGGCGCACCGGTCACACCCAGCACACCAGCCATTCCCAGAACTCTGGACACCCCAGGCAGACCTGTCACTTCAGAGCACCCTGGCCACCAGTCACCGCAACCTGGCAGCCCCCGCCACTCCCCGCATCACCGCCACCGAACACGTCCACGCGACTACATACCGCGAGTCAGAGTCGCGATCCGCAGCCTCCAGCGCGGGCACACCTCAGAAATTACGATAACCGTACTATATGATTCTCGTACATCTGAGCGTACGATCGGTCGCATGAACGCAGACAGATACCGTCGGATGACCAACACCATCAACAGGCTCATCACCGGATTGCAGCGTGTGGGCATCGCCTTCGGGCCGATGCAGTTGCTGACCGTGACAGGGCGGCGCAGTGGACGATTGCTCACCTTTCCGATCGCGGTGAACGAGCTTGACGGAGGGCGATACATCTTCCAGGCGTTCCCGAAAGCCGCCTGGGTCGCCAATGTGCGCGCGGCCGAGACCGTCACCCTGACCCGTGGACGCAGGTCCACCACTGCCCGCCTGGTCGAGCTGCCGGTGGATCAGCGCGGTCCGGTCCTGCGCAATCTGGTTGCCGCCAGTCCGGCGAGTGTCGGATCGCGCTTCGTCACCACGGGACTGGCCGACGAGGCGACGCCGGAGGGGGTCGCTGCGGCCGCGGACCGCATCGCGGTATTCCGGGTCGAACCGGCCTGATTCGATTCGCCCCGGCCGGATCGGTGCACTGCCGGGTGCTCCGGTGCGGCCCCGACCGGATCGATGCGGGCAGCCCGGTTCGACCCGGCCCGATTCGTGCACTGCTGGGTGCTCCGGTGCGATCCCGGCCGGATCGGTGCACTCCGGGGGCGGATCGGCGCGACGCCACCGACGCACGCCGCGATATCGTATGAGTTTCATACGATCCGACGTGAGGACAGCAGATGGGCGAGCGAAGCTTCGGCGAACCCTCGTTCGAGGGTGTCGCGGAACCGAGTACCGGCGAGGCACGGGGATGAGCTCGGATGCCGACCGGACCGCGACGCGACAACACCGTCAGCTCACCGTCGCGGTTCGGGATGCTTTGCGCGACTTGAATATTCAGCTGTCGCTGCTCAATCGTCGCTTCGGCAACCGGGTCGAGCTCCGCGACATCGATTGGACCTGCCTGGATCTGATCAACCGGCACGGCCCGCTGTCCCCCACCGCGCTCGGCCGCCTGGCCGGGGTGCACCCGGCCACCCTGACCGGAATCCTGGACCGCCTACAGAAGGCGGGCTGGATCGTGCGCGAGCGCGACCCCGAATCGGCCGACCGCCGGGCGGTCACCCTGCGCCCGGTGCGCGACCGCAATCCTGTTCTGTTCCAGCTCTTCTCGGGAATGACCCAGCGCATGGACGAGGTCTGCGCCGAGTACACCGACGCCGAACTCGAGGTCATCGCCGACTTCCTGCGCCGCGCCGGCGCCGCCGGTCACGAGTCCGCGGAGGAATTGGGGCACTAGCCGCACGGCCGGACAAGCGATTCAGGCCGTGGCGATCAGCGCGACGGACCCCAGCGCCATCGCCATACCGATCTTCTGCAACGGTCCGGCGCGTTCACCGAGCAGGACCATGGCCAACAGGACCGTTGCCGCCGGGTAGAGCGAGCCGATCACGCTGATCAGGGACAGCAAGCCGGAGTGGAAGGCGTACTGCATGGCCACATTCGCCGCCACATCCAGAACGCTGACGTAGCACGCCAGCCGCAACGGCTCGCCGCGCGGCGCCCGGAACTGACCGGTGACCAGCGCCGCCACCCAGACGACCACGGTCGCCGCGACGCGCGCGTACAGCACCGGCCATACGCCCGACGCGGGCGTGGTCTCGTGCAGGCAGACGAAGGCGAGCCCGAACGCCACACCCGAGCCGATCGTCAGCAGTGCGACGCGACGATCGAAACGCAGTTTCCGGCCGCCGGTTATCTCCTCGGTGACGTCATCGGGCGATTCCTTGCTGACCAGCACCACCGCGATCAGCGCACAAGCGATCCCGACGTAGGCCGGCGGACTCGACCGCTCCCCGGTCACCATCCCGACCAGCACCGGAATACCGGCGACCAGCACCGCCGTCAGCGGTGAGACCACCGCCATCGGCCCACTGGCCAGTGCCGCGTAGAACCACCACACCGCCAGCCCGCTCGCCACCCCCGAGGCCACCCCCCACAGCGTCGAGGCCGTGTCGGAATGCCCGCCGACCAGCGGCGCGACGATCAGCAGAATCACCACGGAGAGCGGATAGGACACGATCACCACACGCAGCGCGGCAACCCGCCGAGACGCCACCCCACCCGCGAAATCGCTCACGCCGTACCCGACCGCCGCCAGCAGCGCCAGCAGAACTCCGATCAACGCATGCCCTTCACACGCCGCCCGAGCTCCCGAGTCACCTCCCGCTCGACCGTGCGGCGCGCCAGATCCTGGCGCTTGTCGTAGTCCTGCTTGCCCTTGGCCAACGCGAGTTCCACCTTGACCTTGCCGTCGGAGAAGTACATCGACAGCGGAACCAGCGTCTGGCTGCTCTCCTTGATCTTGCCGAAGAGCTTGTCGATCTCCCGGCGGTGCATCAGCAGTTTTCGGGTGCGGCGCGGCGAATGATTGGTCCACGTACCGTGCCCGTACTCGGGGATGTGCAGGCCCCGCAGCCACACCTCACCGTCGTCGATGGTGGCGTACGCGTCCACCAGCGACGCCTTACCCTCGCGCAGGCTCTTGACCTCGGTACCGACCAGCGCGACCCCGGCCTCGTAGGTGTCGAGGATCGCGTAGTTGTGCCGCGCTCGCCGATTGGTGGCGATAACCTTGCGCCCCTGCTCCTTCATGTACACCCTTCTAACACATCCGCCCTGGTGAGCGGCAATCGATTAATGCCCGCCCCACCGCGCGGTCACCTCGCCCGACCAGCTTACGGACCCGCGCGAACCACACCCACTGATCAACAACTCGTCGGCCCGAAAACGTCCGGGATACGAACATCACGTTGTCGGCGCAGAGCGCGAGGCCCGTGATCGAGTTACCCGCGATCCTGGCAGCCGCTCGAGGAAGCCGTCGCCGACGAAGGTACCGGTCGGAGAGGTCGTCACCCGCGAATGCGCTCGCTCGGGCGTGTGCGGCAACGACCTCAACGGACGACGGAACCCTCAGCAGACCAATACTTTTCGCGATACCGGCACAGTTCGAAGACTCGTTCCACCAGCGGGTAGTCGCGGCATTGACCGGTCCGCGAACCCCAGATCGCCGATCCGGTCGGGAATCAGGACGCGATCAACACGCCGGCCAGGGCGATCGTCGCCACCCAGACGGTAGAGGCGACGGCCAGGACCAGCGGGCGAGCGCCGACCTTCGCGATGGTGGATGCGCGGACTCCGCAGCCCAGGGCGAACATCGCGGCGGTCAGCAGGACGCTCTGCACGGTTTTGGCATCGTCCAGGATCACGCCGGGAAGCAGTCCGGACGAGCGGAGCAGAACGCAGACGACAAACGCGACGACGAACAGCGGGACGAGCGGCGGACGTTTCACCTCGACGTCCGCACCGAGCCGATTACGTTGGCGCACACTGAGAATCAGCATGACCGGTGCCAGCATCAGCACGCGCGCGAGCTTCACCACCACCGCCGCGCCCAGTGCCGCACCACCGATCGCGCTGCTGGCCGCGACGACCTGAGCGACCTCGTGAATCGAACCGCCCGCCCAGAGACCGGCAGTTCTGCCGGACAGGCCGAACGCGTGCGACAGCAGCGGTATGGCCGGAATCATCAGGGTGCCGAACAGGATGACCAGCGCGACCGCGGCGACCACCTCCTGCTCACCGGCATCGATGACGCCGTCGACGGCGGCGACCGCGGCGGCCCCGCAGATGGAGAATCCGCACGCGATGAGCACTCGCTGCGTCCAGCTCAGGCCGAGAAGTTTTCCGGCGAACATCGTTCCGGCGATGCCCAGGAAAACGATCGCGATCACGACGACGATCATGCCCCAGCCGAGATCGACGATATTCCTGAGCATGAGCTGAAGGCCGAGAAGTGCCACACCGACTCGGAGAAGTCGCTTGGCGGAGAACTGCAATCCGGGTTGAATGTGTTCGGGAATTCGCACTGCGTTCGTCAGTATCGCCCCGAGCACGATCGCAATGAGCAACGGACTGATGGTCGGCAGGAAATAATTCACCGTCACCGCGATCGCCGTGGCGAGGACGCACAGCGTCACCCCGGGAAGCAACGCGGCGATCATACGCGAACGGTGTGCTCGCGTAACGTCCCCGACCGCTCTTGCCTGTTCACCATTCACGCGAGTGCTCATGAATTCACAGTGGAGCATTACCGGTGGATCCGGAAGACCAATTTTTTACATGAGGCCATATCAGATGGACATACCCCCGGGCCGGGCTATATCGTCGACGCATGTCGAGGCGGTTCCCTGATTTCAGTGCGCTGGAGCTGCTGGTAGGCGTAGACGATTACGGGAGCCTGAGCGCCGCGGGCCGCAAGCTGGGGATTCCCCAGCCCAATGCGAGCCGAGTCGTCAAGCGGCTGGAGCGGCAGTTCGGTGTGCCCCTGGTCGAGCGCAAGCCCAGCGGATCGTCACTCACAGCGCAGGGGACCGTCGTCGCGCACTGGGCGCGCATCGTTCTGGCCGACGCCGATAAACTTCTCGACGTCGCGGAGGGACTGCGTATCGGACATTCCCCGGAACTCACCGTGGGCGCGAGTATGACGGTCGCCGAACATCTGCTGCCGCGCTGGCTCGGCCGACTTCGCGGATTGCATCCGGAGATAACCGTTCATCTCCAGGTCTACAATTCTTCCCGGGTATTCGAGCGAGTGATCAGCGGTGAATGCGGAGTCGGCTTCGTGGAGTCGCCGACGGTTCCAGCCGAACTGCACAGTATCGCGGTAGCCCGGGACAGACTAATCGTCGTCGTGCATCCGGAACATCCGTGGGCTCGAACCGGAAAACCGATTCCGATCGCCGAATTGGCCGCGACGCCGCTGGTGGTTCGAGAACCCGGTTCGGGTATGCGGAATACGCTGGACACGGCGCTACAAGAATACGACCGGGCAGAGCCGCTATTGGAATTGGGCAGTGCCGCCGCTATTCGCACCAGCGTATTGGAGGGCGTCGGGCCCGCGGTTCTGAGCACCTTGGCCGTCGGCGATCACGTGAGTTCCGGCGCCCTGCGAACCGTCGAGGTCGAGGGCTTGGACATGTCCAGACTGCTCAGAGCGGTGTGGCGCTCGCCGCGCCGCCTGGAGGGCCCCGCGGGCGAACTCGTTCAGCTGGCGTGCGGCGGGGCCCGGGACGGCGGGGATCCGGAATCGGAGTCCGACCGATAACCGACTCGGGACCGTCCGCCACCGGCGTCCCTGCTTTACTCTGGGGGACATACATGCGAACAATTCGGGACACCGAAAGGCGGGCATGAAGCCACTGGCGCGGTACGCGGCCTTGAACGATTACGTGGCTCTCGGGCAGTCCCTGGGCCTGGATCCCGCCCGGCTGCTCCGCGAGGCAGGGCTCGATCCCGCGAGTCTGAGCATGCAGGATCGGTGGGTGCCAGCCTCGGCCGTCACCGAGTTGCTGGAACACTCCGCCGCCGAATCCGGCCGCGAGGATTTCGGGCTGCTGCTCGCCGAACGGCGACGCCTGTCCAATCTCGGCCCGCTCGGCCTCGTCATCCGCGAGGAGCCCGATGTGCGCAGCGCACTCGAACTGATGGTCCGCCACCAGCATGCCTACAACGAAGCGCTGTACATCCGGCTCACCGAACGCAACGGCATCGCCAGCGTCCGCCTGCGTCTGGACACCGGCGAACGCCGCAGCACCCGCCAGGCCACCGAACTGGCGATCGGTGCGACGCACGGCATCCTGCGCGGATTTCTGGGAGCGAACTGGCAGCCCGCCGAAACCACCTTCACCCATCCCGCGCCGCGCGATCGCACCACCCATCGACGACTGTTCGGCCCGCAGGTGAAATTCGATCACGAGTTCACCGGAATGACCTTGTACACAACGGATCTCGACACCCCGAACCCGATGTCGGATCCGCTGCTGCGTCCCTATGCCCAACAGTTACTCGACTCGGTGAGCACGACGGCGGAGACGGCGGTTCGCGATCGGGTGCAGGAACTCGTGGAACTGCTGCTGCCGACCGGGCGTTGCTCCGCCGATCAGGTCGCCCGCAGCCTGGGCGTCGACCGCCGTACCGTGCACCGCCGCCTGGCCGACGAGGGGTGCACCTATTCGGAGATTCTCGACACCACCCGCATCGATCTGGCGCGCCGGGCGGTGGGGAATCCGGGACGCTCGTTCACCGAGATCGCCGGAATGCTGGGCTTCTCCAGCCCCGCCGGCTTCACCCGCTGGTTTCGCGGTCAGTACGGGTGCAGCCCGACCCAGTGGCGCCGGGATGCATCGAAAGACGCTGCCCACGAAGGGAATAGGTAGTCGGCCGAATTCACCTCGGCCACCCCGCCCCGCTCAGGCGTGGTGGGTGAAACCGACCTGCCCCGGCTTCCGGTTCGGCGCGAAACCGATCTTCGCCAACGTCTCGTCGGCATCGCGGTAGCGCTCGTCGAGCCGGTAGATCTGACGCGCTTCCTTACCGGTCGCCACCTCGCGGCCAAGTTCTCCGGCGATGCGGACGAGCTGCTCGATCTGCCGCACCGAGGTCATCTTCTCGCCCTTGCGGCCCCACAGCGTGTCCTCGTTACCGCAGCGGGTGTGCAGTCCCATGGCGATGGCCATGGTGTTGACCGGGAGGCAACTGCGCATGAGCGTCTCGAGCGTCAGCACGGCGCCATCGGGAACACGGCGGATGAACTCCATCATGTTGTACGGATTCGGGCCGTCGAAGCCGCCGCCGATGCCGACCCAGGTGACCATCATCGGACCGGTGTACCCGCCGCGCCGGATCAGCCGCTCCACGGTCTCCAGCTGCGGAATGCTGGAGAGCTGGAAGTGCGGCTGAATCCCGTTGGCCTGCAACCGCATCAGATGCTCCTCAACCCAACCGGGCCCCGCCGGGACGTACATTTCGCGATACGCCTCGTACACCTCCGGCCGGGTGAACGACGTACCGGCGATATCGTCGTCGGTCATCAATTCCACGATGTTCATCTGGCTGGTATTGATGGCGATGGTGACCTGATCCGGCTTCGGGTCCAATTCCGCGAGCATGTGACGGGTGTCGTCGGACAGCCATTTCGCATCGGCGCCCGCGCCCTCCGGCGCGAACGAGATGGACCCGCCGACCTGCAGGATCATCTCCGGAACAGCCTCGCGCAGGCGACTCAGCAGCTCGTTGAACTGCGACAGCCGCTTCGACCCCTTGCCGTCCAGCTCGCGCACGTGGATGTGCAGGACGGTAGCGCCGGCCTCGTAGCAGTCGACGGCCTGCTGGACGTGCTCGTCCATCGTCAGCGGCAGGTCGTCGCGGAAATCGCCGGGTTCCCATTCCGGGCCGTAGGGCGCGACGGTGATGACCAGCTTCTCCTGGTTCTCGGGGAACAGGGCGTCGTCGTGAAAGAACATGATGCTACTCCTTGCGAAATCTGTTGTGGTGAAATAAATTTCAGAACGGCTTGTCGCCGATGATGCCCGCTCGCTCCATCTTGCGAACAGCGGGGAAGTAGTCCTGGACCGCGTAGTGCTGAGTGCAGCGGTTGTCCCAGATGGCGAAGCTGTTCTCGGTCCACCGCCAGCGGACCTGATATTCGGGAATGCTCGCCTGCCGGATGAGATAGTTCAGCAGTTCGGACGCGCCGGGCGAGTAGTCGATGCCGAAGCGCACGTTCTCCGGGGTGTGGTAGTTGACGAAGTGCGTGGTGAAAGCGTTGACGAACAGCACTTTCTCACCGGTTTCGGGATGCGTGCGCACCACGGGATGTTCCGCGTCGGGGAATTGTTCGTGCAGCCGGAGGCGTTCCTCGGTCGAGCGCATCGCACCGAAACTGGCCTCCATGGAGTGGCGCGCCCGCAACCCTTCGATCCGCGATCGCACCCGGTCGGGCAGACGCCGGTACGCCTCGGCCATATTCACCCAGATGGTGTCGCCGCCGACCGCGGGCGTCCGCACGCAGCGCAGGACGCATCCCATCAGGGGCGCCTCCCGGAAGGTGGCATCGCAGTGGAAGGAGTTCTCGTAGTGTTCGGGTGCGCTGTCGAGATCCTTGTAGATGCGAACGAGGCCGGGGTACTCGGGATCGCTGCCCAGCACCGGATGATCCTCCAGCGGACCGAAACGTTTTGCGAGAGCGACATGTTCGGCTCGGCTGATGTTCTGGTCGCGGAAGAACAGCACCTTGTACTCGAGCAGCGCAGCTCGCAGCGCGGCGAACAGTGCGTCGTCGCGGGCTACCTCGCCGAGATCCAGATCGAACAGTTCCGCGCCGATGGTACAGGTCAGCGGCTGTATGCCGAACGGCGCAGATCTGGTCGAAATATCTTCGGGGGCAATGCTTGTCATGAGAATCCCTCCTGGTCAACGGTGAGTACCGACGAGCCGATGCTCGTTCCCTTCGCCAGATCGCGATGTGCGGCAACAGCATCCGCGAGTTCATAGCGTTGATGGATGCCGATGCGGATACGCCCCTGCGCCACGTGGGAGAACAGTTCATCGGCGAGTTCGGCGCGTTCGGCGGGATCGGCGATGTAATCGGCCAGGGCCGGACGGGTGACGAACACCGACCCTTCGACCGCCAACCGCATGGCATCGATCGGCGGGATGGGGCCGGACGAGGTTCCGAAACACACCAGAAGTCCGCGGCGCGCCAGCGAATTCAGCGATGATTCGAAGGTGGTGCGGCCGATGCTGTCGTAGACCACCCGCACGCCGACGCCATCGGTCAGCTCGCGAACACGTTGTGCGATATCCTCTTCGGTGTACACGATGACGTGATCACAGCCGTGGGCGCGGGCGATCTCGGCCTTGTGGGCGTTGGACACCGTCCCGATCACGGTGATACCCAACAGTTTTGCCCACTGGATGAAGATCAGGCCCACCCCACCGGCCGCGGCGTGCAGCAGCACGGTGTCACCGGATCGCAGTGGGTGGATGCGGCGCAGCAGGTATGCCGTCGTCAGCCCGCGCATGGTCATCGCCGCGGCGGTGTCGAACGCAACCTCGCGCGGGAGCCGGATCAGATGTTCGGCAGCCATCACCCGCTCGGTGCTGTAGGCCCCCAGCGGGCTGCCGGTGTAGGTGACCCGATCACCCGCGGCGAAGTCGGTCACACCGGGTCCGACGGCCTCGATCACGCCCGCCGCTTCCACGCCCATCCCGGCGGGCAGCGGCACCGGGTACAGCCCGGTCCGGAAATAGATGTCCGCGAAGTTCAGGCCCACGGCCAGGTGCCGAATCCGCACCTCGCCCGGGCCCGGCTCACCGACCTCGACGCGCTCCCATCGGAGCACCTCGGGCGCACCGGTCTCGTAGAAGCGAAAAGCTTGTGCCACAGCGTATCTCCTCGTTCGCCGAGTGGGGGCGCTCGCGCCCGCACGGCCGATGTCACCCGGCGCGCCCGCCCATCGGGCGGGTAGCGAATCTCGGTCCGCCGACCGCGTTGCCCGATGCGATCAACGGTAGAGGTCCGAACGAGGATTTTCTTACCTTTCCGGGACGCAGTTCTTTTCATATCGGGACAGCAGGTGCGTCACAACGGGCAGCCTTCATTCGCGCGCCCTGTCGGATCAGTTCGCGGACCCTGTCGGGTCAGCGAATCGGGAACAGCGCGCCCAGGTCGGCAATGGCGATTAACCGAGGCAGGCTGGACGAACTCGCCCATTCGATTCATTGATCGTCAGCCGATTTCATCCCTGGCTGCGTAAATTCCCCCGAAATCATCGAGTCCGCAATCAGGCTCCGGCTTGAATCGGCTGAATATGAGCGGCGGCAGCCCCGGACGCTTTGTCCGCATTGTCGACCGGATTACCGACGCTCCACGGCACCGAGATCTGCGTGGTTTCGTTCGGCGGGGTGACCGATACCTTCGTCGGAGTCCACAACGTCGTCTTCTCGCCCGGCGGCACGCTGCCCGAGGGGTCGATGTAGGAGATGACGCTGTGCGCGCTGGCCCCCGGTACGAGTGTCACCGGCGACGGGTCGCCGACCCGCGGAAGCGAGTAGGTCGACCCCGGTCCGACCAGATCGACGCCCGGGAAGCCGGACAGCACGCAGGCGTGCGCCGAGCGATTGGTGAAGATGAGCGGCAGATTGTAGTGCGTACCGGCGGCTCCGAGCTCGCCCTGAACGTTCACGGGAACCTCTTCCTGCGAGCCGAGCCGGGCCGAGAGCTCAGCGGTGTGGCAGGGCGCGGACGCATTCGACTCGTGCGCGGCCGACGCCGCGGGGGACGCGGCCTGCTGGGCGGTCGACATCTGCGGCGTCGTCCCCGGCACCGCCGAATCGTTCCCCTGACATGCCGAGACCGACAGCGCGAGCCCCGCCACGGCCACAACGATCCCCACCGAATTTCCGAATTTCACGCCACTCCCATAGATATTCGAACGAGGTTGCGCCAACCCCACGTAATTCCTGAATCCGTCGCAAACCTTACCGCCTCACCATCGAATCCACGGTGCAACGACCTGTTCGGACGGGAATTACTATATGCGCGACTTTTCACAGCCCCGATCTGTAAACGGTTTGTACCCGGCACGCGATATAGGCCGTCCAGCTGTGAGAAATATCGTGCCCGGAAGGTTCGCTCGGATACCGATTCCCGAAGATTCGCCGGCCGCGGCGAGACCGATCAGCCGGGATGGACCTCGAGATACAGGACCAGCAGCGCGATCCACACGATCAGCAGAACGATCGTAGACACTCGGGGGCGACCCGAGCGGCGGTAGGTGTGCGGCCGCAACCAGCCGGTGTCGACGATTCCTTCGATGGCCCGCGCGCGAACATCGCCGGGCTCGGGTGCATCTGATTGGTCCCGATCGGAACCACTCGATTGGGAGTCGCCGCCATCGGACTGATGGCTGTGGTGGTCCATGCCGGAACGCTATCCGGGCGCGCCCGCACGCGTGCGGAATTCGTGCGAATCGGAATGGGTTCGTGTGGTGACCGCGGGCGCGGGTCGGCTCATGCCGGGCGTATCTCCAGGTAGAGGGCCAGCACCGCGATCCAGACCGACATGAGTACCAGGGTGGACACCCGGGGCCGACCGAGTTGCTGCCGACGCGGCCACAGCCGGTGGTAGCGGGAGTGCCCGGGAGCGTCCGAATGCGACTCGGCATCGGGCCCTGTCACCGAGAGGGTCGGCCCCTCGGCGGGGCCTGCGCCACCACCTGTCACATCATCGTTACCGAGCGTCATATCAGAACGTTACCCACATTCCTGGTCGTGATAAACGGATGGTCCGTGCCACATTCAGTACGCATCGTCCGGCGGGGGCTCGAAATCCCAGTCCGGGGGCGGTTCGTGATCCCAGCCCGACGCCTCCGAAACCTGCTCCCGGGGCGGTTCCGGCCGGTCCGCGGCCCGGGTGCGCGACGACGCGGGAGCCGTGCGTGCGGTCGAACCGCCACGGGGACGCGCCGGGGCGGGAGTCTGGCTCGCCGCCGCGGGTGCGGATTCACCCGACTCCGGCTCCCCCGCGACCGTCTCCAGCACACCCTCGCCGTATTTGGCGAGCTTGTTCTCCCCGATGCCGCTGATCTCGCCGAGCTGAGCCAGACTCGCCGGTCGGCGGGCGGCGATCTCGCGCAACGTCGCGTCGTGGAATACCACGTACGCCGGAACGCCCTGTTCCTTGGCGGTGGCCCCGCGCCAGGCCCGCAGGCGCTCGAACAGACCGGCATCGGCCGGAGCCAGATCGGCGGCGGCGAGACGAGATGCCTTGGCGCGCGGCGCTTTCGCCGGCTTGACCCGCTCGGGTTCCCGCCGCAGCGCGACCTGACGGCCCTTGAACAGCACCTCCTCGCTGGCCTCGGTGAGCACGAGAACGCCGTAGTCACCGTGCACGGCCAGCAGGCCCTGCGCCAGCAGCTGGCGGATCACCCCGCGCCATTCGACATCGCGCAACTCCGCGCCGACTCCGAAGACCTTGAGCTCATTGTGCTTGTGCTGCAACACCTTCGGATTGGATTTGCCGACCAGGATATCCACGATGTGCCCGGCCCCGAAGCTCTGCCCGCGCTCGCGCTTGAGGCGCAGCACCGCGGACAGGGCCTTCTGCGCGGGCACCGTGCCGTCCCAGGATTCGGGCGGATTCAGGCAGGTGTCGCAGTTGCCGCAAGGCTCGCCGCTTTGACCGAAATAGGCCAGCAGCTGGGTGCGGCGGCACTGCACCGTCTCGCACAGCGCGAGCATCGCGTCCAGATGGAGGTTCAGCTGGCGGCGGTGTGCGGCATCGCCCTCGGAGGAGTCGATCATCTTGCGCTGCTGGACGACGTCATTGAGGCCGTACACCATCCACGCGGTGGACGGCAGTCCGTCGCGACCGGCGCGGCCGGTCTCCTGGTAGTAGCCCTCCACCGATTTGGGCAGGTCGAGATGGGCGACGAAGCGCACATCGGGTTTGTCGATACCCATCCCGAACGCGATGGTCGCCACCACGACCAACCCGTCCTCCCGCAGGAAACGCGACTGGTTGGCCGCGCGGGTGCGGGCGTCGAGCCCGGCGTGATACGGCACCGCCTCGATGCCGTTGCGGGTGAGGAATTCGGCGGTCTTCTCCACCGAATTGCGCGATAGGCAGTAGACGATGCCCGCGTCACCGGCGTGCTCGGAGCTGATGAAGCTGAGCAACTGCTGGTCGGCCCGGTTCTTCGGCTCGATCCGGTACTGGATGTTGGGGCGGTCGAAACCCGCGACGAAATGTTTCGCACCGGTCAGATCCAGGCGCTCGGCGATCTCGCGGCGGGTGGCCTCGGTGGCGGTGGCGGTCAGCGCGATACGCGGCACATCGGGCCAACGCTCGTGCAGCACCGACAGCGCCAGGTAGTCGGGCCGGAAATCGTGGCCCCACTGCGATACGCAGTGCGCCTCGTCGATCGCGAACACCGACACCTCGGCTCGGTCCAGCAGTTGCAGCGTGGATTCCAGGCGGAGCCGCTCGGGGGCGAGATAGAGCACGTCGAGGTCACCGGCGAGGAACTGCTGTTCCATCGTGCGGCGCTCGTCGGGGTACTGGGTGGAATTCAGGAAGCCCGCGCGCACGCCGAGGGCATTGAGCGCGTCGACCTGATCCTGCATGAGCGCGATGAGCGGTGAGATCACCACACCGACACCGGTACGCACCAGGGCCGGAATCTGATAGCACAGCGATTTACCGCCACCGGTCGGCATCAGCACCAGCGCATCGCCGCCCTCGATGACCTGCGTGACGATGTCGTGCTGTAGCCCGCGGAAACTGTCGTACCCGAATACGCGCCGCAGAACCTGTTGCGCCGCATCGGGTTCGGCCCCCGCGCCGGATTGATCGATCAGCGAATCGGCCACCGTCTCGAGCGTCTCCTGCGAACTCACCCCCGACATCCTACGGATCCGCGCCGCACGCGCGAGCACTCTCCCACAGCCGCACCCGCTCCATACCCAACGCACCCGCTCCGAAGGCCCGAGCGGGTGCGTGAGAGTGCAAGGGGTGCGGCGCTATTCGCGCACGTAGTACCGCAACGTGCCGTACGCGGTCGCCGCGGCGAATACGATGCCGACGGGAACGATCGTCATCGCGACCAGCATGACGTCGTCACCGGTGATGCGCGGGAACACCTTCGATTCGAACAGTGAACCCAGTGCCTGATCGATCACCAGCGGCCGCGCCACGAGCAACCCGACCACCGCCAGCGCCGAGCCGACGATCGCCGCGGCCACCGCCTCGAGCAGGAACGGCAACTGCGTATACCAGCGGCTCGCGCCGACCAGTCGCATGATGCCGACCTCCTCCCGCCGGGTGAACGCCGCGATCTGCACCATGTTCGCGATCAGCAGCACCGCCGCGAACGCCTGCAGCACCGCCAGGCCGAACGCCGCGTTGCGCAGACCGTCGAACAGGCTGACCAGGCGGTCGACCACATCCTTGTCGTTGCGCACGAACTTCACACCGGGCCGGGCCTGGAATTTCTGCAGGATGCTCGGATACGCGCCGGCGTCGGTCATCTTCACGCGCATAGAGGCCGGAAGCGGCGACTGTGCGACGTAGGCGGCCAGCTCCGGCTGATCCTTGAACGTCTTCTCCTTCGCCTCGCGGATCGCGTCCGCGCGGTTGAGGTACTGCACCGACACCACACCCGAGGTGTCCTTCAGATCCGCCAGCAACGTCTTGCAGGGATCCTTCGAGCAGTCCACGTCGGTGGCGGACACGGCGTCATCCAGGTACAGCCGCACCTCGAGCCGGTCCAGGAAGTACTGCTCGGTCTTGTCGGCCATCTTCACCGCGAGCAGACCGCCGCCGAGCATGGTCAGCGAGACCGCGGTGGTCAGGATCATCGCGATGGTCATGGTGACGTTGCGGCGCAGGCCGTTGAGGACCTCGCTGAGTAGGAAGGCTCCGCGCATCTACCGGCCCACCCCGTACACGCCGGTCGCCTCGTCGCGGACCAGGCGACCGCGATCGAGCTCGACCACGCGCCGGCGCATCGCGTCGACGATGTGGTTGTCGTGGGTCGCCATCAGCACCGTGGTGCCGACGCGGTTGATCCGTTCGAGCAGGGTCATGATGTCCTGACTGGTATCTGGGTCGAGGTTGCCGGTGGGCTCGTCGGCCAGCAGCACCAGCGGCCGGTTCACGAACGCCCGCGCGATCGCGACGCGCTGCTGCTCGCCGCCGGACAACTCGCTGGGCAGCCGGTCGGCCTTACCGGACAGACCCACCAGATCCAGCGCCTCCGGCACCGCGCGATTGATGAACTTGCGGTTCTTGCCGATCACCTCGAGCGCGAAGGCCACGTTCTGCTCGACGGTCTTCTGCTGGAGCAGCCGGAAGTCCTGGAATACGCAGCCGATCCGTTGCCGCAGCTTGGGCACCTTGCGCCCGGCCAGCCGGTCCACCCGGAAGTCCGCGACGTGGATCTCCCCCTCGGTGGGGCGCTCCTCCTTGAGCAGCAGCCGCATGAACGTCGACTTACCCGATCCGGACGGCCCGATGATGAACAGGAACTCGCCCTTTTCCACCTCGACCGAAACATTGTCCAACGCGGGACGCGTCGAGGTTTTGTATGACTTGGTGACGTTCCGCAGGGTGATCACGAGGTGTCAGTGTAGCCAGCAATGCAAGTCCACTCTCGGCACACACCCGGTAATTGCCCCGTGGCGCATTCGGGTCACCTGGCCTGCGTGGATGAAATCATCGATTTCTGAATAGTATTGGCAATTGGTGAGAACCCGCTGTGATCCGGCGTAGCGGGCTTGACGAATACGTACAAAACGAACGTGGCGAACCAGACGGCGATCAGGGCCGCGGTGGATTTACGCAGTTTCACTCATGCCCTCCCGGCGCAGGGCCGCGGCCACCCGTACTCTGAGCTCGCGGCCGACTTCGAACTGTTTCCCCGGCAGCGTCCGGGCAACCATACGGATGTTCATCTGGTCGACGGTGAGATCCTCGAGTCCCATCACCGTGGGCTCGTCCAGCAGCAGCGATTTCAGTCTCCGGTCGGCGAACGCCTTCGAGCCGACGTCGTGCAGGATCTCGTTGACCCTGGTGATGTCGGAGGTCACCGGAACCGGCACGTCGATCGCGGCGCGCGCCCAATCCTTCGACAGATTGGTCACTTTCACGATCTGACCGTTCGGGACGATGATCACCTCGCCGTCCGGATTGCGCAATGTGGTGATACGCAAGGTGATGTCCTCGACGGTCCCTTCCGCGGGGACGGTCTGACCGGTGACCGCGATGCTCACCACATCGCCGAATCCGTACTGCCGCTCGGTGATCAGGAAGAATCCGGCCAGCAGGTCCTGCACGATGCGTTGCGCACCGAAACCCAGCCCGGCGCCGATGACCGCGGCCGGAGCCGCCAGTCCGCTGATCGGAAAGTCCAAGCGCTCCAACACTTGCAGCGCCACCAGGAAATACATGATGGACAGCAGGACCCAGGTGACGACCTGCGCCAGCGCGTGCCGATGTTTGGCGGCCTCCGAGCGGACCAGCGAATCACTGCCCACGAAGCCCGCATCGATCCGCCGGATGATCCGATCCCGGACGAACTGGGCGAAGCGGCCGAACAGCACCGCCCCGATCACGTAGAGCACGATCTCCAGACCGCCCGAGCGCGCCCAGGCGCCCACTCCGGCGATCGATGTCCCAGCGGCGAGACTCGCGGTCATCCCCTCACCTCTGCCGGCCCGAGACCGCTCCCGCCAGAATCTGCCATGCTGCCACCGAAACACACGCCCAACAGGTTACTACGCCACTCCCGCCGACCGAAACGTCGTGATTGTGCCGTGATTGGCGCGAAAGCGAGCAAACCGCGGATTACTCCTCCGCGCCCTGACGCATCCGCCAGCGGATTCCCTCTTCGATGAAGCCGTCGATCTCACCGTCGAGTACTGCTGTCGGATTGTTCACCTCGTAATTGGTGCGCAGATCCTTGACCATCTGATAAGGGTGCAGCACATACGAGCGCATCTGGTTCCCCCAGGACGCGCCCTCGGTGGTCTTGAGCGCGTCCATCTGGGCGCGCTCCTCCTGACGCTTGCGCTCGAGCAGCTTGGCCTGCAGCACGCGCATCGCCGAAATCTTGTTCTGCAACTGCGACTTCTCGTTCTGACACGTGACCACGATGCCGGTCGGGATATGCGTGATGCGGACCGCGGAGTCGGTGGTGTTGACGCTCTGTCCGCCGGGGCCCGAGGAGCGGTAGACATCGACGCGGATGTCGCCCTCGGGAATGTCGATGTGGTCGGTGGTCTCCACGACGGGCAGCACCTCGACCTCGGCGAAGGAGGTCTGGCGGCGGCCCTGGTTGTCGAACGGGCTGATCCGCACGAGCCGGTGCGTGCCCATCTCCACCGACAGCGTGCCGTAGGCGTACGGCGTCTTGACCGCGAAGGTGGCGCTCTTGATCCCGGCCTCTTCCGCGTAGGAGGTGTCGTATATCTCTACGCCGTACTTGTGCCGCTCGGCCCACCGCACGTACATCCGCATCAGCATCTGCGCCCAGTCCGCGGCATCGACGCCGCCCGCTCCGGAACGGATGTTGACCAGCGCCTCGCGCTTGTCGTACTCACCCGACAGCAGCGTGCGCACCTCCATCGCCTCCACGTCGGCGTGCAGGGCGGCGCGTTCGGCGTCGGCGTCGGCGAGGGCCTCGACGGCCGAAGCGCCCTCCTCGGCCTCTGCGAGTTCGTACAGCACCGGCAGATCGTCCAGGCGCTGGCGCAGATCGCTGACGCGGCGCAACTCGCCCTGGGCGTGCGAGAGTTCGCTGGTGACCTGCTGCGCGTGCTCCTGGTCGTTCCACAGGTCCGGATCGGCGGCCTGGTGTTCGAGTTCATCGATGCGACGACGCAGCTCGTCGATGTCGAGCACCGACTCGACCGTCTTGAGAGTCGTGTCGAGTTCGGCGAGATCAGCGGTGACGTCGGGATGCACGATTTCCCAATCTACCGTCCGTGCTCGGCACGATGAAATACGACGTCGGCGGCGCTGTCCGGGACGCGGTACGCGCGGTGCGCGGCGATCGGATCCACCACGCCGCACGTGTGCCGGATCAGCCGCGCGGACAACGCATTCCGATTGCCGGGACGGTCCCGGTGAGTGAGATCGAATCGCGTGCGGCGCTTGTAACCTCGCAGGGTGGAGGGCGGAATCGCCGTCGACGAGGAGGTTGTATGAGAGCGATGGGCACAGCCGCACAGGTATCCGGCACCGGTGGGGCGAGTTCGCTCGCGCCGCGCACGACGGAGCCGAGCGCCAGCGAGGTGGAGTCGTGAGTGTTCTCGCGGTCACCGGCAGCGCGTCGGGTATCGGCGCGGCGGTCGTCGCGCATCTGGAGAAGGCCGGACATCGCGTGATCGGGGTGGATCTGCACGACGCCGACGTCACCGCGGATCTGTCCACCGCCGAGGGACGCGCGCACGCGATCGCCGAGATCACCCGGCTCAGTGCGGGCGCCCTCGACGGTTTCCTGCCCTTCGCCGGGGTCGCCGCCGCCACCGGACGGCCCGCCGATCTGGTCGTCTCGGTCAATTACTTCGGAGCGATCACCGTCCTCGAGGGCGTGCTGCCGCTGCTGCGCAACTCCGACTCGGCCTCGGTCGTGCTGGTGTCCTCCAATTCCACCACGACACAACCGAATTGGCCGGTCGACCTGGCCGAGGCGTGTCTGGCCGGAGACGAGGAACGCGCCCGCGAGATCGCGAACTCCTTCGGCGAGTGGGGGGCGATCCAGTCCTATCCGGCCACCAAGGCCGCCCTGGCCTGGTATGCGCGGACCCGGTCGGCGGAGCTGATCAAGGACGGCATCCGGATCAACGCCATCGCACCCGGCATCATCGACACCCCGATGACGCAGGAGGGCGCCACCGATCCGCTGACCGGCGAGGGCATGAAGGGTTTCCTGGGCGCGACCCCGATCGGCCGGGCCGGGCGGCCGGAGGAGATCGCCGAACTGGCCGGATTCCTGGTCTCGGATCGGGCCTCGTTCTTCGTCGGCTCGGTGATCTTCTGTGACGGCGGCATCGACGCGGCGTTCCGCGGTAAGGACTGGCCGGCGGTGTGGAGCTTCGAGCAGTCCTGATCGCCCCCGGTAGCCTGAGGCCGTGACCGACCACACCGCCGATCTGGATCTCGCCCTGCATCTCGCCGAAGAGGCCGACGCGATCACCCGCGCCCGCTTCGGGGCGCTGGACCTGAGGGTCGACAGCAAGCCCGATCTGACGCCGGTCTCCGACGCCGACCTGGCCGTGGAGAAGGCGTTGCGGGCGACGCTGGGCCGGTACTGCCCGCAGGACGCGGTGCTGGGCGAGGAGTTCGGCGGCAACGCCGAATTCTCCGGCCGCCAGTGGGTGATCGACCCGATCGACGGCACGAAGAATTTCGTGCGCGGCGTTCCGGTGTGGGCGACGCTGATCGCGTTGCTGCAGGACGGCGTCCCGGTGGTGGGCGTCGTCAGCGCGCCCGCCCTGTTCCGGCGCTGGTGGGCGGCCACCGGCTCCGGTGCTTGGACGAGCGTCAATTTCGGTGAGCCACAAGCGATCTCGGTGTCCAGGGTCGCCGAACTCGGCTCGGCCAGCCTAGCCATCTCGAGCCTGTCCGGCTGGCGCGATCTGGGCTTGCGCGATCACCTCGTCGGGCTCACCGACGAGGTCTGGCGCACTCGCGGCTACGGCGATTTCTACAGCTACTGCCTGCTCGCCGAGGGCGCGGTCGACATCGCCACCGAACCCGAGGTCTCGCTGTGGGATCTGGCCCCGCTGGACGTGCTGGTCCGCGAGGCGGGCGGCACGTTCACCGCGTTGAACGGCGCTCCCGGCCCGCACGGCGGCAGCGCCGTGGCGACCAACGGCCTGCTGCACGACCGAGTGCTCGAGCGCCTGGAAAAGTGAGCGATCGCCCGACCGGTTCAGTCGTCCCAGGGGGTCCACTGTTCGGTCGAGATGTCGAATCCGAACGGGGCACCGATCCGGATCGTCTCCCCGAAATCCCAGGATCGAATTTCTTTGTACATGCCGGATCTGCGCTCGGGCATGCCGTACAACGTGGCCTTGGCGGCGCGTGGGTCGCGGTCGATCAGCAGGTAGTACGGGATTCCCGAATGCGCGTAGCCGCTCCATTTCGTGCCCGCTGGGCGCCGACCGGCCTTCGGCTCCCGGTCATTGACGGCCGTGGAAATCGACGTCACCTCGACCACCAGGTCCACCTGATGCGGCAACAGGTGTTTGGCCTCGCTCGCCCGCGCCTCACGCAGGATCGGCTCCTCGAGCAGGATCAGGTCCGGAATGTAACCGTCGCCGATATCGAACATGTTCAGATCGGTTGTCTGCACCGAGCGCCAGATGAATGCCGGATCGGCGAGTTCCGCCGCGAATACCCCGCGCTCGACATCCCGCACGATCCCGTTGTGACCAACGGTCGGACCAGGTGACACAACGATCTCCCCACCGATAATTTCGACCCGGGTGCCATCCTTCGGCAGATGCAGATAGTCGACCAGCTCATCGCGAACCCACATCAAGTAGGCAGAGTCCGGCAGAACATAGTGAGCAATCGCCTCGACGCCCATGTCCTGTACCCCTCTCGCAACAGCCGGACCCGCACGAAGCTTACCGTCCCCCACGACAAGCCACCCCGGCCCGGCATGCGCGACCGACAACAGCATGCCCCCTTTTCGCGCACTCACCGCGTGCTGGACCTGCTGGCCGAGCTCAAACCCGGGCGAACCCTGCCGGTGAACGTCGAGTACTACGCAACCGATCCCGTAGTCCGGCGCGATCGGAGGCCGCGGATCTCCGATCACAACCTGCCCGATCGCTCGCCTGTGAGTTGCTCCAAGGTGCCTGCGGCGTCACCGTGGCCGCTGACACACCGGGGCCCGCCGATCGCAGGACCGAACTGTCCGAAACCCTCCGGCCGGATCCCGCCCACGGCGATCCGGCCGGAATGCGACGGCGGGCCGGCCGTGATCACCCCGGGTTCCGGCCGGTCGGAAGGTTCAGTGCGGCCGCTCGGCAGGCATGAAACCCCGCAGGGGAATCAGCCGCGCAATGGGCCCGGACCGGGGTGTTGTGGTCGAGATCGCGGTGAATGTGCTCCCGGTTGGCCTGGTTCTTACTCTGGAGTAAGATAGACTTACTCACAAGTAAGAAGCTGGGACCACCCGATCACCCCCACCACCCCGAAAAGACTGGTGATTATGAGCACTCGAGACACCGCAACGAAGCGACGTCCGGATTCCGCCGTCGGGCTGAACCCGGTCAAGCGTGACTGGATGGGCGCGGCCATGCGGGTCATGACGACCATCACGGGCTCGGAACTGGCCGAGAAGTACAACTTGCGCAAGCCCATCGAGCGGATGACCTACGAGGGCACCAAGACCGGATTCCGCACCCTGGGCGCGGCCACCCGCGCCTTCGGCAAGGTCGCCGGTGGCGGCAAGCCGAAGCGCCTGCCCGCCAACGAATCCCGGCACAAGGACTACTTCGACCTCACCCCGTCCGATGAACAGCAGATGATCGTCGAGACGGTGCGCGACTTCGCCGGGGAGATCCTGCGCCCGGCCGCCCCCGACGCCGACGCCGCCACCAAGGCGCCGCAGGATCTGCTCGAGCGCGCAGCCGAGCTGGGCATCACGCTGATCAATGTGCCCGAGGAGCTCGAGGGTGCGGCCACCGAACGCGGTGCGGTCACCAATTCCCTTGTGGCCGAGGCGCTCGCGCACGGCGATATGGGCCTGGCGCTGCCGATCCTGGCCCCTTCGGGTGTCGCGGTCGCCCTGTCCCAGTGGGGCACCGACGCGCAGCAGAAGACCTATCTGGGCGCGTTCACCGGCGAGAACGTGCCGCAGTCCTCGGTCGTGATCAGCGAGCCGCGGGCGTTGTTCGATCCGTTCGCGTTGTCCACCAAGGCCACTCGCTCGCCCAGCGGCTACCGGCTCAACGGCGTCAAGAGCCTCGTCCCGGCCGCCGGTGACGCGGAGCTGTTCATCGTCGGCGCCGAACTCGACGGCCGCCCAGCGCTTTTCGTTGTCGAGTCGAACACTCCCGGCGTGGTGATCGAGGCCGATCCGAGTATGGGTCTGCGCGCCGCGGGCCTGGGCCGGTTGATCCTGGACAACGTCCCGGTCGCCACCGACGCGCTGCTGGGTGACGGCGATGCCGCACAGCACGCCGAGGACTACGCCGACGCGGTGCGCCTGGCCCGGCTGGGCTGGGCCTCGCTGGCGGCCGGCACGAGTGGGGCCGTGCTCGACTACGTGAAGCCCTACGTGAAGGAGCGCGAGGCGTTCGGCGAGCCGATCGCGCATCGCCAGGCCGTGGCCTTCATGGTCGCCAATATCGCCATCGAACTGGACGGCATCCGGCTGATCACGCTGCGCGGCGCGTCTCGCGCGGAGCAGGGCCTTTCCTTCGCCCGCGAGGCGGCCCTGGCCAAGAAGCTCGCCACCGACAAGGGCATGCAGATCGGCCTGGACGGTGTGCAGCTGCTCGGCGGCCACGGGTACACCAAGGAGCACCCGGTCGAACGCTGGTACCGCGATCTGCGCGCCGTCGGCGTCGCCGAGGGCGTCGTATTGGTCTGACAAGACCCCGAAACCGAAGTCGTGCGGGTAGCCCCGCGACCCCCAAGCCCCTTGATGGAGCCGAATCCATGATCAATCTCGAACTTCCGAAGAAGCTGCGGGCCAGCGCGAATCAGGCCCACCAGGTCGCCGCGCAGATCTTCCGCCCGGCCTCGCGCAAATACGACCTCGCCGAACACGATTACCCGGTCGAGCTGGACACCATGGCCGCCATGGTGGAGGGCCTGGCCGACTCCGGCACCCAGGACATCTCCGGGGCGACCGGCGGCCGCAAATCCGAGACCAAGGCCGACGGCGAGGACAACTCGCATGCCACCGAGCTGCTCGGAAACTCCAACGGCGGCAATATGTCCGCACTGCTCAACGCCCTGGAAACCTCCTGGGGCGATGTCGGCCTGATGCTCTCGATCCCCTACCAGGGCCTCGGTAACGCCGCCATCGCCGCGGTCGCCACCGACGAGCAGCTCGAGCGGTTCGGCAAGGTGTGGGCCGCGATGGCCATCACCGAGCCGTCCTTCGGCTCGGACTCGGCCGCGGTGACCACCACCGCCACCCTCGACGGCGACGAGTGGGTTCTCAACGGCACCAAGATCTTCGTCACCGCCGGTTCGCGCGCCACCCACATCGTGGTGTGGGCCTCGGTCGACCGCAGCAAGGGCCGCGCGGCCATCAAATCGTTCGTCGTGCCGCGAGATGCCCCGGGCCTGTCCGTCGCCCGGCTCGAGCACAAGCTCGGCATCAAGGCTTCCGACACCGCCGAATTGCGGCTCGAGGACTGCCGGATCCCGAAGGACAACATCCTGGGCAGCCCGGAAGTCAACGTGGAGAAGGGTTTTGCCGGGGTCATGCAGACCTTCGACAACACCCGCCCGCTCGTTGCCGCGATGGCCGTCGGCGTCGGCCGCGCCGCACTCGAGGAGCTGCGCACCATCCTGACCGAGGCCGGTGTAGAGATCTCCTACGACACTCCGGCGATGAACCAGCATGCCGCCGCCGCGGAATTCCTTCGGCTGGAAGCGGATTGGGAGGCCGCGTACCTGCTGTCGCTGCGCGCGGGCTGGATGGCCGACAACAAGAAACCCAACTCGCTCGAGGCCTCCATGTCCAAGGCCAAGGCGGGGCGCATGGGTACCGATGTCACCCTCAAGGCAGTCGAACTGGCCGGCACCCTGGGCTATTCGCAGCGCACCCTGCTGGAGAAGTGGAGCCGCGACTCCAAGATTCTCGACATCTTCGAAGGCACCCAGCAGATCCAGCAGCTCATCGTCGCCCGGCGCGTGCTCGAACTCAGCAGCACAGAGCTGAAATAGTCTGTTGCACAAGACTAACCGGTGCGGGCGACTACGTAGCCCGCACCGGTTTCTCATTCCGGCGAACTTCGACCGGATCGTGATCCGGGCCAGGCCGTTGTGATTCGGCAACACCCGGACGCTCCCAGCCGCCCCAACCGCTGGTGTTCCCTTACAGGACAACATGATTACCGGCGACGGTCGATGCTTCCCGGCCGGATTCGGTCACCGCAGCGGTAGCCGAGAGTCAGTCCTGTGACCGTATCGGCACGGAATCACCGGTCGGGCTGTCCACTCCGATCTCCTCGGTGGCTGGGAAGTCGGTGGACTCCGATGCCGACGCTGACTTGCGCTGCGCGATCGCGACGCCGAGCAGGCACAGGATTCCGCCGAGAAGGGCGAGGGCCGGCGGGAACTCACCGAGTACGGGCCATGCCATCAGTACGGTGAGGGACGGGACGATGTAGGTCGTCGCGGCCAGGCGGCCCACCGGCATGTGCGACAGGGCGTAGGACCAGGTCCAGAAGGCCAGCGCGGTCGGCAGAAGGCCCAGATACACGACTGCCGCGAGGTTTTCCGCCGACGCGTGGCCCACGTCGGTCACCAGCTGACCGCTGAAGGGCAGACAGGCGATCGCGCCGATGGCGCTGGCGTATGCGGTGACCTGTAGGGGCGAGGCATGCGCGAGAGCGGGTTTCTGGAGGATGGCGCCGAGAGCGTGACCCGCGGCGGCGGCCAGGCACAACAGCGCGCCGGTTATCGCGGTGCTTCCGCCGCCGCTGGCGACCCCGGCGAGTATCGCGCCGACGAAGGCCACCGCGATACCGATGAGCAGAGGGCGCGGAAACCCTTCGCGGAGAAACAGACCCGCGAGCAACGCGACGAACAGCGGGCCCGTGCCGACCAGCAGGGCGGCAATTCCGGCATCCGTATGCTGCTCACCCCAATTCAGCGCGACCATGTAGAGCCCGAACCAGAACACGCCCATGCCCACGATCCCCGGCCACGCGGCACGTGGCGGCAGTCCCTCCCGTCTGGCCGCCACCACGGCGAGCAGCACGATGGCTCCGATCAGCAAGCGCCCCAAGGCCATCGAGCCGGGGCGGAAGCTCTCGCCGGCGTGGCGGATCGCCACGAACGCCGAGGCCCACAGCACCATGGTGATCAGCGATGCGGCCGTCGCCCGGACAGCGGTCGTCTTATCGCGCGTCATTCGTTACCTCCCGCAGCTTTCGACGGAGAATTTTTCCTGTGGCGTTGCGTGGCAGAGCGTCGACGAATTCGACATCTTCGGGGACCTTGTACCAAGTCAGCGATCCCTCGGCGGCCGAACGGATCGCCTCGGCCAGTTCATCTTTCGAGTCCACGTCGGGCTCGGCGACGACGTAGGCACGCAGGCTCGTCACACCGCTGTCCCGCCGCACGGCGCATACCGCGGCCTCCCGGACACCGGCGACACCGGTGATCAGATCCTCCACCTCCGTAGGATGCACATTGGCTCCGGCGACGATCTCGATATCGTCCACCCGGCCGAGCAGCCGCACCACGCCGTCGTCCACCCGCGCCGCGTCACCGGTCGTGAACCACTCGTCGGGACCCAGCCGAAGCGGCGGCGCACTGCCCCGTCGCACGCCCGGACCGATTGTCGGACCGCAGATCTGGAGCTTGCCGACCGAACCGTCCGGCACCGGCTGCCCGGCGTCGTCGATCACCCGCAGGCCGTACGGCGGCAGGATGCGGCCGAGGCTGTGCGGATGGCTGTCCTGCGGACCGTCCGCCAGCACCGCGTGCCCGATTTCGCTTGTGCCGCAGATGTTCACCAGCCGGGTCCCGAGCAGTTCGCGCAGCCGGTCCTCGATGGGACGGGGCAGCATCTCACCGGCGACGAGCGCCAGACGCAGTCGGCTCAGGCGAGCGGCGTCGGGGTGGGCCAGCATCCGGGCGTAGAAACTCGGCTGAGCGTAGAACACACCGACCCGATGACGTTGCAGCACCGACAGTGCGCTGGCCTCGTCCGCCCGCTGCGGCGTGAGCACCACCGCCGCACCGCGCTGCAACGGCAGAAGCACCGAATTGCCCAGGCCGTAAGAGAAATACATCCGCGACACCGAGTAGCAGACCTCGCCCTCCTGCAGTGACAGCACACTGCCGATCGCCTGATCGAAGTGCAGCGCATCGCCGTGGACGTGGAAGCACAGGCGGGGCGCTCCCGTTGTGCCGGAGGTGAATACCGCGAAGGCCGGGGCATCGGCCGAGACCGCCTCGGGAACGTTGTCCAGATCCGCCGGGCCGCCGTGTTCGGTCAACTCCGGCACCGTCACCGTGCGGCCGTAGAAGGCATTCCGCAGGAAGGGATCGACGACGACCAGCGCCGCTTCGGCTATGTGCTCGGCCGAGCGCAGTTCCTCGGCGTGGAAGAAGGTGTTCACGGGCACGGCCACCGCACCGATGCGCAGGGCGGCGAGAAACGTCGTCACGAAGTCGATTCCGTCCGGCAATGCCAGCAGCACCCGGTCCCCGTGCCGAATGTCCTGCTCGCGCAGGCCCTCCGCGATCCGGCGCGCCCTGTTGTAGACCTCGCCGTAGGTATAGTGTTGCGTGCCTTCGATATACGCGGTCCGTTTCAGCCAGCCGTTACGCGCCGCGAGGTACTCCAACCACACGGCCAGGTTGCCGACGTCCACGCCGGCCGCGGGCACGGCTGCGGATATCTGCGTCGAGGCGGTCATCTGCACACCCCCTCGATCTCCACGAGCAGATCGGCCCGGCACACGTCGACGTTGAAGTACGCGATCTCGGAGTGCGCGGGGAACACCAGGGTGCAGATGTCGCGTACGACCGGAACATGTTCCCGATCGCGCACGTAGACCTTGATCTGGTCGAGGTCCCGGACGCCGTACCCGCCGCCCTTCACTCCGTATCGGCTCAGGTTGTCGCTGCCGACGAGCACATCGATATTGCGCAGGGTCTCCACGGTCTGCCATGCGACGTCGTCCACGTGCGCGGTGTCCTCGCCCAGGATGCTCGCCGTACCCGAGACGAACAGGCTTCCCGCGCCCTGCCCCTCGAGGAAGGTCGCCCGTGCGAAACTCGGAGACTTCGGCCCGTACCGGGACGGATACTCGTAGGCCGGCGTCTGCCGCGGATTCTCCAGGTGCACAGTGCGACCCGGCTTCGTGGCGAAGAAGCACAGATCGACGCCGGGGCTCAGGGTGCCGATTCCGGTGGCGGCCGGCAACTGCGGAAATCGTTCGTTCCAGGCGGCGAACGCCTCGGACCTGCCGACACAGAAGTCGCGGTAGATCTCGACCCCGTCCGCGTTCGGGCTGGTGATTCCGCCGATGAGGTTCCACATGCGGACCAGCTCGGTGTAACCGCGCTCCCAGGTGAATCGCAGGGCGTTCTCGTACATTTCGCGCACCCGATCGCGGTAGACGGGTTGCGGCTCGAGACGTGCCGCGTAGAACAGATGCTCACCGTCCTCGGCGAAGACGGCCGAACCGTCCTGGCCGACTCGAACCGGCAGTTCGGTGCGCCAAATCTCTTCGGCCGGAACATCATTCCCGCTGGCCATATGGGTGGTCAGGCGCGGGGCGCCGCCGACCAGAGCGGGCGCGGCGGGCGCGGCGGCGAACTTGATCCGCCCGAGGATATTGCCCCGCGCTGCTCGGGCCGGTTCGAGCGGTTCATCGCAGCGGACCAGGTCGGACCACAGGCCCTGCACACGGTCGCCAGATCGTTGGTGACTCATGGAAAACTCCCGATACTCATGACATGAAAAGATTCTGTAATGGTCAGAGCGGAAAGCCATGACCTATCGCCTGCCATTGATGTTTCAACAGCAGGTCGTTCCGGATACGATCCGACCGGTATTCGGCCGTCGGGCGATCAGTCGTTCAAGATTTCATCGTCCGCATTCTGGTCAATTCCGGCGACGCGCGACGACGCGTCGCCGACGCACCGACGTGGCGAGCACATCGAGCAGAGCGACAGTTTCGGGAAATCCGATACACGCGTCGGTGATGCTCTTTCCGTATTCGATCGGTGCGGATTGCTTTCCCTCCAGCAGGAAGGATTCGATCATGACGCCGACGATGCCGCTCTGCCCGCTCGCGATCTGTTCGCCGATATCGGTCACGACGGCCGGCTGGCGTCGATGGTCTTTACCACTGTTGCCGTGCGAGGCGTCGATGACGACTCGTTCGGGCAGCGCGGATTCGCCCAGGGCATGCAGCGCCGCCTGCACCGAGTGCGCAGTGTAGTTCGGCCCGGAGGAGCCGCCGCGCAGTACGAGATGCGCGTACGGGTTGCCCTGGCTGCGGTGCACGACGGGGATGCCGTTGACGCCGATACCGGGAAATATGTGCGATTGAGCGGCCGCCTGCATGGCGTTGATCGCCGCCTCGACATCGCCGTCGACGGTGTTCTTGCAGCCGACCGGCATCGGCAGCCACGAGGCGAGCTGCCGGTGCGGCTGACTGGTGACGGTCCGAGCCCCGATCGCGGCGTAACTGAAGACGTCCGCGAGATAGGAGGCGACCAGCGGATCGACGAACTCCCCGGCGAGGGGCAGCCCGGTCGCGGCCGCGTCGATCAGGAATTGCCGGCCGATCCGCAACCCTTCGGAGAGGTCGCCGCTGCCGTCGAGACCGGGATCGTGCACGAGCCCCTTCCACCCGACGATCGACCGGGGTTTCTCCAGATAAGCCCGCAGGACGACGATCAGGTCGTCGGTGAAGGACTGTGCCGCCGCGGCCAGTCCGCGGGCATAGTCGAGCGCGGCGACGGGGTCGTGGATGGAGCACGGGCCGACGATGACGACGATCCGGTCGTCGGCCTTGTTCAGGACGTCGCGCAGCGCGGCGCGATGCAAGCGGATCTCGGCCGCCCGCGCGGGTACGAGCGGGATATCGGCGGCCACCGCACCCGAAGTGGGCAGGAATGTGAGCACAACGGGTGAATCCCGGGCCGTTCCGATGGAAGGTTCACCAATGCGACTTTCGGCGAACATGAGGACTCCCTAGATGAAATTATGATTTTGCAGGACGATCGATCAACGAGCTGATGACATTCGGCGATAAATGGCTTCGAGCAATATGCGGGCAGGGCAGGCCTCGCCGACCACCCGGATTCGCCGACAACCGGAGAAAATGGCACGACAAAATCGCGTACCCACCCTGCGACTGTACAGCCGCATTCAGAGGAGCGAGCCGCGCACGGGCGGATCGTCACCGAGGCCGTAGAACAGTAGAGCTATCCGATACTCCGGAATCAACAGCATTGAATCCTCCAAGTGTGCCGCTAGCACCGGCGCCACATATGACGGCTTGGCAGGTCTTCAGGGATGTTACGCCAGTCAGCGTAACATGCCATCATTCGGTGTAACAGAACAAAATTCAACGTGCCATTATCTAGCGGCATGACGCGTCAATTCTCCTGCGCCGGAGAGGGATTGCCGCTCCTGGGGTTCGTCGACCGATCTGCCGACGCCGCGAACGAAGTCCCCACGGGAGCATCCCCGATCAACCATACAATCCGAAATACCGTGTGCCACAAGAAAAAACCGGCGCGAGTCCAGTTCTCGACCCACGCCGGTTCGCTGCGCCCGAGATCATGCGATCGACTCGGACCGTCATGCCTATTCGATCGGAGCGGTGCTCCTGCGCCGGTAACACCGCACCTTCACTGAACACTCGAACCCTCTGGACGCCAACAGTTTTCGCTCTCAGCAACCGTAGAGTTCACCGATGCCCTCGGTGGGAGTCTGCTCCCTCAGGCAGCCGAAGGGCAGTATGCCGGCGTCGCTGATGCGGACCGCTGACTCGGTGGACTTGTCCTCGCAGACCAGTCCGCTGGAATCCATGCGACAGGTGTAATCGCCTGCGGCGATGCGTGATCCGTACGGGAGCTTGTTGCCGTAGCCGCGCACGAACGGTCCCGGATCACCGTGCATGGACCCCACCGACGCCTTCGTACCGGTGAAGTCGATCCAGTTGGCCACGTACTCGCCCTCGCCACTGCGGGACGGTTGGGCGGGCGGGTTCCGCAGATCCACCAGACAGGACAGGCCCGGCATGCCCTCCTCGGAATCGGTGGTGCACTTGATCTTTCCGGTGGGACTGGTGAACGCGACATCACCGCCCTTCAGCGGTGTGGCCGTGCCGTCCTGGGTCGTCGCGGTGGCGTACTGCGCCGCCTCGGCCGCGCGACCGCCCCGCACCCAGGCATCGACCGCGGCGAAGGACGCCCCGCGCCCCGGCGCACCACCGGACGACGCTGTGGTCGAGGCCGCCGCGGAGGAGGTGGCCGCCTGGCTCGGCGGAACGGTGTGCGCGTGCTGATCGGTGGGCGTCGAACAGCCCGCCACCAGAAGTACGAGCGCTGTCAATGCCGCGATACGCATGAGCCCACCCTAGAGGCACAGCGCAGTCCCAGCGAAAGCGCCGCGCGGCACGGCGAACCTGTCGTACCCACCTGCCATGCTGAAGCGAGTGAGGGGCGGCAGATCGAAAGGGGGGCTGACACATGCGAGTTCGGGCACGTCCCGCGAAGCCGATCCTGCGACAGGATCGCGCCGACCGAACAGTTCCGACCCCGTGTCGATTCCGGGGACGTTCGTTCGACGGGTAGGTGAAGGGGCCGAAAAACGGCCGCACAACCGAAAGGACGCAAGCATGCGAAAGATCGTGGCGTTCGAACATCTCACCCTGGACGGCTTCGCTTCGTCGAGGCAGGGAACGGGGTTCGAATGGACCCACCGCGCCTACAGCGAGGAGCTCGCGGAGTACACAACCCACATCCAGGCCGATTTCGACACCGCCGTCTACGGACGCGAGACCTACCTCGGGATGTACGGCTACTGGGCGAATCAGCCCACCGAGGAGAGCTCCGCGCACGAGCGCGCACACGCGCAATGGGTGAACGCCCTCGACAAGATCGTCTGCTCGACCACGCTGGCGTCGGCCGAATGGAACAACACGCGCCTGATCACCGGGAATCTCGCCGAAGAGTTCGCGCGGCTCAAAGCCCAACCGGGCGATACGATTGCGATCTACGCCAGCCCGAAGCTGGTGCACTCGTTCCTGGATCTGGGCCTGATCGATGAGTTCCGGATCGTCGTGCACCCGGTGGTCATCGGTTCCGGCACCCCGTTGTTCCCGGAGAAGACGACGCTCGACCTCCGGTTGACTGAATCGAAGTCGTTCGACTCCGGTGCGGTGTACGTCCGCTACCAGGTCGCCTGAGCAAAGGACATCCGATGCGACATCTACTGCTGATCCGCCTCGATCCGGCGGCCCAACCGGTCCAGGGCCCGGATCCTTCGCTGGCCGAGGATATGGACAAGCTACTCGAGGAGATGACCAAGGCGGGCGTCCTGCTGGACACCGCCGGGCTGTGGCCGCTCGACGAAGCGGTGCGGATCCGGCTCTCGAACGGCGAGCTGACCGTTCTGGACGGCCCGTTCACCGAATCCAAGGAGATCATCGGCGGCTACTGCCTGCTACAGACCCGCTCCCGGGACGAGGCGGTGGAATGGGCATCCCGATTCCTGCGTGTGCACGGACCCGAGTGGACGATGGAGATCGAGGTCAGACAGTTGGACCAGTCGTGAGCCCGCACCGACGATGAGTACCGAGCCCTCGACCGCCCGACGGGCGGTCGAGGCCGCCTGGCGGATCGAATGGCCGCAGTTGGTGGCCGGATTGACCCGCGTCGTCGGCGATATCGACACCGCCGAGGAATTCGCCCAGGACGCGCACGTGGCAGCGCTGGAACAGTGGCCGCGCGAGGGCGTGCCCGCGAATCCGGGCGGCTGGCTCATGGCCGTGGCGAAACGCCGTGCGGTGGACCGGTTCCGGCGCGATGCGACCTTCGCCCGCAAACTGGCGCTGCTCGGACGGGACCTCCTCGACGAGCAGAGGTCGGGATTTCCCGGCGCCGACGCGACGATCGGCGCCGGGATATCCGACGACATGCTGCGCATGATCTTCACGACCTGCCATCCCGCACTCCCCCGCCAGGCTCGCGTGGCATTGACCCTGCGGATGGTCGGCGGCTTGACGACCGAGGAGATCGCTCGCGCCTACGTGGTGACCAAATCGACTGCGGCACAACGGATCGTACGCGCGAAACGCGCCATCAAAACACTTCGCATCCCATACGAGGTGCCGGAGGACAGCGAACTGGCGTCGCGAGTGGACGCCGTGCTCGAGGTGATCTATCTGATCTTCAACGAGGGATACGCCGCCACCTCCGGCGAGGGCTGGATGCGCGGCGAACTCTGCGACGACGCCCTGCGCCTGGCGCGCATCCTGACCGCGCTGCTGCCGTCCGAACCGGAAGTGCACGGCCTCGCCGCACTGCTCGAATTGCAGGCATCGCGGCTCGATGCGCGCAGCGACGTCGCCCGGCGCCTGGTGCCGCTGTCCGATCAGGACCGCTCGCGCTGGGACCACCTGCTGATCCGCCGCGGTTTCGCCGCACTCGCACGAGCACACATAACCGCCCGGGAACGCGCCGTGCCGCCCGGCTCCTACGCACTGCAAGCCGCGATCGCAGCCGCGCACGCCTCGGCCCGCACTACCGAGGACACCGATTGGCAGCGCATCGCGGGGCTGTACGCGCTTCTGGCCCAACGCCTTCCGTCACCGGTCGTGGAACTCAACCGCGCCGTGGCCATCACCATGGTGCACGGCCCCGCGGCCGGACTCGAACTCGTCGAGGCGGTCGAACAAACCGGCATGCTCGACGATTACCACCTGCTGCACGCGGTGCGGGGCGACCTGCTCGCCCGGCTCGACCGTCGCGACGAGGCGGCCCGCGAATTCCTCCGCGCGGCCGAACTCACCGCCAATACCGCCGAACAAGCGCATCTGCGGGCACGCGCCGACGACTGCGTGACAGACACGCCGCGCAACTGAGCTCCGATTTCACCCCCGACACAGTTGGCCGAATTTCTGCATCCCAGCCCGCATCCGGCTGCTACCGTCCACACCACTCGGTCGGTAGACGTGCGGGCTCGCACGGTAGGCGCGTGGAGGTGGTCGCAGGTGACGTCGGTTCTGGAACAGTTGCAGCGCAAGGTGATTCACGCGGTCGAGACGATTCGCGGCGTCAACGTTCTGCGGGAGCGCGGCATCATCGATCCCGGCAATCTGCAGGAGACGCTGCGGACCGCCAGGGAGGGCGCGGTCCTCGGATCGCAGGCGACCGCGGTGCGTCACGCGGCGCGGCTGTGGCCCGACCGCACGGCGGTGGTGGACGAGCGCGGTTCGCTGACCTACCGCCAGCTCGACCAGCAATCCACCGCCCTGGCCCGCGGCCTGCAGGGGATGGGCATCACGCCGGGCACGGTGATCGCCATCCTGGCCCGCGACCACCACGGCCTGCTGCTGGCGATGGCCGCGGCGGGCAAGGCCGGTGCGCGGGTCGCGCTGATGAACACCGGCTTCGCCAAACCGCAGTTCGCGCAGGTGTGCGAGCGGGAGAAGGTCAAGGCCGTGCTGCACGACAGCGAGTTCGTCGGCCTGCTCGACGCCCTCCCGCCGGAGCTGCCGCGGGTACTCACCTGGGTGGACGACGGTCACGAAATCCCTTCCGGCGCAACCACGATCGAGCAACTCATCGCGGCGAACCCGACCGACGAACTGCCGCTTCCGGAGAAGGTCGGCGGCTTCGTCATCCTCACCAGCGGCACCACCGGCCTGCCCAAGGGCGCACCGCGCGGCAAGATCTCGCCGATGGCGACGGTCCAGGTGGTCGACCGGATCCCGTTCCCCCGCCAGGGCACCATGATGATCGTCTCGCCGATCTTCCACAGCACCGGCCAGGCCACCTGGCTGGTCGCGGTCGCACTGGGCAACACCGTCGTCACCACGCGCCGGTTCGACGCCGAGGACACGTTGCGCAAGATCGCCGAACATCGGGTGGAGATGCTGGTGGCGGTGCCGACGATGTTGCACCGCATGGTCGAACTGGATCCCCGGATCCGCCAGAAGTACGACCTGACCTCGCTGAAGTCGATCGTGCTCGCGGGCTCGGCCCTCTCGCCCGAACTGACCGTGCGGGCCACCGAAGCATTCGGTCACGTGCTGCACAACCTCTACGGCTCCACCGAATGCGCCGTCGCGACCGTGGCGCAGCCGCAGGACCTGGCCATCGCGCCCGGCACCGCGGGCCGCGCGCCGGTGACCTGCGAGGTGGTGCTTTTCGACGACGACGGCCACCGCATCCACGGCACACACGTCACCGGACGCATCTTCATCCGCTCCGGCGCTCCCTTCGAGGGCTATACCGATGGACGGCACAAGCAGATCATCGACGGATATATGTCCTCCGGCGACGTCGGACATTTCGACGAACACGGCCTGCTGTTCGTGGACGGCCGCGACGACGACATGATCGTCTCGGGCGGCGAGAACGTCTTCCCGCAGGAAGTGGAGAATCTGCTGCTGGAGCGTCCCGACGTCTTCGACGCCGCGGTGGTCGGCGTGGACGACGCGGAATTCGGTAAGCGGTTGCGCGCCTTCGTGGTCGCCGAGCCGGGCGCCACACCCGACGCCGAGGAGATCAAGGCCTATGTGAAGGGCACGCTCGCGCGCTACAAGGTGCCGCGCGATGTGATCTTCCTCGAGGAACTCCCCCGCAACACAACCGGCAAGCTTCTGCGTCGTGAACTGATCGAGTATCGGATCACAGAGTAGGTTCGGCCACACCGGTTAGGGGTACCGTCGGTTACAGAGACGCTAACCACATATGAGCAGGTCTGCTTGCTAGTGTTAGCACGCACTGGATCTCGATGTTGCGGTCAGCCCGGCGCAGGTCAGGCGGGATCGCGGAAGGTTGTACCTATGTCAGCTGTCCTTCCGTCGGCAAGCGCCACCCTCCGCAAGGTGGGGGATTTGGTCCTGGGGGCCAATACGATGCGCAGGCGTGGGCTGTTCGATCCGCTGCGGCCCGACCATGCCGTGCGCTCGGTCGTCGCGATCGGCAAGTACGGCCCGTTCGCGGGCGTGGTCGCGCATTCCGCGCAGACCCGGCCGAACTCCCCGGCCATCGTCGACGAGCGCGGTGAGCTGACCTTCGGCGAACTCGACCGGCAGTCGAACGCGCTGGCACGCGCGCTGGGTGCGCAGGGCATCGGCGAGGGCGACGTGATCGCGGTGCTGGCCCGCGACCATCGCGGCCTGGTGCTGACGCTGCTGGCCACCGGCAAGCTCGGCGTGCGCGCGGTGCTGATGAACACCGGATTCGCCAAGCCGCAATTCGCCGACGTCGCCCTCCGCGAGAAGGTCAAGGCGGTACTGCACGACAGCGAGTTCGTCGACCTGATGAGCGCGATCCCGGATTCGGTTCCGCGCATCCTGACCTGGGCCGACGAGAAGGACGGCGTCGATCCGTCGGTGCCGACGCTCGATTCGCTGATGGCCGGCCAATCCGCCGATCCGATGAAACTTCCCGCGAAGCCGGGCGGCATGGTGATCCTGACCAGCGGAACCACCGGCACCCCGAAGGGCGCGCCGCGAGACAAGGTGAGCCCCTTCATCTCCGCGCAGCTGGTCGACCGGATTCCGGTGCCGCGCGACGGCACGATCCTGATGGCCGCGCCGATCTTCCACGCCACCGGACTGTCGCAGTTCACCATCGGCCTGGCGCTGGGCAACCGAATCGTGTTCCAGCAGAGGCGATTCGATCCCGAGGCGACGCTGGCCAACATCGAGAAGTACCGGGCCGAGGAACTGGTCGTGGTGCCGACGATGTTGCAGCGCATGCTCGATCTGCCCGCCGAGGTCCTGAGCAAGTACGACATGTCCTCGCTGAACGTCATCTTCGCGGCCGGTTCGGCGATCCCGCCGGACGTGGTGACCCGCAGCCTGGACTACTTCGGCGACTCCCTCTACAACGTGTACGGCTCCACCGAATGCGCCGTGATCACCGTGGCTACCCCGCCGGAATTGCGCACCGCGCCGAACACCGCGGGCAAGCCGCCGGTCGGCATCCGGGTCGCGCTGTACGACGACCAGCGCAAACGGATCACCGAGCCGAATGTGACGGGCACGATCTTCATCGAGAACGCGCACTCGTTCAAGGCGTACACCGACGGCCGCACCAAGGAGACCGTGGACGGCATGATGTCCAGCGGTGACGTCGGCCACTTCGACGAGAACGGTCTGCTGTTCATCGACGGCCGCGACGACGACATGATCGTCTCCGGTGGTGAGAACGTCTTCCCGCAGGAGGTCGAGCATCTGCTCGCCGACCGGGCCGACATACTGGAGGCCGCCGTCGTCGGCGTGGACGACCGCGAATTCGGAAAACGCTTGCGCGCCTTCGTCGTTCCCGCCCCAGACTCCAAACGCGACGTGCAGGAGATCAAGGATTACGTGAAGGCGAACCTGGCCCGGTACAAGGTGCCGCGCGAGGTGATCTTCCTGGAAGAGCTCCCGCGCAACGCCACCGGCAAACTGCTGCGCAAGCCGCTGGTGGAAATGAACGTCACCGCGGAGTAGCGCCCCCTCACCGATGGCCCGGCGTTACCGTCTCGGTATCATCCTCGGGTGATTCTCGACCCCGGCCGGTCCCCGGCCCGCGATTCGGCTGCGGCGCAACAGCGTCGCGGCGCGATCGCGCGGCTGCGCGGGGGATCGGCCGGAGCCGTATCTGGTGCGCTGGCCATCGAGGCGCACGGCTGGGCCGCCGGAGCCATGCCGCTGCGGTCGAACACGCTGCTGCTGCTCGTCGTCGCCTGCGCGGTGGTGGGCGCGCTGGTGACGACGCTTCGCCCACTGCGCACCACCCGAACCGGCCTGGTCACGGCACTGATCGGCGGGCAGCTGCTGGGCCACACGGTGATGTCCCTGGACATGTTGGACATGTCGCATCCGGGCTCGCTGTGGAGCCCGGCCATGCTGGCCGGGCACTTCGCGGCCGCATGCGCCGCCTCGGTCGTGATCCACGGCGCGGAGGCCGCCTACCGAATCCTCATCGCGGCACTGTCCCGTGCCCTGCCGGTGCTGGTGCACCCGCCCGCGACTCCTCCCCCGTCGCCGCTGCCGACCACGCACCGCGACCGCGTCATTCACCGAATCTTCGCCGCGAACCTCTGCCGACCGCGTGGTCCACCCCTCCCGGCCTGATTCCACATTCACCCGTACACCCGTGCGCACGAACACTTTTCGCGCGTTGCGCGGCTCGTTGATGATCCCCCGGCCGCCTGTCGAGGGCCTCGATCATCGTGCCGCCGGGTGAATCCTCGCACCACACAATCGGATCGAACGCACGTCACACCGGATTCGTTGGGACACACGCGCTCTCTCGCTCCCGCATGCCGACGGGAGATCCGCACATCACGAAGCGTGCGGTGGAACCGACGGAACGCCCTGCGGCGCAACTTCTGTAGCTGTGCCGACGAGCGTGCCGGTCGCGAACGTCAACGGATCGCCGTTGATGCTTCGTCCGATCGCACACGCCCCACCGGGCATGGATCGGGCACAACCCGGTTCAGCGTGATCGGCCGATTCGGCCCGACTCGGTAGCGCCGGACCCCATCCGGACGCAACCGCGTTGTCCTGCATCGACATCGACGAGCAGACAAATAGCCGCGCCGGCACTGTCCGGTACGACCGTGAGCCATCGGGACCGTCCGCATCGTGCGATCGAGATGTTTCCGACCAGGAACACCCGATCGCAATGGCGGCGGACGTCAGGTCGATCCGACCGATCGGGGCACTGCCGAGCCTCGTCGATCCGGCGACTCCCATCCGGGACTCCGCCGCGTGGTGCACGGTGAGCGTGCCTGCCGGAACGCCCACCACACCGAAGACGTCCGCATATGAGGGGCCGACGTCCTCGCACATCGAGGATTCACCCGGACGGCCGCGCATCCACGGGTGGCAACCGACCAGGAGCAAACGCCGTGAGCACCACAAATCCCCCAATCCCCGACGCCACCGCCGAACCGCCCACTGAATCAACCACCGCCGCGAGCGACGATTCCCAGGTCACACGACCGAGCGCACAGGCAGATGCAGCGCTCGCCGATGATCATGCATCGCTGTCGAAGAGCACACCGCATGCCGATCAGGCGAACGGCCCGCACACTGCGCCGATCGGCACCTCGCCCGAGGGGCACCCTGGCGAACCGCTCGAGCAGCCAACCGGGTCGATCGCGACCGCGGGCGTCGCATGCGAGACTCCGGCGGACGCCGATCTGGATGCTGCACAGGACGTCACGTCGAACACCACGGCGAGATCGGTTGAACCGTTTGCCGCGCGGGCGAATTCGCGCAACGCACTGGTAGCGCTGGCGATGCGGTTGCACTTCTATGCCGGGGTGTTCGTCGGGCCGTTCATTCTGATCGCGGCGCTGACGGGGGCGTTGTACTCGATTTCGCCGACCGTCGAGTCGATCGTGAATCGCGGTCTGCTGCATGTTGATTCGAGTGGCCCGGCGCGGCCGCTGGCGGATCAGGTGGCGGCGGCTACCGCTCAGGAGCCGAAACTTGTTCTGGCGGCGGTTGATCCGGCACAGCATGCGCGAGACACGACTCGGGTGCTGTTCAGCGATCCCTTGTTGGGTGAGTCCGAGAAACGTGCCGTGTTCGTGGATCCCGTGACCGCGAAGCCGGTCGGCGCGAGTGTGGTGTACGGCAGTACGGGGGCGTTGCCGCTGCGGACGTGGATCGATCAGTTGCATCGGAATCTCCATCTGGGACAGCCCGGTCGGCTGTACAGCGAGACGGCCGCGTCCTGGCTGTGGGTGGTCGCGCTGGCCGGGCTGGTGGTGTGGATGCGCAGGGCGGGCGCGCGATACCGAGGGCTGCGGCGGCTGACGTGGCCGGATCTCGGCCGCAAGGGACGTCTGCGCACGATGAATTGGCATGCGGCAGTGGGAGTGTGGGTGCTGGTGCCGCTGCTTTTCCTGTCCGCGACCGGCATGACCTGGTCGACGTACGCAGGCGCGCATGTCGACGCGCTCAGAGCCCGGTTGAGCTGGACGACGCCGTCGGTGAGCACCGCGCTGCCGGGATCGGGCACGAAACCGGGAACCACATCGAGCATGCCCGGCATGGACATGCCTGGGATGGATATGCCGGGCATGAGTATGCCGGGCATGGACATGTCCTCGGGCACCTCCGGCGGAATGCAGCCCCCTTCCACCGACCGAATCGCCCAGGTGGACAAGGTATTCGCGGTAGCGCGCGGCCACCACGTCGACGGACCGGTCGAAATCACCATCCCGGCAGCGGATCACACGGCATTCGTGGTGAAGGAACGCCGAATCTCCGGCGTACTCACCCAGGACGCGATCGCCGTCGACGGCGTCACCGGCGACGTCACCGACACCGTGCGCTACGCCGATTGGCCGCTGATGGCCAAGCTCGCGAACTGGGGCATCGCCCTGCACATGGGCATGATGTTCGGCCTCGCCAATCAGTTGTTGCTCCTGCTGACGATGATCGCCCTGATCACCGTCGTCGTGCGCGGCTACCTGATGTGGTGGCGCCGCCGCCCCCAGCGCACGCCCCGATTCCCCTTCGGCACGCCCCCGCGACGCGGTGTCCTACGCGAAATCCACCCGGCAATTCTCGCAGGACTACTCGTGATCGCCGCCGCCATCGGATGGTTCGCCCCCATGCTCGGCATCACTTTGCTCGGCTTCCTGATCATCGACATCGCAATCGGTGCGGTGCGACACCTGCGCACGACCACTTGACCTGATCGTCGCAGGGCGCGACCTCACGACCCGCCGGAAGCTCAGGGCGGTGGCCATCACCCACGCGATGGCCACCGCCGCTGCGGGCTTTCGCGAGCCCAGCCAGCGCACGATCGCCAACTCCGGCTGAAGCAGCCGCCGACGTCGGTCACGTTGAGGCGGGCCGTGTTCCACCTTCTGGAAGTTCAGCCCTTCGAGGTCGACGCCCAGTGCGTCGAGGCAGGCGGCGCTGATCTGGGCGAAGCACTAGTCCCAGAGTCACGCGCCGATGCGGTCGGCCAGGATTTTCCGGCCGGGGCCGGTGAGTTCACCGAGGACGCTGGGGCGGCCGGTGATGGCCAGGAGTAGGGCTTCGCCGGTGCCGGTCACCTCCGGACCGGTGCCGTGCGACCAGTCGATGTCGTTGGCGTGCAGGCGAAGTCCGCGGATTCGGTGCCATGCTCCGAGTCGTGGATTGGGGAGCGTGGCGTCCAGGACACGAGTCAATCGATCGGTCGGGATCTGCCGTGGGATACCCAGGGGGCGGCGGATGTCCTGGTGGTGGATGGTGCCGTCGACCAATGCGATCATGCCGCCGAATCCGGCGGTGAGGCCGCGCGGCACCAGATGCTCGCCGAGGAATTGCAGAAGCTGTTCGGGGCCGAGCAAGCTGAACTCTCGTACACCAACGTCGTTGGCGTACAGAAACTTTCCCTTGGCGAAGCGCCGAAGCAGACCCCAGCGCCCGAGTTCCTCGTAACTGATCATGTGCGCCACCACATCTCGGATCCGCCAGTCCTTGCAGAGGGAGGGCTGCTCCCACTGTTCGGGCGTGAGCGTGGCGAGGAATTCGGCCAGATCGGCTCGCTCGAGGCGAGCCATCTCCATATCGTTCACGCGGGATCGCCTCCCGTGGAACTGTTTTCGGCGGTCTTGGCGAACAGCTCCAGCAGCGTGCTCCAGCCGCCGCCCTGCTCGGTGATGGTCCGCGCGATGGCCTCGCCTGCGACGAGACGATCCGGGTGACGATGTTCCAGCGTCACCGTGGTGCCGTAATCATCTGCGGCGAAACGGATTTCGACTTCGCTTGCCCGCGCCGGATCCGGGTCGAACTGCCAGTGCCCGTTGATCTGCCAGGTCACCACCAGCCGATGCGGCGGCTCCCATTCCAGTACCCGGCCCCAATCACATTCGACGCCGTCCACACCCCGCTCGTACCAGCGCCCGCCGACGCTCGGCTCGAGAAATCACATCGGCCACTTCGGACCGCCCGATGTGATATCCCGAGGGCCACCAGCTGCCGAACGACTCGGTGAAGAATGCGAACGCGCGGTCGAGCGGCAGGGCGACCGTGGCCGCACCCTGCGATATCGGAACAGCGGGTGTGCTCATCAGGGACTCTCCTGTTCGGGATCGGTAACCGCAGCGTCGGCGGTCTTCTGAAAAGCGGTGAGCGCGTCGTCCCAGATCCGTTGGAAATACGCCTGAATCGCGGCGAGCCCCTCCGGATTGATCCGGTAGATGCGCCGCGTGCCCTCGGGCGTGGCCACCACCAACCCGCCGTCCCGCAACACCCGCAGATGTTGCGACACCGCTTGCCGGGTGATCGGCAGCGACTCCGCGAGCTCCCCCACCGACGACGGCCGCCGAGCCAGACGCTCGAAGATCGCCTGCCGCATCGGATCGCCCAGAATCGCCAGATCCACATCTCTGAAAGCGGACACGTACGTAAGTGTACGCTTTCAGAGCATGGTGGCAAGTGGTTCCTTACTCCGGAATACGCTGCTCGAGGCGGCTGCCGCGACCCATCGTGACCGACATGATGTCGCTGGGCGCGTCCAGTTCGATGCGGTGCCAACGGCCGCGCGGGACGATGACGGCGGTTCCGGCCGACACTACGCATTCCCTTTCGGGTTCATCCGGCCGTCCCGCACGGAAGCAGAGGCGGATGCCGCCGGTCAGACAGGCGACGATCTCCTCCGCGTGGGGACTCGAATCGCCTCACGTCCAGACGATCTCGATGCTCTCGATGTCTACTGCACCGCCGGTTCGCTGCGCCGATCAGCGGACCTGTTACACCTACATCACAGCTCCCTCGTCCGACGGCTCGAAAACCTCGGCAGATCAATGAGTTTCAACCTCACCGATCCAGCAGGACTCATGCGAGCCGGACTCGCCCTGACACTGTGGAGATTGCTCGGCGATGGGCACGGTTGACAGTTCACAACCGTCCGGCAGGCCGCTGTGCGACGGAGCGCAGTCACTCGATCGGCCTGCCGGGTATGTGACGTCGACGATGTGCTCTCAACGCCTCGTAGGAACCGGGCGTTCGATGGGTGTACGTTTCCGGAGCACCGCTGGAGTGCCCGCACAGGGCGATGATCTGTAAACCGTTGGTGAGCAAGAAAGTTGCTTCCAGATCGAGGTGTTCCAAATCGGGGACGAAGATGGCTTCGCAGTTGTGCCCCAGGGTTTCGTGCAGGAGGCGGTACATGCGAGCGTCGTCGCGGGCGGTGAACCAGATCGTGCGGTCCACGGTGTAGCCGAAGCGGCGGGCCAGCGACTTACATTGTGTCTCATGCCATTGCCAGCAGGGCGACAGATCCTTGCGGTAATAGATCAGCGCCTTGGGCGGCGGCTCGATGAACCTCACCGCGCCACCTCACGATGCGCATCCGCTGTCACCGCAACCGAATCCAAGACAGCGGCTTGCCAATACCCTTGGCCCGCAACGGCTCCTGCGGCAGTGCTCCGTAAGGAGGATTCTCGGTCGCCAGCACCGCGCGGCCCGTATCGGTGATCTCGAACCGATCCACACCCCCGATTCGCGAGACCTTCCGCACCAGGAACCGTCCGGAAAGTATCGCCAACGCACGCCGAGTCTCGTTGCGCCGCAACCCCGCCGACTCCGCAACCCGTCGCTCGGCAACCATCCCACCCCAGTTCAACACCCGCAGCACCCGAGCCTGCGCCACGTTCAGGGTTCGTTCTCGCTGATCCACACGAAGCAGATTGCTAGCGAAAGGTGCATCGCGATACGACAACGCATGAGATCTCCTAGGAAAAAGTGGAACTACCTGCGAAGATCCCGATCGCGTCCTAGAATCCGTCCCGGAGCGGGACGATATTCAGCAAAAATCGGGACGCCTGATCATGGGGGTTTACAGGAATGCCGACCAGGCAACGCACTGTCCAACCGGACACGACGTTAACTCGCCGCCGACTGGGCAAGGCCCTACGCGAGGCCCGCGAAGCATCGGGGTACAGCCTCGCACTGCTGGCCGACGGCCTTGAAGGTTTCAGTAAGTCGGCCCTCAGCCGTTTGGAACGAGGCGAGACCGAGAAGATCAAACCTATAGAGGTCGAGTACATCGCTCGGTTCTTGCAGATGCCGGAAGAGCGGAGTGCTTAGAGGTTGCTCGACTCGCGGCCGGTCGGATCGGCGTGCGCGACTCGAAGAACCCCGACGGCCCGGCACTCGTCTTCACCCCCGACGAGTGGACATCGTTCACCGCTGGCATCCGAGCCGGAGTGTTCGACTCACCCGCCTGATCACGATCGCCCCTGGGACTCCGCGACGGCCTGCACTTCGGTGAGTGTTCGCCGCGCGAGCTCACCGAACTCGTCGTCGTTGGCCGGGTCGCTCCAGCGCTCGTAGGCGATCTTCCAGGCGACCCCGCACAGTTCGGCGGCGACGCGGGCGGTCAGGTCGGGAACGCCTCGGCGCTCGAGCGCGTCGATCATTGCTGCGGTGAGGCCGAGTCCTTTGAGCGCCTCGCGTTCTCGCAGTTCGGGGTGGGCGGCGATCACGGCCTGTCTGCGGGCGGCGAACTCGCGACGTTCAGGAGGGAAAGCTTCTCTGCCGATCACGTCGAGGGCATGCGCTACCGCGTCGAGCGGGCCTGCCTCGGGCGGAGCCTCGGCGATCCCGTCGGCGACCAGTTCGGCCATCGTGCCGCCGCCGAAAAGCACCTCCCGCTTGTCGGGGAAATGCCTGAAGAAGGTGCTTTTGGTGAGCCCGGCACGCTCGGCGATCCCAATCACCGTCGTGTTGTCGTAACCCCGCTCCTCGAACAGCTCGAGGGCCGCGACGACGAGTCGCTGTGATGCGTTGGGTTGCCAGCGAGCCATGGGAACAGTATAGCGGGACTTAGTCCCGTCACCCGAGGTATAGTAATGGCACCAAGTCCCGTTACTCTTCTTTGGAGGTCCACATGAGCCGAGCCGTCATCTACGAGACGTTCGGAGGTCCCGAGGTACTGGAGCTGCGGGAGGTTCCGGAACCGCACGCCGGTCCGGGCGAGGTCCGCGTCCGCGTCACGGCCGCCGGTCTGAATCCCATGGACTGGGGTATTGCCTCGAACCCCCAGGCCGCGGCCCAGTTCGGCATCACCGTGCCGTCCGGCTTCGGGTACGACCTCGCCGGTGTGGTGGACGAGGTCGGCAGCGGCACAACCGGTTTCGCTGTGGGCGACCGTGTCTACGGCGGTGCGATGGGTCGGGCCGTCGCCGATTTCGCGGTGGTCGATACGCACGCCGGGGCGGCCGAGATGCTCTGGCATACGCCCGACGGCATCAGCGACGAGGTGGCGGCCACCCTTCCCGTAGCGGGTATGACCGCCGCCGCCGCGCTGGCGGCGATCGACCTGCGCTCCGGCGACACCCTCCTGATCGGCGGCGCGGCGGGCGGTGTGGGCGTGTTCGCCGTACAGCTCGCGAAGCTCGCCGGTGCCAGAGTGCTCGGGACGGCCTCGGAAGGCACGTTCGAGTTCCTGCGCGGATTCGGCGCCGAGCCCCTCACCTACGGCCCCGGACTGGCGGACCGGGTGCGCGCGCTGGCCCCCGAGGGCGTGAGCGCGGCCACCGACCTGTTCGGCACCGAAACCGCCGAAACCGCTCTCGCACTGTGTGTTCCGCCCGAGCGGATCGCCACCATCGCCGCGGGCCCCACCCCTCCCGGCGGCGTGCGCGCGGTCGGCGGATTCGACGCGAGCCCGGACGCGATGGCTCGTATCACCGACGCGATCCTCGCCGGAACGATCACCGTGCCGATCGCCGCGATCTTCCCGATCGAGAAGATTCGCGACGCCGTGACACAACAAGCCGACCGCCACGTCCACGGCAAGATCGTGGTCATTCTTTGATCAGCACGGAATTCCTGGTAGCTCAACTCACGCTGCCCTGTGCTTTCGCGAGCAACTCACAGTTCTGAGCCGCTGTCGGTTGCGGCGGCGGAAGGTTGCGTCCCGAGCGACGCCACCACCTCGCCGTAGCGGAGCCCTCGATCGCTCGGCCTCCGTACTGCACAGAGTTCTTGCCGCCCTGGAACGTTCAAAAGATGGTCTTGGCCAGGCCGCCGTCGACGTTGATCGTCGTTCCGGTGATGTAGGCGGCCTGGTCGGAGGCGAGGAAGGTGGCGAGGGCGCCTACCTCGGCGGGGATTCCGAAGCGGCGCATGGGGATTTCGGCGACGTCTTCGGGTTGCGGGCCTTCGGGGTACACCGCGCGCATGCGGTCGGTCAGGATTCGGCCCGGGGCAATGCAATTGACGGTGACGCCCGCAGGGCCAGGTCGGTGGCCAGGGATTTGAGGTAACCGGCCAGGCCGGGACGGATCGCGTTCGACAGCGCGATCTGCGGCATCGGCTCCTTGACTCCGCTCGCGGTGATGGCCACGATCCGCCCGGCGGGACTCTGCTCGAGGTGTGGAAATGCCGCGCGAATCAGGCGAACAGCCGGAAGGTACAGCGATTCCAGGGTGTCGCGCAGATCCTCCGGAGTCACCTGGGACGCGGTCGCCATCGACGGACCACCACTGTTCCACACCACAATGTCCAGCCCGCCCGCCCACTCCACGGCACGCCCGACGACATCCGCGGCGGTCGAGGGCTCCGAAAGATCACCGGCAACCGGCTGCCCGCCAATCGGTTCGGCCTGCTCGACCAACACATCCTCGCGCCGGGCGACCATCGTGACCCGCGCGCCTTCCCCAGCCAGCGCCCGGGCAAACCCCAACCCCAAACCGGACGACGCCCCACACACGATCGCCGACCTACCCGATAGCCCCAAATCCATTGCCCCACTGCCCTTTCGACATGTTTCCCGCACACTACCGCAGCACGAGACTCGGACCGCCCGGCTCAGCTCATACGCGCAGTTCGGGAACGCTGGCGCCGCTGCCAACCGCCACCCGCTTCGTCGTGGTCGGTGGCCAGGCTCCCCAGGTGTGCCCACTGCGCATCGATCTCGATCCGGTGCTGCCATGCCGCGCGGCCGAATTGACTGAACCAGCCGACGGCCCATTTCACCGACTGGTACGCGGTCATTCCGGGGCTGCCGATGCGACCGCCCACCGAGGAGATCTGGATGATCCGCCCATGCCCTTGTTCACGGAGGATGGGCACCGCGGCGGCCCCTCCTCGGCACGGGCCGCTGGGGATCCGAAATCCGCGTATCGCCCTGTGGGCTCGCAAGCCGGCGTTCCAGGGCGGTGAACGCCGCGATCGCCTCAGGGGCTTCGAAAGCGCGGTTGCGGCGACCGATACTCAACTGCTTCAGAATGCCTGCCGCAGTGAGGCGTTCAACCGCGGAATTGGCAGCGGGGAAGCTACGGCCGATCAGTTCGGCGGCTGTCGTGACGGTCAGAATCGGCGCACCGACGAGTTTACCCAGTAGCACGTCGACAGCCGAGTTCGCTCGCACAGGCGCCAGCCGTTCGCGCCACGAACGTTGCAGCTCAGCTGCTTTGGATTCATAGACGGTCGCGTCCTCGGCCGCGCGAGCACAGGCCGCCGCAAACCTGGCAATCCAAATGTTCATCCCCTCGACCGCCTCCGGCGAATCGGGATCACCCATGTATCGATAGTTGGTCAGGCCATCGATGTACGCATCGCTCCAGGTCGCCAGAACCAGCGAAACCGGGACGAGGACCCTCCCGACAATGCCGCGGCGGCGAAGAATCATGTGGATCAATGCCCGCCCGGTCCGGCCATTGCCGTCGATGAACGGATGGATCGTCTCGAATTGCGCATGGGCGATCGCCGCTTGCGCAACCGCCGGGAGGTCTTCGCTGTTACAGAAACCGACGAGATCCGCCATCAATTCCGGCACATCCTCCGGCGGGGGCGGCACGAACGCAGCAGCGCAGGGATTGAATGAGCTGCCCCCAATCCAGTTCTGCACTTCCCGATAGCACCCACCGTGTTCAGCCAGCCCAGTACCAGCGAGCAAACGCTGATGAACCTCGCACAGCAGCTGTTCGGTAATCGGCTCGCCCGGTCCGGCCGATTCGACGGCCACAGCCATCGCATCGATATTCGCCAGCACCTCAACCGCTGTCACATCCGAGGACTCACCTTCCAGCTCCCGGGCAGCGTCAGCGCGCAGCAGACGTCGCGCACCGATCTCGAGTCCTTCGATGCGCGACGACGCGATGGCTTCGGCACGCAACAGCAACCGTGACAGCGCCTCGGTCTCCACCAGCGCCCGTGCTTCGGAGTCCAGTCGAGTGATCGCGATCTCGGCCTCGGTCACGTCGGCAGCAACGTCACCGGACAGCGTGATCTCGCGGTTCATCAGCCTGTCGGGCAGGTATACCTGATACATGCCGGAACCTCGATCCCTGCGCGATATGCCGCCACCGTCCAGATTGCCAACCCAACGATGTCGAACAAGCTTGGACATGTCACCTCCTTATTAAAGGTTACGCCATAACCTTTAATAAGAAGAGCGGTAATTAAACTTTCCGACAGGGCACGGCCGCTCGGTGACAGCGCGGGCTTCGCCGCCCCACGCGCGCGAGGCGGCTGGGTCGTCGCCCAGCTCTCCGGGCCGAAGACCCCGTAGTGAATATCGGTCGGCCGGGACGTCGTGATCCAGTAGGGCGTCGCGCGGGCTGAGCATGAATAGCATTGGACCACAGAGGGATAGGCGGGTGTCGGGGCGATGGACATGTCGGTCGGGTCGGCTCGACCGCGGCGGAGGGTGATCCCTGGGGGACATGATCGGACACCCGATCGGCGACGGACGACACTGGACATGACTCGGCCTCGACGACGCGCCGCACCGGCGCGGACGAACGCGCGGTTGGCCGAATACTCTGTGGGACTACCGGACTCGGAAGCTGTCCACCGCCAACTGAACGAAACTCCGGACGAGCGGATTCGACGCCTTCGCGGGTTGGGCTACGACCAGGTGGCTCGGGGGGCGGTCGCGGAAAGGGACGACGATCAGGCCTGCGGGGAGGGGCTGGTCGAGGGGGGCCAGGGCGGAGGTCGCGTTCCACAGGACGGCTTGCAGGCATTCCTGGATGGTTCGCACGGTCGGTGACGCGGCTTCGGGCGGGCCGCCAGTCCAGTACGCGGACCACACCGGGTCGGCGTTGTCCGGGAGGCGAACCCAGCGGCGGCCGGTGAGATCGGTGGCGGAGACCGAGTCGCGACCGGCGAGCGGGTCGTCTTCGCGAAGTACCACGCCGACGGGGATGCGGCGCAGGATGCGCGTGCCGATTCCGTTGTCCTCGAAGGGGGTTCGGGTCAATGCGACGTCGACCAAACCGGCGCCCAGGCCTGCGGTCGGATCACCGAGATCGCTCTCGCGGATGCTCACCTCGATCGACGGATGCCGGGCCCGGAATCGGGTGACGAGCGTTCCCGCGACGAGTTCGGCCGTATCGGCGAGCGTGCCGATCGTGAGGGTGGTGGCGCCGGCCGCGGCGCTCACGCGGGTGCGGAGCAGGTCGGCGTGCTCCAGCAGGGCGGCCGACTCGTCGTACATCACGGTCCCGGCGGGCGTGAGGGTGACGCCTTTCGACGTGCGTTCGAACAGCGTCACGCCGAGTTCGTCCTCGAGTTCCCGGATGGCGCGGCTCAGCGGCGGCTGCGTCATGTGCAGGCGACGCGCCGCACGGCCGATGTGACGCTCCTGCGCGACGGCCACGAAGTACCGGAGCGAGCGAAGGTCCACCGCAATACGATACCCATCCGGTATCGGATGTGCGGAAAGAGTGTTGGACGCGATCCTCACGCAGCGAGAAGTATCGAAATCAGCTCGCCGACAAAGGAGTTCGATATGACCAAGCAAACCCTCACGATCGGATGCTACCGATACGACACGACCTCGGCGCTGTTCGACGGCGGCGTCGAAGTCGACGACGCCGAGATCGTCATGCGCACAACACCCACTCTGCCGGAGATATTCGAACGAGCGGTGCGTAAAGACGAATTCGACTTCGCGGAACTCGGCCTCACGTTTTACCTGCGACTGCTGGAGGACGGGCTGCCGTATATCGCGCTGCCGATATTCCCGAACCGGGTATTCCGGCATTCCTGCGTCTTCGTCAACGCGCACAGCGGAATCACACACCCGGCCGACCTGACCGGCCGGACCATCGGCGAATTCGGCACCTACGGGCAGGACTCGGGCGTGTGGGCCAAGGGAATCCTGATGGACGAGTACGGATTCGAACCCGCCGCGAATCGCTGGGTTGTCGGCGGGCTCGAATATCCCTCGGCCCCTTTCGATTTCATTCCGCACCCGCATCCCTCGAGCGTCGAGGTGGCCCCTGCCCCGCTCGACTCGACATTGAACGCGATGCTCGATGCCGGTGAGATCGACGCATTGTTCTCCGCGAACGTCCCGCAATGCGCGCTGGACGGATCCCCGAACGTCAACCGTCTGTTCCCCGACTTCGAACCGCTCGAGCGCGACTACCACCGCCGCACCGGAATCTTCCCGATCATGCACACCATCGTCGTCCGCCGGGGCCTGCTCGAAACCCGCCCCGAGCTCGTGCACAAGGTCTACGACGCCTTCTGCCGCGCGAAAACCGAAGCCGCCGAACGCTACCGCCGCAATCGCAGGCTGTACCAGGTCCAAACCATGGTCCCGTGGATGAACGCCCTGATCGAACGCAACGAGGCCCAGTTCGGCCCGGACGCATGGCCCTACGGCATCGCCGCCAACCGGACCACCCTCGACACCTACCTGCGCTACCACCACGAACAGGGCCTGTCCCCCAGCCGCCCGCGCATCGAAGATGTCTTCGCTCCGCAATTCTTCGACTCCGATCCCGTCTCACGGGGATGATTGCGAATCATGTCCGTTCGCGCCGAAACTGTCACCGCCCGTGGGATTCCCGACCGATCGGACAAGTAGGCGTTCGGAACCGGGCCGGCCGCGATCGGTCGGATAACGAAAACGCACGGCATGCGGAGAGTCGTCGTGGCATGGCCGAAGAGATCGATAACAATGCTGCCCCATGACGGACACGGCCGAAAACGGGTTGACAACTCGGTGGGCAGACCGGGTTCATAATGCCCCTCGAACGGGATTCAGGCCCGATATCGAAGGATTGCGCGGAATCGCCGTTTCGGCCGTCGTGCTATTCCATGCCGGAATACCCGGAGTCAGCGGCGGATTCGTCGGCGTGGATATCTTTTTCGTCATATCCGGCTTCCTGATCACCGGAATCCTGTGCCGCGAGGCCGCGGCCACCGGCACCCTCGCGCTGGCCCGGTTCTACGGGGCACGCGCCCGTCGGCTGCTGCCCGCGGCGGGCATCGTACTGGCCGCCACCGCGATCGGCGCGGCGATACTGCAACCGCCGCTGCAGGCCCGCCAGGTCCTCGGCGACGCGATCGCGAGCGCGTTGTACGCCGGGAACTACCGGCTCGCCCTGCACGGCACCGACTATCTCGCCGCCGACGCGCCGCCCTCGCCGTTCCAGCACTTCTGGTCACTCGGCGTGGAGGAACAGTTCTACCTGCTGTGGCCCGTGCTGATCATCGCGACGGCCTGGCTCATGCGGCGACGGCGAGCCGGATCGGCCGCACCGCTGCCGTACCTGATCGTCCTCGCGGTCATCGCCGCGGCGTCGTTCACGATCTCGCTGATCTGGACCGGCACGCTGCCGCCGTGGGCCTTCTTCTCCCTGCCCGCCCGGGCGTGGGAGCTGGCCGTCGGCGGCATGGTGGCGCTCGCGGCCGTCGTGTGGTCCCGGTTGCCGAAATCGGTGGCCCTGGCGGCCGGATGGACCGGTGTGGCGTTGATCGTCGTGGCCTGCGCCCACCTCGACGGCAGGACGCCGTATCCGGGCGTCGCGGCGCTGCTGCCGGTCGTCGGCACCGCCCTGGTGATCGTATCTGGTTGTGCCGAAACACGATTCGGGATCGGCCGGGTCCTGTCGGTGACGCAGGTGCGAGCGGTGGGCACCCTGTCCTACAGCTGGTATCTGTGGCACTGGCCGGTATTGCTGCTGGCGCCGCTGACGCTGGGCCACCCGCTCGGACGACTCGGCGCGATCGGCGCGATCGTGATGGCCGGCGGACTCGCCATGCTGACCTACTGGACGATCGAGAATCCCGTGCGCTTCGCCGCGTCGTTGCGGAATTCGGCCGTGCGCAGCCTCGCCTGCGGCGGCGCGTGCACCGCGGTCGCCGTGAGTGTGGCGCTGGCGCTGCTCGTGCTCGTCCCGGCGCCGGTCGGGCACGGCGCGGCAGCGCCGTCGCTGGTCCTCACGCCACGCCCGATGTCGCCCGCTCCCGCCCTCGACCCTCACGACGAGGCGGTCCGGCAGCTGATGGCGCAAGCTCAGTCGGCTGTCGAAGCCTCGACCCAAATCCGTTCTGTCCCTTGGAATCTCAGTCCATCGCTCGGCGACGCGCCCGGCGACAAGGCCGACGTGTTCAACAACGGCTGTGTGCGCTCCTGGCGTGAGGTGGGCCAGCCCGAGTGCGCCTCGGGCGACCCGAACTCGGCCACCACCGTGGCCTTGGTCGGCGATTCGCATGCCGCGATGTGGAATCCGGCGCTCGAGCCGATCGCCGCGGCGCGGCACTGGCGGCTGGAAACCCTGTCCAAGGTCACCTGCCCACTGCTGGACCTGCACATCACCAGCCCGTATCTGGGCCGGGAGTTCACCGAATGCGAGCAGTGGCGCGGCCAGGTCATGGCCCGGCTGCGGGCCGAACATCCGCGGCTGATCGTGGTCGGCATGTCGCGACGCTACGGCGGCGACTTCGGCTTCGTCTCCTACGACCGCGCCTGGGTCGACGCGCTGGCCCGCCTGGTTGCCCAGCTCCGCGCGATCGGCTCGACCGTCCTGGTCCTGGGGCCGATCCCCGATCCGCACACCACCGTGCCGACCTGCCTGTCCGGACATATCGACGACGCCTCGGCATGCGAACCCACGCGACCGGTCGCGGTGAACGACGCGGGCGTCGCGGCCGAGCGGAAAGCGGCCGAGGCCGGCGGCGGGCAGTATGCCGAGCTCACCCCACTGTTCTGTACCGCCGTGAGCTGCCCCTTCATCGTCGGCAACACCCTGGTGTACCGCGACGACAATCACCTCACGGTCAGCTACGCCCGTGTACTCACACCGGTCATCGGCGCACTCACCGACCGCGCACTCGCTCATCACTGAGCTGCCGCGCTGACGAAAGCCATTGCGGCAGATCGGCATCACCGTCGACCATCGCTCCCCGTCGCGCGGGGGACGCGACCGGGCCGTGGTTCAGCTTTCCGGCGCCGAAGACCTCGTCGTGGATCTGGTCACCGGGGCAGTGTCCACACCAGCGCCATGGTGAACGGGTGTCCACGCAGCGCCGCCCACTTGGGTTTCGCTGCCAGCCAGGCATCGTCGACCAGTGCCTCGGCGACCTCGGCGAGCTGCCAACCGGCTCCCACTCCGGCTGCCACGTGCTCGCTGAACAGGTGCAGGTGTGTGCTGATCGCCAGCGGCTCACCGGATTCGGGCGTGTAGTGGGTGGGCATCCCGGTCACCATCATGAACTGCGGGTGATAGCTGACCAGGACGAAGGTGCCGCCCGGCGCGGCCAGCCGCCGCGCCTCGGCGTAGTACGGCGCCAGGTCGGGCAGATGCTCATCGATGAGCGAGGAGATCACCAGATCATAACCGCCGCTTGCCAATCCGGTGTCCCGCACGTCGGCCTGGGCGAGGGTGGCATGCGCGCCGCGAACACGGGCCAGCGCCAGCATGCCCGCGCTCAGGTCCACGCCGTCGATGTCGGTGATACCGCGCCCGCGCAGCCAGCCGCCGGTGCGCCCGGTGCCGCAGCCCAGGTCGGCGGCACGGCGGATCCGGCGCCAGTCCGGGTGGCGCAGCCGATCGAGCAGCGCGAGATCCATCTCGTCCATGACGGTCTGCTCGTAGGTGGGCGCCCACCCGTCGTACCCGGTGGCGACGTCGACGGTGCGGTAGTTGCGGCGATCGAAGTCCGCGAAGGACGGCATGCGCAGCAGTATCGCGTGCCGGGGCCGTTCTCGGCCAAGCATTTTCCGGGCACGGCCCGGGCACGACTCGGCCGCGACGGCACACCGCACCGTCGCGGCCGATCGCGTGATTACCGCGTAGTCGCCCGATTACTCTGTGGGACTACCGGATTCGGTGTGCCGCGGCACCTGGGTGGGCCGCAGGCGAACCCAGATCAGGAACCCGGCGGCGATGATCGCCATGACGATCCCCGACCACAGGTTCGTGTTCCAGCCGCCGCTGCGTTGCAGATCCGCGGCGCTGTGGTTGACGGCCCCGACGATGATCAGGACGACGCCGTAGATGCCCAGCAGCGCGCCGACGATGGTGCGGATATCGAAAAGCATTGCGTCACTTCCTAACCGAAGACGATGTTCAGCACGATGACCAGGACCAGAGCGATGCCCGCGAGCAGCACCGGGCGCTGATACCAGGGCAGCGACGCGGCGTCGGGATCACTGAGCGTGGCCTTGGGCGTCTCGGAGTACACCAGCCCGACCAGTTCGGCAGCGGGCTTGGGCGCGGTCACCAGGCTCACCACGACGCTGAGCACCACGTCCACCACGAAGGCCACGCCGGCGGCCAGGAAGCTCGAGCCCTGCCCGGACAGGTTGATCACCCCGGTCTCGCTCAGGATGAAGATGAAGATCGCGGACAGGGTACCGAACACCAGGCCGACCCAACCGGCCGTCGCGGTCATCCGCTTCCAGAACATACCGACGATGAACGTGGCGAACAGCGGCGCGTTGAAGAACGAGAACAGCGTCTGCAGGTAGTCCATGATGTTCGAGAAGTTCCCGGCGATGAACGCGGTGAAGACCGCGACCACCGTGGCGCCCACGGTCGCCCAACGCCCGACGTTCAGGTAGTAGCCGTCCGGCCTGTCCTTCTTCACGTACTGCTGCCACAGGTCGAAGCTGAACACCGTGTTGAACGCGGAGATGTTCGCTGCCATACCCGCCATGAACGCTGCCAGCAGACCGGTCAGCGCCACACCCAGAAGTCCGTTGGGGAGAACGTCTTTCATCAGGTACAGCAGCGCGTCGTTGTAGGTGACATCGCCCTTGCCGGTCGCCTTGTACTCGGCGATCTGCGGCACGATCAGCGCACTGACCATTCCGGGGATGACGACGATCAATGGGATGAACATCTTCGGGAACGACCCGATGATCGGGGTGCGCCGCGCCGCGGAGATCGAATGTGTGGCCAGCGCGCGCTGCACCTCGACGAAGTTGGTCGTCCAGTAACCGAACGAGAGCACGAAGCCCAGACCGAACACGATGCCGACCACGGACAGGATGTTGTTGGAGAAGCCGCTGAGTTGGTTACCCGGCCATGAGTGGATCTGCTGTGCGGCGTCGGGCACCCTGGTGGCAATCTGGTGCTTCAACCCGCTCCAGCCGCCGACGCGATGCAGGCCGACCAGCGTCAGCGGCAGCAGCGCGGCCACGATGACGAAGAACTGCAACACCTCGTTGTAGATCGCGGCCGACAGACCGCCGAGCGTGATGTACGACAGCACGATCGCGGCGGCCACGATGATCGACAGCCACAGCGGCCAGCCCAGCAGCACATTCACGATCGAACCCAGCAGATACAGATTCACACCGGCGATGAGGACCTGGGCGATCGCGAAGCTGAGCGCGTTGACCAGATGCGCACCCGTGCCGAAGCGCCGGCGCATGAATTCCGGGACGCTGCGCACCTTGGAGCCGTAGTAGAACGGCATCATGACCACGCCCAGGAACAGCATGGCCGGGATCGCGCCGATCCAGTAGTAGTGCATGGTCGGCATGCCGTACTGCGCGCCGTTGGCGGACATGCCCATGATCTCGACCGCGCCGAGGTTCGCCGAGATGAATGCCAGACCCGTCACCCAGGCGGGCAGCGAACGTCCGGACAGGAAGAAATCGATGCTCGTGGACACGCGCCGACGGGCCAACAAACCGATGCCGAGCACGAAGACGAAATAGATCGCGACGAGGACGTAGTCGACGGCCGAGGCGTCCAGGCGCAGCCCGCCGCCCTCGGCCAAAACTTCGTGTGCCGGGCCTCCTGCCAGCACCGATTCGACAATTCCTGGTGGCGCGGCAGCGGGTGGCATGCGGCTCTCCTGTTCGGTAAATCATCTTTCGACCACTTGGCCGTGTCCGGATCTTAGCGGGCCGTTAGCGTTCACATTGGGGGTATGCACCGACCGCCGGCATGCGCCCCGGCACGTGCCCACGCGACCGGGGGCGATACCCGACCGATATGAAACGATGTTTTTCAGTTCAAAGTAGTTTTGCCGCAAGATCACCCTTCAAAATGCAACACTGGGATCCCCGGGGGAAGGATCCAGGATGCTCATCACCCACCGACATCACGGGACATTCGGTACCGGAAGTACCGCACCGCCCCGCCCCGCCGCGCTGACCATCGAGGTCGGCGCGGCGGTCGGAGTGGGGTCGACCAGAATCTCCGCATTCGACGCCGCACTGCGCGAACTCGGTGTGGGAGAAGCGAATCTGATCCGCCTGTCGTCGGTGATCCCGCCGTACGCGACGATCGAGCGGACCCGCAGGGTGCGCAGGCCCATCGTCTGGGGCGATCGGCTGTACTGCGTGTACGCGGTGGAATTCGCCGAAACCGAGGGCGCGACCGCCGCGGCCGGAATCGGCTGGACCGTGCGCGACGACGGCTCGGGCGCGGGCCTGTTCGTCGAACACGAGGCCGAAACCGCCAGGCAGGTCGACGAGCTCATCCATCAGAGCCTGACCGAGATGACCGCGGCCCGCGCCGGGGTCTTCGGGCCGGTGTGCACCAGCACGGTCGCGGCCACCTCCGATGGACGCCCGACCTGCGCCCTGGCCCTGGCGGCTTATCACACGGCGGGATGGAATCAACCGTGACCGAACCCGAGGAACCGGAAAGATCAAGGCGTACAGCGACTTCGGCTGCCGGCGGCATCCGGGTCAGCGTGGAGACCGCCATACCGGATCCGGAGATCGAACGCTTCCAACTGCTCTACGAGGAAGCCTTCGGTCCGTTACGCACTCGGGCGATCGCACGGCAGGTTCTGCATCCGGGCGAATTCCATCAGGAGATGACAGACCCGCGAATCCAGAAGCACGTGGCCCGCGCACCCGATGGCGAACCGATCGGTCTGACCACGTTGACTCGTCATCTGGAGACCGTGCCGTGGATCAGCCCCGAATATTTCGCGGCGCGTTTTCCGCAACACGCCGAGCGTGGCGCGATCTACTATGCAGGGTTCACATTGGTCGCCCCCGGCGCGCGACAAGGGGCCGCATTTCATGTCATGATCGAATCAGTCGTCCGAATATTGGCGGCGGAGCGCGCGGCCGTCGGCTGGGACATCTGCTCGTACAACAACTCTCGTTTCTCCTTCGCCGACGCCCTGCGGACGGCGATCGGGGAGCGTGCGACGGTCGATATCGCGGTGGAGGATTCACAGACTTACTACGCGGCACGGTTCATCGGGGACGGAGCGGACAAGGGGGACTGATGATGCTCAGTGATCAGCACACGGTCGACCTCCGGCATCTGGCCGGGCCACTGTGGCGCGCATTCGTGCCGATGATAGCGGCGGTCATGATTGCGCTACCCCTGGTCACTGCCGCGGAAGCGGTCGTGACCACCGTACTGGCGGCGGTCGTCGCGACGACCGTCGCGATGATCGCCCTGGGCGTGCGGCGGCATCGACCGCCGGCGCCGATGCCGTGGTATCTGCTGGCCGGATCGGCCCTACTGTTCGGTTTCGGGATCATGCTGCGCGATCTCATCCCGGCCGAGGGATACCTGTTCGACGATATGTTCACCCTGTCCGGATACGCCGGCGTACTGCTCGCGGCGCTGCTGTGGCTCGCGCCGCGCCGCGTCCACGGCGGCGGCAACGATCTGCTGCTGGACTCCGGGCTGATCGGCATGGGGGCGTTGCTGGCCTCGTGGACATTCCTGATCTCGCCGATCCTGGGCGGCGGGCACGGATCGGGCGCGCTGATCGCGGCCTGCTACCCGGTCATCGATGCGCTGCTGCTCACGGTGGTCACCCATTCGGTGGTCACCGCGATGCGCTCGGAAACCTCATTACGCCTGCTGCACACGAGTCTGCTGGCCATCCTGGTCGCCGATTTCGGCTACAACCTGGTGGCGGCAGGGTCGATCCACCTGCCCTTCCAGATTCTGCTGATTCCGCTGCTGGGCGCGTATCTGCTGGTGGGGCTCGCGGCGCTGCATCCGACCATGGTCACCCTGGGCCAGCAGCAGCGCATCCGGCCGGATCAGTCCCGTCAGCGGGCCAGTTTCATCGCGGTCGCGCTGGTGGTGGCCTCGCTGGTGCCGACCATGGGCCACCGGCCCAGCATCGTGGATCGAGTGGTGATCTCCGCACTGCTCGCCGGATTGCTGATCGGCGTGCTCGCGCGCAGTGAGCGCGCCATCGGACGCAGTGCCCGCAGCGAGCGGCGGGCACAGTATCAGGCCGATCACGACATGCTCACCGGCCTGCTGAACCGCTCGGCACTACTGCGCGCCCCCGCCCGCAATCACGAGCGATGGGCCGGGCGCACGCTGTGCCTGCTGTTCATCGATCTGGACGGATTCAAATCCGTTAACGACAGCTACGGCCACGCCATCGGTGACGAGCTGATCGCCAATGCCGCGGCCCGCATCCGCCGCGTCATCCGTCACGACGATGTGGCCGCGCGCTACGGCGGTGACGAGTTCGTCGTGCTGACCTGCGCGAACCGATCGGATACCGCCACCCTCGCCGAGCGGCTCATCGCCGCGTTCGGCAATCCCTTCGAGCTCAGCGTGGGCGCGGTCTCGATCACGGCCAGCATCGGCATCGCCCTGGGCTCCCCCCGGCCACCGGGTTCGGTCCACGAGATCCGCGGCCATGCCGCCCGGTGCCCGGAACCCGCCGAGACCGAGGTCACCCCGGATCCCGCACAGGACGTCCCCACGCCGCTCTCGCCCGACCTCGCGCCCACCGAAACCACGGTGTACGACCTACTGCGCGAGGCGGATTCGGCCATGTATCACGCCAAGGAATACTCCCTTGGCTACGTCTTCCACGACGAGATGCGACACCAGGGCCACCCCGAATCCCGTCGGGTGTGGCACCGCGACTCCCGCAAACACCGCGAGACAGCCGTATAATCCGGCTCACCGCCGGAAGCGTTGGCGGACCTTGTCGAGCCGATCGGCGTACAAGAAGACTCGCCCACATCCCAGACAGAGCACCGCGGCCAGATCCGTCAGGGCGCGACCGCCTCCTCGGGCAACGAGGTACATCTCCGCCGAACCGCTCACCGGGACGCGCTCCCCATCGCAATCCGGACAGGGGGTGGACGGCGGTGTCACATGCTCGGGCTCGCCTCTGGAGAACACACCTAACCGGAGAGTTCGTCGAGGACGCGGCGGGCCTGTTCCAGTTCGGACTGGAGTTGTTCCACCTTGACGCGCTGCGAATTCCGGACCGATTCCAGGACCGAATCGACCACCTCGGCGACCTCGGGGTGCAGGATTTTGGCGGCCTGGGCGACCGCGGAGCCCGCGACCGCGATTCCCCGGACGGTGCGCTTCTTGCCGTTGACGACATCGACGGTCCACTCACCGTCGGCGGTGCCGGACAGCGTGACGGTGACCTCGGGGGTCTTCGCCTTGCGAGCGGGGGCGGCCTTGGCCGGGCGGGCGGGCTGTTTGGCCGGGGCGGGTTTGGCGTTCTCGGCGGTGTCGGACTCGGCGGCCGGTTTCGACGCGGCGGGCTTGGCCGCGGCCGGTTGCGCGGGAGCCGCGCTCTCCGGGGCCGGGTTCGGCGGGAGCGGCGAGGGGGTGACGGACGACGGCATGCTCACTGGGGTGTCCTTCCTGGGTTTCGCGGCGGCTGGAGGCGCGGTGCGCCTGGCCGGTTTGGTCAGCGTCACTTCGGTGGGCGAGAACGACAGCACATCCTTGGAACCCGTCGGCCGCACCTGCAGGAAATCGCCCTCGGCGGGATCACCGAGCGCGAGCACCTTGCCCGAGCGGCCTTCGGGCACTCCGACCGCTTCCGCGGTGAACCACACCATCGGTGGGCGATCCGCGGCGAGGTCCGCGGCGATCTGCCGAATTTCTGTGTCGGACAAGGGCTGCGGCTTCGTTCGACGCGATGACATGGTGCACTCCGGGCGGGTTCGTAGACGTCTGCGTGCCAAGAGCATGCCCCATAGCACCGACAAGTCCACATCGCCGGATGCTTCCGAGCCCCGCCACAGAGATGAGCAATCATTCGGCAAAACCGCACTGCGACATAAGCACCGCCCTCCGAACCCGATCCGATGAACTCGACCAACCAGGAGAATCGTAGGGGCTGCGGACAACTCGCGACATTCGGCACCGCATCCGCCATGCCGATTTCATGCCGCACAGCAATCTTCGAGTATTCCCCGTCGGCGCGGACAGCCGGGCCGTGACCGGGTAATGTCCGGACTCCATGAAGAGTCCGGTGGTCGGCGGGGCTGCGCGATGAGTTCGCCACATCTGCCCGCGTTACGCGATGAGCGGCTCGCCGTGCTCGACTTCTGTCGCGATCTGAGTTCCGCGGACCTCAGCGCGCCGAGCGCCGCGGCGGGCTGGTCCGTCGCGGACGTACTCATCCACATGACCACCGTGCTGCGCGCGATCCTCACCCCGACCGCCGCCGCCTACCTGACCACCCGCGACGTGGAACGCCTCAACGAACGACTCGTCGACGAAAAACGCTCGCACACAACCGGACAGCTTCCCGCTGAATTCGAGACGTGGAGCCGCCGCGGCTGCGCCGCTCTCACCGTGCTGACCATGCCGATACTCGGCGCGCTTCGCATCCCGGCCGGCGAATTGGGCTGGTACCCACTCGAACTCGCGCCCGCGATGATCCTGTTCGAATGGCACACCCATGTGCGCCACGACATCGCCCCGGCACTGGACCGCCCGGCCCCGGCCACCGACCCGCGCCGCATGACCTCGATCCTGCGCTGGCTGACCACGCTGCTGGAACATTCGCACCGGGAGGCGCTGAACTGGCTCGAGGCGCCGGTGGCACTGACCCTCACCGGTCCCGGCGGCGGCACCTGGCGACTCGAACAGCGCGGCGGACGGCTGCGCGTGCGGCCGGGACGCGCCGCCGGGGCCGCGGCGCACATCGCGGCGATGTCGGTGGAATTTCCGCAATGGAGCACCCGGCGGTTGCCCTGGCGCGCCTGCGCCGTCGCGGTGACCGGCGACACCGAGATCGGCACCCGCGTCCTGGACTCGATCAATCTGGTCTGAGCGCCGCTGTCCGAGATGCCGGTTCCGGCGGCAGGCGCGCGGTTAGCATGCAGGTGCACCCGTACCGGGGTGATCGGGTGCCGGACGATCCGCCGCGTGAGGCGGCTCGGATCACGGATGTGAAGGGGTTTTGCGAGTGGACAGGCCGACGTGGGCGCCCGCGGGTGTCGACATGACGAAGGCGAGCCCGGCGCGGATGTACGACGCGCTACTGGGCGGCTCGCACAATTTCGAGATCGATCGCAAGACCGCGGACATGGCCAAACAGCTGGTGCCCGATCTCCCGCGGCTGGCGCTGAGCAACCGGGCCTTCCTGCGGCGGGTGGTCCGGTATCTGTCCGATGCCGGGATCCACCAGTTCCTGGACATCGGCTCGGGCATTCCGACCGCGGGCAATGTGCACGAGGTGGCCCAGGCGATCGATCCGGGCAACCGCGTGCTGTACATCGACATCGATCCGGTGGCGGTCGCGCACGCGAGGACCATCCTGGTCGGCAACGACCACGCCGACGCTCTGGAAGCCGATCTGCGCAAACCGGCGGATCTGCTCGCGAGGGCGGCGGACAGCGGACTGATCGACCTCAGCGAACCGATCGGTGTGCTGCTGATCGCGGTACTGCACCTCGTGCAGGATCACGAGGGCCCGCGCGAACTGGTCGGCGAACTGCGCGACGCGGTGCCCACGGGCAGCTATGTGGCGATCTCGCATCTGAGCTCGGCACAGCGGCCCGGCGCCGCGGCCCGGCTCGGCGATCTGTCGGCGAACCAGTCCCACACCGGCATCCGATTCCGCGACCGCGCGAGCATCACCGCCATGTTCGACGGCTGGGAGCCGGTCGAGCCCGGCGTGGTCGAACTACCGCTGTGGCGTCCGGAATCCGACCGGGACCTGCACGAGACGCCGGGGCGCTCGCTCGGGCTGGCGGGTGTGGGCCGTAAGGTCTGACCGGGGGCGATTCGGACAGGGGTGCTCAGGTGGGTTCGCACGAGCTGGCGGTGCGTTGGGCGGACGCGCTCGACGGCGTCGTCGCCCCCACCCTGACCCGCACCCAGATCGAGGCCCTGCTCGCCGGGCTGGGCGAACAGCTGCTGGCCACGCTGCGCGGAGACGGCGGCCTGGACTCCGCGCGGGTCGCCGCCGCGGCGTTGGTCGCGGCCAACTATCGGGACGAATCGGCGGTCAGCCGGACCGTATCGGTGATCTGCCGGGACATGGTCCGGGCCGTCGTCGAGACGCCCGATTCGCAGGGGCTGCGGACCGATCCGGAGCGAGTGCGGGAACGCGCGATCGATGTGGCCGCGGAATTCGCCGCCGGATTCACCGCGGCCCTGCGCGCGGCCGCGCTGTCGGAGCAGGAGACGACCCTCGCCGCGGCGCTGTCGGCGGTGCGGGAGGCGCAGGCGCAGCGGCAGCTGTCGCAGGCACGGTTCTCGGCCATCTTCGCGGGCGCGTCGGTCGGCATCGGCACCATCGACGTGCGCACCGGACGGGTGGTGGACGTCAATGCCGCGATGGCCGAAATGTTCGGCGCGCCAGCGGAATCCATCACCGGGATGCAGGTCGCCGACGTGCTCGGGCCGATCAACATCGGGCCCGCCTACGCGCAGTTCCAGCAGCTGCTGGAGGGCACGATCGACCGTTTCCGGCTGGAGACCGGATACACCCATCCGGGTGGGCATCGCACCGCGATCGACCTGTCCATGTCGGCGGTCCGCGACGAGAACGGGCAGATACGCTTCCTGATCGGCGTCGCGGTGGACATCACCGAGCGCAAGGCGTTGTCCGACCAGCTGTGGCACGACGCGCACCACGACAATCTCACCGGCCTGGCCAACCGGACGCTGTTCTTCGACCGGCTCGCGCAGGCTTCGCCGCCGATCGGCCTGTGCTATCTGGATCTGGACGGCTTCAAGGAGATCAACGACGCGTTCGGGCACACCGTCGGCGACCGGGTGTTGCAGGCGGTGGCCGCTCGGTTGCGGGAGGCCGCCGAACCCGGTGGACTCGCGGCGCGTCTGGGTGGCGACGAGTTCATCGTGCTGATCGAGAACTGCCGGGACGAGAGCATGCTGGATGCCCTGTCCCGTCACCTGCTCGACGCGCTGTCCGATCCGATAACCATTGCGGGACATACGATCTCAGTGGGCGCATCGATCGGCACGGCACTGGTCGACGAGCCTCCCGACGCCATCGACGACCTCATGCACACCGTCGATACGGCCATGTACCGCAACAAATCCGCGCGATCACGTCCGGGCCTGCACACGCGGCGTAAACGTTGACGCTCCGTCCGCCCGGCAGGTTCCGGCCTGCCATTCCGCGATAGCCCGGAGTTGACCGGCGACCGGACGAGGAAGGGATTCGATGATCGGGCTGACCTCGACGGCCGAGGATGTGCAGCGGGCCGCGGACCTGCTCGGCGTATTCGCCTTCGGGGTGTCCGGTGCGCTGCTGGCCGTACGCGAGAATTACGACATGGTCGGCATCGCTCGGGGCGGGCGTTGCCGCGACGCTGCTGCGCTTCGGCGCGCTCACCGCCTGGACCGGCGCGGCGGCGTCGGCGGGTGCGGTCGTTTTCCGGGTACCGGCCCTGCGGTACCACTGGCACGCGCCGCTGGCCCGGCGGCGACAAGGCTGAGCCGCCGCCGGTCGCCGCCTACCGGTGCAGCCAGGTGTCGAAGAACTGCAGCCGCGCCGATGCCTCGAACTTCAGGTCCGACACCGCGGCCGACGCACCGATCGTCTGGGACAGCTCGATGGTGGGTATCCACAGCCCGTTGTCCAGCACCAGTTGCTGCGCCTGGCCGATGAGCCGGGAGCGCGCGGTGGTGTCGGTCGTCTGCAACTCGCCGGACAGCGCCTGGTCCAGATCCGGAATCGGTCCGCGCACATTGTAATTCGTGCCGTCCAGCCCGAAGACGGTGCGCAGGATGTCGCCGTCGGCACGCGTGGTGTTGTAGTAGACCGCGTCGTAGTCCTTGCGGCTCTGCCGCGCGGCGTACTCCGCGTCGGATGCGGGCTCGAGCCGCACATCCACTCCGACGGTTCGCAACTGCTGCTGGATCAGCTCGAGAATCGCCTGGTTCCCGGCGAAGGCATGGCTGAACAGCACGCCGAAGGACAGCCGCACGCCGTCCTTGACCCGGATGCCGTCGCTGCCCGGCACCCAGCCCGCCTTGTCCAGCGCCGCCTTCGCGGTCGCGGGGGCGTGGCCGAGACTCTTCGAAAGATCCACGTATCCGGGGGTTTTCGAGGCCAGCGAACTGGTCGCGGTCTTGAACTGCGGCCCCAGTACGGTATCGACCAACTCCTTGCGATCGATCGCGGTCAGCAGCGCGGTACGCACCGCGGGATCGCGCAGCGGACCGCGCGTCAGATTCGGCTGAATGCCGAACGGCACACCGGGATTCGGTGTGACGAGCAACCGCCCGCCGGAAGCCTCGATCTGCGAGGCGTCCTGTGGCAGCGCATCACTCACCGCGTCGAGCTGCCCCGAGGACAGGCTGCCGGTGCGCACACCGGACTCCGGGATGACGGTGAATTCGATCCGGTCCAGATACGCCGCACCTTTGTGACCGAAAACCGTTGAGCCCCAATTATATCCGACACGTTTGGCAAGCGTCACGGATGCGCCCTGCTTGTATCCGGCGTAGGTGAACGGCCCACTGCCGATATCGTCGCCCAGGCAGCGCCGGTCGGCGGGCTCGGCGGTCGTGGCGTCGGCGAGAATGCCCAGCTGCGGAGTCGAGGTCGCCTGCAGGAACTGCGCGTTGGGCCGGTCGAAGCGAACCTGCGCGGTGAGCGGATCGGGCACGTCGGTCCCGGCGTATCCGGCCAGGTAGCTCGCCCCCAGCGGCGCCTTGGCACCGGTGAGGGTGTGCACGATGGCGTCGAAGTTCTTCTGCACGGACGTCGCGGTCAGGGCGGTGCCGTCACTGAAGGTGACGCCGGGGCGCAGATGGAAGGTGAACGTCGTGGCATCCGGGCTCACCTCCCAGCTCTGCGCCAGCCACGGGGTGATCGCGCCGGTCGCCGGATCCTGATCGGTCAGCGAATCCACGATCTGCCGTGTGACGTACAGGGTTTGGTTGGTCCCCGATTGCGCGGGGTCCGAACAGGTCGGCGCGAGCGAGAGGCCGTAGCGCAGGGTTCCGCCGGGACGCGGCGGTCCGGCCGCTGCGCCGGAGGGAGTGCCGGAACCGCAGGCCGCGAGCGTGAGCACCGCGGCGAGCGCGCCGCAGGAAGCGAGCAGGCGTGTCATGGTCGATCTCCTGGTCACGGTGCCTTCTTCGGCAGTCCGGGCGGATTGATCCGGCTCTGCTGCACCGCTTCGGCTCCCAGGCCCCAGCGGTCGAGCACCTTGCGGTACAGACCGTGGTCCATGGCGTACTGCAACGCCTCGTGCACCGGGCCGATCAGGCCGTTGTCCTTCTTGGTGAGCACCGCGATCTCGGCCTGCAGCGCATCGCCGGCACCGGAGAACGTCTTGACGATCTTCGTCTGTCCCGTGGTGGCGACGTGATAAGCCGCATCCGGATCGGGGCCGAGGAATCCGTCGAGACGGTGCGAGGCCAGTGCCAGATAATAGTCGGTGGTCTTCTGGTAGTAGGCGATATCGATCTTCGGCAGGCCCTCGGCCACGTTCTGCTGATCCCACTGCACGAGCAGCTGTTCCTGATTGGTGCCGCTGCCCACGCCGATCCGCTTGCCCGCCAGCGATTTACGGTCCTGGTAGGTCCAGTTCGCGTCCTTGGCCAGCTCCAGCGCGAGATTGTCCTTGCGGTATGTGGCGAAGTCGTACTTCTCCTTGCGCTCCTCGGTCACGGTCACGTTGGAGACGAAGGCGTCCACCGTGCCGGCGTCGACGGCGACGAAGTTCTGCGCCCAATCCGCGGTCCGCAGATCGAGTCTCAGCCCGAGGATGTTCGCGACCAGCGAGGCGAAGTCGACCTCGGAGCCGATCACGGTGCGATCGTCGGTGGCGTAGAACCGCAGCGGCGCACCGGCATCGGCGGATCCGGTGACGATCAACGTGCCCCGATCGCGGATCGCGGCGGGCACCTGCGCGGCGATCGAATCCACCTTCTGCGCCGTTATCCGGCCCGCCTGCTGCGGCGAAAGATCGTAGGTATGCCCGTTCACCGAGCGGACCTCGTCGCCGGTACCGTCACTACCGCCGCACGCGCCGACCACCAGCGCAACGGTGCTGAGCACGGCGGCCAGCACTACGGTGCGCCGCCGGGTATTTGCCTGGACCCTCATCGAATTGCCTTGTCCTCCATAGATCCTGGCAGTAACACTGTCCCCCCGTGAGCCGGATTGCCGCGACGTCCGCGAGCCAGGTCGCTCCGGCCGGGCAGCACCACGCTAGGTGCGAACCCGTTGACGCGTCTGCACTCTCGATCGGCGTGAATCGAATGCTGTCCCCCCGCGAGCAGGTGTGCAGTTCCTGCGGATCAGCTGTGTAGTTGCTCGAAGACGCACCCGAGAAGTCAATCGGAGAATTTCTCCTCTTATCATGGAAGTCGGCAGTGTGCACCTCACGGGAGGCCCCATGGACGCGACGACGCGGCGTATGCGCGCCGATGCGCGCCGCAATTACGAGCGCATCCTCGAATGCGCCCGCCAGACGTTCGCCGAACTGGGCACCGAGGCGCCGCTGGACGAGATCGCCCGCCGGACCGGCGTCGGCCCCGGCACCCTGTACCGGCACTTCCCGAATCGCGCGGCGCTCATCGAGGCGGTGTACCGCTCAAGCATCGAGGCGCTCAGCAGGCGTGCGGAGGAATTACTCGACTCGGAGTACACGCCGTTGGAAGCACTGGACCTGTGGGTCCGGGCGCAGGTCGACTTCGTGATGAACCGGCGTGGTCTGGCGGTCACCCTCAAGGCCGCCCTGGACCGCGACTCGGACATCTTCATGCTCTGTTCCACGATCGCCACCGAGGCCGCCACCGCGGTCCTGCGTCCCGCTCAGGAGGCCGGACTCGTCCGCCCGGAACTCGAACCGCAGGACCTGATCCGCCTGGGCCACGGCGTCGGCGCGGCCTGTGAGCACACGCCGGAAGCCGCCGAACGCCTGCTCACGGTCGTCCTCGCGGGACTGCGCACGCCGCAGTGATCACCGCGCACATCGAGAACGACCGCGCACCTCAGTTCGCGATGCGGAGCGCGAGCTCGTAATCGCGGCAGCGGGCCGAGAGGGTGAGCCCGGCCGTGGCCAGGGCGGTGCGGATGCACTGGTCGTCGTGCTCGAAAACGCGCAGTACCAGGGCCTGCGGCACCTGGTCGTGCAATTCGGTGATCACGGCGCCGACCAGTGCGGCCAGACCGCCGGGATCGACGTCCTGATAGGTGAACCCCTCCGCCGCATCGATGTACGCCGCACTGCCGATGACCGAGGTCGCCACGCTGGCCACCGGATCCACCACACCCGGTGTCAGCAGGGCGACCACGAGCGCCTGACCGGGCGGTTCGGTGGATTCGGCGAGGGCGTGCAGCACACAGTCGACCGGTTCGGCGAAGGTCAGCGCCATCGGGGCCCGCCAGGTGCGCGGTTCGGCGGTCCACACGCGGGCGTATTCGCCGACCGCGACCGCGCCCAGCGCCGCGGCCGCACGTCCCTCGGGGCCGACATCGGTGCCGCGCCACCGCAGCACCCGATAACCCAGTGCCCGCGCCTGTTTCGCCGCACCGGCCACCAGCGCCCGCACGACGGCGTCCTCGGCATCGGTGGCCGGTTCGAAATCGTAGTGCCCCAACTGAATTCGCCGAACATATCGCGAGGTGTACACCGGTTCGGTCAGCGCCAGCTGATTCGCGGCGCCGGTCAGGGCGGCCCAGCCCAGCAGTTCGCCGCCGCGCCGGACGGCCAGGATCCCCAGTCGGCCGGGCGCGGGCCCGAGATCCTCGGCGACGGCCAGTCCGGCCGCACCGGCCAGTTCGTTCGCCAGGCGCAGACCCGTTCCCGGATGCCGATCCCATTCGAGCGCCAAGTCCATATCCGCACAGTATCCACGAAATTTGCTGTTCGATTACCAGACACGGTTCGGACCGCCGGTCGACTCATTCGCCGCGACGTCATCGACGCCATTACTTTCAAGGCTCGTAGGCTACTTCACCGGCTCGAAGTGGTGCTAACGTTAGCGAACCTAAAGTTGCCAATCGGTAACAGGAATGAATTTCAGTCGGGCTTCAGCAAGGAGAATTGCGATGACAAGCTCACTGCGACTCGGCCGCACCCGTACCATCGCCGCATTCGCGGCAGCCGCTTGCCTCGGCGGGACAGGCCTCGCGAACGCCGTACCCCTCACCGTCGATCCGCACCCCAGCGCGGCCGCCAACCTGGTGACCAACGCGAATTTCCGCGGCGGACTGAAGGGCTGGTCCATGCACGTCTACCACGCGAACGTCAGCGGAAGCGGCGCGAACGTGCACGACAACGGCTACATCGGCCAGGACGTCCCGGTGACCGACGGCGCGAGGTACACCTATTCGGTGCGGGCCGGTGCGAATCCGGGCGGGTCGGTACTCGTCCTGGCCCTGGACTCGCGGTCCGGCGTCGCGTACGTCGGCCGGACGGTGACCTCGGCGACGACCGTCAGCCAGACCTTCACCGCGGTCGGCCCGACGGTCTACATCGCCTGCCAGGCCGGCGGCAGCGCGGGGGGATGGTGCAACGACTTCAGCCTGGTCGCCGCACCCGGACCGTCCAGCGGGTCGGCCGGGGCCGGAACCGGCTCGGCGGCCTGAGGCTATCGCCCGACCAGATCCACTGCGGCCAGGTGGCTGAACAGCACCGAGGCCCCGATCGGATTGCCGCCGCCGGGATACACTGTGCCGCTGACCGCGGCCATGGTGTTACCCGCGGCGTACAGTCCGCGGATCGGCTCCCCGGACGCGGTCAGCACCCGAGCCGCGACGTCCGTGCGCAGACCGCCCTTGGTGCCCAGATCCGAGATGCCGAAGGCGGCCGCGTGATACGGGCCCTCGCCGAGCGGCACGAGCGGTGATTCGCCGTCGGAGAACGCGCGGTCGTACGCTTCGTCGCCGCGCCCGAAATCCTCGTCGCGGCCGCGTGCGGCCAGTTCGTTGAACCGGGCCACCGTGGCGGCCAGCGCCGCACCCGGCACCCCGATACGCGCGGCGAGTTGCTCGAGCGTGTCCGCGGTGTGCCACAGGCCCGCCGCCTCGTACTTCTCCGGCTCGACCGTCGGCACATTCGTCGCCTGCACCGGCGGGACGATGCCGTGGGTGTCGTCGTAGATCATCCAGTACGGCAATGTCGTTGCGCCACTGCGCATCTGCTCGATGATCTCGCGGCCCACCCGGTCGTAGGGCGCGGACTCGTCGACGAACCGCACCCCGTCCTGATTGACGAACAGACCGCCGGTGAACCACAGCGCGAACGCCGCGCGTCCGTCCGGGTGGATCATTCCGGGCGACCACCACGCCTGATCCATCAGATCGGTATCGGCCCCGATCGCGATCGCGGCCTCGTGGGCCCGGCCCACATTGCCCCACGGGCCCATGGTGTCCCGGGCCGTGCCGGGCACGCCGTAGCGCACGCGCAACTCCTCGTTGCCCTCGAAACCGCCTGCGGCCAGGATGATTCCGCGGCGAGCGCGGATCGCGGTCCGTACGCCCTGCTGTTCGACGACGGCGCCGGTGACCGCGCCGTCCTCGACGATCAGCTCGTCCAACACGGTGTTCAGCCGCAGCGAGGCGTTCGGATATTTCGACAGTCCTAGTAGGAAGCGGCCGATCAGGGCCCGGCCGCCGATCAGTGTGCGGGGCTGCTTCGCGCCGAGCCGGTCGGTCGCCAGCGGGCCGCGCACCGAGTCGCTCAGCGCACCGAGCCGATCGGCGGGCAGCGGCGTCGGGACGATGTGCCGTTTGCCATCCAGACGCGCCTTGGGCGCCGTGCCGAAGTAGTCCGGCCACGGATAGACCTCGAAGGAGAAGCTCTCGTCCTGCTCGAGGTACTCGATCACCTCGCCGCCCCGCCGCACATAGGTTTCCTGCAGATCGGCCGGTGTGCGGTCTCCGACCACCGCGCGGAAATAGGTGAGCGCGTCGTCGAGGGTGTCGTCGACGCCCGCGCGGCGCAGCACCGGATTGCACGGGAACCACAGGCCACCGCCCCCGGAATACGACGTGGTGCCGCCGAATTTGTCGGTCGCCTCCACGACCGTCACGCTCAGCCCCTCTCGCGCGGCCGTATACGCGCCGCACAGCCCGCCACCCGACCCAGCGACAAGCACATCGACTTCTTCGTCCCAGTTCACACCGCACCACTTCCGCCGCGAAGGATTTCCTCCGACGGTAACCAGCGCACGCCCCCCGCGAAGGTATCCGTCCCGATCATCGGACCGCGGCACGCGGGCCGGGCCTCACTGCTTCCCGAGCCGAACCGCGCACGCGACGGATGTCGGCAGTCACCCACGATCGGCGGACACAGCATGCCCGCGGCCGGTTCGCTGACCGCAAGCGGCGCACGGGACACCGGATCCACGGCCACAGCAGTCTCGACCGCCGTCACGAGACCGCGGGCTCGAGCGGTCTGTTCGCCCGCGCCTGTGTCCGGCCTTTTCGTTGTCGCGGTGGTGCGGCCTCGGTGAGTGGACGATCGACAGGCACCTCGCGGGAATCTCGTCGTAGGCATGACCAACCGCCGAGATCGAATTCTTAGCGACCTTTCAGCTACACACGTTTCGCCTGTCCGATTCGAGTGATGCGAGTAGTTTTGACCGGGTGCGATATGCGCACGGGACCGTCGAGGCGATCACCGCTTTCCTGGCAACCATCGTTGCCGGGCTCTCGTTGACGCTGCCGATCGACTTCCGGTGGAGCACCGAATCCGGGCCGCTACAGCTCAATATGCTTGCCCACAGCCAACCACGAGCAATTGCGGCGGGGGCGATCGTCGCGGTGATCGTCGCGACCTTCGCCGCGACCGCGTTGAACGAGCTGATCGCCTGGTGCACCGCGCTGTTCGGCATCGTGGTGCTGTTCGTCAATCATCTCCTCGGCCAGTCGGCCGGGCCGGACTCCTCGGTGACCACGCTGAACTTCCTCGATGCGCTCGCCGGCGGCGTCCTGCTGGGCGGCCTGGGGGCGGCGGTGTTGCATCGGCGGACATCGGCGTTCGGCTGGACGGTCGGCGCGATCGGCAGCATCGTGATCTCCGAGGCCCTGCCGGCGCCTTACCACACCGGAATGACCGGTTATCACGTCCGGGCGAACTGGGTGCCGGGCAATTCGCCGCCGACGTGGATGATCGGCGTCGTGCTGGTGTTGATCGCGATCAGCGCCTACCTGAACCGGCGACAACCCACGGCGAATCGGTTGTCGGTGGAACTGCCGATGGCCCCGATCGTGACCGGCGTCGTGCTGATCGCCTCCCGGCTGTTCGTCGCGGAGTGGATCACGCATCATGCCGAGAGTGTGCCCGCCATCGCGATCGCCGCGGCGGTCACGGTGATCGTCGCCGGAGTCACCGCACTGCTGCTACCGGGCCGCGAAGGGGTTTTCTTCCTGCTCGCCGCGGCCCTGACCGCCGCGGGGAACGCGATCGTGCCCGGCCAGATCCCCGGATGGTCCGTCCCGATCCTGATCCTGCTGTGCGCGGCCGGGTTGTTGATCGGAGTTCGCTGGTCCTCTCTGCCGCTCGCACTCACCGCGGCCGCGGCACTGGCACTGGCCGCGGTGGCGCTGACCCACGTGCACAACTCCGTCGCCGACGCTGCCGGCGAGGTGGCGCTGGTGCTGATCGCGGGCTACTGCCTGGGCACCTCGCCGCCGCGACACAGCGCGAGCCGGGTACTGGCGATCGTGATCCTGCTGGTCCCCTCGCTCATCGTGGCGCTGCGCGCCGAACTCAGCTTCGGCACCTGCGACCTGATCGGCGTCGACCGCGCGATCGTCTGCGATTTCGACGAACGCTCCTCGGCCGTACCCGGTTGGACGGCGTTCGCGATCGTCCTCGGATACGCGATCTTCATCTACGTCATCAGGCGCAGACCCTTGGTTCCGGACACCGTCCCGGCGACACCGCGAACCGCCCCGTCCGACTGATCCGCCGCCCGACGAGGTCTCCGAGCGATCCGGCACCGCGCAGCCCTCGCGCCCAGGTCTCGTCGTAGATTCGAATAGCGTTGTGCCAGAACAAGTATGGTGTCGGGACACCGCCGGAGTCCGACCGCACCTGGCGCAGCGCCGGGCCGTGGTCAGCAGGCGCGGTAGCGCAACCGGGTCCCGTCAGGAGTCTCGATCACACCGGAGGGCCCGCATGCGGGAGCGGGATCCGAGGGTCCTCGGACGTTCGGCGCGCTGCCGCCGCGGCGCGGTCTCGTTCGAAGGTGAGCAGGAGATCGGCGGCGACGCTGACGGCGATGGTGGCCGGTTCCTTGCCGGTGATCTCGGGCAGGCCGATGGGCGTGCGGATGCGGGCGACGGATTCCGGGGTGTGTCCGCCCTCGGATTCGAGGCGGCGGCGGAAGCGTGCCCATTTGGCCGACGAGCCGATCAGGCCGATCGAGCCGAAATCACCGCCGCGCAGGGCGGCATCGCACAGGGCGGCGTCCTCGGCGTGATCATGCGTCATGATCAGCAGATGAGTGCCGGGCGGCAGTTCGGCCAGCACCTGTTCGGGCAGCAGCGCCACCTCGTGGACGTGGATCCGGGCCGGTGCGTCGCACAGAACGGAGAGTCGCCCGGCGTCGAGCATGTCGGGGCGGGTATCGATCAGATGCAGGTCGAGTTCGTGCCGCGCGAGGATGCGCGCGAGTTCCAGCCCGACGTGCCCGAGCCCGAAGATCGCGACGGCGGGCACCACCGGCAGCGGTTCCAGCAGCAGCTCGACGGTTCCGCCGCAGCACTGCACGCCGTGTCGATTGATCACCTTGTCGTTGAGGGCGAAATCCATCAGCTCCGGCTGCGGGTCCGGCGCGTCGATCAGCTCGCGGGCCCGATCGACCGCGACCGCCTCGACATTCCCGCCGCCGATCGAGCCCCACGTCTCCTGCTGTCCCACAACGAGTTTGGCTCCGGCGCGACGCGGCGCATGCCCGCGCACGGCAGCGACGGTGACCAGCACGCCGGGCTCCCGCCGGTCCCGCAACCGTGTGACCGCGGCCACCCAGTTCAGCTCAGCCATGACCGAGAACTCCGGTGCCGTCCGGGATCGCACCCGAAGGCCGATATCCCGCACGCGCGATGCCCGGCCCCGCGGCACCAGGCACGCCTCTCCCGTCGCCAGGCGAACCCGCACCGACCGGAACCGGATCGGCGAACGAAACCTCCTGCATCGCAACATCATTCGCGTGCATTCCGCGACGCGACCGCTCGATCGCCCAGTACACCGCCTCCGGCGTCGCGGGTGCGGGCAGATCGATGCTGATCGTGGCCGGACCGAACGCCGCGACCGCCGCCCGCAACGCCTCGCGCACCGAGAACGCCAGCATCAGCGGCGGCTCACCCACCGCCTTGGATCCGTAGACCGCACCCTCCTCGGTCGCGTCGGCGAGCAATTCGACGTTGAACACCTCGGGCATCTCCGAGAAGCTCGGCAGTTTGTAGGTGCTGGCGGATTGGGTCAGCAATCGACCGCGTCCGGGTCCGTCGCCGGTGTCCCAGCGCAGATCCTCCAGGGTCAGCCACCCCGCGCCCTGCACGAAACCGCCCTCGATCTGGCCGATATCGATCAGCGGGGACAGGCTGTCGCCCACATCGTGCACGATGTCGACCCGCCGAATCCGGTAGGCCCCGGTGAATCCGTTCACCTCCACCTCGCTGGCCGCCGCGCCGTAGGCGAAGTATTTGAACGGCGAACCGCGCATGCTCGCCGCGTCCCAGTGCAGTCCCTCGGTCCGATAGAAACCGGCCGCGGACAGCTGCACGCGCTGCCGGTAGGCGGTGCGCACGAGATCGGCCCAGGCGATGCCGTCGCCGGATGCGCCCAGCGGCCGGGCCACGCCGTCCACGATCCGCACATCCGCCGCATCGCAGCCGAGCCGGGTCGCGGCGACCTGCGAAAGCCGTTCGCGCAGTTGGTCACACGCGTTCTTGATGGCCGCGCCGTTGAGGTCCGCACCGGAACTCGCCGCGGTGGCCGAGGTGTTCGGGACCTTGTCGGTCCGGGTCGGCGCCAGCCGGACCGTGTCCAGCGGGACGCCCAGGGTCGTCGCGGCGACCTGCAACATCTTCGTGTGCAGGCCCTGGCCCATCTCGGTGCCGCCGTGATTGATCAGGACCGAGCCGTCCTTGTAGATCAGCACCAGCGCGCCGCCCTGATTGAACGCGGTCAGATTGAACGAGATGCCGAATTTGACCCCGGTGACCGCGAGACCTCGTTTGCGGTGCGGATGCGCGGCGTTGAACGCCTCGATCTCGCGGCGACGGGAGGTCAGATCGGCGTTCTCGTGCACCTGCCGCCAGACCGTCTCGATCCGTTCCGGGGCGCGCACCGGCTGCCCGTACGGCGTGCACTGTCCCGCGGAATAGAAGTTGCGAGAACGCAATTCGGCCGGATCCAGACCCAGCAGGGGTGCGCAGCGACCGAGCAGATCCTCCATCACGAGCATGCCCTGCGGCCCGCCGAATCCGCGGAAGGCGGTGTTGGAAGTCTTGTGCGTCTTGGCGATTCGGCCGCTGATGCGCGCGTTCGGAATCCAGTAGAGGTTGTCGACATGGCACAGCGCGCGAGCCAGCACCGGTTCGGACAGGTCCAGACTCCAGCCGCCGTCGGCGGTGAGGGTCGCGTCCAGGGCGCGCAGGCGGCCGTCGGCGTCGAATCCGGCCCGCCACTCCGCGTGGAATCCGTGACGTTTGCCGGACATGGTCAGATCCTGAGTTCGGTTGAGCCGCAGCCGGACCGGACGTCCGGTGAGCGTCGCGCCGAGTGCCGCGACGGCCGCGAACCCGTGCGGCTGCATCTCCTTGCCGCCGAAGCCGCCGCCCATCCGCAGGCACTGCACCGTCACCTCGTGGCTGCGCAACCCCAGCACGTGCGCGACGATCTCCTGCGTCTCCGAGGGATGCTGGGTGCTGCTCTGCACGAAGATCTGCCCGGCTTCGTCGACCACGGCCAGCGCCGCGTGCGTCTCCAGATAGAAGTGCTCCTGCCCGGAGAACTCCAGCTCACCGCTGAAGATCCGGGCCGACTCGGCGAATCCGGCCTCGACGTCGCCGCAGCACACGCGCGGCTGCGCCCCCTGGAAACTGCCCGCCCGAATCGCATCGGCGATGGTGATCAACGCCGGGAGCGGCTCGATCTCGACCTCGACGGCCGCCGCGCCGAGCCGGGCCGCCTCGAGCGTCTCCCCGAGCACCCAGCAGACCGCGTGCCCGTAGAACATGACCTCGGTGGGAAACAGCGGTTCGTCGTGCTTCACCCCGGCATCGTTGACCCCGGGCACGTCCTCCGCGGTCAGCACCCGCACCACCCCCGGCACCGCCAGCGCGGGCGCGGTACGCAACGCCAGCACCCGCGCGTGCGCGCACATGACCTGCACCGGGTAGGCGTGCAATACATCCTTGGTGCGATACACCAGGTCGTCGGTGTACAGCGCGGTCCCGGTGACGTGCAGCGCGGCGCTCTCGTGCGGCATCGGCACGCCCACCGTCGAATTCTCCGGACGTTGCGACAGAGCGCTCACACCGCATCACCTCCATCGCGAAGCCAGTCGGGAGATGTTGTGGCCGAACGTGTTCCAGACATCTCGGCCTCCTGTTCCTTCGGTGCGTTTCTCATACCGGCACCTCCTCGCCGGAGCGCGCGTACATCTCGCGCAGGCTCTGGCCGAGCATGGCGCGGCGAAATTCCGCACTGGCCCGGTGGTCGTCCAGCGGGGTGCCCTCGGTTTCCAGAACCTGCGCCGCCGCTTCGACGGTCTCCGGCGACCACGGGCGGCCGTACAGCGCGGCTTCGGTGGCGTAGGCGCGGATCGGAGTCTCGGCGACGCCACCGAGTCCGATCCGCGCGGAACGCACCAGGCCGCCCTCGACCTCGATCGCGAAAGCCACTGCGACGCTGGAGATATCGTCGAAACGACGCTTGGCGATCTTGTGGAATCCGCACAGCCGGGCCTGCGGGCGGGGAATGCGCACGGCGCGAATCAGCTCGTCGGGGCGGCGGACGCTGCGCCGGTACCCGGTGAAATAGTCGGCCAGATCCACCTCGCGCTCCCCCGCCGGGCCGGTCACCAGCACCGACGCGCCCAGGGCCAGCAGCACCGGGGCGGCGTCGCCGATGGGTGAGCCGGTGCCGAGGTTGCCGCCCAGGGTCGCGGTGTTGCGGATCAGCCGAGAAGCGAACTGCGGGAACAACTCCGCCAGCAGCGGCACACTGCCCGCGAGTCGCCGTTCGAGTTCGGTGAGGGTCAGGGCCGCGCCCAGTTCCAGATGATCGGGCTCGACACGCAGGACACGCAGTTCGGGCAGCTGATCGATGGCGATCACGTAGTCGGCGCGGCGAGCCCGGATGTTCACCTCGACACCCCAGTCGGTGCAGCCCGCGACGACCACGGCGTCCGGATGAGCGTGCAGCAGGGTCAGCGCCTCGGAGAGCGTCGCGGGCCGGACGAAGGTGCGGCCGTCCCGCTCGAGTACGGTCGGCACGGGTTCGGGCGGTGCGGCGGCCCCGCGCCGGGCGAGCGGATCGTCGGCCTCCGGTGCGCCGACCGCGAAGGCGGCGTCGCGAATCGGGCGATATCCCGTGCAGCGGCACAGATTTCCGCTCAGCGCGTGCAGGTCGAATCCGTTCGGGCCGTGCTCGGAATCCGCCGAGCCATCGGCGCTCGCGCGGTCGGGCCGGTAGTACTCCGCGGCCATACTGCATACGAATCCCGGCGTGCAGTAACCACATTGGGATCCGCCGCGAATCGCGATCTCGCGCTGCACCGGATGCAGCGCCTCCGGCGTGCCCAGCCCCTCGGCGGTGACGACCTCCTGCCCGTCCAGCGCGGCGACCGGAATCAGGCAGGCGTTGACCGCGATCCATTCGGTGCGCCCGACGATCCCGGGCCGGGCGAGCAGCACCGAACACGCACCGCATTCGCCTTCCGCGCACCCTTCCTTGCTCCCGGTGAATCCCCACTGCCGCAGAAATTCCAGCAGAGTCGTCGTCGGCGCGGCCGGGGAAATCGGTATGAGTTCCCCGTTGACCGTGATCCGCGCCGTTACCATGGCAAACCCTCTTTTCGCTGTCGATCGTATGAATGTGCGGTCGGGTCGAGAACGACAATCACCATTTTAGGCGGCTTTCTCCGTCGAGCGTGCGAGGCGAAATCGGTGGCGTATATCGACCCCGCCGGAAATCCCCCGGGCGGACGACGCCGTCCGGAACGATACGAAATGCCCGGTCAGTAACCGTGCGCGACGCGGCCGGGAATCCAGGCCCGACGGTGAGCGAGACGACGCAGATCGCACTCGACAACCATCCCGATCACCTCCTCACATCGGCCGTGCAACACGGTGAAATTTCAACGTAGCCACCACTCACGCGGCGGGTCAAGCATCGCCGCAGGCACCTCGCACGATTGGGATGATCCTCCAAACGACACAACGTATTTCATCGTTCCGATCGGATTATCCGCCGAACCGGCGCGACGGCGGTGTTACCTCCGGTAAACATATCGTTGCGGCGCGACCGGGCACCGGCCGACGGCATTTACGCTCGAGCCCCGGGAGGTTCGCCTGTCGAATTTCCCGCGACACTTTCGTGCCCGGGAGTTCCGGTCGTCGTCGGCCGGTATATCCGCTCGCCCAGGAGGCCTGCCATGCCATTGCGCTTCTCGCGTCTCTCGCGCAATCCCGTCAAAAGGCCGCCCCATCCGGTCGACGAGGTTCCGCCCCCGGCCAGGCTCGCCCTCCTGGGAATACAGCACCTGGCGATCATGTACGCGGGCGCGGTCGCGGTGCCGCTGCTGGTCGGCGCCGCGCTGAAACTGCCGCAGCACACGATCGGCGTTCTGGTGAACGCCGATCTACTGGTCTCGGGCATCATCACGATCGTTCAATCCGTCGGCATCGGCAAGATCCTCGGCGTGCGCCTGCCGCTCGTGGCGGGGGCGACGTTCACGGTCGTCTCGCCGATGATCCTCATCGCCGAGCAATTCGGCGGCGGCGAGGCCGGACTGCCCACGGTCTACGGCGCGATTCTGGTGTCCGGCGTCTTCGGCCTGATCATCGCGCGCTTCTTCGCCACGGTGGTCCGGTTCTTCCCGCCGCTGGTGTCCGGTTGCGTGATCTGTGTGATCGGGCTGTCGCTGATCGGCGCGGACGCCGGGCTGATCGCCGGCAACGACCCGAATTCGCCCGAGTACGGCCAGATTTCGCATATCGCGCTGGCCGGACTGGTGATCCTGATCATCGTGCTGATCACCAAATTCGCCCGCGGCCTGATCAGTCAGCTGGCGGTATTGCTCAGCATCGTGATCGGGACGATCGTCGCGATACCGATGGGGCTGGTTCATCTGTCCGCGGTGGGCAAGGCCGGCTGGTTCGGCATCTCGCATCCGTTCCTGTTCGGCGCGCCTCAATTCCACATCGCCGCCATCATTTCCATGTGCGTGGTGATGCTCGTGACGTTCACCGAATCGACCGCGGACATCGTCGCGGTGGCCGAGATGGTCGACAAGCCGCTCCAGCCGGGCGATCTCGCGCGCGGTCTGGCCGCCGACGGCCTGTCCGGGGTGCTGGCCGGATTGATGAACTCCTTCCCCGACACCGCGTTCGCCGAGAACGTCGGACTGGTCGGGCTCACCGGCGTGCGCAGCCGCTGGGTGGTGTCGGTCTGCGGTGCGCTGCTGGTGGCTCTGGGACTGGTGCCCAAGGTCGGCAGTCTCGTTGCGGCACTTCCGGATCCGGTGATCGGCGGTGCGGCGACGGTGATGTTCGCGATGGTGACCGCGGTCGGCCTGCGCGTGCTGCACAAGGTGCGGTTCGACGGTACGCACAACATGCTGATCATCGCGGTGACGTTGTCGGTGGCGCTGCTGCCCTCGGTCGCGCCGAAGTTCTACTCGAAGTTCCCCACCGACTTCCAGATGATCGCCGCCAGTCCGATCACCTCCGCGGTGATCGTGGTGTTCGTGCTGAATCTGCTGTTCAACCACTGGCGCACCGGTCCGCGAACCGCCAAGAGCTGATCCGGGAGCATTCCCTGCCCGGGGGATCATCGGTCACCTGCCGAGGTGACGATTTCGCCCCCGGAACTTCCTACCGCGATCGATGACGGCGGCGAAAGCGCGGCCGACTCGCCAGGCGGTAGGGATGTCCAGCGGTCTGTTCCTGTACGCGTTACCCGCGTTCGTCGTGCTGATGCTCGTCGAATGGGCGGGATACCGGTTCGATCAGGATCGCCGCGGCGGCACGATCCGCGACTCGGCCACCAGCATCTCGATCTACCTGCTGGGACCGGGCCGCGAACCCGTTGCAGGGCAGTAGAAGTCGAACGGCGCAATCGGGATCACGCTCCGGCGGGTTTGCGGGAGGGAAGGGCGAGGCACAGGGCGGCGGCGGTTGCCAGGGCGGCGGCGATGGTGAATGTGGTTGTGGTCAAACCTGTTTCGTAGCCGTTGGTGGTGTCGGCGAAGAAGAGGGTGCTGAGGCTGGCTACTCCCAGTGCGCCGCCGAACTGCTGGGCGGTGGTCCACAGGCCCGAGGCGGAGCCTGCGTAGTGCGGGGGCACGGTGCTCAGGAACAGGGTTGTCAGTGGGGGCTGGACGAGGTTGATGCCGACGCCGATCACGAAGAGGCCTGGGACCAACGGCCAGATATCGGTTTCGGTTGCGGCGGTTCTGGATACGGCGAGTACGGCCAGGGCGCCGATCGCGCCGAGCAGCGTTCCGGCGATGACGGTGCGACGGCCGAATCGCACGGTGAGTCGTCCGACGAGCGGGGCGACGGCCAGTGCGCCGACGGAGAACGCCACGGTCACCAGCCCGGCCCGCAGCGCGGTGTAGTGCCGGCCGTCCTGTAGCCACAGCACGAAGATCAGCTGGAATCCGCTGAAGGCGGCGAAAGCCACGAGTTGAACGATCAGGGCGACGCCGCTGTTGCCCTCCCGCAGCAGTTCCCACGGCAGCAGCGCGCCGCCGCGACGATCCGCACGGCGATGTTCGGCGGCGGCGACCAGCACGACCAGTGCGATGCCCGCGACGAACAGCAGCCAGGTCCAGGCGGCCCAGTGGTACGACCGTCCCTCCAACAGCGGAAAGACGATCGCCACCAAACCGGCGGTCAGCCCGGCGGCGGCGAGCCAGCGTGGCCGATGCGCGCCTTCGGCACGATTCTCCGGGATCAGCCACAGACCGAGGACGAGCAGGACGACGGCTCCCGGGACGGTGACCCAGAACGCCGCCCGCCAGCCCAGCCCAGCGACGTCGGCGGTGACCAGCACACCACCCAGCACCAGGCCCCCCGCCTGGGCGAACCCCGCCACCACGCCGAAGACGCCGAGGACGGTCGCGCGTTCGGGACCACGAAACAGGACGAACAGACTGGCGAGCACCTGCGGCGCCACGATCGCGGCCGCCGCGCCCTGTGCGGCACGGGCGGCGATCAGTTCCCCGGGGCTCTGCGCCAGTGCGGACAACGCCCCAGCAACGGCGAAACCGCCCAGCCCCGTGAGGAATACGCGTTTGCGCCCCCATAGATCGCCCAGCCGCGCCGAGGTCATCATGGTCGCGGCGAACGCCAGCAGATAGGCCGTCGCGACCCAGCCGACTTGCGCGGACGTCCCGCCGAGATCGGCCTGGATCGCCGGTAGCCCGACGTTGACGACCGTGACGTTGAGCAGATCCAGCATGAAACCCAGCACGAGAACGACCATTGCCGCCCAGCGCCACCGATACGGCGCGTCGGTGCGGTCGTTCTCCGCGGTGATCGGTCCGAACATCGACGAATTACCCCCTGATCAGGTCATTTCGGCTCGGCGCCACATGGTCGGAGCCGCCGTATTGAACTATTTGGTTCAATCTAATGATCTGAGCGGGAAAGTACAACAGCCGGTTCGGAGCTGGGAATCCACGAGTCGAGATCATGGATCGAGCCGGACAGCCCGAGCAGCGATGACACCCCGAGCTCGGAAGCTGTTGACGCCGAGCCTTTTTCGACCGCCGCACGGATGCTTGCCAACCGCAACCGCACAGCTTTGTCCAACCAAGAGATCGGCACGCCGGGTGCGTGAAGGCGCGCGCGAATGGAATGCGGACTCGACTCGGCGGAGGCGGGTGGCCAGGGCGGCGTCGAGACCGACGAGCCGACAGCCGCAGTGCCGGAACGGTCGGAAACCGAGAACCCCGGGCTACATCCGAAGTGTCGATATCCGGATATGACCGCCCGCGGTCGGGCGAGCACTGCACCGAGAACGAAAAAGGTCCGGAACCTGGTGGTTCCGGACCTTTTCGCTAGTAGCGGGGACAGGATTTGAACCTGCGACCTCTGGGTTATGAGCCCAGCGAGCTACCGAGCTGCTCCACCCCGCGTCGGTGAACACAACATTACACACGGGTGGTTCGCGATCGCAAATCGACTGGTCGACGGGGGTTTTCACAGCGTCGAGCGAGGAGTTCCGATGATCTTGGAGCCACAGCCCCCAACGTGATGGTCATCACACTGCAGCACGTACAGGGGCGCACGATGGCCGCTAATTCGCGCACGCACGCGTGCGTCTCCAATGCAAGAGGAAAATAACGTGACTCGCAGCACAAATTGCCGGTGATTCGAGTCACATAACAGGTATATAACAGACCGACCAGAATTTACCATTACGGCATTGCCGACCTGCATAGACAGCGATTTTTCAGTTATTCGCTTCATGCAATTCCGGATGTTATCAAGACGTGATCTGCTGAGATTTGTTCGTTATGGTCGTCGACGACCCGGAGCGACACCGTGACGGGCACCCATCCGAACCGCTGCACACCGGCAACCCTGCCCCGCGGTCCGGGAAACCCCGACCACCTGGGGGCAGGGACTTGGCGGATATCGCCACGTCGGCGGGCACGGGGAGGGACAACCACATGAACAAGAACCGGAAGATCAGCAGTCGCGCCCTCGGCTTCGCCGCCGTGACCGGCGCTCTTGTTGCCGTCCCGTTCGGAATCGCCGGTAGCGCCTCTGCCGCGCCGACCCACGACTGGGACGGCGTCGCCCAATGCGAGAGCGGCGGAAACTGGCACACCAACACCGGTAACGGCTTCTACGGCGGCCTGCAGTTCACGCAGAGCACCTGGCATGCCAACGGTGGCAGCGGTATGGCCAATGAGGCCAGCAAGGATGAGCAGGTCCGCGTCGCGGAGAACGTCCTGCGCACCCAGGGTGCGGGCGCCTGGCCCGTCTGCGGCAAGTACCTGCGCTGGGGCGCCACCACCTCCCCCGAGGCCGCCGCGCCCAAGCCCGCCCCGGCCGCGCCCACACCCGCTGCGCCGGCCCCCGGCAGCCGCGAGGCCATGATCGCGCAGGCCAAGGACACCGGCTCCCAGTTCGCCAAGCAGTACGGCTTCGACTCGCAGTATCAGCAGCTGCTGCAGCAGAACAGCGGACTGATCCAGTCGCTGGGCCGCTGATCCGGCGTAGAACTCCTCCATACCGGAGACGCGAACGGCGTCGCCATCAACGTTGATGACGGCGCCGTTCGCGTCGAACCGGCCGACGCCTGTTACCAGGGCACCGGTCCCGCGTCGTCGAAGAATCCGCCGGTGGGGCCGTCGTCGGGCAGGGTGGCGAGCCGGATCGCGATCGCCGCGCCCTGTTCCGGGGTACGCACGCCGCGGAAGCCGTTGAGATCGGTGGCGGTGAATCCGGGGCAGGCGGCGTTGATCAGGATGTTGGTCTCGCGCAGTTCCTTGACGTACTGGACAGTGACGGCGTTGAGGAACGTCTTCGAAGCCGCGTACGCGGCCGAAATCGGACCGGTCTCGGTGCCCGGGGTGGTTTGCAGGGTGAGCGAGCCGACGCTGCTGGACATGTTCACGATCCGCGGCGCCGATGAACGCCGCAGTAACGGCAGCATCGCGTTGGTGACCCGGATGACGCCGATGACGTTGGTTTCCACCGCCGCGCGGATAGTCTCGGGTGCGACCGTGGTGGGCGTCTGCGGGTGACCGCCGACTATCCCGGCGTTGTTGATCAGCACGTCGAGACGTCCGGCACGATCCGCGATCAGCTCGGCCGCGGTCGTGACGCCGGCGTCGTCGGTCACGTCCAGCGGTACGCCGAACGCATCGACTCCGGCCTCCTGCAGTGTCTTCACAGCGGCCAGGCGGCGCTGCTCATCCCTGGCACCCACGCCGACCGTCCAGCCGAGGCGGCCCAGGCCGGCCGCGATCTCATATCCGATGCCCTTGTTCGCGCCGGTCACCAGCGCGATCGTTGGTTCACTCATACCGTCGATCCTGGGCCGGAAGCGCAGCGAGCGTCCAAGACCGACTTCGTCGGCAGCCATACCGTGCGGGTATGGGCGCCGGTCGGCCGAATATTCTGGGGTGATGGAGACACGGGAGTTGCGCTATTTCGTGGCGGTCGCGCAGGAGTTGCACTTCGGCCGCGCGGCACAGCGGCTCGGGATCGCCCAGCCGCCGCTCTCTCGGGCGATCCGGCTGCTCGAACGAAGGCTCGGGGTGACGCTTCTGCACCGCACCAGTCGCGGTGTCACCCTGACCGAGGCCGGAGCCGTACTCCAGCAGGAGGCCCTGGCGGCGTTGGACAGCATCGCGGCCGCCGAGCGCCGCACCCGCCGAGCGGGCCTCGCGTCGGCCGATGTTCCCGGAGTGGTCCTGGTCACCAAGGCGGGCGCGGCCGGCGAACTGCTGTCGAAACTTCTCCACGCGTATGCCGCCGAACCCGGTGCCGTCGCCGTCGACATCGTGTTGTGCGGGCCGGGCGAGCAGGAACGACTGCTGCGCGACGGCAGAGCCGACGTGGCTCTATTGCATCGGCCGTTCGACGCGACGACCGGACTCGACTTCGAGGAGTTGTACACCGAGCAGCAGGTCGTCGTCCTGCCCGCGGGCCACCCCCTCACCGAGCGCACCTCCGTGCGGATGGCCGACGTGACCGGGCTCCCGGACCTGCCGCTGCCACGCTGGCCGCGGCCCGACGGCACCTACCCCGAAGGCCCCGGCCCTCAGGTCCGCGACCATACCCAGCTGCTCCAACTGATCACGCTCGGACGGACCTGCGCGGTACTGCCCGAATCATCGCGGGCCCATCTGAGCGACGACCAGGCGGCGTTGCCGGTGCTGGACGCACCGGCCGTGACAACCGTCATCGCCTGGCCGCCGCACAGCAGATCCAAGGCCGTCGCCGACATCGTCCGAGTCGCGACGCGGCTTTGAGGCCGCGCCGACGACTCCGACCACCCCGGCCTCGGGCTACCCTCCGGACTTGTTGTAGTCGTCGATGGCCTTCTGCAGGTCCTGGAAGGCCGAACCCAGTTTCCCGAGATCGCCGGACTTCTGCGCGTCCTGCACGCTCTTGAGCGCGGTGTTGAGTTCCTGCACCGCCGCATCGCGTGCGGCCGAGGATCCGGACGGCGGGATCACCGGCGGGGGCTGGGTCGTAGCGCCCTGGTTCGATGTCGTGCTCTGGTTCGGTGACGTACTCGTCGCGGCTTGCCCCGGCTGCTGTGTCGCGGCCGTGCCCAGGCCGGGTTGCATGCTGTTGAGTGCGTCGCCGAGCGTGGCCTCGTATCCCACGTTGCCGCCGTAACTGGCCAGCACCTTCACCAACTGCGGGAACGATGCGGCACTGGCACTGTTGCGCTCCAGATACCAGGGCTCCACGTACAGGATGCCGCCGTCGCCGATGGGCAGGGTCAGCAGATTCCCGTATCTGATCTTGTTGGTATTACCGCCGGTCAGGGTCGTTCGCTCGTTGGATACGCGCGCATCGGTCGTCATCGACGTCTGCACCTGTTGCGGCCCCTGCGTCTGGGAGTCGGTCGGCAGCTGCAGCACCGTGAACTTGCCGTAGTCGACCGGATCCGAACTCACCGAGATGTACGCGGCCAGGAACTGACGTTTGTAACCGACCATCGCGCTGGTCAGATCGAACGACGGCTGACCGGTCGCCTGATTGCCCTTGAGGACGTAGTACGGCGGCTGATTGGCACTTGTCGGAGTATCCGAGGTCGGGTCGCTGGGCACCGACCAGAACGCGTTGTTGGTGAAGAACTCACGCGGATCGTCGACGTGGTAGCGGCCCAGCATGTCCCGCTGCACCTTGAACAGATCCTCGGGGTAGCGGAAGTGCGCGCGCAGCTGCGGGGTGATCGCACTGGCCGGTTTCACCGTGCCGGGGAACACGCCCTCCCATGCCTTCAGCACCGGATCGCTCGGATCGACGGCGTACAGGTTCACGGTGCCGTCGTAGGCGTCGACGGTCGCCTTGACCGAGTTGCGGATGTAGCTGACCTCCTTGCGCGGCAGCACCCGCCCGGTGTTCTGGTCGATGCTGTCCTGGGTCAGCCCGTCCAGCGAGGAGTGCTGCGCGTAGGGGTAGTTGTCCAGGGTGGTGTAGGCGTCGACGACCCATTGGATGCGGCCGTCCACCACCGCCGGGTAGACGTCGTTGTCGGTGGTCAGCCACGGCGCCACCTGCTGCACGCGGTCGCGGGGATCGCGGTTGTAGATGATCTTGGAATCCGAGCCGATCGCGCCGGAGAACAGGATGTTGCGCTGGGCGTACTTGGCGGCGAAGGCCAGGCGGTTGAACCAGTTGCCGATCGGCACGCCGCCCTTCCCGTCATAGGTGAATTGCTTTGTGCCGGTGTCGTATTCGCGCGGCGGCTGATTGTTGCCGCCGACGATGGCGTAGTCGTCGTCGGATTTGGCGATCATCTCGCCGTAGTAGATCCGCGGCTGATCGACCTGGATCGCTTCCTTGTCCTTCTGCGAGAACAGGTCGCTGACGGTCGACTTGTCGCCGACGTTGAACACCGGATAGCCGTAGGTACCCGAACTCGTATTTGTCCCGCTGGCCACGCCCGAGGCGGCCTGCGAGGTCTCCTTGGGCGGCGCGACATTGACGCGGTTGGCCGGGGAGGCGACGAATCCGTCACCGTGGGTGTAGACGGTGTGCTTGTTGATCCAGTCGGTCTGGTTGCCGGACAGGTTCTGCGGCACCAACTCTCGCGCGGCGACGATGTAGTCCTGGACCTGGCCGTCGATCGTGTAGCGGTCGATGTCGAGCGGATCCGGGAAGCCGTAGAAGTTCTGCAGCTGCTGCCGCTGGATGAACGTCTGGGTCAGCAGATTCGGATCCAGCAGCCGGATGTTCGAGATGGTCTGCTGGTCGGCCGGGATGGTGGTGGGATCCTTGGTCTGGTTGCCCGAATAATCGACGTACTGCACCTTGTCGTCATCCAGACCGTACGCGTGCCGGGTGGCCTGGATATTGCGCTCGATGTAGGTGGACTCCTTGGTCGCCGCGTTCGGGCGCACCTCGAACTGCTCGACGATCAGCGGCCACACCGCGCCGACCAGGATCGAGGACAGCACCAGCAGCGCCGCGGCCATCGCCGGAACGCGCAAGTCCCGCAACACGACTCCGGCGAAGAAGGCCAGCGCGCAGATGATCGCGATGGACAGCAGGATCAGCTTGGCGGGCAGCACCGCGTTGATATCGGTGTACGAGCCGCCGGTGAAAGTGGGCTCCTTGCGGGTGCTCGACAGCAGCGAGTACCGGTCGAACCAGTAGGCAATCGCCTTGAGCAGCACGAAGATTCCCGCGATGATCGCCAGCTGGATCCGCGCCGGGCGGGTCAGCGTGCCCTCGCGGCCGGACAGCCGCAGACCGCCGAAGACGTAGTGCGTCACCAGATTCGCGAAGAACGCGATCACCGTGGCAACGAACAGCCAGTTCAGCATCATCTTGTAGAAGGGCAGATTGAACGCGTAGAAACTGACGTCCAGATGGAACTGCGGGTCCTTGACGCCGAACGCGCCGCCGTGCAGGAACAGCTGCACCGTCACCCAGCTCGACTGCGCCACCAACCCGCACAGCAGACCGACCAGCAGCGGCAGGCCGATGCCGAACAGCCGCAACCGGCCCATCACCGTCGTGCGATATCGCGCGATCGGATCGTTGGGACCCGAGACCGGGACGAACACCGGCCGCGCCCGGTAGGCCCCCAGCAGCGCCAGCCAGATGATCAGGCCGACCACCAGGGTCACCACCAGGAACAACACGATCCGGGTGAACAGCACGGTGGTGTACACCTTGCGGAACCCGACCTCACCGAACCACAACCAATTGGTATAGGCGTCGGTCAGCCGCGGCCCGACCAGCAGCAGTGCCGCTATGACGAGGGCCGTCACCAGCAGCACACGGCTGCGGCGGGACAGCGAAGGTAAGCCTGTCGGGGGGCGCATGCCCACGATGCCATCTCCCAGGTCCGGCGGTGCGCCGGTCCCGAGTTCGGGACCGGCGCACCGCAGTTGCTTGCGTTGCGGGTGGTCCGTGCGGACCGTTCGGCCCCACTCTACGGAAATCCTGATCACGTGCACCGACCTCCCTGAGGAAGCGGGTGCGTGTGCTGGTGCAAAGTGTGCGAACGCGACCCGGGCCAATGCGTCCGCGGCGCTCGCCGCCCCCTAGACTCAGCGCGCGTGACCGTAGACAACCCGGCCTCCGCCCTCTACCGCTGCATTCGCGAAGTGGCGGAGTTCGCCGATGCCGAGGGGTGGGACCGGCCGCCGCAGATGTTCGCCCTGGTGCCCACCGCGGATCTGGTGGCCGCCGAACCGGCCCTGCAGGATCAGCTCGACGACGGCGCGGAGCTGACACCCATTGCGCAGGAACCACTTCCCGACGATGTGATCGGTGAACTGGCCCTGGACGAATTCCTGGCCACCACCAGCTGGCCCGAGGCCGTGCGGGGCTGCGTGCTGGTCCAGCAGATCGTGGTGCTGCCCCCCGACGCCGAGCAGACCCTGGACGACGCCATCGCACCGCTGCTCGCCGACCGCGACGCCG
>NZ_BDBQ01000074.1 GCF_001613065.1 Nocardia miyunensis NBRC 108239
ACCCCTCGCTCAACAGGCGGACCAGGCGAGCGGCGGCCGGGGCGGGCAGGACCGGGCGCTGATCGGCGGCGGCGGGTTCGGGCGGCTCACCCGTGCCGGGCAGGACCGCGCCGCGGGCGAAGACGTCCCGCAGCGCGGCGGCCTCGAGCAGAATCAGTGCCGGATCCCCGTGCAGCCGCCCGGCCGCCTCGGCCACCGGTTCGGGCAGCGTGGCCGGATCGAATCCGCGCCGTGCCGTGCCCAACAGTGCGACCGAGGCAAGTTCGTCGGCCTGCGCCCGGGATCCGCCGATCGCCTCCGCGTCGATGGCGGCCATCTCACCGCCCGCCCACGCCGACACCGGAACGAGCCCGTCGGCGGTCCACTCGCCGACGACAGTCACCGGATGTCCGCCCGACAGGCTCATCAGCTGCCAGGGCTGCCGGGCCGGCCGCGCCAGCGGCAGTGCGGAACCCTCCCGGTCCACCACGGACCAGGCGTCACCGGACACCACCGGAACGACATCGGCCAGCAGCACCGGCCACGATCGCAGCCAGGGGTCCGCGCCGAGTGCGCGGGCGTGAGTTGTCAGCGCGGCGGCGATACCGCCCGGCTGCGCGCCGGAGACCTCCGGTGCGGTGGCGAACGACCGGGGGAGCGGTTCCGGTACACCGTGCCGTTCGCCCCACAGCGCACGCAGCGGCGCGGCACTCGGGTAGAAGTGCAGTTCGGCCTCCACCATCGAGCCCGGCACCGGCATTTCCGCGGGGAAGGCCGGAGTGCCGAACGAGTGGTCGAGGATCAGCGCCCATCGCCCGCTGGTGCGCCCGCGCGCCCAGACTCGGCGGGCGTACAGACGCTCCTCCTCGGTGATGCGCAGGCCCAGCACCATCCACTGATCGCGGACGGCGGGCTCGTCGCGGACCGACTCCGCGGTGACCGGATAACCGATGTGGGTGCGCACACTCGCCGCCAGCGCGGGTTCGAGATCGTCGAGACGGCGATGTGCCGTCGCGAGCAGATGCAGCCGGGCGTATTCACGCAGCAGTATCGTCGGCCAGTCCTCCCTGCCGACGACATTGCGTGGAAGTTGCCGCAGCGCCGATGCCACGCCGGAAGCCTGTGCGTCGACCATCCGGGCGGCCACCGATTCGAAGGAGTCGAACGAGCGGTCCGCCTGGGCCAGGCCGGTACGCACCTGATCGCACAGCCACACGTCCAGATCCGCCAGCCCGGCCGCGACCCGATCGCGGCGCTGCGCCGCGGCGGCCGCGGAGGGTGTCTTCTGCTGTGCGGCAACGGATCTGGTCTCCCGCTGCGCGCGGGTGCCGAGCCATTCCGCGGCGTATTCGGCGGGTGCGGCGGCCTCGGGCACCATGCCGTCGGACCAGGTCAGCAGGAGCGACAATGCGTGCTTACAGGGGAATTTCCGGCTCGGGCACGAACATTTGTAGGCGGGGCCGGACAGGTCCACGATCGTCTGGTACGGCTTGGCGCCGCTGCCCTTGCACAGCCCCCACAGCGCGGTGTCGCAGCATCCGGTAGAACCCCACCGCCCGTGCAGTTTTCGCGCGGCGGCGAGCGAGGCGGCATCGGGCGCCAGCGCGGTGACCTGCTGTGCGGTCCATGTCATCGATTCGGTTCCCACTGGTGTCGTCGGCACTGCCGTCCCCCGTTCCTTCGGTTGATCGGATTTCTACCTCACCCCACCGACAGGAAACCGCTCGACGGGTCGAAGGGCGGGTTCGCGGTGTGTTTGCGAGGCCAATAGCGCTGGGGCGGTGAAGAATTGAAACTTCATGTGCTCTTGTGCCGGGAATCGAACTCTGTCATTCTGTTCTGTTCGGTTGATCCGAACCACCCGAATCCGGGTGAGACCCGTAGAACTGCCCGGCCGGGGACGGCCGAGGGGTGGACATCGGGCGGATCACCGCTCGATGGCCATAAGCACCCCGTCCGGGACGGTTCGCGGCCTCCGGCATACGCGGGCGCGCGGCGCATCCGGTAGCGTCAGCATATCGGTAGTCCGAACGTCGGTAGTTCGAACGCACTACCGCGTTTGCGGAGGGAGTGGCAGTTGGGGGACGTGTCCACCGGCGTGGCGCAACGCCTGTCCGATCTGGTGCTGCACCGGCTGGATGCCGACCCGACGATCACCCCGGAGGTGTCGAGTGCGGTACTGGCCGCGCTGGACGCCGAACCCGACCGGTCGCCCGATCTGGGCATGAACGGAATCTTCTTGCGCGCCATCCGAGTTCGTGGCTTCCGTGGTATCGGTCCCGAGGCGTCGCTGCGCCTGGAGCCCGGCCCGGGGCTCACGCTCGTGGTGGGGCGCAACGGGTCCGGTAAGTCCAGTTTCGCCGAGGCCGCCGAACTGGCTCTGACCGGTGACACCCGACGCTGGGCGGGCCGAGCATCGGTCTGGCGTGAAGGTTGGCGAAACCTCCACGACGGCAAGACATCCCGGGTCGAGGTGGAACTCACCGCGGCGGGACCGGACGGCGCGTTGACGATCGCGAGGGAGTGGCCCGAGGGAGCCGATCTCACCGGCGGTAATTGGACACAGTCGCGAAAAGCCGCCGATCCCACCGAATTTCGCATCGAGCGCTGGGCCCGCGCACTCGAGCTGTACCGGCCGTTCCTGTCGTACAGCGAACTCGGCGCTCTGGTCGACGGCCGTCCCAGCGATCTGTTCGACGCACTGCACCGGCTGCTGGGCCTGGACGATCTCACCGCGGCACAGGAGCGAACCCGCGTTCGCCGCCTCGAATTGGAGCGTGCGGCAAGACAATCCCGCGACGAACGCAACGAGCTGCGCACGGCCCTCGAGGCCGTCGCCGATGATCGTGCGGCTCGGGTCGCGCGGTTGCTACGGGCCGCGGATCCGGATCTGGCGGCCATCGGCGGGGAGGTGTCGGGCGCCCGGCGCGATCCGGCCGGTACCGCCGCGTTGCAGGCGATGTTGCGACTGCGACTGCCGGATGCGGGGTCGGTAGACGAGGCCGCCGCGACGGTCGAGGCGTGTGCGCGGCGTCTGAGCGAGCTGACCACCGGCGATACCGAGGCGGAATTGCGTGTGCTGGATCTGCTCACCCGCGCCCGAGCGCACGTCGCGGCCTCGGGTGCGTGCGCGTGCCCGGTGTGCGGTGCGGGCGCGCTCGACGCGCGATGGCTGCACGAGACCGATACCCAGATCGCCCGGCTGACCGAGCGCGCCGCCGCGGTCACCGCGGCCCGCGACAGTCTCCTAGCGGCGGCGAACCATGCTCGCGCCTTGGTGTCGCCGGTACCCGCCGAACTGGATCCGCCTCCGCCGCAGGCGCCCAACGTGGACACCGGACCGGCGCGGCGGGCCTGGGCGGTGTGGGCGACGCTGGCGCAGGCGGAACCGGACGCGGAGTTTCCGGAGCGGTTGCGAGCCGCCCACGCGGATCTCGCGCGGCTGCTGGCGGCGCTGCGCGGCTCGGCCCGTAAGGAATTGGATCGGCTCGACGCGGTCTGGGTGCCACTGGTTCCGCGCATCGCCGCGTGGCTGCAGGGTGCGCGGGCGGTCGCGGCCGCGGAATCCGAGCTGCACACCGTCCGGCGGGCCGAGGACTGGCTCAAATCGGCCGCCGCCGGACTGCGCGAGGAGCGGATGGCCCCGCTGGCCGAGCACGCCCGCGGTATCTGGCGCGGGTTGCGGCAGCAGAGCAATGTGGACCTCGGCGTGATCCGATTGCAGGGCAACGCCGGAGCCAGTCGCAAGGTCCTGCTGGACGTCACCGTCGACGACGCCGGGAGCAATGCGCTCGGTGTGATGAGCCAGGGCGAGTTGCATGCCCTGGGCCTGGCACTGTTCCTGCCGCGCGCGACGGTGCCGGAGAGTCCGTTCGGCTTCGTCGTCATCGATGACCCCGTGCAGGCGATGGATCCGGCCAAGGTGGACGGTCTGGCCCGGGTGCTCGCCGCGGCCGCGCGCAGCGGACGTCAGGTCGTGGTGTTCACCCACGACGAGCGCCTGGCCGAGGCGGTGCGCCGATTGCGGCTGGACGCAACGGTTCTGGATGTGCAGCGTCGGGAGCGGTCCGCGGTTGAGGTGCGCGTCGCGGAGGATCCGGTGCGGCGCTATCTCAGCGACGCCAACGCCCTGGTGCGCACCAAACAGCTGCCGCGTGCCATCGCCGCCGAACTGGTGGTGACCTGCTGCCGCTCGGCCATCGAGGCCGCCGCTCTGGCCCGGTCTCGGCGGACGCTGCTGGCCGAGGGCATCGATCACCGCGAGGTGCAGCGTCGGGTGGACGCCGCGCGCACCACCTGGGAGAAGGTGTCGCTGGCCGTCTTCGGCGATCCGGACCGGGTGGATGATCTGAACGAGCTGCTCGATCGCGACGCGGCGTGGGCCCGGGCGGTGCTGCGGGACGCTGCCGCTGGAGCGCATATCCGGATCGATCGAGGGACACGCGAATTGATCAGCGGGACCAGGAAATTCGTCAAATGGCTGAATCCGTAGCGGAGGAATCGCAGCCGCCGACGGTCGCGCAGCGCCTCGCCGCGGCGGACGAGTTGCTGCGCGGCACGGTGACCGATGCGGGCGGGCTGTGGTCGCGGGCGACGGTGTGGATTCTGCGCCTGGCGCTCGAGCAGTCCATCGATCGGCTGTGGCTGGTCGTGGCGCCGCCGCTGGCGCGGTGCAGTATGCGAGCTCAGCTGCTGGCGTTGGATTCCTATGTCGGTCAGGAGACCTCGGCCCGGATCTCGGCGCTGTGGGCGACGCTCTCCCGGGTGGGGCATCACCAGGATTACGAGCTGGCCCCGACCGTGGTCGAGCTGCGTCGCTGGTTCGACGAAACCGCCCGGCTCTCCGACGAATTGGCGGCATCGTCCGAATCCGACGATGTGGCTACGAGCAAGCAACCGCATACCGGCCGGTCGTAATGGCCCGTATTGTCTATCAATTCGGTGATTTGCGCCCCAATATCGCTATCAACATGGGGATTTCGGTGATGCGAATGAACTATGACCAGTACTGTGTGCTTGCTGCTCGGTTTGCGGCGTGAATGCGGTTGTACACGGTCAGGTTTCATCTATCTCGATGGAAGAGAGCTGCATCATGGATATGGGGACGCTCAACCTGCTCAACACCGGTTCGTCTCTGGTGGCCAATGCCAGCGCTGCGCTGGCGAGTGTCATCAATCTGCTCAGCATGCTGTGAACCCGACGGGTGCGGAGCCGATGATCCGGCGACGCACCCCGGTCGGTGACCGGGCGGTCCGTACTCGGGCCGCCCGGATCCGATAATCGAACGATGCACAGCGAATCTCCGGCCGGCGCCGATCGGTGTCCCTGCCGTAGTGGTGAATCGTTCGAGCAGTGCTGCGGGCCGCGCTTGGACGGCACCCGGCCCGCACCCACTGCGGAGACGCTCATGCGGTCGCGGTACACCGCGTTCGCGGTCGGCGACACCGCATATCTGCTCGCGTCCTGGCATCCCCGGACCCGGCCGCGTCGGCTCGAACTGGATCCGGGGCAGCGCTGGATGTTCCTGGAGATTCTGCGCACAGAGGCGGGCGGGCCGTTCGACGACACCGGTGTCGTGGAATTTCGCGCGCACTACCGCAGTGCGGGCGAGCGGGGGTCGCTGCACGAGTGCAGCAGGTTTGCCAGGGTCGACGGCACATGGCGTTATTTGGACGGAGATGTCGAGATATAACGATTCGGGTGCTTCTTTCTCGAGATGTTGCCCGGTTACGGGGACGCCCATACCGTTCCCACTACAGATGCGCCAAGGAAGCGGAGGAGTTGCTACCAGTTTTTTCGAGGGCAGCTCCGCCGCCGACGTTAGGGTGCGGGTATGCCACGAGTCGCGATCGAGTACTGCACCCAATGCCGCTGGCTGCTGCGAGCAGGTTGGATGGCGCAGGAGCTGTTGAGTACTTTCACCACCGAACTGTCGGAGGTGGCGCTGATCCCGGGGGACGGGGGTGTCTTCCGCATCACACTCGACGGAGAGCAGATCTGGGAACGCCGGTCCGACGGCGGTTTCCCCGACATCGCGCTGCTCAAACAGCGCGTCCGCGACCGGATCGATCCCGGTCGCGATCTCGGTCATATCGATCGCGGCTGACGTGCGAGGGCTCGGGCTTCGCCGTCGGACATGATCTCGGACGTACTCTCTTAACAGAGAGTTGAGGAGGTGCCGCATGAGCGAGCGAGTTCTAAGCGCAGCCGCGGTTGTCGTACCGGAGTCGAGCCAGAGCGAGGCACGGGGATGAGTACTCAATTCTTCCAGGAGGCTCCCGGTGTGGATACCCGGGGCCCCGAGCCCGTCGCCCGCACCGCCGCGGGCGCGGTGCGCGGATTCCACGACGGATCGGTGCACGTCTGGCGGAGTATTCCGTATGCGGCGGCCCCGGCCGGGCCCGAGCGGTTCAGCCGCCCGCAGCCGCCCGTCCCGTGGGACGGGGAACGTGACTGCACGGAGTTCGGCGAGATCGCCCCGCAGACGATGGGCACCATGGTCCCGGTGGATTCCGGTCTGCGGATGGGCGAGGACTGTCTGTGGGTGAACGTATGGGCTCCCGCCGGGTCGCGCTCGGAGCCGCGTCCGGTGATGGTCTGGCTGCACGGCGGTGCGTACTGCCTCGGCACCGCTGCCCAGAGCATCTACGACGGTCGCAAACTCGCCGAGACCGGTGGCGTCGTCGTGGTCGGGGTCAACTATCGGCTGGGTGCGCTGGGTTTCCTGGACCTTTCCTCACTCGGGCACGACTTCGTGCCGAATCTGGGCCTGCACGATCAGATCGCCGCACTGGAGTGGGTGCGCGACAATATCGCCGCATTCGGCGGCGATCCCGGCAATGTGACGCTGTTCGGCGAATCGTCGGGTGCGGGATGTGTGACAGCCCTGCTCACCTCGCCGCCGGCGGCCGGGCTGTTTCATCGGGCCATCGCGCAGAGTCCGCCCGCCACAACGGTTTTCGGGCCTGAACGAGCTACGGGCGTGGCCAGCCGATTCCTGGAACTCATGGACCTGCCCCGGCAACGGGCCAAGGAGCTGCTCGACTGCCCGATCGATCGGATTGTGGCGGCGGCCGGGATCCTGCTGGACGAGGTGCCGCTGCAATCCCCGGGCCGGTTGGCCGCGGCGCCCGTGGTGGACGGCGATCTGCTACCCACCTATCCGACCGACCGCTTCCAGCAGGGGCGTTCTCACCGCGTGCCCCTGATGATCGGCACCAACCGGGACGAGTCGTCGCTGTTCCGGCTCTTCCGCTCGCCGATCATGCCGGTCACCCCGGATGCGGTGAACGCCATGCTCAAGGGCGTCGCCGCCGATCACCCGGAGATGTCGCCCGAGCGGATCGCCGAGATCACCTCGGCCTATCCGGATCTGAGCAAACCCCGTGGCGCGCTGGCGATGTCCACCGACGCCGCGTTCCGGATGCCCGCGCATTGGGTCGCCGATGCGCACTCCCGGCACACCCGCACCTGGATGTACCGGTTCGACCAGGCCACCCCGATGTTGCGCGCGGCGCGGGTCGGCGCCGGACATGCCACCGAATTGCCGTACGTCTTCGGCAATTTCGGCACTCTCAATCACGACCCGACGTTCTGGCTCGGCGGTCGCAAGGCGGCTATGGAGGTCTCGGGCCGGATGATGCGGCGCTGGCTGGCATTCGCCGAGCACGGTGTTCCCGCGGCACTGGACGGATCCAAGCACTGGCCGCCGTACCGCGAGTCCACCCGCGCCACACTGGTCATCGACATCGCGGACCGCATCGTCGACGATCCGGACCACAACCTCTTCACCGCCTGGGGTGACCAGGTCGTCGGCTTCAGCTGAGCCGCGGCGAACGACCTGGCGGTCTGTCAGACCGGGGTCGTGTGTTCGGCGTGGCGACGGCCCAGGTTCGCTCGCATATGGCTGTAGCCGTGCAGGGTGAACAGCGGTCGGCGCTGTGGTAGGCCGTCGAGTTGCAGGTCGGGGAAGCGGTCGAACAGTGCGCGCAGGGCGTGCACGGCCTCCATCCTGGCCAGGCTGGCGCCGAGACAGGCGTGGATGCCCGAGGAGAACGTCAGGTGATCCTTGGCGTTGTCGCGGGTGATATCGAAACGGTCCGGCGCGGCGAAGACCTTCGGATCGCGATTGGCGCCGGCCAGTGACAACACGATGGTCGTGCCCTTGGGCATCCGGATGCCCTCGTACTCCACCTCGCGCAGCGCGACCCGCCCGGTGTTCTGTACGGGCGCGTCGAAACGCAGCACCTCTTCGACGGCGTTGGGCCACAGCTCCGGATCCTCGCGCAGTTTCGCGAGCTGGTCGGGATGGTCGAGCAGTTGCACGATGGCATTGCCGATCAGGTTGACCGTGGTTTCGAAACCGGCGCCCATCAACAGGCTCGCGGTGGCCTTCAGATCGTTGTCGTCGAGTTCGCCCGCGGTGATCAGGCTGGACAGAATGTCCTCGCCGGGGGAGCGGCGCAACTTCGCGAGGTGCTCGTCGGCGTATGCGTCCATCTCGGCGATGGCTGCCACGGCGCTGCGATAGGAGGGCCACGGGATGCCGATGTCCAGCAGCGGGCTGATCGCATCGCCCCAGCCGAGGAAGCGATCCTTCGCGCTGTGCGGGAAGCCGAGCATCTCGGAGATGATCGCGATCGGCACCTGCGCGGCGAAATCGGCCACCAGATCGGCCGAACCGTTCGCGGGCAAGGCGTCCAGCAGCTCCTCGGTGACCGATTCGACGCGCGCGTGCAGCCTGCCGATCGCCCGCGGGGTGAACGCCGCCGAGACCGACCGACGCATCCGGGTGTGCTCGGGCGGATCGATGACCAGCATGGACGGCGGTTCCATCGGATTCGGCGGGAGCGGGGCCAGCGTGGTCAGTCCGCGCAGCGGGCGGGGGATGTCGAAGCTCTCCGCCGCGCGCACACCCATCGCATTGTCGCGCAGGATGCTCCGGCACAGATCGTGTTCGACGGTCATCCGGGCGAACGGCCCGCCGACCAGGCGTCCGCGCGCCCGTATCGACTCGAGCAGCGGGTACGGATCATGAGTCGTCGCGGGGTCGCCGAACAGCTGCGCGAGTGGATCGCCACGCCGGGCGTACGCCTTCAGTGCCAGCCGCGGCGCACCTTGCACCGACATCCACCGCATCCAGTACAGCGGCCTCATCGCTACCCCCAATCGTCGTTTCGTCCATTCGGCATCCACGGTACGTACGCGTACAGTCCGCGGAAACGTCCTACGGTCGGACTCGAACCCCTACCGCGGTAGGACTGCCACGTCCGATGCTACGAGCGCGATACCAGGACGTACACACTTCTGTCCCAGCCGCACCCGCTACTCGCGGACACGCCGACGACAGCCTTCGAACCGTGTGCGGATCCACGAACGGGGTGCGTCCTGCAACCGATCAGGACCGCGTGCGGGTGACGTGCTCGGTGCTGACCCGGTGCTCACGTTTCGCCGGATCGGCATTGTCGACCTGTACCAGCGACGCGCCCGCCGCGTACACCGCGAGCAGACCGTCGATCACCTCGTCGGAGGTGCCCCAGGGTGTTTCGGACAGAACCCGATCCTGCTCCGAGAACCCTTGCCGCACAGCGGATTTACGAGATTCCGCCAGAACGTCGGCGACGGATGTGCCCGCCAGCGCGACGCCCGCGCCACGCGGGTGGAACTGATCGCCGTGCGCCCGCACGGACGTCGCGAAATCGGTGACGCCCAGCGGCAGATCACGCACCGGCCCGCCCATCGCGTCCAGCGAGAGCGCCGCCACCTCGGCGATGTGGTCTACCTCGTCGAGCCGCTGCGCGGTGGCCAGCGCGAGTTCGGCGTCGTCGTCGGGCCGCAGCACCACCTCCGCACCGGCCCACCAGCAGCCCAGCAGCACCGCGGCGGTCTGCCAGTGCGCGGGCAGCAGCACCGCGACCCGCGCGCCGGGGGTGAGACCGAATTCGTCGCGGATCAGGTTGGCGGTCTTGGCCGCCCAGTTGGCCAGGGTGAGGGCGGACAGTTCGATGCGAGCGCCGGTGGCGTCGTCGTAGTAGGTGATCCGCGGTCCGGCAGGGTCCCGGGCGAGGATCGGCTCCAGGAGCGCATCAGTGAGAGTCTGGTTCAGTTCACGCATTTCGGTCCGTTCTGCCCTGCGTCGATGGGAGCCGCGGGCGGGACCGGAGTCGCGGTGCTCGAGCTCGAGCTCGAACTTCCCGACATGTCGAACAGTTCGCCCGCCGCCGAGCCCGGACCAGAGTAGTCACCGGCCAGCACCACCCGAACGGCCCCCTCCGGCGTCCCCGGAACGGCCCGCACCGGCAGCCCGCCCAGCGCCTTGGCCACCGCCTCGGCCTTGGGGTCGGAGGTGCTGGCCGCCAGCACCCGGCTCGTCGACACCGGAGCGCCCGACCAGTTGTCCACCGTTCCGGTGCGGAATCCCTTGCCCGCCAATGCCTGTGCCACCTGTCCGGCCAATCCGGAGGTGTCGCTGGCGTTGTACACGTCCGCGGTCACCTGCGAGGGGGTGACGCCGCCCGAGCCGGATCGGCCGACCAGCGACGCGACATAGGTATGGACCGCGGACGAATCCACCCGCACCACCGATTCGCCGTTGTCGGTGGTGCCGTTGAGATCGGCCACCGGGATCGTCTCGAAGCGCACCTGCCCGCCGGAGAGATCCTGCAACTGCTTCAGGAAATCCAGCACGTCCCACTTGTCGTCCAGCACGATCGTGCGGCCCATCGCCTTGCTGAGCGCGTCCAGCTTCGACGGATTGGCCAGGATCTTCGCACTGAGCGCCTGATGTACCAGCGAGGCCATGTACGCCTGCTGACGCACGATCCGGTCCAGATCCCCGCGCGGCAGATCGTGCCGCTGACGCACGAAACTCAGCGCCTGCGCGCCGTTGAGCCGCTGGACACCCGCCGAGAAGTCCGCACCCGACATCGGTTCGTCGACCGCGTTGTTCAGACAGACCTGCACCCCGCCCACGGCATCGGTGAGCAGGACGAACCCCAGCAGCCCCACCTCGGCGTAGTGGTCGACGGTGATACCGGTCAGACCGGCCACCGTCTTGATCAGCGCCTCGCGCCCGGCCTTGGTGGACTCCTTGTCCGCCTCGGCATCCGAGACGCCCTTCGCGGCGAGCTTCTGCCGGGCCAGCTCCTTGGTCGACCCGTACGCTGAATTGATCTTGCCCATGCCGATGCCGGGAATGTTCACGTAGGAGTCACGCGGTATCGAGATCGCCGTGGCCGAGCGGCCGTTGTTGGGTATGCGGATCAGGATGATCGTGTCGGTGTTGGTGCCGACCTCGTCCCCGGCGTGCAGCATCGCCCGTTCGGTCTTGCTGAGCGGATTTCCGTGCGCGTCGGTGCGGCTGTCGATGCCGACCATGAGAATGTCGGTGGCCCCGTCACTGCCGCCGCCGAGGCCCAGATCGCCGATCCGCTCGATGCCGGAGATCAGTCCGTCGATGCTGTGCCAGCCGAAACCGGTGACGATGAAGACCAGGGCGGCGAGCGCCGCGACCAGTACCCGGCCCGGATGGGCGCGAGGCGATCGAGCTGGGCGGGCGTAAGACAGCTTCTGCGGCAATGCTCTGATCCTTTCGGCCACGCCCTGAAGAAATTTTTCACGCATCGACCCCGTGATTCGAGGCTAGCCAACACAGTCGCGGGCACACCTGAGGCGCGACGGGCGTGGCGTGCCAGACTGGCCCGCGTGTGCCCAGAAATTTCCAGGCGTGTAGTGGTGACCGGCGCGGGTGGACAACTCGGCCGAGCCGTGCGCGCCCAGGCTCCCGATGTCGTGGCGTTGCGCCGCGAGGATCTCGACATCACCGACGCCACGGAAGTGCGCGCCGCCCTCGAACCCGGTGACGTGGTGCTCAACTGCGCCGCCTACACGGCGGTCGACGCCGCCGAATCCGATGTCGAGGGCGCGTTCGCCCGCAACGAGACCGGCCCGGCGGTGCTGGCGGCGGCGTGTACCGCGCTGGGCGCCACACTGATTCACATCTCCACCGACTACGTCTTCGACGGGACCGGAACCCGCCCTTACGAACCCGGCGACCCGACCGGGCCCACAACCGTGTACGGCCGCTCCAAACTGGCCGGCGAACAGGCTGTGCTGCGCTCGGCGCCCGATGCGCACATCGTGCGCACGGCCTGGGTGTACACCGGTGAGCAGCGCGATTTCGTCGCGACAATGCGTCGGCTGGAACGCGAACGCGAGACTGTCTCGGTCGTGAACGACCAGATCGGTTCACCCACCTTCGCTCCGGACCTGGCCGCGGGCCTGCTCGAGCTGGTTCGTTCTGCCGCGGCCGGTGGGCACGGCATCGCGCCGATCCTGCACGCCACCAACGCCGGACAGTCCAGCTGGTTCGAATTGGCTCGCGCGGTCTTCGCCGGGGTAGGCGCGGATCCGGAACGGGTGCGTCCGTGCAGCAGTGCGGAATATCCGAGTTCCACACCGCGCCCGGCATATTCGGTGTTGTCCAACCGTGCCTGGACCGAGTCGGGGCTGACTCCGCTGCGTGATTGGCGGCTCGCACTCGCCGACGCGCTGGCCCGGCCGGACCAGTAGGCTGCACCGGTGAACTCTTCGGATGCAGTAGAACGGCACGACGGTGAGACGATCCCTCGGCCCCGTCTGGTCGTGGTCACCGTGACCTATTCGCCCGGCGAGCACCTCGAGCACTTCATCAGTACCCTGACCACCGCCACCGCTGAGAAACCGCAGGTCATCCTGGCCGACAACGGTTCGGACGACGGGACTCCCGAACTCGCGGCCGATGCGAACGAACATGTGCGGCTGCTGCGGACCGGCGGCAACATCGGATACGGCGGCGCGATCAACCGGGCCGTGGCGGAGATCGATCCGGAGATCGAGTACATCCTGATCGCCAATCCGGACATCCGCTGGGGTACCGATTCGATCGACACTCTGCTCGAGGCAGCCCAACGCTGGCCGCGCGCCGGGGCGATCGGCCCGATGGTGCGCGAACCCGACGGCAGCGTGTACCCGTCCGCGCGCTCGGTGCCCGGAGTGCTCGATGGCGCCGGGCATGCCGTCCTGGGCAGCATCTGGCCGGGCAATCCCTGGACACAGCGTTATCGTCAGGACAACGAGCAGATCGCCGAACGCACCGTGGGCTGGCTCTCGGGCTCCTGCCTGCTGGTGCGCCGCGCCGCGTTCGACAGCATCGACGGCTTCGATTCCCGGTACTTCATGTACATGGAGGACGTCGATTTCGGCGACCGGATGGGACGCGCGGGCTGGCACAATGTGTTCGTGCCGTCCGCGGAGGTCACGCACGCCAAGGGCCATGCGGCCGGACGCAATCCCGAAACGATGCTGCCCGCCCATCACGCGTCGGCGTATCGTTTCCAGGCCGATCGGCATCCGCACTGGTGGCAGGCACCGTTGCGGTGGGCGCTCAAGGCGGGACTTGCGATTCGCTGCAGGCTTGCGGTTCGATCTGCGCTGCGCGAACGTGACGCACAGCGTTAGCGCGACGACTTTCACCCACGCGCGCGTGGACCGAACCTGACAAGGGGAGATTGATGGCGGACAACGCTGTGTCGAACGGCGGCAGCGCCGGGCCCGAGCCCGCCGCGACGGCCGATGCGGTGATCCTGGTCGGCGGCCAGGGCACCCGGCTGCGCCCGCTGACGCTCTCCGCGCCCAAACCGATGTTGCCCGTCGCGGGTCTGCCTTTCCTGCATCATCTGCTGGCCAGGATCGCCGACGCGGGTATCACGCACGTGGTGCTGGGCACCTCGTTCAAGGCCGAGGTGTTCGAGGAGCATTTCGGGGACGGCGCCGAACTCGGGCTCGACCTGGAGTACGTCACCGAGACCGAGCCGCTGGGCACCGGTGGCGGCATCCGCAACGTGCTGCCCAGACTGCGCGGGGACACCGTGCTGGTCTTCAACGGCGATGTGCTCGGCGGTGCGGATCTGGGCGCGATACTCGACACGCATGTCGCGACCCAGGCCGATGTGACACTGCATCTGGAACGGGTGGGCGATCCGCGGGCCTTCGGCTGTGTGCCCACCGACGAGTCGGGCCGGGTCACCGCATTCCTGGAGAAGACCCAGGATCCGCCGACCGATCAGATCAACGCCGGTTGCTACGTGTTCCGCCGCGAGTACATCGAGAAGATCCCGACCGGGCGTCCGGTGTCGGTGGAGCGTGAGGTGTTCCCGTCCTTGCTGGCCGAGGGTGCGCACATCCAGGGCCACGTGGACGTCTCGTACTGGCGCGATATGGGCACGCCCGAGGATTTCGTGCGTGGTTCGGCGGATCTGGTGCGCGGTATCGCACCCTCGCCCGCCCTGCCCGGCCAGCGCGGTGAATCGCTGGTGCATCCCGGGGCCGGTGTGGCCCCCGGTGCGCTGCTGATCGGCGGCACGGTAGTCGGACGCGGCGCGGAGGTCGGCGCGGGTGCGCGCCTGGACGGCGCTGTGCTGTTCGACGGCGCACGCGTGGAAGCCGGTGCGACAGTGGAACGTTCGATCATCGGCTTCGGCGCCCGCATCGGGCCGCGCGCCCTGGTCCGTGACGCCGTGATCGGCGACGGCGCGAGTGTCGGCGCTCGCTGCGAACTCCTGCGCGGCGCCCGCATCTGGCCCGGCGTCGAGCTGCCCGACGGCGGAATCCGATTCTCCACGGACGTCTAGGAATTCATGTCCGGGTCGCGGCTCGGGCAACGTCTGCGGTGACGTTGCCCGGCCGCGGTGCCGAGTCCGGCTGCGGTGCATTGAGCATGATTGCACATGGCTACATTGTCTAGCGATGCTAGAATTTGTCCATGAGCACCCAGACGCGACGCGAACGGCAGCGGGCCGAGCGGCATCAGCTGATCATCGATACCGCGCGGGAGATCGCCGAGACGCAGGGCTGGGATGCGGTGACCGTGCGACGGCTGGCCGAGGCGATCGAATACAGCCAGCCCGTGCTGTACAGCCATTTCAGCGGGCGCGACGCGATCGTGGCCGCGGTCGCCGAACAGGGGTGCGCCGAGATGGCGGTTCGATCCCGGGAGTTGCGCACGGCGGCGCGGACCCCGGAACAGGCCCTGACCGCCGTCGCGAGCGGTTATCTGGACTTCGCGCGGGACAGTCCCGCCCTGTACGACGCGATGTTCGTGCAGAAGGTGGATCTCACCTTCGGCGAGGGCGCGCCGCAGGCGCTGCAGGACGCGTTCGCCGAACTGGCGGCGGTATTCGCACCCTTCGCCGGTGAACACGACGTGGAGACCTTCACCGAGGTCGGCTGGGCGGCGTTGCACGGGCTGGCGACGCTGGAACAGCACAGCAGGCTGCGGCCGGACTTTCGTGACCAGCGCCTCGCCCTTCTCGTGACCCACTGGACACAACGCTGAGCATCTCGCACCTACCATGGTGATCATGGACGTCGCCGTTGTCGGATCCGGGCCCAATGGTCTTGCCGCGGCGGTGATCTGCGCCCGTGCGGGACTTGACGTGCAGGTGTTCGAGGCGGCGGACACGCTCGGCGGCGGCTGCCGCACCGGCGAGGCGACCCTGCCCGGTTTCCGGCACGACGGGTGCGCGGGCGCGCATCCGATGGCGGTGGCCTCCCCGTTCTTCCGCGCCTTCGACCTGGCCGCGCAGGGGGTCGAGCTGCTCGCCCCCGAGATCTCCTACGCCCACCCGCTCGACGGCGGAACGGCAGGTCTGGCCTGGCGTGATCTGGATCGCACGGTGGCCGGGCTGGGCCGCGACGGTGCGTCGTGGGGGAGGCTGTTCGGGCCGCTGGTGCGCAACTGGCGCGAACTCGTCGCCCTGGCGATGTCCGACACCCGCCATCCGCCGCTGGACGCGATCACCGGTGTGCGCTTCGGCAGAAGGCTGCTGGAACAGGCATCGCCATTGTGGAACTTGCGTTTTCGGCAGGATGCCGCCGCCGCGCTGTTCACCGGAGTGGCCACGCACGCCATCGTTCCGCCGCGCGCATTCTCCGCCGCGGGCGTCGCACTGCTGCTGGGCACGCTCGCGCACGTCGACGGATGGGTGATTCCGCGGGGCGGCAGCCAAACCATCGTCGACGCGCTGGCTGCCGGACTCGAAGGGGCGGGCGGCCGCATCACGACCGGTCACCGCGTCGATTCGCTCGACGAATTGCACGGCGCGAATGCGATTCTGCTCGACACCGCGCCCGCGGAACTGCTGCGGCTGGGCGGTGATCGCCTGCCCGCGCGGTACGCCGCCCAACTCTCCCGGGTCCGCTACGGCGGTGCGGCCTGCAAGGTGGATTTCGCGCTGTCGGGACCGGTGCCGTGGCAGATGCGCGACTGCGCGCTGGCCGGGACGCTACATCTGGTGGGCACGCGGGCCGAGGCGCTCGCGGTCGAGCGCGAGGTCGCCGCCGGGCGTCATGCCGATCGGCCGTACGTACTGGTCATCCAGCCCGGAGTAGTCGACGATTCCCGTGCGCCGCAGGGCAATCACACCCTCTACGCCTACGCGCACGTGCCCAATGGTTCCGCGCGCGACGTCAGCGCCGAGGTGATCGCCCAGATCGAGCGTTTCGCACCGGGTTTCCGCGATCTGATCCTGGCGCAGCACGTCCGTACCGCCGCGCAGATGCCGTCGTACGACGCGAACTACGTCGGCGGAGACATCTCGGCGGGCGCGATGACCTTGCGCCAGACCCTGTTACGCCCCACCCCCCGCTGGAACCCCTACTCCACCGCGCTGCCCGGCGTCTACCTCTGCTCGGCATCCACCCCGCCCGGACCGGGCGTGCACGGCATGTCCGGTCTGCACGCCGCATCCCACGCCCTGCGCACCCGCTTCGGCATCCGCACCGACCCACTTGCTCTCGCCGCCGGAGCCGCACCGATCCCGGGGTGAACGACCGGCGACGGATTTCGGTTGCACGCCCCGGCAGGTTGTCCTCTGCGGTTCTCTGCCCGCGGGCACGGGCCGTGTGAACCGAATGGCTATGCCGCGATCGAGGTTTCCACCGCAGACAGAGACCACCACGATGCCGCGCGGCCCGACGCGATGAGTGCGGCCGCATCAATCCACGCGTTGTCGATGCATCATCCATGTCGAGCGGTTCGTCCGCAGGATCCGAATTCGTTTCCGGGCGGGCCGAATCCGTATCGCCGGACCTGCCGCCGCGGATCGTCCGCGCGGACGGGCGCTACGCGGGCTGGGTGCGGTAGAGGTCGGGTTCGATGTACATGAGGCGGGCGATGGGGACCGCGGTGCGAACCCGTTCCTCGGCGGCGTCGATGGCGGTGGCGATATCGCCGATCTCCAGGCCGGGCACGATCGCGACCTTGGCGGCGATCAAGAGCTCCTCGGGGCCCAGGTATTCGGTGCGCAGGTGGATGACGCGATCGATGTGGGCGCCGTCGACGAGGTTCTCGCGGATCGCGCGGATCTGTTCGGGGGTCGCGCCCTCGCCGATGAGCAGGCTCTTCATCTCCACGATCAGCACGACGGCGATGACGCCCAGCAGGATTCCGATGCCGAGGGTGCCGATGCCGTCCCACACCGGATTATCGGTGAGCATGGTCAGCACGACCGCGACCAGCGCGATCAGCAGGCCGATCAGCGCCCCGCTGTCCTCGAGCAGCACCACCGGAAGTTCCGGATTGCGGGAGTTGCGGATGAACCGCCACCAGCCGACGCCGCCGCGCAACGCCGCGGACTCCTTCATGGCCGTGGCGAAACTGTAGCCCTCCAGCCCCGCGGCGATGGCCAGGATGACGACCGCCACGATCGGCGAGGTCAGCTCCTCCGGATGCTGGATCTTGTGGATGCCCTCATAGATCGCGTACATCGAGCCGAGCGTGAACAGCACCAGCGCCACGACGAACGAGTAGAAGTAGCGATTGCGCCCGTAGCCGAACGGATGCAGCTCATCGGCCTCCTGCTCGGCGCGCTTCTGCCCGATCAGCAGCAATCCCTGATTTCCGGTGTCGGCCAGCGAATGCACCGCCTCGGCCAGCATCGATCCGGAGCCGGTGATCAGCGCACCGACGAATTTGGCGACAGCGATGCCCGCGTTCGCGCTGAGTGCCGCGAAGATCGCCTTCTTACCGCCACTCGCAGACATACCTGTCGTCCTTGCCCTTTCGTAGCCCTGCTCACTCTGTGTCCGATTTGTCCGCAAACCCTACCGGAACGTCCCGACATCCGATCTCCGGTGTACTACTCGCCCCCCACGCAGGCGCAGAACAGCTGTGCCGCTCCGTCGACCGCCTGCGCACGGATATCGGTGTCCGCCGCGGAGATCCAGGCCGCACCGCCCGGGGTGATCACCAGATCGTCGCCGCCGCCCTGCAGCAGTCGCACCGTCCCGGCCGTGCACAGGATGATCCCCGGTCCGGTGCGCGGAATCGGCGTCGGCTCGGCCCCGGCCTCGAGTTCGAAGCGACGCAGCGCGAATTCGGTTGCGGGCGTGCGGTATCGGAACGAACAATCGCCGACCGGTTCCGCGGTCACGATGGGCAGGGCGAGCGGTTCGAAGTCCAGCACCCGCAGCAGTTCGGGCACGTCGACGTGTTTGGGCGTGAGCCCGCCGCGCAGCACGTTGTCGGAGTTGGCCATGATCTCCACGCCGACCCCGTTCAGATAGGCGTGCAGATTTCCCGCCGCCAGGAACAGGCCCTGGCCGGGTTCGAGGGTGATCCGGTTGATCAGCAGCGCGGCCAGTACGCCGGCATCGCCCGGATACGCCTCGGCGAGTTCGAGAATCGTGCGCGCCTCGGGAGTGAATTCGTCGTGGCCCTCGGCCAGATAGTGCACACAGCCGTCGAGCACCTTGGGCAGCAGCGTGTCCAGCATGGCCTGCGGCAGGGTGATCCAGGTGGTGAACACCGTCCGCAGACCCGACGAATCCGGTTGTGCGGCAAGCAGTTCGATGTACTGCTTCAGCTCGGGAACGGCCAGCGCGGTCAGCAGCGCGACGGTGCGGTGCGGATCGCGGAATCCGGCCAGCGCCTCGAATCGGTTCAGCGCCACCACCAATTCGGGTTTGTGGCTGTCGTCGCGGTAGTTGCGCATGGGCGAATCCAGCGGCACCCGTTGCAGATTCTCCTGCTCGAATCCGGCGCGGGCCTGAGCGGCGCTGGGATGCGCCTGCAGCGACAGCGGCTCCTCGGCCGCGAGAATCTTCAGCAGGAACGGCAGGCGTCCGCCGAATTCCGGTGCGACCGCGCCCAATTGGCGTTGCGGATCCGCCGCGACGAACTCGAGCAGCGATTCGGTGCGGCCGTCGATGTGCACCTGCGCCGGGTCGGCCGGATGCGCGCCGAACCACAGTTCGGCCTCGGGATGGGCAGATGGCACCGGACGTCCGCACAGCTCAGCCAGGACGGTGCGCGAGCCCCAGGCGTAGGAACGCAACGCACCAACGAGTTCGTGCACTAGTAATGGCCCCCGTCGTAGTGGGCAGAGCGATCGGCCGACGTCGCGGGACCGCTGAGCAGACGCAGATACGCCGCGGCCGTCTCGAGCCGCAGCGCGAGTACCGCGAGCTGCTCGAGTTCACCGCCGGGCTGTACGGCTCGCGGGCCCTGCTCGCCGGGCTGTCCGGCGATCAGTTCGGCGTCCACGTTCACCAGTTCGGCGTCGATCAGGCCGGATCCCGCCGCGAAGATGGTCAGGCGACGATGCGCGGCGAGCTGATCGGCATCCGCGCTCACCACGAACAGGCCGACCCGTTGTACGGGAGCCGGGCCGTCGAGCTGCTCGTCGTGGAACAGCGGATCGAAGCCCGGTGCCGCCGCACCCGCGGCCGCGGAGATCAGGGCGTGTGCGCCCGCCACCTGGGCCAGGTCCGCGGCCGTGCTGATCTGCCCGGCCGCCGACAGCAGCACCTCGGAGATGTGCGCGGCCACCTGGGTGGCGGCGGGGGAATCACCGGAGAGCACGACGCTGCGCTGTTGCATCCGAGCGGCCAGCGTCTTCGACGGATTGTGGAAGACCTCGTTGGTGGGTCCGTCGCGCAGGGCCTCCGCGTCCAGCGCGTCGGCCAGCGCGTCCAGATCCGGTGTGAGCGGGCCGATGTGGGCCGGATCGATGGCCTGCAGAACGGCGATGCCGACGGCCAGATAACGCAGCAGGCGGTTGTGGTCCAGTACGGGCACCCGCGGCGGCAGCATGGCCGCGCGTCCGGCGGCGGCAGTGCGCAGCGGGCCCTCATCGGGCGCGGCCACGACGACCTCCGCGCCACGGTGCAGTGCCCGATCGATCGCGCCGATCACCCGCGGATCGCCCGCGTCGTCTCCGGCGACGAGCACGACGTCCAGCGGGCCGACCCACTGCGGGATCGACGTGACGGGCACGATCGGCAGTGCGGCGCGATCGCCCAGGCAGGCCACCAGCAGTGCGGCCGCACGCGCGGCGCGGCCCGCGCCGGTGACGATGACGAGGCTGCGCGGGCGCATATCCCTCAGCCGTGCCAGTACGCCTTCGCCGACAGCCGCGGCGGTCGCGCGCACCTGCGCACCGCCGGATGCTGCCGAACGCAACGTCCCCCCGGAATCCGCAGCCTCCAGTGAGGCGACGTCATCGAGGTCCAGGACCGGTGTCCCTGCGATCATCGGGCGTTGCCACCTCCCCTCATCGAGTCAGCAGGCCGGGAGAACCTGTCCGTACGGAGTGAAAAGTCGGGGGGCGAATACACGCCCTGTGATTCCACTATTCCAGTCAGCCGCGCACGATGCTCAGGATCTCGGTTACGAGTGCGTCTACTTGCTCGGTCGAGCGGGCCTCGACGTTCAGGCGCAGCAGCGGTTCGGTATTGGAGGCGCGCAGATTGAACCACGCTTCCTCGGGCAGTTGCACGGTCACCCCGTCCAGCCGGTCCACCGCGACGGCCCGGTCCTGGAATGCCGTGAGTACGGCCATAGTCCGCTCCTTGGCATCGGCCACCGTCGAATTGATCTCACCCGACGCCGCATACGTCGCATAGGACGACGCCAGCTCCGACATCGGACGCTCCCCGCCGCCGAGGGCGGCCAGCACGTGCAGGGCGGCGAGCATGCCCGAATCCGCACCCCAGAAATCGCGGAAGTAGTAGTGCGCGGAATGCTCGCCCCCGAAGATCGCTCCGGTCGCGGCCATCTGCTGCTTGATGAACGAATGCCCGACCCGGGTGCGCACCGCGGTACCGCCCAGTTCGGCGACCAGCTTCGGCACCGACTGCGAGGTGATCAGGTTGTGGATGACGGTCGCGCCCGGCTCCTTGGCCAACTCGCGTTCGGCCACCAACGCGGTGATCGCCGACGGCGAGACCGGCTCGCCGCGCTCGTCCACCACGAAGCAGCGATCGGCGTCGCCGTCGAAGGCCAGGCCGATATCCGCACCCGAAGTGCGGACCAACTGCTGCAGATCGACCAGATTCTTCGGATCCAGCGGATTGGCCTCGTGATTGGGGAACGAGCCGTCGAGTTCGAAATACAGCGGATCGATGGTCAACGCCGGTACCGCGCCCAGTACGGCCGGCACGGTGTAACCGCCCATGCCGTTGCCCGCGTCGACCGCGACCTTCAACGGGCGGATGCCGCCGAGATCGACCAGCCCGCGCAGGAATTCGGCGTAGGCGTCGAGCAGACTCTCCTCGGTGGCGGTGCCCGGTGCGCCGGCGTGGGCCGGGACGCCCTCGACGAGCTCGCTCGCGATCGTCGCCAGTCCGGTGTCCTGTCCGACGGGCAGGGCGTTGGCGCGGCACAGTTTGATGCCGTTGTAGCGCGCGGGGTTGTGACTGGCGGTGAACATCGCGCCCGGGCAGCCCAGATGTCCGGAGGCGAAATACAGCTCGTCGGTGGAGGCCAGACCGATCTGCACCACGTCCAGGCCCTGCGCCAGGACTCCGGCGGCGAAGGCGGCGGACAGGGTGGGGGAGGAGTCGCGCATGTCGTGGCCGATGACGACCCGGGTCGCCTGCTCCCCGCGCATCAGGCGGGCGAAGGCACCGCCGACGTCGCGCACGAATTCCTCGTCGATCTGCTCTCCGACCACACCCCGCACGTCGTAGGCCTTGACAACTGCTTGAACCGATTCGGCAGACCGAGCGACCGGCCCACCCGTCGCCCGACCGCCACCCCTGATCGAATCGCTGCGCGATGCTGACATGGTTGACACCCTAATAGGGCCTGACCCCCGGAACATATTCCGTCCCGGATCCGCCCACTCAGTTCGGCGGGTCGGGCAGTACGCGCAGGTGCCCGCGACGGCCGGTGCGCGCCGGACGAGCCGGGCGCTGTGAGGCGGGCTGGTAGTCGGCGGAGTAGCCGCGCTGTTCGGGTTCGCTTGTGCGGCGGCGCATCCCGGCCTCGCGCACGGCCTCGGCCAGCGCGGTCAGATCATCGTCGTCGGGACTGCTGGAGGAGAAGCCGCCCTCATGGCGGACCATGTCCCAGCCCTTGGGGGCGGTGATCCGGGAGGCGTGCGTCTCGCACAGGTCCCAGGAATGCGGTTCGGCGACGGTGGCCAGCGGGCCGACGACGGCCGTCGAATCGGAGTAGACGTAGGTCAGCGTCGCGACGGCCGGGTTCTTGCAGCCGGGCCGGCAGCAACGACGCATGGGAATCACGCAAAGGAGAGTAACCCTCCCGAGGCCCCCACGCCGAGGAGACACGCGCGAATGGCGCATACCAGTTTGTCGCGTTCACCTCCTCGCCCCGGTGTCGGGAGGGGTGACTAATCTCGTGGTTATGACGCGTTCACGGAAGCGGCGACCGCCGACGGCACGGTCGGTGATCCGTCGCGGGCGGGGGGTGCGCGGTCCGATGCTGCCGCCGACGGTTCCGGCCTGGCGCACGCGCGGGCAGCAGTTCGACCGGCTCGTGCTGGAGGCCTTCGCGCCGCTGGACAGCCGCTGGCACGACCGGCTCACCAAATTGGATATCGCGGTCGATGATGTGCCGAAAATCCGTGCGCTGCACCCGGATTCGGTGACCTGGCCGGACGAGGTCGTGGCCGACGGCGCGGTGCCGCTGTCCCGGCTGATTCCCGCGGGAGTCGATTCGCGCGGTGAGCCGACCCGCGCCCGGGTGGTGATCTTCCGCAAGCCCCTCGAACTTCGCGCCAACGACCCGGACGACCTGGTCGATCTCCTACGCGAGGTCCTGGTCCAGCAGATCGCGACCTATCTCGGCGTGGAACCGGACGTCATCGACCCGGAGGAGTGAACTCGCCGCGGCTCCCCGCGGCGAGAGGCGGGCCGGAGCCCGCTGTGTCGAACATGCGGAGGCGAGGGCGAGCGCCCTCGGCCTCCTAGCCGATGCCGCGCTTGAGACGGCGGCGTTCGCGTTCGGACAGGCCGCCCCAGATACCGAAACGCTCGTCATGGGCGAGTGCGTATTCCAGGCATTCGTCCCGGACCTCGCAGCCCATGCAGATCCGCTTCGCCTCGCGCGTCGAGCCGCCCTTCTCGGGGAAGAACGCCTCCGGATCGGTCTGGGCGCACAGGGCGCGTTCCTGCCACTGCTCCTCGATGGTGTCGAACATCGCATCGAAGTCGGTGACGATGAGACTCAGCTGCGGCGGCTCGGGCTTGCGCTGTGCGCGTGCCCACTGGCCGCCCTGCTGCGGGTGACCGTCCGGCTGCGCCGGTGTGTCGGAATCGATTCCGGTCACCATGCTTCCCCCCTCTCGTTCGCCGATCCAGCGGTCGGTGCAGACGCCTGGAACTGCGCCTGCCGTGGAATCGGTTTGCGATACACCACCCGGAATGCCCGACGGGGCCAGCTCCTCGGCCATCGCTCCGCCTCCTCACTGTGTGTTAGCGCAGAAAGATTTATCCGTCGGACCCGATTTGCCCACCGACGGCCCAACACCGCGACGTTGTCCCGCGGACATCCCCGAGCTCGTCATTCCCGTTCGAACATTCGTTCGAAATGCGGTCTGCGCCTTGTGCTCTCGCGCATGCCCGGAATGACATGCCTGTGATTAGACACGCCGGACTGCGCGGTGGTCAAGCTGCCGACACAATTCCGTTACTATCCGCGACCGGGTTCGAGGCTACTCGGCGACTCTCTAGTAGCAAATGACCAGCAAATATGCTCCTCGTCGGGCCCGCCGAGACAACGCATAGGCTATGCGGATGTGACTGGAGAACAAGCGGACATCGCGCCCGCTGCCGAGCATGCCGGTCCCCGAACCAGTGTTGCCGTTCTGGTCGGCGGAGTCGGCGGCGCACGGTTCCTGCAGGGCGTGCGTGAACTACTGCCGGACGCCGATATCTCGGCGATTGTGAACGTCGGCGACGACGTCTGGATGCACGGTCTGCGCATCTGCCCGGACCTGGACACCTGCATGTATACCCTGGGCGGCGGCATCGATACCGAACGCGGCTGGGGTCGGGTCGGGGAGACCTGGCACGCCAAGGAGGAGTTGGCGAAATATCATGCCCAGCCCGATTGGTTCGGGCTCGGAGATCGCGATATCGCGACGCATCTGGTTCGCAGTGAAATGTTGCGTGCCGGATACCCGCTCTCCGCGGTCACCGAGGCGTTGTGCAACCGATGGCAACCCGGTGTGAAACTTCTTCCCGCGACCGACGATCGATGCGAAACCCATGTCGTCATCAGTGAGCCGGACAACTCTGGCGAACGTCGCGCGATTCATTTCCAAGAGTGGTGGGTACGCTATCGCGCGGACGTCGACACCCATGGATTCGTCACAATCGGGGCGGATCAAGCCGCTCCGGCGCCAGGTGTGACCGAAATCATAGAGCGGGCCGATGCGGTTCTGCTGGCCCCCTCGAACCCCGTGGTGAGCATCGGCGCCATCCTCGCGGTCCCCGGAATTCGCGGCGCGCTGCGCACCACCGCGGCCAAGGTGGTCGGCCTGTCGCCGGTGATCGATGGAAAGCCGTTGCGCGGCATGGCCGACGAATGCCTCGCGGTATTGGGTGTGGAAACCACGGCCGAGGCCATCGGCAGGCATTTCGGCGCCCGTTCGGACACCGGCATCCTGGACGGCTGGCTGGTCCACTCCACCGATACCGCCGACGTTCCGGGCGTGGAGGTGCGCAGTGTCCCGCTGCTGATGACCGATCCGGCCGCCACCGCCGAAATGGCCCGCGAGGCACTGGATATCGCGGGGGTGAAGCCGTGAACGAGTTGTCGGCACAGCGCGTGCCGGTGCTGGCGGACGCCGGTGATCACGCGCCCGGCGGTGAGCTGCGGATCATCCCCGTGGCCGGACTGCCGGAATTCCGCCCCGGTGACGATCTCGCCGAACATATTGCGGCACAGGCGCCCTGGCTCGCCGACGGCGACGTGCTGGTGGTGACCAGCAAGATCGTCGCGAAGGTGGAGGGGCGGATCGTCGCCGCGCCGGAGGATCCCGAGGAACGCGATGCGGTCCGCCGGGAACTGGTCCGCTCGGAGGCGGTGCGGGTGCTGGCGCAGAAGGGCCGCACCCTGATCACTGAGAACAAACTCGGCATCGTGCAGGCCGCCTCCGGCGTGGACGGTTCCAATGTCGAACAGGGCGAATTGGTATTGCTGCCCAGCGATCCCGACGCCAGCGCCTCGGCCCTGCGCGGCGCGCTGGCCCAGCGGCTCGGCGTGGACGTCGCCGTGGTCGTCACCGACACGATGGGCCGCGCCTGGCGCAACGGCCAGACCGATGCGGCGATCGGCGCGGCCGGACTGCGGGTGCTGCACGACTACGCGGGCGCGGTCGACGGGCAGGGTAACGAGCTGCAGGTCACCCAGGTCGCGGTCGCCGACGAACTCGCCGCCGCCGCCGATCTGGCCAAGGGCAAACTCGGCGGCGTCCCGGTCGCGGTGGTGCGCGGACTCGACCCGCACGACGACGGCTCCCGCGCCGCGGATCTGGTGCGCGGCGGCGAGGACGACCTGTTCTGGCTCGGCACCGCCGAGGCGATCGAGCGGGGGCGGCACGAGGCGCTGCTGTTGCGTCGGTCGGTGCGCCGATTCGCCGACACCCCGGTCGATCCCGAGCTGATCCGGTCCGCGGTCTCGATGGCGCTGACCGCGCCCGCGCCGCACCACACCCGGCCGGTGCGATTCGTCTGGGTGCGCGATCGCGCGTTGCGGGCGCGGTTGCTGGAGACGATGGCCGACCGGTGGCGCGAGGATCTCAACGGCGACGGTCGCAGTGCCGACAGTGTGGAGCGTCGTGTGGCGCGCGGGCGGATCCTGTTCGACGCACCCGAGGTGATCATTCCGTTCTGCCTGCCCGACGGTGCGCACGACTATCCGGACGAGCGTCGCCGCGCCGCCGAATCCACCATGTTCACCGTGGCCGTCGGCGCGGCGGTGCAGGGCCTGCTGGTCGCCCTGGCCACCGAGGGCGTGGGCAGCTGCTGGATCGGCTCGACCATCTTCGCCCCGGAGACCACCCGCGAAGTGCTAGGCCTGAGCGCGGAGTGGAATCCGCTGGGCGCGATCGCGATCGGCTACCCGGACGAGGAGCTCACCCCGCGCGAGCCGCGCGATCCCGGCATCGGTCTGGTCGAGTTGTAGGCGGGCTCGCACGGCAGTCGCGGCGAAACGAATTTCCATGAAAGTAAATCGTGGTTTCGATGATCGAAAGGGATAAATGAGCGCGAGCTCGCTGCACGAGTCTGCGACAGAGTTGCTGGAAACCTGGGCTGTGACAACGGGTCCGGAACAATCCCTGCGGCAGGCCATGTTGGCATTCCTCGGTTCGGCGCCGCGCGGGTGCCTGCGTGAGCACGCCGCCGGGCACGTCACCGCCTCGGCGATGGTCTTCTCCCACGACGAACGTGAGGTCCTGCTGACCCTGCATCCGCGCGTCGGGCGTTGGATCCAGCTCGGCGGCCACTGCGAGGAATCCGACGACTCCGTCCCGGCCGCGGCCCTGCGTGAGGCGACCGAGGAGTCGGGCATCCCCGCTCTGGCGATCGAGCCCGGCCTCTACGGCGCTCAGGCCCACCCCATCACCTGTTCCCTCGGCCGCCCCACCCGCCACCTGGACCTGCTCTTCAAGATCAGGGCGCCGAAAGGCGCTGTCCCGGTGCGCAGTTCGGAATCCACCGACCTGCGCTGGTGGCCCGTGGACGCCCTGCCGCCCGACTCCGACCTGCTGCTCCGCTGAGACGCCGGTCCTCGGTCGGCGGGTGCCGCCGGTGACCCGGCGATCATCCGGCATGCGGTCGCATCGTGCCGCGGCCCTCTCGCGGTAGGTAATACGTCTGGCTGGATCCGGCATGGCGGTGACGGATGTGATATTTCTTCCGGCAGAGAGTGCTGACACCGTGCGAAGACCGGTCGGCCCTTCGTGTACGACTGCCTCGGGCTTATCCGAATTGTGTTGTGTTGTATAACGATTGCGTCGACTCGCCCGGTGTGTGCTCCGCGGCGAAAGCTACCGATCTGTAGGGCTGGGAACGAGAGGACGACGCATCGTGCGAGGGTCGCGCATTGGGGTTAGCCAACCGTATGCGGTGATTGCCGGGGCATGAGGAACGGCTTAAAAAGGGACCGGGCTGTATGTAACAGTCAACAATCGAGGGCCCTGAAACTGTGTGTAACGGGCGTAACGTCTGTACCTATCTACTGGCAGTCGTTCCAGAGAATTATTTAGCGGGGCAAACGTGCAATCGGTCGGCAATCGCTCGGGTAAGCCCGACTCCAAGCGGTACCTGTGGGTGCTCGGGCTTATCGCCCCGAGTTGTGCCCTGTTGCCTTCACAGTTGGTGCTGCACACCGGGTTGCGGGTGTTCTGGTGGCTCGGACCCATCATCGTGCTGATCGCCATACCGGTGCTGGACTGGGTCGTCGGCGACGACGGCACCAATCCGCGCGATGAGGACTACGAGGCCCTGTCGAAGGACCACTACTACCGCTGGTGCACCTACCTGTTCCTGCCGATCCAGCTGTTCGGGCTGGGGATCGCCGCCTATCTGTGGGCCGGTGACGAGCTGAGCATCGTCGACAAGCTCGGCCTGGCGACCACATTGGGCCTGGTCAGCGGGATCGGCATCAACGCGGCGCACGAGCTCGGACACCGGGTCGAACGTGCCGAGCGCTGGCTGGCGAAGGTCGCGCTGGCGCAGTCGGGTTACGGCCATTTCTATGTCGAGCACAACAAGGGCCACCATGCCCGGGTGGCGACCCCGGAGGATCCCGCCAGCGCCCGGCTGGGCGAGTCGCTGTGGGAATTCCTGCCGCGCAGTGCGCTCGGCGGTTTCCGATCGGCCGTGCAGATCGAACGGGAACGTCTGCAGCGCAAAGGATTACGCTGGTGGAGCGGGCAGAACAACATCCTGCAGGCATGGGCGATGACGCTGGTGCTGTACCTCGGATTGCTCGCGGCGTTCGGCCCGAACATGCTGCCGTACCTGTTCCTGCAGGCGGTGATCGGGGCCGGTCTGCTGGAGACGGTCAACTACGTCGAGCACTACGGCCTGCTGCGCGGTAAGCGGCCCAACGGGACGTGGGCCCGCTGTTCGCCCGCCGACAGCTGGAACAGTGACCGGTTGGTCACCAATATCTTCCTGTTCCATCTGCAGCGGCACAGCGACCATCACGCGAATCCGGGGCGCCGGTATCAGACGCTGCGCAGCTCGCAGGAGGCCCCGCAGTTGCCCGCGGGCTATGCGGGAATGATCCTGCTGGCCGCGGTGCCGCCGCTGTGGCGTCGCGTGATGGATCCGAAGGTGTCGGCGCACTACGGCGGTGACCTCGGCCGGGCCAATATCGCGCCGCGCAAACGGCAGCGGATCCTGGCCGCCGACGACGGCCGCGCGGCCGCGGCCTGAGGCCCGCCTCGCTCTGCGATTTCGCATGTGAACGACCATGCGTACCGTGTACGCACGATTCGTACTAGTCTCTTCTGCGTACACGCCGACCAGGAGAGGCAGATGACGACCGCAGTGAGCAGCATGATGACTGCCGACAGCCGCAACGGGATCGATTACAAGGTCGCGGACTTGTCGTTGGCCGAGTTCGGCCGCAAGGAGATTCGACTCGCCGAGCACGAGATGCCCGGCCTGATGGCACTGCGTCGCGAGTACGCGGAGGTGCAGCCGCTGAAGGGCGCGCGCATCTCCGGGTCGCTGCACATGACCGTGCAGACCGCAGTGCTGATCGAGACGCTGGTATCGCTCGGCGCGCAGGTGCGCTGGGCTTCGTGCAACATCTTCTCCACCCAGGATCACGCGGCCGCGGCCGTGGTCGTCGGCCCGCACGGCACCGTCGACGAGCCGCAGGGCGTGCCGGTCTTCGCGTGGAAGGGCGAGAGCCTCGAGGAGTACTGGTGGGCTGCCGAGCAGATGCTCACCTGGCCGGGCGAACCGGCCAACATGATCCTCGACGACGGTGGTGACGCGACCATGCTCGTGCTGCGCGGCGCGCAGTTCGAGAAGGCGGGCGTGGTCCCGCCGGCCGACGAGGAGCACTCGGCCGAGTTCACCGTGTTCCTGAACCTGCTGCGCGAGCGGTTCGAGAGCGAGAAGAGCAAGTGGGGCGTGATCGCGGACAGCGTGCGCGGCGTCACCGAGGAGACCACCACGGGGGTGCTGCGGCTGTACCAGTTCGCCGCCGCGGGTGAGCTGGTGTTCCCGGCGATCAACGTCAACGACTCGGTCACCAAGTCCAAGTTCGACAACAAGTACGGCACCCGGCACTCGCTGATCGACGGCATCAACCGCGGCACCGATGTGCTGATCGGCGGCAAGAAGGTGCTGATCTGCGGTTACGGCGACGTCGGCAAGGGCTGCGCGGAGTCGCTGGCCGGGCAGGGCGCGCGCGTGCAGGTCACCGAGATCGACCCGATCAACGCCCTGCAGGCGCTGATGGACGGCTTCGACGTGGTGACCGTGGACGACGCGATCGGCAACGCCGATATCGTCATCACCTCCACGGGCAACAAGGACATCATCCTGCTCGACCACATGAAGGCCATGAAGGATCAGGCCATCCTGGGCAACATCGGCCACTTCGACAACGAGATCGATATGGCCGCGCTGGAGCGTTCGGGTGCGACCCGGCTGAACATCAAGCCGCAGGTCGACCAGTGGACGTTCGGCGATTCGGGCAAGTCCATCATCGTGCTGTCCGAGGGCCGCCTGCTGAACCTGGGCAACGCCACCGGCCACCCCTCGTTCGTCATGTCGAACAGCTTCTCCAACCAGGTCATCGCCCAGATCGAGCTGTGGACCAAGCCGGAGCAGTACGACAACGAGGTCTACCGCCTGCCCAAGCACCTGGACGAGAAGGTCGCCCGCATCCACGTCGAGGCCCTGGGCGGTCAGCTGACCAAGCTCACCAAGGACCAGGCCGAATACATCGGCGTCGACGTCGAGGGCCCCTATAAGCCCGACCACTACCGCTACTGAGCTGAATTTTCGGCCTCCGCTTCGCTGCGGCGGGTTTTCGGCGCTGTAAGGCTCGTCGTTCAGCCCTCGAGACTCGGGCTTCGCCCATGCGCTTCGAGGGCTGAACGGCGAGCCCGCGCCGAAAACCTGGAGTTGGTCTTGCGGAGCCTTTCGCTTCGCGGGCGATTTCCGGCGGGACGGAGACGCTTCGCCGCTGGGCACGGTGGAGGTGGTGGAGTTGGGTCGTCAGGTCGCCGGGCGTCTGGGGTGGTGGCCTGGCATGCGGGGCGGGGTTTCGCCGCTGGGCCGTTGTGTGATGGTTGTCGTAGTGCCCGGATAGGATCGCCTCGTAGTCCAGCTATCGCCAGGAGCGCACGTGTCTGCACTGCTCGATTGGGCGCGGGAAGAGAACCTGCAGCCGGAACCGATCACCCTCGAGACTTGGCGGCAATTGCCGGAAGAGTTCTGCCGTTTGGTCGAGGTCGTCAACGGGGAAGCGGTTCGTGCCGAGTCGCCGCGCCGTGCTCACCAGAAAGCCGCAAGAAGGATCGCGGATCTGGTGGAAGCGGCTGCCGAGGCGCACATGGACCGCTACAACGACGGCTGTCTCGACGTCGACGCCGACTTCGATGTACTGCTGTGGGAACTACCGAGAGCCACGATCCGGCGGCCGGACGTGGCATTGTTCACCTGTGCTCCTGATGAATTGCGACCACTGCCCGCGTCGCTGATCAAGCTGGTGATCGAGGTCGTCTCGCCAGGCTCGGAACGTGTCGATACCACCGACAAGCTGGCCGAATATGCGAAGGCGGGCATTCCCTGGTACTGGATCGTCTGGGTATCCGAGAACCGGGTCACCACGATCGAGACCTACGTACTCGACCATGTGCTGAGCCTGTACCGTCCGCACCAGAAGCATGACCGCGCTGACACGTTCAGCGTGGTCAGCGCGCCCATTACGATCAAGATCGACTGGGACCGGCTGGATGAGCTGACCCGCTGAGGGGTTCGGCCGGGGCGGGGATTTTCTGTCGGGGGTGAGCGGTAATCTGCTGCTTATGGGTGTGTTGGTGGCGGTGGAGGGGCTGGACGGGGCCGGGAAGCGCACGCTCATCGATGCGGTCGTCGGTGAGCTGACCGGGCGCGGGGTGCGGGTGGGCACTATGGCGTTTCCGCGGTATGGGAAATCGGTGCATGCGGATCTGGCGGCGGAGGCGTTGCGGGGGCGGCACGGGGACGTGGCGGCGTCGGTCAATGCGATGGCGCTGTTGTTCGCGCTGGACCGGGCCGAGGCGCGCGAGGAGTTGTCGAAGTTGTTGGCGGACAACGATATCGTGCTGCTCGATCGGTATGTCGCGTCGAACATCGCCTACAGCGCGGCCCGGACGCGACAATCCGCCGACGGTGAAATCGCCTCCTGGATCGAGGAATTGGAATTCGGGCGCTTCGAATTGCCTGTGCCCGATGAACACGTACTGCTCGCCGTGCCGGTCGAACTCGCCGCCGAACGAGCGCGGCGGCGCGGCGAACTCGACAGCGATCGTGCGCTCGACGCGTACGAGCGGGACAAACCGCTGCAAGAACGCACCGGCGAGGTCTATCGTGTGATGGCCGAATCGCACTGGCACGGTCCGTGGTGGCGCCATGCACCACACGACGATCCGGCGGAGCTGACCGCGCGTCTGTCGAAAATTATTGGCCGATAGGGTTGGATGGGCGTCGGATACGTACCAGTGTTGGCGTGGTTGCCCGTTCCGAGCCGGAGAGATGACACCATAGTAGTTATGAAGCCGAAGATTCTGGTCGTCGACGACGATATGGCGCTCGCGGAGATGCTCACGATCGTCTTGCGCGGCGAGGGTTTCGACCCTCACACAGTCGGCGACGGCACACAGGCGCTGACCGCGGTCCGGGAGCTACGCCCGGATCTGGTGTTGCTGGATCTGATGCTGCCCGGCATGAACGGCATCGACGTATGCCGCGTGCTGCGAGCCGATTCCGGTGTGCCGATCGTCATGCTGACGGCGAAGACCGACACGGTCGACGTCGTACTGGGGTTGGAGTCCGGTGCGGACGACTACATCGTCAAGCCCTTCAAACCGAAGGAGCTCGTCGCGCGGGTGCGAGCCCGGCTGCGGCGCACCGAGGAGGAGCCCGCGGAGCTGCTGTCCATCGCCGACATCGTGATCGATGTCCCGGCGCACAAGGTCACCCGGGCCGGACAGCAGATCTCGCTGACCCCGCTCGAATTCGACCTGCTGGTGGCGCTGGCCCGCAAGCCGCGCCAGGTGTTCACCCGCGAGGTTCTGCTCGAGCAGGTCTGGGGTTATCGGCACGCCGCCGACACCCGCCTGGTCAACGTGCATGTGCAGCGGCTGCGGGCCAAGGTCGAGAAGGATCCGGAGAACCCTGAGATCGTGCTGACCGTCCGCGGTGTGGGCTACAAGGCCGGACCGCCGTGATCGATCGCTCCAGAAACCGCATCGAGCGGTTGCTGGCAGCGATGATGGCGTGGTTCAAATCCGTCGGAGAGTCGCTGGGGCATGTGTGGCGGCGGTCGCTTCAACTGCGCGTCGTCGTATCCACGCTCACCCTGTCGCTGATCGTGATCACGATTCTCGGGGTGGTGCTGACCAGTCAGATCACCGACCGGCTCCTCGACGGCAAGATCGCCGCGGCCGTCGAGGAGATGGGACGCGCTCGCTCGACGGTGGAGAACCAGCTCGGCGGAGCGCATGATTCGGCCACTCAGACGGCGAAACTGCAGGCCGCGCGCAATGCGCTGTCGAGCGGTAACACCGGCCAGTCCGGCGGCACGGCAGGCAATTTCAATTCCGTGCTGGAGATGGTCGGCGACAATGGGCAGGACATCTCGGTCGGGCCGGTGCAGGAGGTGCCGGGCGAGTTGCGCCGGTTCGTCCAGCAGAACCAGGTCAGCTATCAGTTCGCCACGGTGTCGGATCCGGACGGTTATCGCGGCCGGGCACTGGTCATCGGCAGTCCGAGCACGCAGGTGCCGACGCTCGAGGTCTATCTGATCTTCCCGCTGACCAACGAGGATCGCAGCCTCGGACTGATGCGCGGGACGATGTTCATCGGCGGCGCGGTATTGCTGGTGCTGCTCGCCGCGATCACCGCGCTGGTGACCAGGCAGGTCGTGCTGCCGATCCGGTCCGCGGCACGGATCGCGGGCCGATTCGCCGACGGGCGGCTGCGCGAACGCATGCTCGTCCGGGGTGAGGACGATATGGCGAAACTGGCCATATCGTTCAACGCGATGGCCGAGAGTCTGTCGAACCAGATCACCCAGCTCGAGGAATTCGGTAATCTACAGCGCCGTTTCACCTCCGATGTCAGTCACGAGCTGCGCACACCGCTGACCACCGTGCGAATGGCCGCGGATCTGATCCACGGTTCCAGCGACGAACTCGATTCCGCGCTGGCCCGCAGTGCCGAACTGCTGGTCACCGAGTTGGACCGATTCGAGGGTCTGCTCAACGATCTGCTCGAGATCAGCCGCCACGATGCCGGTGTGGCCGAGCTGCAGGTCGAATCGCTGGACGTGCGGATGTGCGCGCGGGCGGCGATCTCCACGGTCAAGCATCTGGCCAAGGAGACCAATGTCGAGCTGGTCGTGGATCTGCCGGAGGAGCCGCTTGTCGCCGAGGTCGATCCGCGACGCGTCGAGCGGGTGCTGCGCAATCTGCTCGCCAACGCCATCGACCACAGCGAGGGCAAACCGGTGTTGATCCGGATGCGCGGCGACGTCGACGCCAATGCCGTCGGGATCGTGGTGCGCGATCAGGGCGTCGGTCTGCGGCCGGGTGAGGAGAAGCTGGTGTTCAACCGGTTCTGGCGCTCGGATCCCTCGCGGATGCGGCGTTCGGGCGGTACCGGTCTGGGCCTGTCGATCAGCGTCGAGGATGCGAACCTGCACGACGGCAAGCTCGAGGCATGGGGTGAGCTCGGCGTGGGCGCCAGCTTCCGGCTGACGTTGCCGCTGGTGCGCGGGCGCAAGCTGGGCCCGAGTCCGTTGTCGCTGGAGCCGCCGAGACGGCGTGGCGCAACGCGCGAACTGCCCGCAGCGTCCTCGGATCCGGTGACGCAGGACGCACCGCGAGCGGAGACGACGGCCGAGGAGGACGGTGGTCCGGACGGGCCGTCCGTAGCTGCGGTGGATCCGGCCGCGGGTGTCGATTCGGGTGCGAACACATCGGCGGCCGGGACGGATTTCGTTGCGGTCGAGGCGGATGCACCCGTCACCGAGGAAGAATTGTCCGCCGCCGAGGCGGAAATGGCCGGGATCGAGCCGAGCGGGTCCACGGCCGGGACGGATGTGCCCGAGTCCAGCGCGAATGCGGCCGCGGCCGAGGAGGATTCGTCGGTATCCGAGACGAACGAGCCGGTGGCGGACACGGATTCCGCGGCGGCGGATTCGTCGAGTGATGAGTCGAATTCGGTTGGGGCGGGTAAGGATTCGGGTGAGCGGGCGCAGGGGTCCGGTGCGAGCTCGGTGGCGGGGGAGAAAACCGTACTGAGCGATACCGGAGACGGGACGAAATGAGTCGAGGTTCTCGCACCTGGCAGCGCGCCGGGGTGAGCCGATTACGCCTGGTGATCGGACTGCTGTTGGTGTCGGTGCTGGCATTGAGCTCATGTGCGAATCTGCCGGATTCCTCCGCACCGCAGGCGCTGGGGACCATTGATCACGCGCCGACCAGCACCGGTCCGGTGACGCCGGTCGCGGGGCACGATCCGGATCTGCTGGTGCGCAATTTCCTGTCCGCCACCGCGAACCCGGCCAACCGGCATCAGCAGGCTCGGGAGTACCTGTCCCCGACCGCGGCGCTGAACTGGGACGACAGTGCCGGGACCGCGATCGTGGAATCTCCGGACACGTTGCGTGAATCCCTGACCGGCGATACCGCCACGTATCGGATTCGCGCGCGCAAACTCGGTGAGCTGGGCGCGGATGGGGCGTTCCGCGCCCAGGACAACACCTACGAGACCCGGGTCGAGCTGACGAAGGTCGGCGACGAGTGGCGGATCAATCAGGTGGAACCGGGCGTCGTCGTGGACAGCGCCGCGTTCTACAAGTCCTATCGCCGCTATTCGCTGTACTTCGCGAACAATGCCGGTTCCAGCATGGTTCCGGATCTGCGCTGGATCGCCACGAGTAAGGATCAGGTCACCGAGCGGCTGCTGGCGCTGCTGTCCGAGGGGGCGCAGCCGTCCCTCGCGCCGGCCGTGCGCAATGTGCTGGCCGCGCCGATCAGTCTGCGCGGCGGCATCACCAAGGCCAACGGCGCGGCAGACGGGGTCGGGCTGGGGCTGGGCGGGGTGCGGATCGACTTCGCCGGCGCCTCGGCGCTCGATGCGCGGAGTAAGGAGCTGCTGGCCGCGCAGGTGGTGCTGACACTGGCCGGTGCGGGCATCCTCGGTCCGTACGTCCTGCTCGCGGACGGCAAGCCGCTCGACGACCGGTACGCGAACACCGGCTGGTCGCTGGACGACGTCAACGCGATGAATCCGAAGACGCCCACCGCCGATCGCACGGGTCTGCACGCGTTGCGGGACGGCACGCTGGTCACGGTGGATACCGCCAAGGGGCACATCACGCCGACGCCGGGATATTTCGGTACCGCGCACAATCTGCAGTCGGTCGGACTGTCCGATGACGGCCAGCTGGTCGCCGCGGTCGCCGACAGCGGCGAGCCCGCCCCCAAGCCCAAGCACACCCTGGTCATCGGGAGTTATGACGGTTCCACCACGTTCTCGGTGGTGCAGGGCGACACCTTCACCCGGCCGTCGTGGACATCGGACGGCGGAGCGGTGTGGACCGTCATCGACGGCACGAAGGTCGTTCGGGTGGTGCACGACCGGGCCACCGGCAATGTCTCGCGACAGGACGTCGACAGTTCCACGTTGACGGTCGGTGAGCCGAACAGTACCGATCCGGTGCCGCGGCTGCCCATCACCGATCTGCGCATCTCCCGCGACGGCACCCGTGCGGCGATCATCGCCGGCGGCAAGGTGTACCTGGCGGTCGTGGTGGTCCATCCGGACGGCAAGTACTCCCTGGTCTCGCCCCAGCCGGTCGCGGTCGATCTGAGCACGACCGCGGTGTCCATCGACTGGACCAGTCCCGACACCCTGGTCGTGGCCCGGGAGGGAGATGTGAATCCGGTGGAGACGGTCTTCATCGACGGTTCGGATCTGACCACGTTGTCGAGTCAGAATCTGACCCCGCCGGTGCGGTCGGTCAGCGTGGCTTCCGACACGTATTACGTCGCGGATTCGCGTGCGGTGATGCAATTGCAGTCCACCGATCCGGCCGCGGACCGATTCTGGCGCGAGGTACAGGGATTGGGCACGAACGCCGTACCGGTGCTGCCGGGCTGAGTTCGGTGGACGATCCTTCGGGATCATCGGGCGCACCCGCTGCACATGGGTGAACGCCGAACCTGTTGGCGATGCCGGAAATGACCGGCACACTGGGCCGATGCGGATGCTGCTGGATCTGATCCTGCCGCGAACGTGCGGGGGATGTGGGGCACACGGGGATGTATGGTGCGCCGGGTGCGCACGGAGTCTGTCCGGTATGCCGATGCGGGTGCGACCGCGCACCGATCCGGGTGTGCCGTGCTGGGCGCTGGGCAGGTATTCCGGTGCTGGACGCCGGGCGATCATCGCCGTAAAGGAGCATGGACGCCGGGATCTGGCGCGGCCGTTGGGGTTGGCATTGGCCAGGGGGCTGGATAAACTTCGGGATCCACGACGGTCGCTGGTTCTGATTCCGGCACCGACCAAGCGGTCGGCCGCGCGCCGTCGCGGGGGTGATCCGGTGGCCCGGGTCACCCGATTAGCCGCGAGTTCGCTACCTGATTGCCGGGCTGTTCCGGCGTTGCGAATGCACCGTGCGGTGAGGGATTCGGTCGGCCTGGGCCCGAGGGAGCGCAGAGCCAATCTGCACGGGCGGATCACGGCCTGTGCCCGGGTGTTGCCCGCTGCTCTCTCGGCGGCAAATGTCGAGGTAGTGCTGGTCGATGATGTCCTGACAACGGGAGCAACAGCGGGCGAGTCGGTTCGTGCGCTGGCCGCCGCGGGCATCGGTGTGCGCGCTGTCATGGTGACTTGCGCGGCATGAGGCGGCGAAATTTGCGTGAACACTGGCGGACAGGTCGCTGGCGTAATAGCGTGGCCATCAGAGCGATCTGACACCCCGTACCAGAGGTTGGAGGTGGCGCCTCGAGCGACTTACGTGTCGAGTTTTCCAGTGTGCGCAACCAGTCTCGCGACCGCCGCCCGTGTCAGCTGATCGCCTGCCGCGCACACCTCTCGATACGGCTATTACCCGCCGCACACGACTCGTGTGTGTGGCCAGATCCGGGAGGTACGCGTGACGACTTCACGACCTTCAGTGAAAGAAGCAGACGCCTCGGCCCGCTATGGCGCGACAGCCGATTCCACCGCTTTCGACCGAGCCGAACCCGAGGAACAGCCCAAAGTCCCCAGTGCCGACGTCGTGGTGAAGGGCCGCAACGTCGAGGTCCCTGATCATTTCCGAATTCACGTGGCGGACAGGCTCTCCCGGCTCGAGCGTTTCGACCCGTTGATCTATCTGTTCGATGTGGAGCTCTTCCACGAACGCAATCGCCGGCAGCGCAAGAGCTGTCAGCGGCTCGAGATCACCGCACGCGGCAAGGGGCCGATCGTGCGCGCGGAGGCCTGTGCGGACAGCTTCTACGCCGCTCTGGAACAGGCTGCCGAGAAGCTCGAGAGCCGACTGCGTCGCAGCAAGGATCGTCGCCGGGTGCACTACGGGGAGAAGACCCCGGTATCGGTGGCCGAGGCGACCGCGGATCTCATCGACGAATCGCTGCGCCGCCCGGCCGCGAACGGTGTCGTGGATCAGGAAGTGGATCAGGCTGATTACGCCGGTCCCGGCCATATCGTGCGGACCAAGGTGCATCCCGCCGCGCCGATGTCGGTCGACGACGCGCTCTACCAGATGGAACTCGTCGGCCACGATTTCTTCCTCTTCCACGACCGGGAGTCCGATCGTCCCTCGGTGGTGTACCGCCGTCATGCCTTCGACTACGGCCTGATCAGGCTCGCGTAGCAGTTATCGGTCTCGGGGCCGGCGACCGACCAGGTGTCGTCGGCCCTTTCGGTATGTCCTTTCGGGGATTTGCCTGTGACGCTGTGTATCGCTTTTCTCCTTACCTTGGAGTAAGTTCGGTGCCGGGTGATTCTCTCGAAAGGAAATCGCATGGCTACCAGCGCAACTCGCCGTGCTGTGATCGTGTCCGGAGTGCGGACGCCGTTCGTGCGGGCGTTCACCGATTACATGCGGATGGATTCCATCGACCTGGCCGATACGGCGGTCGCCGGGCTGCTGGCCCGGACCGGGCTGCCCAAGGCCGCGGTACAGGCGATCGTGTGGGGCGGGGTGATCCTGCCCAGTGCCGCACCCAATATCGCCCGGGAGATCGCCCTGGATCTGGAACTGGATTCCGGATGCGAGGGGCATACGGTGACCCGGGCGTGCGCGTCGGGATTGCAGGCGGTGACGACCGCGGCCGCCGCGATCGAACGTGGCGAGTACGACGTGATGATCGCGGGTGGTAGTGATTCCACCAGCAACGCCGAGGTGAAGTTGCCGCAGAAGCTGGTCCACGCGGGTGCGCCGCTCGCACTCGGCAAACCCAAACCGAAGGACTATCTCTCGGCGGTCGCCCAACTCGCGCCGTTCACCGATATCCTGCCGCACCGGCCCAAGATCGCCGAGCGCACGACCGGTGAGGTGATGGGGGAGTCAGCCGAGAAGATGGCCGCGATCCACGGCGTCGGCCGCGCGGCCCAGGACGAGTTCGCGGCCCGCTCGCATCACCGCGCCGCCGCTGCCATCGACTCCGGCCGGTTCGCCGACGAGGTGCTCGATGTGGTTACGCCCGAAGGGAAGACGGTCACCCGGGACGGTCTGGTTCGCGCGAACACCAGCGTCGAGAAGCTCGCCACGCTGGCACCGGTGTTCGCGAAGAACGGCACCGTCACGGCGGGCAACGCCAGCCCGCTCACCGACGGGGCTTCCGCGGTGCTGCTGATGAGCGAGGACAAAGCGCGCGCACTGGGTTTCGAACCGCTCGCGGCATTCCGGTCATGGAGTTATGTCAGCGTGGATCCCCGCGATCAGGTGTTGATCGGCCCGGCCATCTCGATGCCGCGCGCACTGGACAAGGCCGGAATGTCTCTGGGCGACGTGGATTTCGTCGATATTCACGAGGCGTTCGCCGCGCAGACCCTCTCCGTGCTGGCGGCGCTGGCCAGTGACGAGTGGGCCAAGACACGTCTGGACCGCGACAGTGCCGTCGGCGAGATCGATCCCGCGGTGCTGAACGTGCACGGTGGATCGGTCTCGCTCGGACATCCCTTCGGCGCGACGGGCGCCCGCATGGTCACCACGATGGCCAATGAACTGGCACGTTCGGACAAAAGCGTTGCGCTGCTGGGCATCTGCGCGGCCGGTGGCATCGGGGCCTCCGCGGTGCTCGAGCGGGTGTAGTTCCCGCGCGGGGCCGGTTCAGCCGGAGAACTTCTCCCAGTGCACGGCCTCGCTCAGCGGGCGTCGCTCGCGCCAGCCGAAGCGTTCCAGGTCGGGCGTTTCCTGGAATTCGTGGACCGGCCCCACGCACAGCCAGGCGATCGGGCGGATTCCGGGCGGCAGGTGCATCAGGTCGGTGAGGAAGGGCGCGTCGTAGAAGCTGACCCAGCCGACGCCGATCCCCTCGGCGGTGGCGGCCAGCCACAGGTTCTGAATCGCGAGAATAGTGGAGTAGAGCCCGGTTTCGGGGACGGTGGCCCGGCCCAGGATGTGCGGGCCGCCCCGGCTGTCGTCGTGGGTGACCACGATGCCGGTGCCGCTCTCGGTGATGCCCTCGATCTTGATCGGCTCGAAGGTCCGGGCCCGTTCGGGCGGCAGCGACTCACGGAATTCGATGCGCTTGTCCGCGACGTGCGCGGCGAAGCGGGTCAGCGTGGCGGGGTCGCGCACGACGATGAAATCCCACGGCTGCGAATTGCCGACGCTCGGCGCGCGATGCGCCGCGTCGAGGATCCGCATCAGGGCGGCATCGTCGAGGAGTTCGCCGGTGAACTCGGCGCGCACATCGCGCCGCCGCCGGATCACTTCGTAAATGTCGTGCTCAGTAACCACACCATCGCCAATCTTGCCCGCACGTATCCCAGTCGGCACCAGTCAACCAGAGGCAAATAATCTCGCAGCGCCGAACCCTTGCCCGACGCACCTGTGCCGGCAGATGAGCGCACCCCGCCCGGGATGCCGGACGGGGTGCGCTCAGGTGCTCTACGTGGCGGGCTCAGCCGATCGGCACCGCGCGGCGGGCTTCGGCGAGGCGGCGACGGCCCTGCTTCAATGCGGTGCGCAGGCCCCGGCGACGTCCAGTGACCGGGTCGATCTCGGAGACGCCGCCGAAGGCGCGCTCGGACCTGGTCTCGGGGGCGTCGTCGGTGGACCGACGCAGATATTTGTTCGGCAGCGAGAGCTTGATGATCGTGCGCCACGACTTGCCGTACTGCACCGGCAGCGAACCGGTGGTGTAGGGCAGATCGTATTTATCGCACAGCGCGCGCACCCGCACCGCGATCGAGGCGAGCCGGTTGCTCGGCAGGTCCGGGAACAGATGGTGCTCGATCTGGTGGGAGAGGTTGCCGGTCATGAAATGCAGCACGGGGCCGCCGGAGATATTGGCGCTGCCCAGCATCTGGCGCAGATACCATTCGCCCTGGGTCTCGCCGTCGATATCGGCCTTGGTGAACTTCTCGGCACCGTCGGGGAAGTGGCCGCAGAAGATCACCGCATTGGTCCATACATTGCGGATGATGTTGGCCACGATATTGGCCGAGAGCGTGGACAGGAATGCCGGGCCGGTCAGCAGCGGGAAGATCGCATAATCCTTGGCCACCTGCTTGCCGACCTTCTTCAGCACCAAGCGACGGTCCTCTTCGAACTGCTTGCGCTCCGGGCTGTCGGGGGCCCACTTCTTCTTGGCCACCTTGCCCAATTCCAGGTGCTGGATCGCCACGCCGTATTCGAAGAACATCTGCAGCAGCAGGTTGTACACCGGCTGACCGAGATAGAACGGCGCCCAGCGCTGGTCGCGCGTGACGCGCAGCAGGCCGTAGCCGATGTCGTCGTCCATGCCCAGGACGTTGGTGTACTTGTGGTGCAGGAAGTTGTGCGTGATCTTCCAGTGCGCGGACGGGCCGACGTTGTCCCACTCCCACGACGCGGAGTGGATTTCCGGATCGTTCATCCAGTCCCACTGGCCGTGCATGACATTGTGGCCGATTTCCATGTTCTCGATGATCTTGGCCGTGCCCAGCAGGGCGACGCCGGCCAGCCATGCGGGCGGGAGGAAGCTCGCGAACAGCACCGCGCGGCCGCTGATCTCGAGCGCGCGCTGGAGCCGGATCACATTGCGGATGTAGCGGGCATCGCGTTGTCCACGAGAGGCTTCGATTTCCCGCCGGATGGCATCCAGCTCTACACCGATCGCTTCCACGTCCTCCGGGGTGAGGTGCGCGTATTCCTTGACATCCGAGATCGCCATGGGGGTTACACTACCGTAGGTTACGGGCCCGTAGGTTATCTCCTGATCGATCCACAACTGTGGCGTACGCCGCATTGTGAATGTAACCAAGATATGCTTACGGGCTCCGCCGCGTCCGCTGCCGACGACGCACCCGCCACAGGGCCCGCTCCCGCAACGCGCGTCTCCACAACTGCCGCCGTTCCTCGCGCGCCTTGTCCTGCAGAGCCTGGGTGGCCTCGCGCAATGCCTGCTGTTCGTGGCGCGCCTTGTCCTGCCACGCCTGGGTCGCCTCACGCAGCGCCTGCTGTTCCTGCCGGGCCTTGTCCTGCAGGACCAGCTTGGCCTCGCGCAGGGCCTCCTTCTCCTGACGGGCCCGCTCCCGCAAAGCCACCTTCGCCTCGGCCATCGCCGAACGCAGACCGCGACGCACACCCGTTTCCGGGTCGACGACGGTCTCGGCGCTCGGCCAATACAGCGACAGCGCCGCGAATTTGCGCTCGGACGAGGTTTCGGGTGCGTCGTCGGCGGTGCGGCGCAGATATCGGTCCGGCAGCGCCAGCTTGTGAATGGTCCGGAAGGCCAGCAGATACTGTTTGCCCAGCGAGCCGGTCGTATAGGGCAGATCGTATTTGTCGCACAGTTCGCGCACCTGGACCGAGATCTCCGGATAGCGGCTGCTGGGAATGTCCGGGAACAGGTGATGCTCGATCTGGTAGCAGAGGTTGCCACTCATGAACGCCATCGACCTGCCCGCGGTGAAATTCGCGCTGCCCAGCATCTGCCGCAGATACCATTCGCCGCGAGTCTCGTCGGCGAATTGCTCCTCGGTGAATTTCTCCGCGCCGTCCGGGAAGTGACCGCAGAAGATCACCGCGTACGCCCACAGGTTGCGCAGGAGATTCGCGGTCGCATTGGCTTTCAGCGTCTGCTTCCAGGCCGGGCCGGTCAGCGCGGGATAGATCACGAAATCCTTCGCCACCTGCCGACCGGCCTTGCGGAAGAATGCCTTGTTGGGCTCGGAGAGCACCTCCCATGGCCGGACGCCGAGTTGATCCTTCTCGGCTCTGAGGTCGTGCAGCGCGATGCCCCACTCGAAGGTGGCGGCCAGCAGCAGATTCGCCAGCGGCTGGATGAGGTGGACCGGGCGCCACTGCTCGTCGCGGGTCATCCGCAGGATGCCGAATCCCAGGTCCTCATCTTTGCCCAGCACATTGGTGTAGGTGTGGTGCGAATAGTTGTGCGCGCGCTTCCACTGCCCGGAGGTGCCCGTCATATCCCACTCCCACGAGGTGGAGTGGATCTCCGGGTCGTTCATCCAATCCCATTGCCCGTGGCTGATGTTGTGCCCGAGCTCCATGTTCTCGATGATCTTGGCAATCGTCAGCAAGGTCGTGCCGGCCAGCCACGCCGTGCGCCGCTTGCCGGCGAACAGGGTGATCCGTCCCGCGGCCTCCAGGATGCGCTGCGCGCGAATGGACCGCCGGATGTACTTCGCGTCGTTCTCGCCCAGAGATGATTCGACGGTGCGCCGGATGCTGTCGAGTTCCTGTCCCAGGGCCTCGATATCCGTCTCGGTCAGATGAGCGAACGCCTTGATGTCGGTGATTGCCACAGTGCTGAGTTGCCTCGATTCGCTCGGCGCATCGTAGGTGAGGGTGATCGCGGGACGCAATGCACCAGGTGCCCTTATCGAGAGTATCGGGTTTCGGTGAATAGCGTTTACACGTCGAGTGTGCAGTCGCCTGCCGCCGCGGAAATACAGGTCTGAATTTTCTCCCCGGCCTGGTGCTCGGTGCCGTTGCGCAGGTCGCGAGCGTGTCCGTCGGTGATGGCGACCACACAGGTCTGGCAGATGCCCATCCGGCAGCCGAACGGCATCTGCACGCCCGCGTTCTCCCCGGCCTGCATCAGCGTGGTGGCCCCGTCGACCGCGACGGTGCGGCCGGATCGCGCGAAGGTGACCGTGCCGCCCTCGCCGACCGCCGACCGTTCCACCTCGAACCGCTCGACATGCAGATTGTCGCTGACATCCGCTGCCGCCCAATGGCTTTCGATGTCGTTGAGCATCTGTAGCGGGCCGCACGCCCAGGTCTGCCGCTCGCGCCAGTCCGGGTACAGCTCGTCCAGGGTGTCCAGGTCGAACTTGCCCTGCTCGCCGGTCAGGTTCACGTGCGCGGTGAAACTCGGGTGGCGCTCGTGCATCCGGCGCAGTTCCTCGCCGAACATCACATCCTGCTCGGTGCGGGCGGAATGGATGTGCACCACGTCGGGCACGCCTGCGCGCCGATCCATCGTGCGCAGCATCGCCATCACCGGGGTGATGCCGCTGCCCGCGGTGAGGAACAACACCTTCGCCGGGGGCGGCTCGGGCAGGACGAAACCGCCCTGCGGCGCGGCCAGCCGCACGATCGTGCCCTCGGGAACGCCGTTGACCAGATGGCTGGACAGGAAACCCTCCGGCATCGCCTTCACCGCGATGGAGATCACGCGCTGCTCACTCCAGTCGGGCGGGGAGGTCAGCGAGTAGGAGCGCCAGTGCCAGCGGCCCTCGACCAGGACTCCGATGCCGATGTACTGGCCCGGGGTGAACTTGAAATCGAACCCCCAGCCGGGCTTGATCACCAGCGTGACCGAATCCACGGTCTCCTTGCGCACGTCCACGATGCGGCCGCGCAGCTCGCGCGCCGACCACAGCGGGTTGATCAGATGCAGGTAGTCGTCCGGCAGCAGCGGCGTCGTGACGCGGGCGGCCACGCCGCGCAGCGCGTTGAGCCGGGTGCGACCGGCCATCTTCGCCTCGGCGACGGGGGCCTCCAGCCATGCCCGAACGCCCTGTACCGATTTCGAGACCATCGTGCGAATGCTCATTTCCCTGTGATCATGGTGATGACGCGGTTGTCGAGCCCCAAGGTTACGGCATCGTAGGTTAGAGCAGGTCGAGCAGAAACGGTAGTTCCTGGGCGGCGTACCAGGCGAGCTGGTGATCCTCGGCGTCGCCGAGGACGAATTCGGCGTCCTCGTCGCCGATGTCGGCGGCGTCGATGACGTCCACCGCCTTGGCGATCGCCGGTTCGGCCTCGGCCAGATCGACGTGGACCGAGGCGATCTGGTTGTAGGTGACGGGTGCGGACAGGCGGACCACGGCGTCGTCCAGGTCGGAGCGCAGTGTCGCGCCGGTGACGTCGGCGGCGATCACCGCGCGGCGGTAGACGGGTGCGGAGTAGTCGCCGCCGTCGTCGGGGTCCGCGTCATCGCCCGGAGTCGGTGCGCCCGCGTCGTCCGAGCCGGTGGCGATCTCGTCCGCCAGCAGTGCGGCCTCGCGCTCCTGTGCGAGCAGGCGCAGGGACGCGCGGCCCGCCTCGATCATCGCGACCTCGGCCAGTTCCTCGTCGTCACCCGAGGCGTACGCCTCGCGCAACGCCGGCGTGACGGCGAACGCCGTGTCGTTGATCGCCCGGATCTCGCGGTCGGCCACCAGCTCTCGCAGCATCGGGACGGTCGCCGGGATGTAGACCCGAAGTTTGCCTTTTCCGGCCGCTTCACTGGACGCAGGCACCGAGCATCTCCTCCATGGATTCGTGCACCGCCGCGGACAGCACGCCGATGTCGGCCATCGCATCGCGATCGGCATTGAGACCGTAGAACACCCGTCCGTCGTACGAGGTGATTCCGATACTCGTGGCCTGGTTGCGCAGCAGTGGCGAGACCGGATACATCTCCAGCATCCGCGCGCCGCCGATGTACATCGGCTGCTGCGGACCCGGTGCATTGGTGATCACCAGATTGAACGTGTGCTCAGCGAAAGTACTCGCCGCGCGCACGCTCATCGCGTGCAGGCTCGCCGGGGCGAAGCCGGCCATGTGCACGAGCGTACGCGCCCGCACACCGCGCCGGTGCCGGGAATTCGGCTCGGTGGCATGCGCGATATGCGACAGGCGGATCACCGGATTCGGTTCGCCCACCGGCAGATCGATCAGGAACGAGGAGACCTCGCTGGTCGGCCGCGGCCGGTCCCCGTGCTTGCCTTCGACGTAGACCGACATCGGCACCACCGCGCGCAGCGCGGCCGATTCGGTGAGCACCTCGCCGCGGGACTGGATGAAGATGCGCAGCGCGCCGGTCACCACGGCCAGGATGGCGTCGTTGATGGAGCAGTCGAACGCCTTGCGGATCGTGCGGTAGTCCTCGAGATCGGTGGACACCACCTCGAAACGCCGATTGCGGGAGGTCGGCGCGTTGAACGGGCTGACGGGCGTCCCGCTCGCGGCGGTCCGCACGGCCGTCACCACCCGGCCGGCCGCCTTGCCCGCGGCATCGATGAACGAGAAGGCGTCGGCCCCGGCGCGGCGCAGGACGTCCAGGGCCTCGGCGGGCTGGGTGGCCAGATCGATCACCGCCATGGCCAGCAACTCGGCCTCGCCCGGCTCGTGCTGGGTCACCCACGCCTCGGTGGCGACCTCCCGCGGATTCGGGGAGTTGTCCAGGATCACATGACCGATCTCGAAGGCCGAACTGCCGTCCACGAGCGCCGAATGAGTTTTGGTGAAGATCGCGCAGCGATCCCCGAACAGGCCTTCGATCAGGTACATCTCCCACAGCGGGCGGGTGTGATCCAGCGGGCGCGAGGACAGTTCCGCGACCAGGTCGAGCAGTTGCTCGTTCGAACCGGGTTCGGGCAGCCTCGCGCGTCGCACGTGATACGTCGGATCGAATCGGCTGTCCTGCACCCAGACCGGACGGCCGAGTTCGAACGGGACCTCGCGCACCTTGCGTCGGTAGCGCGGCACCAGCGGCAGACGACTGGACACCAGATCCAGCAGCCGGTCGTAGTCCAGCGGTCCGCACGGGCCCTCGGCGGCGGACGCGCGCACGATCGCGAGCGAGCCGATGTGCATCGGGTTGCCGCCCGTCTCGAGTCGGTAGAACGATGCGTCCTGCGGTGAGAGTCTCGTGATCACGCTGACCGGTACCCCTTTCGATGCTCGCTCCATTGTGATGCGCACCGAATCGTTCGGTGTCAGGTGTGGGACATGTCGCGAAACCGATAGGAAATCCTGTACCGGCGACCGAGCACGTGGCATGCTGTTTCGATCCGTGTCCAGGGGACCCGACAAACAGGGGGAAGACGGAATGCTCGGACCTCGGAACGACACCGACACGGCCGGTTCGGGCCGGTCACTGGCGGAGGCGCCGGCCTTCGAGCCGCCGCTGGAGTGCGCAGGGGGCATTCCGGCGCGGGCCGGGGGGTCGGTGCGACGAGGGGCCCTGCCGTGCGCGGGCGGGGTCCGGCGGCACGGCGCACCTCGTCGCTCACCGCACCACGGGCGATCGGCAACGCCGGTTCGCGTGGATGAAAACCATTCGGCGGCAAAGCAATTCGCCGAGCGAACACTGCGTCTGGTATTCGAGGTGCTGGACGGCCGCCGCAGCGCGGCACAGCTGCGGCCGCTGGCCGAGCCCGCCGTGCTCGCGGCGGTGCAGACGCTGCTGCGCACCGGAGACGGCGATCGCCGACTGGGTGCGGCCGTGCTGGTCAGCGTGCGCGTCGTGCCGGACTCGGCGGGTGCGGCCGAGGTCTTCGGCGGTTACGAACGCGGTGGCCGCCGATTCGCCGTCGCGGCCCGGATCACCGTGAAACGCGGCGACTGGCGGCTGACGGCGCTGCGTCTGCGCTGAACCGCCGTACTCTTCGGCGCACGTCGCCGACCTGCGGGGCCTGCTCACTCCGCCGCGCGAGGCATACCATGGGCCGCGCATTACCATGAACCTTGCTGCGCATCCGCGCATCGGGGATCCCGCCCGCGCGGGGTACTACAGGATGTAAGCAACGCAATACGACAACACCGACCAGAGGACTGACGAGACCCGTGCCTGCGCTGACACTGACGAGGTTGCTACGTTTTGGTGAGGGCCGCACCGTCAAGCGGCTCTCCAAGCTGGCAGACGAGGTCCTGGCTCTGGAAGAGGAGTTCGCCGATCTCAGCGACGCCGAACTGCAGGCCAAGACCGACGAGTTCCGCGACCGCCTCGTCGACGACATCACCGAGGCCCTCGAGGGCGTCGAGGACGAGCAGGAGCAGGAACGCATCGTCGCGCGGGTCAAGCAGGACTTCCTGGACCAGACTCTGCTGGAGGCGTTCGCGGTGGCCCGCGAGGCGTCCTCGCGGGTGCTGAACCAGAAGCACTACAAGGTGCAGGTGATGGGCGGGGCCGCGCTGCACATCGGCAACGTCGCGGAGATGAAGACCGGTGAGGGCAAGACCCTGACCTGTGTGCTGCCCGCCTACCTCAACGCCCTCGCCGGCGACGGCGTGCACGTGGTCACCGTCAACGACTATCTGGCCAAGCGCGACTCGGAGTGGATGGGCCGCGTGCACCGGTTCCTCGGCCTCGAGGTCGGAGTGATCCTGTCCGGGATGACCCCGGCCGAGCGCAAGGCGGCCTACGCGGCCGACATCACCTACGGCACCAACAACGAGTTCGGCTTCGACTACCTGCGCGACAACATGACGCACTCGAAGGACGATCTGGTTCAGCGCGGGCACAACTTCGCCATCGTCGACGAGGTCGACTCCATTCTCATCGACGAGGCCCGTACGCCGCTGATCATCTCCGGCCCGGCCGATGTGACCGCGTCCAAGTGGTACACCGAGTTCGCGCGCATGGCGCCGGAGATGAAGGGCATCGATACCACCGCGATGACCAGCCAGGAGCGGCAGAGCCGGGCGGCGGAGATCGAGGGGCGGTACCACTACGAGTTCGACCTGAAGAAGCGCACGGTCGGTGTGAGCACCACGGGCGTCGCGTACGTCGAGGATCAGCTGGGCATCGACAATCTGTACGAGGCGGCGAACTCGCCCCTGATCAGCTACCTGAACAACGCCCTCAAAGCCAAGGATCTGTTCGTCCGGGACAAGGACTACATCGTCCGCGACCGGGAAGTCATCATCGTCGACGAGTTCACCGGCCGGATCCTGGTGGGCCGCCGCTACAACGAGGGCATGCACCAGGCCATCGAGGCCAAGGAGGGCGTGGAGATCCAGCCCGAGAACCAGACGCTGGCCACGATCACGCTGCAGAACTACTTCCGTCTCTACGACAAGCTGGCCGGTATGACCGGTACCGCCGAGACCGAGGCGGCCGAGCTGCACCAGACCTATTCGCTCGGCGTGGTGCCGATTCCGACCAACAAGCCGATGGTCCGCAAGGACCAGGCGGATCTGATCTACAAGACCGAGGAGGGCAAGTTCTCCGCGGTCGCCGACGACATCACCGAGCGGTACGAGAGAGGGCAGCCGGTCCTGATCGGTACCACCTCCGTGGAACGTTCGGAGTATCTGTCCGAGCTGCTGACCAAGCGCGGCATTCCGCACAACGTGCTCAACGCCAAATTCCACGAGAAGGAGGCGGAGATCGTCGCCGAGGCGGGGCGGCCCGGCGCGGTCACCGTCGCGACGAATATGGCCGGTCGCGGTACCGACATCGTGCTCGGCGGCAACCCGGACATCTTGGCCGACCTGCTGCTGCGTCGGCAGGGTCTGGATCCGGTCGAGACCCCCGACGAGTACGAGGCGCACTGGCACGCGGCCCTCGAACAGGTCAAGCAGGAGGTCGACGAGGACGCCGAGGCGGTGCGCGAGGCCGGTGGGCTGTACGTGCTGGGCACCGAGCGGCACGAGTCGCGGCGTATCGACAACCAGTTGCGCGGCCGGTCCGGCCGTCAGGGCGATCCGGGTGAGTCGCGGTTCTATCTGTCGCTGGGCGACGAGTTGATGCGGCGGTTCAACGGCGCGACGCTCGAGTCGATCATGACCCGCCTGAATCTGCCCGACGACGTGCCGATCGAGGCGAAGATGGTCTCGCGGGCGATCAAGAGCGCGCAGACCCAGGTCGAGCAGCAGAACTTCGAGATCCGCAAGAACGTGCTGAAGTACGACGAGGTGATGAACCAGCAGCGCACCATCATCTACGACGAGCGTCAGCGCATTCTGGGCGACGAGGACATGGACGGCCAGGTCCAGGAGATGATCACCGACGTGGTCACCGCCTACGTCAACGCCGCGACCGCCGACGGCTACGTCGAGGACTGGGATCTGGACAAGTTGTGGACGGCGCTGAAGTCGCTGTATCCGATCACTATCGACTACAAGGATCTGACCGGCGAGAACGAGCACGACGAGATCGGCGAGCTGAGCCGCGAGGAGTTGCTCGACGCCGTGCTCGAGGACGCGCACACCGCCTACGAGCAGCGTGAGAAGGAGATCGACGACCTGGTCGGCGAGGGCAGCATGCGCACCCTCGAGCATCAGGTGCTGCTGCAGGTGCTCGATCGCAAGTGGCGCGAGCACCTCTACGAGATGGACTATCTCAAGGAGGGCATCGGCCTGCGCGCGATGGCGCAGCGCGATCCGCTCGTGGAGTACCAGCGTGAGGGTTACGACATGTTCTCCGCGATGCTCGAGGGCCTGAAGGAGGAGTCGGTCCACTACCTGTTCAACGCCAAGTTCGAGTTCGAGGCGCCGCAGCAGCCGCAGGGCACCGCGATCGACCAGGGCCTGCGCTCCCCGGTGGGCGCCCTCGTGGACGCGCCCCAGACCAACGGCACCGCGGCCCCGGCCCCCTTGCGCGCCAAGGGAATCGACGACACCACCCCGCACGGCCTGAGCTACTCGGGTCCCGACGAGGCCGGTCACGCCGCCCGCCGCAGCGCCGCCCAGGAATACGGTACCGCCGACGACACCGGCATGACCCGCCGCGAACGCCGCGAGGCCGCCCGCCACGAGGGCCGCGGCGACCGCAGCCCGAAGCCCAAGCGCCGCAGGTAGTTTCCGCGGATCAGGCGCCCGTCCCCCAGGGGCGGGCGCCCGGTCCCGGATCGCCCCCGACCAACCGATCCGATCGGGCTACCATGCCGATATGTCGAGTCCGCACAGCGATCGGCCCGACTCCCCGAGTACATGACCTGGGAGGAACTGGAGAGACTTCCGGAGGACACGGCCGCTCAGATCGAGCTGTGGGACGGGCGGGTGTGGCTGTCACGCGGTCCAGCTGAGCATCAGGAATTCACGAACTTGGTGTGGAGCGGGTTGCGTCGAGCCGTGGCCTGAACTCGAATTCTGAACGGCCCGTGGCCGGATCTTTCCGGGTTCGGGATTCGGTTGTGAAATATGTTGGGAGCGTGTTGGTCTCCCGAGTCGTAGTGCCGCGGGAGTTGCCAGGCTTGCGGTAATTTTGGTGGGTGACGAATTTCAGGGGGGCGCGTCGCGGCGTGTGTGTCGCCGTTGTCGCGGTGTGTTTCTGGTCGGTCGTATCGGCTGCGACGGCTGTCGCGGGGCCGGAGTCTTCGGTGAAATGGCAACGGTGCGTCGATGATTCGCGGATCGAGTGTGCCACGTTGGAGGTTCCGCTGGACTATGGTGATCCGGGTGGGGCGCGCGTAGGTGTCGCGCTGGCCGAGCTTCCGGCCCGTAAGCCGGGTGAGCGACTCGGGACGCTGGTGATCAATCGTGGCGGCCCGGGGTACTCCTCGATCGAATATCTGAATCAGATTGTGGCCGGGCAGGTTCGGGCGCCGTGGGACGATCGGGTCCGGGACCGGTACGACATCGTCGCGGTGGATCAGCGCGGGGTCGGCAGGGCGACGCCCGCGGTCCGGTGTTTCGATTCCGATCAGGCGGCGGCCGTGTTCGGGGCCGGTGTGCCGCTTGTGCCGCAGGGGCCGGTGGAGATCGCACAGCGCACGGCCAAGGATGCGGAATTCGCCGCCGACTGCCGACAGCACAGCGGCAGTCTGCTCGACCATCTGTCGACGGCGACCGTCGCTCGCGACCTCGATACCATCCGAGCCGCGCTGGGTGAGTCGCGGCTGAACTATCTCGGGCAGTCCTACGGCACTGCACTCGGTGCGGTCTATGCCGCGATGTTCCCGCAGCGAGTGGGTTCGTTCGTGCTGGACAGTATCGAGGATCCGGTGCAGACGACGAATGCCGCGGCCGGTTCGATCCTGTCGGAACGGATGGACTCGGACGAGTCGAGCCAGCAGGTCGTGCACGAGTTCCTCCGCCTGTGTGCGCAGGGTGAGAACTGCGCCTTCGCCCAGGACGACCCGTGGAAGGCGTTTCCGGCTGTACTGGCCTCGTTGCGTGCGAAACCTGTCACGCTGACCGGTCCGAACGGCGTGTCCGTCTCGGTGACCTACGAAGACTACGTCCACTCGCTCGGCGAATTCGTGTATCAACCGGTGATGTGGCCGTTGCTGGCTGCCGGGTTGCACGTGATATATCGGGCCCAGCTGGCCGAACGTCCAGCGACGGCACACGTCGCCGCGCCCGCAGACGATGATTTCAGCACCCCGTACTCGGGGAGTGTCCAACCGCCTTTCTACGCTTTCACCTGTAATGACACCGCACTGCCCCACTTCGCCCCCGCATGGTGGGCAGCGAGCGCCCAACGAGCAACGCTCGCACCGGATTTCGCCGCCGTCCGCGCCTACGAAACCAGCCCCTGCGCCTTCTGGCAGGCATCATCCACCGACCGCTACACCGGCCCGTGGGATATCCACACCGCGAACCCGGCCCTCCTGCTCAACAACCGCTTCGACCCCGCCACCCCCCTGCCCGGCGCCATCGACCTGGCCGCCCACCTGTCCGGCAGTCGCCTCCTGATCAACGAAGGCTGGGGTCATATCGTCACCGACAAGTCCACCTGCGCACTCCGCGCCGTATCGAATTACCTTGTATCGGGCCAACTCCCGAGCCCCGGAGCCCACTGCACCCCGGACGTCACTCCGTTCGCATCCTGACAAAGCCGATCGTGATGCGTCTTCCGAGCGTCTTCGAGTGTCACACCCAGCTCCGGGCGATGCACGTGGGGGCGGCCCGAATTACGTTGCGGGACATCGGCACGGCGGGGCTCCGCATCCGTATTCGTTCGGTACGTTAGTATCTCGTCGTCAGGTTGCGGGCCCGACGGGCTTCCACGGGTTTGGATATGCCCCCACCGCACGAGAATTCGTGCTGCCGGGGGTGTTGTGTTGTCGAATCGGGTGTACCGATCGTCCGTGCAAGAAGTGCTGGATCTGTCCATCGAGCAACAATTGTCGGCGATGGTTGCCAAGCACCTCGGGCGGACACGTCGGCAGCGGCCATCCTCCGAAGAGCGCTCATGGGACGTGAGCCTGCCCCTGATCGCGGAGGACCTGAAGACGGTGGGGCTCGGGCAGATCGAGATGCTCATCGAGTACCAGCTGCCGGAGTCGAGCCGCAGGGCCGACGTGATTCTCAGTGGTGTCCATCCGGAGACGGGGGCGGACAACTACGTCGTCGTCGAATTGAAGCAGTGGAGCAGCGCCACACTCGCCCACCACAGCGATCGCATCGTCCGAGCCTCCGGTATCCCGGATGAGCAGCTGCATCCGATCGACCAGGTGAGTGGCTATTGCGGCTATCTGACCCAGTACGTCGAGGTGCTCCATGATCGGCCGGACGCGGTGCACGGAGTTGCCTACCTGCACAACGCGACCGAGAACTCCGTCAGTGCGCTGCGCGAGCGGCCGCCGGAGGACTCCGGCCGGATGTTCACCGGTGAGCAGCACGACGAATTCTTGACCTACCTGAAGAGTCAGTTCGCCCCGGACGCCGATACCGGGGCAGCGGATCGATTGCTGCAGAGCGCGATTCGACAGAAGCAGAATCTGTTCAGCTTCACCGGCGCCGAACTTCGTGCGGCCACACAGTATTCGCTGCTCGATCATCAGAAGCTCGCGTACGAGACGGTGATGAACCGGGTCAGCTTGTCCAGGCAAGCCGATCAGAAGAGCGTCGTCATCGTGACCGGCGGACCCGGCAGCGGAAAAAGTCTCATCGCGGCCTCACTGTTGGCCGAACTGCATCGGGACGGATATCGGGTACGTCACGCGACGGGCTCCCTGGCATTCACCGAATCGCTCCGAAAATTTCCGGGCAAGGGATCGACCGAACTGCAGGGACTGTTCAAATACTTCCGGAACTTCTCCGACGCGGGGAAAAATGATCTGGACGTGCTGATCTGCGACGAGGCACACCGGGTTCGAGAGGTGTCCACGAACCGCTTCACTCCGGCGGCGAAGCGCACGAAACGTCCTCAGATCGATGAGTTGATGGCCGTGGCTCGGGTGCCGGTGTTCCTTCTCGACGAGAATCAGGTCGTTCGCCCGGACGAGATCGGTACGGTCAAGGCGATCAGGGAACACGCGGTACGTTCCGGCTATCTGGTACACCACGTCGAACTGGACGGTCAGTTCCGGTGCGGCGGCAGCGCCGAATACGACGAGTGGGTGCGCCGACTGCTCGAACTCAGGGTCGGGGGCCCGACCCCGTGGCCCGGCGATCCGCGGTTCGACGTGCGGATCGCGTCGTCGCCCCGGGAGATGGAAGACTTTCTGCGGGACAAGAATTCCGACGGGATGACCGCGAGGATGGCGGCCGGTTACTGCTGGCCGTGGAGCTCTCCGAAAGAGGACGGCACCCTGGTCGAGGACGTCGTGATCGGCGACTGGTCCCGGCCGTGGAATCTCCGGGGTGATCGCGCTGTGGGTGACGCTCCGCCGAGTCCGCTGTGGGCGACCGATCCGCGAGGATTCGGCCAGGTCGGCTGCATCTATACCGCTCAGGGATTCGAATACGACTGGTCCGGGGTCATCATCGGGCCTGATCTCGTGGTCCGAAACGGACATTTGACCACCGTGCGACAGGCCACCAAGGACACGACGCTCAAAGGAACGAAGAAAGACCCGGTATCGGACGAGGAGTTCGATGTCCTGGTGCGAAACATCTACAAGGTGCTGCTGACCCGCGGCATGCGTGGTGTCGTGATCTACTCCGTGGATCCCGAAACCCGGGAATTCCTGTCCGGTCTGGTGAACCGCGATCTGTCGGTGCAGTAGAGCTCGTCGCGGTTCTGTGCCTGGGAACGCTGGTTGGTTGCGCTAGCCGTTGCCCATGACCCACGGGTCGTTGGAGTTGAGGGCGACGAGTAGGAGGCGGATGGCGGCTACTCGGCGTTCCTTGCCGGGTAGTTCGTCCAGGGCGCATTCGGGGTCGGCGGGTGGGCCGAGGTGGGTGCAGCCTCGGGGGCAGTTCTCGGTGGCTTCGGCGAGGTCGGTGAAGGCGGCGATGACGTCGTCGGGGGTGATGTGGGCCAGGCCGAAGGAGCGGATGCCGGGGGTGTCGATGATCCAGCCGCCGTCGGTGAGGGGCAGAGCCAGGGACTGGGTCGAGGTGTGGCGGCCCTTGCCTACGCCGGAGACGTCGCCTACAGCTCGATCCGCTTGTGGGACAACGCGATTGACCAGGGTGGACTTGCCGACGCCGGAGTGGCCGAGCAGGCAGGTGAGTTTGTCGTGCAGTAGGTCGTGCACCGCGTCGAGGAGGTCGTCGCGGCCGCCGTAGACGATGGTCAGATCCAGATCGTCGAAGGCGGCGGCGAATTCCGACTCGGCGGCCAGGTCGTGTTTGGTCAGGCACAGAATCGGTTGCAGCCCACCGGCATACGCCGCGGCCATGGCGCGCTCGACGAATCCGGTGCGCGGCGGGGGATCGGCCAGGGCGACCACGATGAACAGCTGCTCGGCGTTGGCGACCACGATCCGCTCGTACGGATCGGTGTCATCGGCGGTGCGCCGCAACACCGTTGCGCGATCGGCGACCCGCACGATGCGGGCCAGGGAGTCCGGTTTACCGGACAGATCGCCGACCACGTCCACCTGATCGCCCACCACGATCGGGGTGCGGCCCAACTCGCGGGCGCGCATCGCGACGATGGGCCGATCCGGATCCCCGTCCAGCACACAGCTCCAGCGCCCGCGATCGACCGAGGTGACCATCGCCGCGCGCGCGTCCCGGTGTTCGGGACGATTCTTGGTGCGCGGACGAGAGCCCCTGCCCGGGCGCACCCGGACATCGGACTCGTCGTACTCGCGCCGCTTCAGTGCGCCGACCCCGCCGCGTCGTCGACAGGGGCCGTGCCGTCAGCGGAAAGCATTGCCTCCCACAGGGATACGAAATCCGGCAGGGTCTTGGCGGTGGTGCCGACATCCTCCACCCGCACGCCGGGCACCCGCAGACCCAGGATCGCGCCCGCGGTGGCCATCCGGTGATCCGCGTAGGAGTGCCACGGCCCGCCCTGCAGCGGTGTCGGCACGATGGTCAGCCCGTCGTCGGTCTCGGTGACCTTGCCACCGAGCCGGTTGATCTCGGTGGACAGCGCCGCCAGCCGATCGGTCTCGTGCCCGCGCAGATGTGCGATGCCCCGCAGCCGCGACGGCGAATCCGCAAGTGCCGCAAGGGCGGCCACCGTCGGGGTGAGTTCGCCGACATCGTGCAGATCGATATCGATCCCGGCCAGCCGATCGGGCCCGCGCACGACGAGCTTGCCGTGGGCGCGGCGCACCTCGGCCCCCATGCGCACCAGGATCTCCCGGATGACGTCCCCCGGCTGCGTGGTCAGCTGCGGCCAGTGCGGAATGGTCACCTCGCCGGCGGTCACCGCGGCTGCGGCCAGGAACGGCGTCGCATTGGACAGATCGGGCTCGACCTCCCAGTCCACGCCGTGGATCGGGCCCGGCGCGACCGTCCAGATCTGCTCGCGGCGTGGATCGGTGGGCGCGGTGACCTCGACGTCGGCCTGCCGCAACATCTGCACGGTCATCTCGATATGCGGCATCGAGGGCAGCGGGGCGCCCTTGTGATGCACCGTCAGCCCCTCGGTGAAGCGTGCCGCGGACAGCAGCAGCCCGGAGACGAACTGCGAGGAGCCCGACGCGTCGATGGTCACCGATCCGCCGCGCAGCGCGCCGTCGCCGTGCACCGTGAACGGCAGGGTGTCGCCGTCGATGGTGACGCCGAGCCCGCGCAGCGCGTCCAGGATGGTGCGCAGCGGCCGCAGCGCGGCCTGATCGTCGCCGAAGAACGCGACGTCGCCGTGGGCCAGCGCCGCCACCGGAGGCAGGAAGCGCATGACGGTTCCGGCGAGTCCGCAGTCGACGCTCGCGCCGGTCAACTCGGCGGGGGTGACGGCGAGAGTGTCGGCGTCACCGCTGATCTCGGCGCCCATCGCCCGCAGCGCCGCGATCATGAGGTTGGTGTCGCGACTGCGCAGCGCCCCGGTGATGGTCGAGGGGCGATCGGCGAGCGCGGCGAGGATCAGGGCCCGGTTGGTGATGGATTTGGACCCGGGCAGGGGCACGGTCGCGTGGACGGGTTGCTCGGTATGGGGCGCTGGCCAGAGACTCACACCACCATCTTCGCCTATCGGTTGATTCGGGATGCGCATGGTCATGAACTCGCAGCAAATGCACAAGCCCGCGGCGGGGAAACCGGCGCGGGCTTATGAGATTTCACCGGGCGTGGCGGGGTGTTCAGAACTCGAGTTCGGACCAGGGGATGGAGATGGGGAACGGATGAACGATCTCCACGCCGTTCTCGTCGGCGTGTGTCCATTCGCCGACGAGGATGTAGTTGGCCCGGTGCAGTGCTCGGACTCCGTCCGGCAGTTGTCCGGAGCGTGTCTCCAGTGCGAAGGCACGCACTGTATCGATCGCGCTGTCGTCGCGGGCCAGCTCGACTTCCCAGTACCAGGGGATTCCACCTCCGGCGTAGCGGGCCCGCTTGGCCTCGATCTCCGAGACGCTGTTGGAAGGGGAGAGAACTTCTCCGACCAAGACCACATCGTCGGCGCGAACGTCCTGGTACGGGGCACCGAGACAGCGGTGCACCAGGAAGTCGGGGGTCATGAAGTCGGATTTCCCGGTCTGCCCGAAGAAGACGTTGGTCTCGAGATTGGCGATCCAGCAGTGCTCGGTTCGGTCCGACATGTCCTTGCGGGCGGAGCGCTCGAGGGAATTCGTCAGTCGGCGAGTAAACATCTGATGTTCCCCCGGCCCGCGCCGCGCCCACACGACATGACCTTCCCACAATTCGATCTGCGCGGCGATCTCTTCCGGTAGACGCTCCAGTTCCTCCCACGTCATGGTCTCGGGGAGATCGGGCCGGACGTATGGCGTGGACATGCCGAAATGATAGCCCGGCCCCCAGGTGGCCGGTGATTTTCCACCGGCCACCCGAACCCGCTACTTGTGCCGCCCGTGCAGGATCGGCACCACCCGGCGCAGCAGCTTCATCGTGCTCGAGGTACGTGAGTAGCTCAGCAACGCCATACCCGGAATCGCGAAGCGCTGCACCGCGATCGAATGCGGCACGGTGAACTCCAGCATGCCGGGCGCGCCGTGGATGCGGCCGATACCCGAGTCGCGGCCGCCGCCGAAGGGCAGTGCGGAGATCGCCGCGAAACCGAGCACCGCGTTGACCGAGGTGGCCCCGGCCTTGATCCGGCGGGCGATCTCCAGGCCTTGCTTTCGCGAGAACACCGTCGAACCCAGCGAGTAGGTCGAGTTGTTGGCCAGTTCGATCGCCTCGTCGATGTTGTCGACGGTGCGGATGGTGACGGTCGGGCCGAAGGTCTCCTCGCGCACGGCGGCCGAGTCCTCGTCCACGTCGACCAGGACGACCGGTTCGATGAACGGTCCCTTGATCGAGTCGAGGCCGCCGAGCACGGCGGTGCCGCCGTTGTTCAGCGCGTCCTCGATGTGGCGGCGCACGACGTCGATCTGGCTGGGCATGGTCATCGGGCCGTAGTCGGCCTTGGCGTCCGAGCCCGGGTGCACGCCGGACAGGATCCGCTTGACCTCGGCGACGAACTTGTCGCGGATCGAGGCGTCCACGTAGACGCGTTCGACGCCCGCGCAGGTCTGGCCGCTGTTCATGGTCGCGCCGTAGGCGACCGCGTCGGCGGCGGCGGTGACGTCGGCGTCGGCCGCGACGATCACCGCGTCCTTGCCGCCGCATTCCAGCAGCACCGGGGTCAGCCGCTCGGCCGCCGCGGCCATGATCTTCTTGCCGGTGGCCGCCGATCCGGTGAACGCGATCTTGTCGATATCCGCGCGCACCAGCGCCGCGCCGGTCTCGCCGTAGCCGTTGATCGTGGTGAAGACCCCGCCGGGCAGTTCGGGATTGGCCTCGGTGAACGCCTGGGCGACGAAATTGCCTATGCCGGTGGAGAATTCGCTCGGCTTGTAGACCACGGCATTACCCGCGGCCAGGGCGTAGGCGATCGAGCCGTTGGGGGTGTAGATCGGGTAGTTCCAGGGCCCGATCACGCCGATCACGCCGAGCGGACGCTGCTCGATGTACGCGCCGAAGTTGGACATCAGCGCGCCGGGGGAGACCTTCTTGGTCTTCAGGACCTTCTCGGCGTTCTTGGCCGCCCAGGAGATGTGCTCGAGGGTCAGCATCAGTTCGAGGAACGCGTCGTCGCGGGTCTTGCCGTTCTCGGCGTGGATCAGATCGCAGAGTTCATCGGATTTCTCGACCAGCCGGGTGGCCCACCGCAGCAGATATCGCTTGCGGTCGGCGTAGCTCAGCGCACCCCAGCTTCCGGCGGCGGTGCGGGCCTTGGCGACGGCCGCGGCCACCGCCTCCTCGTCGGCGATCGGATGCGTATCGATGACCTCGCCCGTGGCCGGGTTGACCGAGGTCAGCACGGTCCGTCGGGCGGTTGTCGGATCGGTGGTGGACATGGTTTCGGCGACCCCTAGTGAGAAAGTGAGTGCATGAAGTTCTCATAGCTTGGATATGGACAGCTTAGATATGAAGTCACCCGCCATCACATGTAATTCCGGCCAATCTGGACGGCCGTTGCGGCAGCTCTTTAGCATGGTTCACATGTGCGGCAGATATGCGACCACGGTGAATCCGGGCCGTCTGGCGGCCGAACTCGATGCGATAGATGAGACGGGTGATGCGCCCGTCGAGCCCAATTACAATGTCGCGCCGACCAATCAGGTGCTGACGGTGGTCGAGCGGCACGATCGCGACCATCCCGACGACGCCGCTCGACTGCGGATCCGGCGGATGCGCTGGGGTCTGATCCCGGTGTGGACCAAGGCGGCCGAACCCGGCGTGCCGGTGAAGGGGAAGCCGCTGTTCAACGCGCGCGCCGATCGCGCCGCCGAGGCGCCGTCCTTCCGCGATGCGGTGCGGAAACGCCGCTGCCTGGTGCCGATGGACGGCTGGTACGAGTGGGTCGTGGAGGGTGATTCGACGACCAAGGGCAAGGCCGTCAAACGTCCCTACTACATGTCCCGGGCCGACGGTTCGCCGCTCTACATGGCCGGGCTGTGGTCGATCTGGCGTGATCGCGCCCAGGGGGAGATGGATCCGCTGCTGTCCTGCACGATCCTGACCACCGACGCGATCGGCGACCTGACCGCGATCCACGACCGGATGCCGCTGATGATGCCGCGCGAGCAGTGGTCCGCCTGGCTCGACCCGGACCACCCCGCACCGCATGAGCTTCTGGAAACCCCTGGGCCGGAACGGGTTTCGGACATCGTGGTGCGGGAGGTCCCGTCGCTGGTGAACAGCGTCCGCAACAACGGCCCCGAACTGCTGAGCCGGGTGGAGGACCAGCCCGGACAGACCAGCCTGCTGTAATTTCGGCCTCCGCTCCGCTCCGGCGGGTTTGCAGTGCGCTTCGCTCCGGCGGGTTTGCGGCGCCCGGAGGCTCACCGCCCGGCACCGTGCCGGGCGCTCGTTCCTCGCACCTGCCACGCGTCCGGGCGGCGAGCCGCGCCGCAAACTCGAGGTGGGCGAATCGGACGTGGCTCGGGCTTGGGTACTACTCGCAGCGGACGCTCGGGGCAATGAGGTTGAGCGTGCATTTGGTGAGCTCCGCGCTCATATCGATGATCCGCGTGACGATATCCCCGCCCCGGTCCTGCACCCTCTCGGCCTGCTCGCCGAGATCGTAGGGGTCGGAATGGCCGGGGGCTTCGTTCTGCGCGCCGCCGAGCGGGTAGTCGGGATTTCCCTGCGGCTCGGCGGCGGCGGTGGCGGCGCCGAAGGTGAGGATCACGCCGCCGCACAGGGCGATGATCATGGCGCGAACGGACTGTCGGTGGAACATGCGCATCACATCCTCGGATCGACGGAACGGGCCCGTCAAGTAAACGCACACCGGGGAGTGCCGCACGTGATTTGGGTATTCGCGCTCGTAGCTCAGCGTGTTCTCGAGGAGTTCTCGAGCGGACGCGGTGGTTACCGGGGCTTCTCCGGCGCGGGATCCTTCGGATGCAGAGTGAGGATGGTCTCGCGTGCCTGTTCGTAGTCGTCGACGAAGCGGCGCATCATCTGCCCGAGTTCGGCGCGCTCCGATTCGCTCCAGTGTTGCAGGACGCTGTCCAGCATCGCGTTGCGGCGCTGCCGCAGCGCGGTGGCCAGTTCCCGTCCCGCGTCGGTGACGGCCAGGACGCTGGCGCGGCCGTCGGCCGGATCGGCGCGACGTTCGATGAGTCCGCGTTTGACCAGTGCGGCGGCCTGGCGGCTGATGGTGGAGGCGTCGGAGTACAGCAGTTCGGCCAGTGCGCCCGAGCGCATCGGGCCGTCGTAGAGCAGCCGGAAGATGATCGAGTAAGCTGCTGCCTCGATCTCACCGTGGGAGGCGGCCGAGATCTGCGCGTTGGTGCGCTCCCGGATTCGGCCCAGGCGGATCAACTGCAGGGCGATGAGATCGATCGCCTCGTCGTGGTCCATGGACGCCCTCCTCGGGAACCGCAACACTGGCCGACGCGGTCAATTGCTTGAATAATCCAACTAGTTGTACTAGGCAAGTATGTGTCAGGCTGTGGGGGATATGCAAGGCGGCCGCTGTGGCGTTCCGTCGTCGCAGGTCGGCGAGGGTGCTGTCCGAGATGTCCGGGTTGTGAATTCTCAGGCGGCGGTGATCGCGGCCGTGGCCGCCGAGGTGAGCCGCACCAGATCCTGCGGCGCGAGTTCGATCTCCAGACCGCGTCGTCCGGCGCTGCACAGCATCCGATCCCAGTCCAGGGCCGAGGCATCGATCACCGTCGGCAGCGCGCGCTTCTGGCCCAGCGGGGAGATTCCGCCCAGCACGTAGCCGGTGGTCCGTTCGGCCTTGGTCTTGTCGGCCATGACCGCCTTCGACGCACCCAGCGCCGCGGCGGCGGCCTTGAGCGAGAGCGTCGCGGGGACCGGCAGCACCGCGACCGCCAGCCGGGGTGCGCCCGACCCGCCCGACAACTCGATCACCAGCGTCTTGAAGATCTGCCCGGCCTGCACGCCCAGCCGTTCGGCCAGGGCCGAGACCGCCTCGGCCCCGAACGAGTCGTTGCGCGGATCGTGCGGATAGGTGTGCACGCGATGAGCCACCTCGGCCTGGGTCACTGCGCGGATCGCGGGGGTCGGGGCAGCCATGCCGGTCACCCTAGGACGGGCCGCCGGGCCCGGCCAAGCGGTGTGCCCGGCAGCGCGGGAACACAGCGGCCCCGGCGCATGTTGCATGCGATACGACACGCATCCCAACCCGTGAGAATCGAAGGAGTCTGCCGGTGACGGTTCTGATCGACGAACGTCCGCTGCGCACAGCGTCGTCCGCGGTGCTCACCGCGATCCCGGTGCCTCCCGTCACCGGATTCCCGCTGCCCACATCGCTCACGGTAGATTCTGTGACTACGGCGATCGAAGGGATGGGCGTGACGAGCGACGACGATTTGGCGGCCGATCGCCTGGACGGTGCGGCCGAGACGCGGAAATCGGGCGGTGACGCCGAGGCGCGGGAATCGGCCGCGTCCGCGGATCCCGCCGAGTTGGCGCAGCGGTTCGAGCGCGATGCGCTCCCGCTGCTGGACCAGCTCTACGGCGCGGCGCTGCGGATGACCCGCAACCCCGCCGACGCGGAGGATCTGGTGCAGGAGACCTTCGCGAAGGCGTACCAGGGCTTCCGGTCCTTCCGGGAGGGCACCAACCTGCGGGCCTGGCTGTACCGGATCCTGACCAACACCTACATCAACTCCTACCGCAAGAAGCAGCGTCAGCCCGCGCAGTATCCGACCGACGAGATCACCGACTGGCAGCTGGCCGCCACGGCCGAGCACACCTCGACGGGTCTGCGTTCGGCCGAGATGGAGGCGCTGGAGGCGCTGCCGGACGACGACATCAAGGCCGCGCTGCAGGAACTTCCCGAGGAGTTCCGCATGGCGGTGTACTACGCCGACGTGGAGGGCTTCCCCTACAAGGAGATCGCCGAGATCATGGGCACTCCGATCGGCACGGTCATGTCCCGGCTGCATCGCGGTCGCAAGCAGCTCAAGGGGCTGCTCGCCGATGTGGCCCACGAGCGGGGGTTCGATCGAAACCAGGCGGGGGACGGGGCGCGTCAGGAGGTCACCCAGTGAGTGGGCACCAGCACAGCGAGCGCGGGACCGAAGGGGATGCGGATATGAAGCTGGACTGCACGGCGGTACTCGCCGATGTCTGGCTGATGCTCGACGGCGAATGCGATCAGGCCACTCGCGAGCGTTTGCAGCACCATCTGGAGACCTGCTCGCCGTGTATCGACGCGTACGGCCTCGAGGAGAAGCTCAAGCGGCTGCTCAACCGCAAGTGCGGCGGCGACCGGGCCCCGGATTCACTGCGCGAGCGATTGACCGTGGAGATCCGGCGTTCGATCACCGTGACCGACAGCACGATCGAGAACCCCTGACAGCAGAGCGGCACGCCTCAACGAAAAGGCGTGCCGCTCAGTGCATTTCATCGGCGCGTAGGTTGTCTGCACACGGCGCCGGGCGAAGCCACGAACGATTCAGCTGTTCGGACGCTTGCCGTGATTGGCTGCGTTGCCCTTGCGGCTGCGCTTCTTACGACCACGCTTTCCCATGATTTCTCCCTTCTGATCGAAAGACATTGTTCCACGTGTGGTTGGCTATACCTTCAGCTGGTCGATCACGTCGAACTCCGGAAGGGTGCCATGGCTGAGGAAGTACTCGCGGAGATGGTCTCCACCGTCTTCGAGATCGTCGCGCGGGAGGGCGCGGCCGTCGCCGAGGGTGACACCCTGGTGCTGCTGGAGTCGATGAAGATGGAGATCCCCGTCGTCGCCGAGGGCCCCGGCACGGTCGCCTCGATCAACGTGAAGCCCGGTGACGTCCTGCAAAAGGGCGACCTGATCGCAGTGATCTCGTAGTTCATGTCCACTCTGAGTGATCTGCTCGCCGAGCACACCGACCTACCGGGCGCGGCCGTCGACCATCTGCAGCGCGTCGTGGGCGACTGGCAGCTGCTGGCCGATCTGTCGTTCGCGGATCTGCAGCTGTGGGTCGGCGTCGGCCCGGTCGCGGAGGGCGCCGACGTGGTGTGCGTCGCCCAGTGCCGCCCCACCACCGCGCCCACCGTGCACCCGGAGGACCTGGTCGGCTCGCTGGCCTCCCGTGCCGATCACGCGCAGATCTTCCAGGCGCTGCGCAGCGGTGCGATCGTGCGGGTCGACACCGACGTGGAACAGACCGGCGTCTACCACCCGAATCCGGTGCACCTGACCCACGAGGCGATCCCGGTGCGCGTCGGCGAGGACGTCATCGCGGTGCTCGGTCGCGATATCGAGGTGCAGCGCACCAAGATTCGCGGCAATCTCGAAATCGCCTACACGGCGTGCGCGGATGATCTGTGCCAGATGATGGCCGACGGCACCTTCCCGACCCTGGAGGATCGCACCGGTTCGCATTCGAGCCCGCGCGCCGGTGACGGTTTCATCCGGCTCGACACCGACGGCATCGTGCGGTTCGCCAGCCCCAACGCGCTGTCCGCCTATCACCGCATGGGGCTGCAGGCGGATCTGGACGGCCAGGATCTGGCCCAGACGACGCGTTCGCTGATCACCGACCCGTTCGACGCCCAGGAGGTCGTCAGCGACATCCAGGCCGCGCTGGCGGGCAAATCGGGGCGTCGCATGGAGGTCGAGGCGCGCGGGGCCACGGTCCTGCTGCGCACCCTGGTGCTGCGCCCGCACGGTGAGCTGGCCGGGGCGGCGGTGTTGGTGCGCGACGTCACCGAGGTCAAGCGCCGGGACCGCGCGCTGCTGTCCAAGGACGCCACGATTCGCGAGATCCACCACCGGGTGAAGAACAACCTGCAGACGGTTGCCGCGCTGTTGCGGCTGCAGGCGCGTCGCACCGAGAACGAGGAGGCGCAGCTGGCGCTGACCGAGTCGGTGCGCCGGGTCACCTCGATCGCCTCGGTGCACGAGATGCTGTCCATGTCGGTGGACGAGGAGGTCGATCTCGACGAGGTCGTGGATCGCCTGCTGCCGATCATGGCCGACGTCGCGACGGTCAACACCGCGCGGATCAAGGTGCGCCGGGAGGGTTCGCTGGGCGTGTTCTCCGCCGAACGCGCGACGCCCTTGGTCATGGTGCTGACCGAACTGGTGCAGAACGCCATCGAGCACGCCTTCGACGCCGGTGAGAACGGCACGGTGACGATCCGCTCGGAGCGCTCGGCGCGCTGGCTGGACGTGATCATCGGCGACGACGGTCGCGGGTTGCCGGACGGTTTCAGCCTGGAGGGTTCGGACCGGCTGGGACTGCAGATCGTCCGCACGCTCGTCACCGCCGAACTCGGCGGTTCCATCGGCCTGCATCCCGGCGCCGACGTGGGCACCGACGCGGTGCTGCGAGTCCCCCTGGGCCGCCGCACACGGTAATTTCGGCTGTATTCTTGGCCTCCGCTCCGCTCCGGCGGGTTTTCGGCGCTGTAAGGCTCGTCGTTCAGCCCTCGAGACTCGGCCTTCGGCCATGCGCTTCGAGGGCTGAACGACGAGCCCGCGCCGAAAACCTTGGAGCTGGTCTTGCTGAGCCTTTCGCTTCGCGGGCGATTTCCAGCGGGACGGAGACGCTTCGCCGCTGAGCACGTTCGTGATTGCGGGGGGACGTGTTGGTCACCCTGGGCGGCCACACCTGGAAACACCGACTTCGAGGCCGTGGCCCGAGGGGATTCTGGGCCGACGGAGCAGCGGAAGAATCGGTCCTTGCGGTCCGCGGCCTGCCGGAGATCCCCCCGGAGCCGGGTGTGTCGGGCACGTCACGTGGTTGCTCGGCGTGCGCTGGCGGTTCTTACCAGGCAATACGCGTTTATGGGACTTGTCGTGCGTCACATAGCGCGAGCTATTCGATCGGGTGCATTGCTATGCATGATGCATTGCCGCGCCGAATTTCCGTCCGGTTGTTTTGTGCGGCACGGTATCTGCCATTTCGGGGCATGCCGATCCGAAATGTGCGGATTGCACTGCGTCGCCGTGGTCCGGTCGAATGACCAGGATGACGGATATGCCTGTGCCACAGAGTGGTCGGTTCGAGCGGTGGGCATCCGAAAGTGCCGTCCGGACCGGCGATATCGGACCTCGGAGACAATGAAGCCCGGCACCTCGCGGGTGCCGGGCTGAAGTGGGTTACGTGCCGGGGCTGATGCGAGCGATCGCGGTGGCCGTAACGCCGGCCGTCGTCTCAGACGACGGCCCTGGTGCGCGTACGCGCATTACGACGCTTCAGCGCGCGCCGCTCGTCTTCGCTCATACCGCCCCATACGCCGGCGTCCTGCCCGGACTGAAGGGCCCAGGACAGGCAGTCAGCAGTGACGGGGCAGCGGGCGCAGACCAGCTTGGCATCGGCAATCTGCGCGAGTGCAGGACCGCTGTTACCCACCGGGAAGAACAGCTCGGGGTCCTCATCGCGACAGATGGCCTTGTGGCGCCAGTCCATTCCTCTGCTCCTTTGCTGGGCGCCGCAAGGCGCCGTGAGTTTGTGGTTCGTTCACTTGTGCGACTCGAATGTTTCCGCACGGTTGCTTGTGAATGCTTTCACGAACACCGTAGATGTCAATAGCTTTGTGGTGCACCGTGGGGAAGCTCACGCCTAAGACCCCGCTAACGGGGACGCGGAGTCCTTTCTACCCGCTCGACACGGTTTTCGCAGCACAACTGGGAGGTTTCTCAGTTGTGTCGGCTCACATCCGGCTGCGGCGCGACCACATCGAGGACCTGCGGCACGGCCGTGAAATCCACCACGTTGCGCCGGCCGATGAAATCGCCATCGATTTGCAAGCCGATGGGCGTGTCGGCCTCGATCCGCACCGAAGGGACGTCGTCATCCCGAAACAGGCTGCGGGCCTGCGGGTTTCCTTCGGCGGCCAACAGTTGCCGGGCGATCAGGAGGGTGGGCAGCACCCCCATGGTCCGCATGGCGAACACCCCGAGTCCCGTTTCGAACGTCGTGCCGGGATTGGTGTGTACGGGGGTGGAGTCGAGATAGGTCCAGGGGGTCGTATTCGTCACGAACGCGTAATAAACATCACCGATGGGGGCATGCCCGGGAATGTGCAACGTCACCGACGGCTCGGCGCGGCGGGCGCGGAAGAACTGCCGCACGCTCGTGCGGACGTACCGGGCCGGACTGGCCGCATGACCCTTGGCGCGGCTGTTGTCGATGGCCTCGCAGACGTCGGCGTCCAGGCCGACGCCCGAGGTGAAGGTGAACCAGCGATCGTCGGCCAGGCCCAGGCCGATCCGGCGGTCCTTCTTCAGCGACATCAGATCGATGAGCTGATTGGTTGCTGCGACCGGATCGGGTTTGATGCCCAGCGAGCGCGCGAAGACGTTGGCGGACCCGCCGGGGATCACGCCCAGGCGCGGTTTCCACGCCTGCCCGTCATCGATCTGCGGCAGCGGCAGGAACCCGTTGATCGTCTCGTTGACGGTGCCGTCCCCGCCGTGCACGACGATCAGGTCCATCTCGTTCGTGGCGGCCCACTGCGCGAGTTCGGCGGCGTGCCCGCGGTGCTGGGTGTGCGCGACGGTCAACTGGGTCCGGCTCTCCAGCGCATGGGCCAGTAGATCGCGGGTGGCCGATGTGGTGGAGGTGGCATTCGGATTCACGATCAGCAACGTCCGCACGCGAAGAGCCTACTGACCGCCTGTCCGAAATCTGTGCCCCGCCCGTGAGCTCGCTCGGATTCCCTGGTCGTGGTCCGTCCGGGCCGGGTCGTAGGCTGGGCGGGTGGCGAAGCAGAACTCGGACGGGCACGATGACGACCCCGTCGTCGAGCAGAGCCAGGCGCGGGCGGTGCCGGGGACGGTACGCGGTGCGGGCGCGCTGGCGGCCCTGGAGGGCGCGATCGGCGTGATCGTCGCGATCGTGCTGGTCGTGCGCGGTCTGTCGGGGGCGGATCAGAGCAAGGTGAGCGCGTACGGGACCGCGGCGTGGTTCGTGATCCTGGGCGGTGCGGTGCTGGCGGCCGGGATCGCGTTGTTCCTCGGACGTCGCTGGGGCCGGGCGATCGCGGTGATCGCGCAGATCCTGCTGCTGCCGGTGGCGTGGTACATGATCGAAGGCCATCAGTTGCAGTTCGGTATTCCGCTGGGCTTGATCGCGCTGGCCGGACTGGGCCTGCTGTTCGCGCCCGCGTCCTCGCGCTGGATGGCGCAGGGGTACGACTCCTCGATCGGCTCGGCGGGCTGATCGCCGTCAGCGCGGGCTGCGCCACATCGGCCACATCGGCGGGCCGCCGTCGGTGATGTTCAGCTCCCCGGTGAGGTCGTAGCCGAAACGCTCGTAGTAGGCGATGTTCTCCTGTTTGCTCGATTCCAGGTAGGCGGGACAGGCGGTTTCGTCGCAGTGCGCCAGGCGCGGGGCGAGCAGGGCGTGGCCGAAACCGCGTCCGCGGGCGTCGGGATGGGTGCCGATGAAGGCCAGGTACCAGTGCGGCTCGGCGGGGTGATGCTGGGCCATCCGATCGGCCATCTCCCCGGCGACTCGCATTCGCCCGCGAAACGCGCGCACGACGCCGGGCAGCATCCGCAGCTGGGCGGGTCCAGAGGTCTGCCAGCCGCCCGGCGGCGCCCACACCGCCGTGCCGAGCATCCGGCCGGTCTCGTCGAACGCGACGTCCACACCGCCGCCGGGCAGGAACTGATGCCGGACCATCGCGGCGAACATGTATCCCGCGCGCCGGGGCCGGACGCGGGAGTCCGGAACGAGCCAGCTGATGATCGGATCGTCGGCGAATGCGGCCCCCAGGACGCGCGCCAGTTCGGGCACGTCGGAGGCGATTGCCGGGCGAACGGAGATCGTCATTCGTTCACGATAGGACCGCCGTGCCCGGTAGGCCCGTAACGACCCCTGAGCGCCTCGTGGGCGCATTTTTGGTCACTTGTCTAGTTCGGCTTCGCGGGCGGTGAGGAAGGCGCGCTCGGCGGCGTTCTCGGTGAGCAGCAGGGCTTCCTCGTAGGCGAGCCGGGCCTCGCGACTGTGGCCCAGTTCGGCCAGGAAGTGTGCGCGGGCGGCGGGCAGGTAGCCGTAACCGGCCAGTTGCGGTTCGGCGGACAACTCCGCCAGCGCGGTCAGCCCCGCCGCGGGTCCCTCGGCCATCCCGACGGCCACGGCCCGGTTCAGCGCCACCACCGGCGAGGGCCACACCTGGATCAGCACGTCGTACAGTCCGGCGATCTCGGGCCAATCGGTGTCCGCGTAACCGGCGGCCTCGGCGTGCACCGCCGCGATGGCGGCCTGTAGCGCGTAGCGGCCCGGATTGCGGTTCAGCGCGGCCCGGACCAGCGCGATGCCCTCGGCGATCTGCACGCGATCCCAGCGGGTGCGGTCCTGTTCGGACAGCCGCAGCATCATCCCGTCCGCTCCGACGCGCGCGGCGCGGCGCGCGTCGGTGAGCAGGATCAGTGCGAGAAGTCCTGTCACATCGGGATTTTCGGGCAAAAGGGTATGCAGCATGCGGGCCAGATCGGCGGCCCGCTCGGTCAGGTCGCGGCGGATCAGATCCGCGCCCGCGGGTGCGGTGTGCCCGGTGGTGAACAGCAGATGGACCACCTCGAGCACGGCGTCGACGCGGTTGGGGAGTTCGGCCGGGCCGGGCACCCGATAGGGGATGCGGGCCGCGGCGATCTTCTTCTTGGCCCGGGTGATGCGGGCGGCCATGGTCGGCTCGCCGACCAGGAAGGCGCGGGCGACCTCGGCGGTGCTCAGACCGCAGACCAGCCGCAGCGTCAACGCCACCTGCGCCTCCACGGACAGGGCCGGATGGCAGCAGGTGCAGATCAGCCGCAGTCGGTCGTCGGGGATCTGCGTCAAAGCGGTGATCGCGGAATCGGCGATGTCCTCGGTGCGATCGTCCTCGATCAGCAGCGGCAGTGTCCGGCGCATCGTCGAATGGTGGCGCAGCAGATCGAGGGCGCGATTGCGGGCCACCGTGGTCAGCCAGGCGGCCGGGCGCGCCGGGACGCCGTGTCGCGCCCAGTGGCCCAGCGCCTGGGCGTAGGCGTCCTGTACGCATTCCTCGGCCAGATCCAGATCCCGGGTGATCCGCACGGTCGTGGCCAGGACGAAGGCCCACTCGTGGCGATGTGCGTCGGCCACCGCCGCCGCGACCTCGGTGTGCGTCGCGGCCTCGGCGGGTTCCGCCGCGGATCGGTCCCGCGAGTGCGTCACTTGCGGGACCTCCGCGCAACCAGGTGAATCATGTTGCGGTGCATCATAATTCGTGATCTGGATAGCGATTCAGCTCAGCACGAGCAGCGGCCGCACCTCGACGCCGCCCTCGGCCATCGGCACCTGCTTGGCGACCTCGAGCGCGGCGTCCAGATCGTCCGCCTCGATCAGGTAGTAGCCGCCGAGTTGCTCCTTCGTCTCGGCGAACGGCCCGTCGGTGACGGTGAAACCGCCCGCGCCGTCGGGGCGGATGCTGGTGGCGCTGTGGCTGTGCGCGAGGGCGTTGCCGCCGCGCAGGGCCGATTGGTTGGCCTGCATGAACTCCTGATGGCTGCCCATCGTCGGGGTGCCCGGCGCGGGTTCGGAGACCTGACGTTCGTCCTGGTAGATCAGGACCAGATACTGCGACATGGTGATCGTCCTTCGAACAGTGTGGCCCGCCTTTCGGACCATTCAACTCTTCGACGGACGGCCATCGGCGAAATCGACAAGGCCGCGAGAAAAATTTCAGCGCGCGGCGAGACGGTCGAGTGCCTCGCCGGTCAGGCGGTAGCCGGTCCACTCGTTCTGGGGGGTCGCGCCCAGTGCGTCGTAGAACTCGATCGAGGGGGTGTTCCAGTTCAGGACCGACCAGTCCACGCGTCGATAGCCGTTGGCGACGGCCTCGCGGGCGAGTTCGGCGAGCAGGGCCTTGCCCAGCCCCAGACCACGCGCCTCCGGCTTGACGTAGAGGTCCTCGAGGTAGATCCCGTGTGTGCCCGTCCATGTGCTGTAGTTCAGGAACCAGATCGCGCAGCCCAGCACCTCGCCGCCCGAATCATGTTGTGCCACATGGGCGAACACTTTCGGATCGGGGCAGAACAGGGAGGTGTGCAATTGCTCGTCGGTGAGGGCGCATTCGTGCCGGGACTTCTCGTACTCGGCCAGGTCGTAGACCAGCCCGACCAGGGCCGGCACGTCCTCGGGGGTGGCGCGGCGGATCATCGGGCTCCTCCCGAGGTGGCCGGGACGAGGTTGTGCGCGAGGATCGTGCGCGTGCCGTGCTCGTGGCCCAGCACGCTTATCCCGGCGGTGGACAGGTAGAACCGGCGTGCCTCGCACACCTCGAATTCGGCCCACCGCGCGATCAGGCATCGCGAGAAGTGCCCGTGCCCCACCAGCACCACATCGCGCACCTGCAATTCCGGCTCCACCTTTGCCAGCACCCGATCGGCCCTGGCCTGCACCTGCGCGGCCGATTCGCCGCCCGGGGCCGGATCGGTGAAGATCGTCCAGCCCGGTACGGACTCCCGGATCTGCGGCGTGGTCAACCCCTCGTAGTCGCCGTAATCCCATTCCACCAGGTCGTCGTCGATCCGCACATCCGCCAGCCCGGCCAGCTCGGCGGTCCGCACCGCTCGCTGCCGCGGACTGCACAGCACCAGCGGATCGGCCAATCCGAGCCCCGCGAGCACCTCCCGCGCCGCCCGGGCCTGCTGTTCCCCGGCCGTCGTCAGCGCGATGTCGGTCCGCCCGGTGTGTTTGTGTGCCTTGGACCACTCGGTTTCCCCATGCCGCAGCACCACCAACCGGAACTCACTCGTGGAACCACTCATGGGCTCGATCATGCCGGACCGGGTGGGGGTTGCCTGCGGCCGGTGCGGGCCGTCGCAGAGGGGCGGTCCGGCCGTGGCACGAGTCCGGGGCGTCGGCCGTCGCCTGTGGGCCGTCGCCTGTCGGGCGACGGGGCCGGGTCGGAGGTCGGAGGGGTGTTCGGGTGGTCGGAGCGACGTCCGGGTGGTCGGAGCGACGTCCGGGTAGTCGGAGCGACGTCCGGGTAGTCGGAGCGACGTCCGGGTAGTCGCGTGGATTGTAGCGAACAGGTGTTGTTAGTGGAACGCATTGTCGCCGAATATAATTCGGCTAGATATGTGGCCCATGTCGGTGAATCCACAAGTGCGCGAGGATGATCGACGACTATAGCCGTGCGTGACAGCTGTATCGCCCGCCGCGGCGTTGCGCAGTGCTCATTCGTGTACGGCGAGATCGGTTCGGGCGAAAGCGGTTCGGGCGAAAGCGATCACGCCGAATCACCGACCCGGAAGGCGATCACGTACGGGTCACTGATGCGTCATGCGGTGGAGTCCAGGACCCACTGGCGGTAGCCCGGGTGGGCGTTCGAGACCGGGACGGCGAGGACCTGGGGCGTGTCGTAGGGGTGGTCCCGATCGGCGCGGGCGATGATCGCCGGGACCAGTGAGCCGCGGGTGTGCAGGACGACCAGCGCCTCCGCGTCCTCCTGGACCGCGCCCTCCCAGCTGAAGATGGAACGGATCGCGGGAATGATGTTGCCGCACGCGGCGAGTCGGTCGGCGACCAGGGACCGGGTGAATTCCGCCAGCCATTCCGCGTCGTCCGCGGTGATCGTGACGTCCACCAACTCTTCTTCGGCCATGCCTGCACACCCTTCGGTCTCGGTCGACGCGCCACTCGGTTGCTCGGTCTGCTCGAGTTCGCTCGAATCCTCACCACGAGCGTATCGAGCGACATACGATCAGACGTCGAAGTCTGCTCAGACGTATATGTCTCGTGAAATCTCGCGAAGGTTGGGGTGCCGAGGTGGACAGATGCGTGCGGATCTACGAGTTTCCCTGCGCTGCGCCGGGGATCGGCAAGTCCGGAGGCAGATGCGCGGACGCGCGAAGAGTGCGGGCGGAACATTCCGGGCGCGGGGCCGCGGCCCGGGGCGACGACCGAACGGGGGCGTCGTGAGCGGCCCGGGGGACACGGGCCTGCCGCGCCGTCACCACGGCCTCCCGCCCGATCCGGACTGCGCCGCGACTGCCTCGGGAGAGGTTGTTACACCGCAGGATTGGGCCGCATCCTATCGATCGCTGTTCGGCCTGCCCCGCGTGCACGTCACCGCGCCGGGGTTCGTCGTGCTACCCCTCACCGATTCCATCGCGGCGGTCAATACGCCTGAGCCGCTGGGTGTTTCGATCCTCGGCGAACTGGTCGACCGTGGCATACCCGGCCCGGTCCTGGTGCGGGCCCGCCCGCCCCGCCGTACATTCCTGGTGGTGGCCGACCGCCACCCGAGCCCCGACCATCTGGCCCGCCTGGAGCGTCGCGGCATCGATATCGGTCCCCATCGCGGAAATGTCGTGCTACCCACCGGTTTCGGCCGTCACACCGCCGAGGGCCGCTGGTGGGCCCGCCCACCCCGGCGCGACGAATCCCTGCCTCTGCTCTCCGAACTCGTCTCGGCCGCGATCGCCGTCCTGGACGGCCTGCGATGATCTGCCTACCGATGGCATTCACGAACCCTGATCCCTTGCGCCACTTCGATATTCATCTGTCCGCCGTGACGTAGCACCGCTGCGCGAACGAGAAGCTGCTAGATGGTGACGATCTTGCGCGCCGAGGAGGCATCACCGTGTGCAGGACTCCCATTCGTGTCCGGGATGGTGGTCGCGGAGGTGGTCTCGGAGGGTGCGGCGCCGGGGCTCGGTCATGGCGGGCCAGGTTCGTCGCAGGTCTTCGTGGTCCTTCGGCCGGGCGTGCTTGGCCTTGAAGATCAGGACGATCTCCGGGTCGAGGTAGCGGATGCCGTCGGGGGCGGTCCAGGTGACGGCGTCGAGCGGGGCGGTCATCGACGGGTTGCGGCGGTTGACCCATCGGCCGTTGCGGCTGGGGTTGAGCAGGACGTCCAGGAGCCAAGGGGCGGTGGCCTCTTCGCGTAGCCAGACCTGGACGGCGTCGTCGAGGAGGTCGGGGTACTGGTCGTTCACGGGACGTAGTGCTCCGGAGCTCGCCGACCACACGTGCAGGCGGCCGGTGACGGCGCGTTGCAGTTCGGGCAGGTCGTGGCGGAATATGGCGACGTCGATATCGTCGTGGGCGCGTCGGGTTCCGGTGAACGCGTCCAGTGCCCAGCCTCCGGCGATCCACCACGGTCCGGCGAAATCGCCGAGGATGTCGCGGCCGTCGGAAGGCGTGACCGTCGCCCACGCGCCGTACAGCCGGTGGAACTCGATCTTCTCGGCATCCGTGTGATGTTGCGGCGGAAAGGATTTCATCATCGGACCATAGTCCGGGAGGGGCTGGCCCGGAGTGGGTCGGTGGTTCGCGAGCGCGGCCGAGGTGTGCGCAGGGCTGACCCGGGTCGCCCGTGAGCGGTATGCCGGTCGGGCGGTGAATCATCCTGCGGGGTGATGTGCCGCGAATGTGCTGTCCGGCAGGCTGAATGTCCGGGGGTCGGAGCTTTCTCGCTGAACAGGAGGGTGTTATGGGATTTCTCGAGGCACGTCGGCGACGCCGGGCGGCGCGGGACGAGAAGGTCAGGACCGTGGCCTACGAGAAGGCGGTCGGTGCGGGCGCGTCGGCCGAGGATGCGAGTGCCGCGGCCGAGCGGGCGGTGGAGCGCGCTCGCCGTCGTCGTCGCCTGATCATCAGTTCGGCGGGCAGCGGGAGCTGAACAGCCCCCCGGGCTCCGGCGCGCAGGCCGGAACCGGGGGATTGCCGAGGAGTTACCAGGCGCGGCAGCGCCGGTCGTGGTGGCCTCCGCGGTCGTGCTCGTTGTTGTGCCACATGCCCTGGCGGTCGCAGTGCCAGTCCTGGCGGAACGGGTCCTTCGGGTCGTGCCAGCCGGGGCGGTTGAACCCGCCCCAGTTGTTGTCTTGATGGACCGGCGCCGGTTGGACCGGGTTGGCGGCGGCCGAGCCGATAACGGGCCCGGCCAGCAGGGCACCCGCGGCAATGGCGACGAACGATGCGGACAGTGTCCTCTTCATGATTACCTTTCTTCGAAGGTTCGGTCCCGACCTCGGATGTCATTGGATGCTGCGCGGGTCCGAGACGCAACAACTTGGGGCCGATACACAGCAAACTCATATTTCCTGTGCGCCGCGGAGGCCGGACGAGGCCGACGCGTACCGGACGGAGATCCTGGCCGGAGTGGTTGCCGAGCAGTCGCCAAACTACCCGACGTGTGCGGCGGAATCCCGGTCCGCGGCCGTGGCGGGGCCGGTGTCGTAGCTCAGCCGACCGCGGCGAGCAGACGGCGGAACTCTCGGCGATCACCGGCGCTGAGTTTGGCCAGGACATGGGATTCTGCCGCGAGCACCAGCGGATCGAGCCGCTCGAGCAGGGCCACGCCCTCGCGCGTCAGGGTGGCGGGCAGCGACCGGCCCGTCGGCACCGAGGCCGGGCGGGTCACCAGGCCGCGGTCCTGAAGTTCCCGGATCACCTTGTTCATCGCCTGCGGCGAGACGGTCGCGTCGCGAGCCAGCTCCGCATTGGACCTACCGGGAGATTGGGACAGCAGGCGCATGCAGAGATATTGCGGGAACGTCAGTTCCAGCGGATCCAGTGCGGTCGCGACCACTTCGGAGCGCAACGCCGCGGCAACCCGGTACAGAAGGTAACCGAGAGGCCTTTCCTCGAGACCTTCCATGTCAACTATATTGACATATATCAACCAGGTTGACATAGAATGGGGTCATGACGAGTTCATCGAATGACGCGATGTTCGAATCCGCCTACCGTGGTGAGGCCCCCGAGATGGGGCAGGGAAATCGGCCGCCGTGGAGTCTCGGCGAGCCGCAGCCCGAGATCGCCGCACTCATCGATGCCGACAGATTCCACGGCGAAGTCCTCGACGCAGGCTGTGGCGAGGCCGCGACCTCGCTGTATCTCGCCGAACGAGGTTTCACCACCGTCGGCTTGGACCAGTCGCCCACCGCGATCGACCTCGCCCGAGCCGGGGCGGCCGAGCGCGGCCTGACCAACGCCAGCTTCGAGATCGCCGACATCAGCTCTTTCGCCGGTTACGACGGCCGGTTCGGCACCATCGTCGACAGCACCCTGTTCCACTCGATGCCGGTGGAACTGCGCAAGGGGTACCAGGAGTCGATCGTGCGCGCCGCCGCGCCCGGCGCATCCTATTTCGTCCTCGTCTTCGATCGCGCGACCCTGCCCGCGGGCCCGGTCAACGCCGTGAGCGAGGACGAGTTGCGCGAGGCCGTCGGCCCGTACTGGACCATCGACGAGATCCGCCCGGCCCGCATCCACGCCAACGTCCCGGACAACTTTCCCGGCTTCGGCGAATTCGCCGGATCCGACATCCGGGACGAGGGCCCGGGCCGCAAGTCGGTACCGGCCTGGCTGCTGTCGGCCCACCTGGGCTGAGGCGAAACAAGGTACAGCACAACGTTTTCCGAACGCCCGCGCACAGGTCCATGACCGAACGCGGGCGTTCTGTCGCACTCGATCGCACGGCTCCGTGGAGTTTCCGGGCGCCGGCATCTCCGATGTGGCCGGTGCTCGTCGGGCCGCACTGCCCGGACCGCTGTGCATTGCAAAGCGATTGCCGTGCAACAGTTTTCGACCTGAACCCCCCCTTGTGATTTTCGTAGAGAGGGCGGAAAGTATACGGGCGCAAGGACTTCGAACATGCAGGGGTTGGGTGTTCGCCCCCGGCACGCCTCGGTTGTTACTGGCCGATGCCGTAGATGCGGCCGTCCCGTTGTTCCAGGATGGTGGATCCCACTGCGGCGAGGGAAATGGGGCCGTTGTGATAGTCGGTGCGCTGCAAGGGGATTCGAGCTGTCTCCACGCCGGTGTCGGGGTCGAGGGCGGCGATGCCGCCGTCGACCGGGATGAGGATCCGACCGGCCATGAGGACGGGGGAGCCGAGGGCGTCGGGGGCGGTCCAGAGCGGATCGAATGTGCTGGAGTTCAAGGCGATAACGCTGTTGCCGGAGAAGATCAGGTAGGCCGAGCCGATTCGGGTGGCGGTCGCCGTCGGCGGGAGAGGGGCGTTCAGACGCTCGGTGGACAGCAGATTCGCGGTGCCGTCGAAGATCGCCAATTCCGGTGTGGTGGTGCCGGTTCCGGGGAGATACAGCAGGATTCGGTTGTCCGACACCGCGAGTACGCGCGCGCCCTCGACGTTCGCACCGGGATCGGTCAGCACATGTGAGCCGTACTCCTCGGGCACTGTGCTGTCCTTGGGAGCCGGGTTCAGCGCGCTCAGCCGGTCCGCGCCGTCGCCGGGGCAGTGCTCGAGCACCGCCAACCGGCTGCTGCTGGACACCGAAGACAGCAGGGTGCAGCCGACGCGCGGCTGGGTCTTGATGTTCACCGGCGCGTCCACGTAGCCGTATTCGAGGGTGCGCACCAGATCCGAACGCCACACCTCGAGCCGGTCCGAACCCTGGGCGAGGAAGTAGGTGCCGTCCGCGGTCAACGTGATCGCGTGATCCATATAGCTGCTGCGCGCGGTGCGGCGGGCGCCGGTGTCGGCCGAGAGCATCGTGGTCTGGCTGCACCCGCGCTGATCGCGATAGGTGCCCACGACGGTGCCGTACTGCGCCTCCACACCGCACAGCGGCATATCGCGCTGGTATTTCCACACCTGCTTACCGGTCACCGGATCGTATCCGGTGATGGTGCCGCCGTCACCGGCGACGGCCACCCCGGCGGCGGTCAGCGCCCGCGCCGCCGCGCCGTCCGGCGCGTGCCACAGCTCGTGCAGGGATTGCGGCAGCTGGTCGGCGGCGACGGGTTGTTCGGCGGCATGCGCGGCGGGCTCGGAAATCGTGCCGCGCGCGTCGCTGATCCACCACACGACGACTATCGCGATCACCACCACGACGGCGATCGCGACTGCGGCAAGGAGATCGGCGCGCGTCCGCCGCTCAGGTGCGAGCACGCCAGCGAGCGTAGTCGATCCGCCGAGCCCGCCCGATGGTGACGTCGCGGCGCAGGACTTTCCGGTGCCGCACAGGTTGGTGCGCCCGGCCGAGCGGGAGTGCCGAGGCCGCTGAAGCGAATCGGCGGGCCCGGCGGATCCAACCGACGAGGGGCCCTGCCTGACTCGCAGGCGGGGCCCCTCGATCGGTCGGTATCGCTACGACGTTCAGGCCGTCACGGAGATCGGTGCGTCCGTGGCCTCGGCGGATTCCTCGCCTGCGGGCCGGCGACGGCGGCGACGGCGGCGGGCCGGTTTGTCGGCCTGCTCATCCGATTCGGCGGGCGGCGCGTCCGAGCCGTCGGCCTCGGACGTGGACTGCGCACCGTCTTCGGCAGCCGCGCTCGCACCGGAGGACCGGCGACGGCGGCGACGCCGCGCGGGCTTGTCGGCGGTCTCCGAATCGGTCGAATCCTGTTCGGCCGCAGACGATTCGGTGCCCTCGTCATCGGGTTCGGTTGTCATCTGGGCGCTTTCGACGCCGTCGATCGGCTGCCCGCCGCGGGTGCGGCGACGGTTGCGCTTGCGCGGGGTGCGCGGGGTGCGCTCCTCCACGACCGCGTCCTCGTCGCGTTCCACCTTGCGGCGCAACGTACCCGTCGCGCCCTCGGGGATGTCGAGATCCGAAAACAGGTGCGGGGAGCGGGAATACGTCTCCACCGGCTCCGGAATCCCCAGTCCGAGTGCGGAATCGATGGCGGACCAGCGGTTCAGCTCGTCCCAGTCCACCAGCGTCACCGCGACGCCGGTGCGGCCCGCGCGACCGGTGCGGCCGATGCGGTGCACGTAGGTCTTCTCGTCCTCGGGGCACTGGTAGTTGACGACGTGCGTGACATCGTCGATATCGATGCCGCGGGCGGCGACGTCGGTGGCGACCAGCACGTCGATCTTGCCCTTGCGGAACTTGTCCAGGGCCTTCTCACGCTGTACCTGGCCCAGGTCGCCGTGCACCGCGCCGACGGCGAAGCCCCGCTCGGCCAGATCGTCGGCGACCTTCTGCGCGGTCCGCTTGGTGCGGGTGAAGATCATGGTCGCGCCGCGTGCGGACGCCTGCAGGATGCGCGCGACCACCTCGCTCTTGTCCAGCGCGTGCGCCCGGTAGACGAACTGCGCGGTGCGATCGTGCACCGCCGAATCGTGCGGCTCCTCGGCCCGGATGTGGGTCGGCTTGTGCAGGAAGGTGCGCGCCAGGGTGATGATCGGGCCGGGCATGGTCGCGGAGAACAGCATCGTCTGGCGCTGGTCCGGCACCATGTTCAGGATGCGCTCGATATCGGGCAGGAAGCCCAGATCGAGCATCTCGTCGGCCTCGTCCAGTACCAGCACGCCGACCTTGCCCAGGACCAGATGCTGCTGTTCGGCCAGGTCCAGCAGGCGGCCCGGGGTGCCGACGACCACGTCGACGCCGGCGCGCAGCGCCGCGATCTGGGTTTCGTAGGGTCGGCCGCCGTAGATCGAGGTGACCTTCAGCGGTCCCTGGTGATTGGTCAGGTATTTGCTCGCATTCTCCAGATCCTTGGTGACCTGGATGCACAATTCACGCGTCGGCACGATGATCAGTGCGCGCGGTGTGCCGTCCAGCGCGGTGGTGCCCGAATTGCCGCTGGAAATGCGGTGCAGCAGTGGCACGCCGAATCCGAAGGTCTTACCCATACCGGTGCGTGCCTGGCCGATCAGGTCTTCACCGGCCAGCGCGAGCGGCAGGGTGAGTTCCTGGATTGCGAAAGTACGTTCGATTCCGATCTCGGCGAGTGCGCGGACGATTTCCGCGCGAACTCCCAATTCGGTGAATGTGGGGGCGGTGTGCGTGGGGTCGAGCTCTGCTGTCACCAGATTGTCGCTCAACCCGGGTTCTTGTTCCACGGTGATCTTGCTCAGGTTCTTGCCTTCCTCGCGGTTTCGCATCTCGCGCGCACGAGGTGTGGGGCGGACCCGGTGGTCCACTCTCGGCCACATATCCGGCGGTGTGTCCCACCTCGGCCGCTGCGGGATGCCGGTGGCGGCATCAACCTGGCGCGGCGCATCGGTGTTGCGGATCTGTGCGCGCACATTTTCCATTCGGGCCGCGGTACTTCTGCTCGGTCACCCTGTGATGTCACGAGTCGAAATTTCCGCTACCCATGCAGATTGTAGCGTGATATCTTCCGCCGCTCGGGATGCCTCATGGTAAATGCGCGATGCGGCCGGTGCGAAGTTCGCCGGATTTATTGTCTTCCCGCGTGGTGTGCGGTGTGGCACAGGATAATTCACGAATCCCGTTGAATTTGCGTATGCGCGCGGTGGTCCGGGGCCGGCGCCGGGGGAGTGGCAGATCCCACATATGTGTGACGCCGTGTCACGGGATACCTTGATGCCTGTGAATCTGGCAGACACCGTGACCCGCGCCGCGCGCAACGCCTGGGCGCTGACGCTCGGCGACGGTATCGAGCAGCCCGCCCCGACGCCGTACACGGTGCTGTGGGATCAGGCGCACCGGCGACTGCATCGTTTCGAGCGCATCGGGGAACCGGGTGTGGCCGACGCGGGTTCCGCGGTGCTGTTCGTTCCGCCGCTGGCCGCCGCGGCCACCTGCTTCGATCTGCGTCCCGATCAGAGCCTGGCGCGTTTCCTGCTCGACTGCGGGCATCACCCGTATCTGGTCGACTACGGCGAGATCACCTTCGCCGACCGGCGGATGGGGTTCGAGGACTGGATCGACGACATCCTGCCCGAGGCGATCCGGCGAGTGTCCGCCGATCGCGGGGGTGCGCCGGTGGATCTGGTCGGCTGGTCGCTGGGCGGCGTGCTCGCGCTGCTCACCGCGGCTGCCGACGCGGCGCTGCCGATCCGCTCGATCACCGCGGTCGGCGCGCCCCTGGACTACGACAAGGTGACGTTCGTGCCGCAGGTGCGCGCGGCGGCCCGGCTCACCGGCGGCATCGGCGCGTCCACGCTGATCCGGCTGGCGGGCGGCGTCCCCGCGCCGCTGACTCGCCTGGCCTACCGGGCGACGTCCTGGGAGCGTGAGCTGCGGCGCCCACTGTTCGTCGCGACGCATCTCACCGATGCCGCCACGCTCGGCCGGATGGAGACGATCGATCGTTTCCAGGCCGGCATGCCCGGATATCCGGGACGGCTCTACAACCAGCTGTGGGGCCGCTGCATGCTGGCCAACGACCTCGGCAAGGGCGAATTCCGGCTGGGTGAGCGTCGTATCGCGCTGTCGGAGGTGACCGCGCCGGTGCTGCTGGTGGGCGGTCCCGACGACGTGATCACCCCGGCCGCCGCCGTCGAACACGGCACCCGCACCCTCACCGGAGCCGCGTGGGTCCGCTTCGAGACCGCGCCGGGCAGTCACCTCGGCATCCTCACCGGTCCGGCCGCCCGCAACACGACGTGGACGTACCTGGAGAAGTTCCTCGCGGATGCCCCGGCATGAGCGGTCGAGGCCCGAAGGCGGCAGCGGAGCGTCACCACGCAGGGCCCCGCTCATGCCGTCTGTAGTTACAGCATGAGCGGATGGGCACGACACCGTGAAATCACGGTGACCTGTCACAACTGCACCGAGCGCGATACTAGGGTGTAGGGCATGGGAGCAAACCCGCCTGCCGCGCTGGACGATTCGACCGAATCCACTGTTCGCATTCCCGCCGATCATCCCGGCGTCACCGACCTGTTCGCCGTCCTCGCCTACGGTGAGATCTCGGCGTTCTATCGGCTCGCCGAGGAGGCGAAGCTGTCGCCGTCGCTGCGGGGCAAGGTGTCCGTCGCGACGATGGCCGCCGCCGAGATGGGCCACTTCGAGATGTTGAACCGGGCCCTGGCCGATCGCGGAGTCGAGGTGTTCGACGCGATGGCGCCGTTCGTGCGCGCGCTGGACGCCTACCACAATTCGACCGACCCCTCGACCTGGCTCGAGTCGATGGTGAAGTTCTACGTCGGCGACGGTCTCGCGGCGGATTTCTACACCGTGCTGGCCAGTGCGCTGGCCCCCGAGGTGGCCGCGGTCGTGCGCGACGTGCTGGCCGAGACCGATCATTCGCAGTTCGTCGTGGAGGAGGTCCGCCGCGCGGTCGAGGCGAGCCGTTCCGAGCGCGACCGGCTGAACCTGTGGGGACGACGGCTGCTGGGCGAGGCGATCACCCAGGCGCAGTGGGTGATGGCCCAGCGCGACGAGCTGACCGAACTCGTACTCGTGGCCACCGGCGATCTCAACGGGGTTGCCGCGCTGTTCGAGCACATGCAGGACAGTCACGCCGAGCGCATGCGTGTGCTGGGTCTGGGCTGAGGGCGGTGATCGCTTGTCGCGCTGCGGCATTCGAGAATCGTTTCGGCGCACGCCGGGCGGGGCGTGCGGCGCGTACCGCGTTTCGCTGAGAGCGTTACGTGGGCTCGCCTGCCCTGCATTAGCCTGATCATGACGACATAGGGACTTTTAGGAGGTTGGCCGTGGAGGTCAAGATCGGTATCTCGGATAGCCCGCGTGAGCTCGTCATCAGCAGCTCGCAGACCCCGGAAGAGGTCGAGGCGCTGGTGTCCGGTGCGCTGACCGGCAAGGACGGCGTGATATCGCTGACCGACGAGAAGGGTCGCAAGTTTCTGATCCAGGCGGCCAAGGTGTCCTACGTGGAGATCGGCACCGCCGCCACCGGCCGCGTGGGCTTCGCCGCGGTCTAGAGGTTCATACGATTTCGGGCCCCGGCGACACCGCCGGGGCCCGAAATCGTCTGTACGTGTGCCTGGTCGGCGACTAGTACGCCGAACTTCCCGGCGAACGGGTCGGCACGTGCTTGAGGCCACCCCAGCAGAGCGAGACCGTGGTGTCGACGGCTTCTTCCTTGGGGATGGGCCGGTCGGCCTCGAGCCAGTAGCGAGCGGTGATCTGGCTGGCGCCGACCAGGCCGACGGCCAGGATGCGGGCGCGGTAGGGGTCCAGGCCGGAGTCGTGTGCGACCAGGTCGAAGACCGCGTCCACGCATGCCTCGGTGGCCTGCTCGACCCGGCGCTGCACCTGCGGCTCACTGGTCAGGTCGGATTCGAAGACGAGCCGGAAACCCTGGGTGTCGTGGTCGACGAAGTCGAAGTAGGCGGCGACCGCGGCACGAACGCGCTGCTTGTTGTCGGTGGTGGAACGCAGCGCCTGACGCACACTCGAAACCAGCGCGTCGATGTAGTTCTGCAGCACCGCCAGATACAGCTCGAGCTTGCTCGAGAAGTGCTGGTAGAGAACGGGTTTGGAGACACCCGCGCATTGGGAGATCTCGTCCATGCCCGCCGCGTGGTATCCGCGTAGCACGAAGACCTCGCTCGCCGCCGCGAGTAGTTGCGCCCGGCGGGCGTCGCGGGGCAGGCGGGTTCCACGCTTGTTCGGGGCCATGGTCTCGGACGACAGTCGAGACGACGTCATCCGGTCCACGAGGTCTGTCATTTCGGCATCTCCCAATCAATTCCCGGCGGAATAAGGTGTGCACGGGGTATCCAACGAACGATACTCGTTCCGATTGTCCCTCGCTGGGCTCGGGCCAACTCGGAGGCTGGGTATGCGCAGCCGATCCCGGTAGCTATTGGCAACTTGTCAGTAAATGGTCTTCGTAAGCAATCTCGCACAGTGGTGAGATATCTCGCAACCGATCCGCTCTTCCCGGTCCTGCATTGCGCAGATCACGGTTGTGAGAGTCTGTTCGTCGTGACCGACCAACAGGACGGATCATTCGACGGCGGTGCCCGGCGCGGTCGCGTCGGCACGGTAGTGCCCGACCAGGACGCCGCGGAGGATACGGATTTTTCCGGCGGGGACCGCGACCGGCAACCGTTGCGAGCGCAGTGGGATCCGACGAATTCTCCGGATCACGATTCCCGGGAGCGGGAGGCCGACGCGTCCCGGCCCGGACGCGCGAAACGGCAGCGGGCGATGGCACGCCGCTTCGTGTCCACCTACGGCTGGCGGGCCTACGCGCTGCCGGTGCTGATCGTGGTGACGGTTCTGGTCGTGGTGAACGCGGTGCGGGACAGGGGGACCTCCGGCGGATCCGGCATACCCGGCGTGGGAAAGCTGAGTCCGCGGTCGGATCGGGGCGGCATCATCGGCGTACCGCCCAAGGGCGACGGGAAGTTCGCGGCCGGACTGCCGACCGGCGCGCTGCCCGACGGCGGCCCGTTCACCGAGGCGGGCAAGGGAACCTGGCATGTCGTGCCCGGCACGTCGGCCAAGGTGGGCGCCGCGCAGGAACATCTGTTCACCTACACCGTCGAGATCGAGGACGGGGTGGAAACGGCCGGATACGGCGGCGACCAGTCGATGGCGCACATGGTCGACGCGACGCTGTCCAACCCGAAGAGCTGGATTCACGACACCCGATTCGGATTCCGCCGGATCGATTCGGGCGAACCGGATTTCCGCATCTCCCTGACCTCGCGCAAGACCACCGAGGCCGATTGCGGATTCGACATTCCCATCGACTCCTCCTGCTACAACTCCGATCTGGGCCGCGTGGTCCTGTCCGAGGTGCGCTGGGTGCGCGGCGCGCTGGCCTTCGAGGGCGATATCGGCTCGTACCGCCAGTACCAGATCAATCACGAGGTCGGCCATGCCGTCGGCTATCACGACCACCAGCCCTGTGCCGTCGACGGCGGTCTCGCGCCGGTGATGATGCAGCAGACCTTCGGCATCCGCAACGACGACATCGCCGCTCTCGACCCGCAGGGCGTCGTACCCAAAGACGGCAAGAAGTGCCGCTTCAACCCGTGGCCCTATCCTCGCGGATGAGAGCTGCCCCGGGGAACAGTGGCCCGATTCGGGGTGTTGCATACTTCGTTACTGCGAATTCGATACAAGGAGTCCAGGACGTGTCATCACCGAAGCCCCTGCCGCCGCTGGTCGAGCCGACCGGTGAGCTGAGCCGGGAGGAGGTTGCCCGCTACAGCCGCCACCTGATCATTCCGGATCTGGGCGTGGACGGGCAGAAACGGCTGCGCAACGCCAAGGTGCTGGTGATCGGCGCGGGCGGGCTGGGCTCCCCGGCGCTGCTCTATCTGGCCGCCGCCGGAGTCGGCACGCTGGGCATCGTGGAATTCGACGAGGTGGATTCGTCGAATCTGCAGCGCCAGATCATTCACGGCGAATCCGATATCGGCCGCAGCAAGGCCGACAGCGCGCGCGACTCGATTCTGGAGATCAATTCCGGAATCGACGTGGTGCTGCACAAGTTCCGGCTGGACAACGACAATGCGGTCGAACTGTTCTCCGGTTACGACCTGATCGTCGACGGCACCGATAATTTCGCCACCCGCTACCTGGTCAACGACGCGGCGGTGCTGGCGCACAAGCCGTACGTGTGGGGTTCGATCTACCGGTTCGAGGGCCAGGTGTCGGTGTTCTGGGAGGACGCACCCGACGACCGCGGCATCAACTACCGCGATCTGTACCCCGAGGCCCCGCCGCCGGGCATGGTTCCCTCCTGCGCCGAGGGCGGCGTGCTGGGCGTGCTGTGCGCGTCGATCGGCTCGATCATGGTGACCGAGGCCATCAAGCTGATCACCGGCATCGGCGACCCGCTGCTGGGCCGGCTCATGGTGTACGACGCACTGGACATGAGCTACCGGACCATCAAGCTGCGCCGCGATCCCGAACGTCAGCCGATCACCGAACTGATCGACTACGACGCGTTCTGCGGTGTGGTGTCCGAGGAGGGGCAGGCCGCGGCCGCGGGCTCCACGATCACCGCGCGCGAGCTCAAGGACATGCTCGACGCCGGCAAGGACGTCGCCATCGTGGACGTGCGCGAGCCCGTCGAATGGGACATCGTCCGCATCGAGGGCGCGAAGCTGATCCCCAAGGACCGCATCCTGTCCGGTGAGGCGTTGTCCGAACTGCCGCAGAACCGCCCGATCGTGCTGCACTGCAAGACCGGCGTGCGCTCGGCCGAGGCCCTGGCCGCACTCAAGCAGGCCGGATTCGCCGACGCCACCCACCTGCAGGGCGGAATCATCGCCTGGGCCAAGCAGATCGACCCCTCCCTCCCGGTCTACTGAGTTCCGCCGCCGCCGCGCGACTTCATCGGGTCCGGGGCGGCGGATCCGGGGTTCTGCCTGCGTGATCTCGACGTGGGCGTTGCTTCGGCGCGGCGGCGGGAGTGGTTCACTCGGCGGGAGTACGGTACGGCCGTGACATCTGTGGAACCCCCCGAGCATGTGCGGGCCACATTCGGTCTTCGCGAAGTGACGCCGATCGCGCTGGGGGACTGGGACGGCGGCTGGCGGTGCGGGGATGTGGTGCTCTCACCGGTGGCCGACCACGCGCGTGCCGCGTGGTCGGCGAATGTCCGCGAGACGTTGTCGGTCGACGGGCTGCGCCTGGCGCATCCGGTTCGCGCGACCGACGGACGGTACGTCGTATCCGGTTGGCGCGCAGACACATTCCTCGAAGGCACCCCCGAACCCCGGCACGACGAGGTGGTGTCGGTCTCGCTGCGGCTGCATCGGGCCACGGCCCGGCTCGAGCGTCCGCGGTTCCTGGCGCAACAGCCCATCGGTCCGTGGATGGACGTGGACGTCTTCGTCGCCGCCGACCGCGCGGCCTGGGAACCGGTGCCGCTGCGCAGCCTCAAGGCAGGTGGCATGCAGCCGGTGACCTCGCCCGACGGGCAGCGCAGTCTCGAAATCCTGGCCCAGCTGTCCACCCTGCGCAAAACGGTGCAGGCGGCCTCGCAGCTCGTGCACGGCGATCTGTTCGGCACGGTTCTGTTCTCCGGCACGGCGACCCCGGGCCTGACCGATATCACCCCCTATTGGCGACCCGCGTCCTGGGCGGCCGGGGTGATCGTGGTCGACGCGCTGTCCTGGGGCGGCGCGGACGAGGGGCTGCTGCACCGGTGGTCGGATCTGCCGGAATGGCCGCAGATGATGTTGCGTGCGGTCATGTTCCGGCTCGCCGTGCACGCGCTGCATCCGCGCTCGACGCCCGAGGCGTTTCCGGGACTGGCCCATACGGCCGATATGGTCCGGCTGCTGCTCTAGTCGCGGTGGTCAGCGGCCGGGATATTCGGCGATGAGCGAGCCGAGGAAGCAGTCGGCCGCCTTCGCGGCGCGTTCGGGGTCGCCCGCGATCACCGCGTTCACCAACTCGGCGTGTTCGGTGTGATAGGAACCGCCGGATTTGGGTGTGCGCGAACGGATTCCCTGTTCCATCACCGGCAGCAGGGAATCGTAGAACTCGAGATAGACCGCGTTGTGGCTGGCGACCACGATGCCGCGGTGCAGTTGGACGTCGGCGTGGATGGCGCCGGGATCGTCGTCGTCCCATGCCTTTCGGCGTTCGTCGAGCAGATACAGCAGGGTGGCGATGTCGTTGTCGTCGCGGCGTTGCGCCGCCAGGCGCGCGGCCTGGGTGTCCAGGGCCTGGCGCAGTTCGAGGATGTCGCGTTCGACGGCGTCGGCGAAGTACTTGGCCAGGGTGCCGCCCAGATCGGAGATCGCGATCACGTAGGTGCCCGATCCCTGCCGGCGTTCCAGCATTCCGGCGTGCACCAGCGCCTGCACCGCCTCGCGCACGGTGTTGCGGCCGGTGCCGGTGAGTTCGGTCAACTCCGGTTCGGTGGGTATGCGGGAGCCGACGGGCCAGCGGCCGGAACGAATTTCGGCACGAAGCTGGTCGGTGACCTGAGCGATGAGGCTGGTGCGCCGGACTTGTTGCACACGCAACAGAGTACCCCGGTAGTAATCCATTGCCTCCCATCATCCGGTCATCCTATGATTTACCGGTGCCACTGACCGCCCCCGCCGAAAGCCCGTCCATCGCGTCCGCCGAACCGCAGCACGCGGACGTCCGAACCATCGCCGACCGTCGCCGCGTTCTGCTGGAAGGGCGGCTGCTGGTCTTCGCCGCGATCATCGTCTCGGCGTTCACCCTGCGCCTCGCGGTCACGGCGTTCACCCCGCTGGCCGAGCGGATCGGCGCGGATATCGGTTATTCGACGACGGTCGTCGGCGTCTTCGGCATGATCCCGACCGTGATGTTCGCCGCCGCGGGCGTGCTCACCCCGATTCTGGTGCGCCGACTCGGGCTCGAGCGCACGGCGCTGGTGGCCATGCTGGCGGCCGCGGTCGGGCAGGCGGTGCGCGCACTGGTTCCGGCGACCTGGGAGCTGCTGGTGTTCTCGGCGCTGGCCCTGGCCGGGATGGGCGTCGGCAACGTCGTGGTCCCACCGCTGGTGAAACGGTATTTCTCCGATCGCCTCGCGACGCTCAGCGCCCTTTACATCACGATGGTGCAGTTGGGTACCGTGCTGCCCGCACTGATCGCCGTGCCGGTCGCCGACGCGGACGGCTGGCGTGTCTCGCTGGGCGTGTGGGCGCTGCTTCCCCTGGTCGCGGCGCTGCCGTGGCTGTGGGTGTTGCGCGATCGGCGCGGTCGCGATGTCGCGGTGCGCCCGGCGGGCCCGGAGGCGGTAGCGGAGCGTCACCACGCAGGGCCCTCGGAAGCACCGCCGTTCAACGCTGCCCGGACCGCGCTGCCCGACCAGTCGGCGGGCGGTAAGGCGTGGAAGTCGCCGGTGGCGTGGGGTATGGCGGGCATGTTCGGGATGACCTCGCTGACGACCTACGCCATGTTCACCTGGCTGCCCAAGATCTTCACCGACGCCGGAGCGAGCGCGGCCTTCGGCGGCACCATGGTCGCGGTGTTCTCGTTCATCGGATTGGGCGCGGCGCTGGCCGCGCCGAGTGTGACCGCCCGGGTGCGCAATCCGTTCCCGATCGTGATCGGTTGTGCCATTTGCTATTTCGTGGCGTTCGCCGGACTGCTGTTGGCTCCGATGAGCGCCCCGGTGCTGTGGGTGCTGCTGCTGGGCCTGGGGCCCAGTACGTTCCCGATGGCGTTGACACTGATCAATCTGCGCAGTCGCACCCAGGCGGGTTCGGCGGCGTTGTCCGGATTCGCCCAGGGCGTGGGATACACCGCCGCGTGCGCCGGGCCGCTGCTGTTCGGCGTACTGCACACCGTGACCGGCGGTTGGGCCGTGCCGTTCGCCCTGCTGGCCCTCGCGGTGGTGGTGATGCTGGCCGGCGCCTGGCAGGCGTGCAAGCCGCGGATGCTCGAGGACACCTGGAACTGATCGTCCGGTTGCGTGGTCCGGGCCACATGCGTTTCGATGATGCTGTGGCCGGGAACACCTCGGCCCGAACGCATTCGCGGCCGCGCATCCGGTAGCAGGGCAGGGGCCGGTATCTCACGGGAAGATCGTCACGCAGGTGAGCAACCGTTGATTTGACGGTCATTTCGCGCAGCATCGCCGCAATACCCGTTTCCTACCGTGGGGTCATCCGGAATTCAGGAGGTTCCCCGTGAGCGTGCCGCGCATCCCCGCCCAGCGCACCGTTGTCGTCGTCGGCCACGGCATGGTCGGTCATCGCTTCGTCGAGGCGCTGCGGTCGCGTGATACCGAGGACCGGTGGCAGATCATGGTGCTGGGCGAGGAGCCGCGTGCCGCGTACGATCGCGTCGCGCTGTCCTCCTACGTGGGCGTTTGGGATCCGGCGGCGCTGGCGCTGCCCGGTAACGAGTACGCCGGCGACGAGCTGGTGGATCTGCGGCTGGGCGTGCGGGCCGAGTCGATCGATCGCGGCGCGGGCAAGGTCTTCACCTCCGACGGCGAGGCCATCGCCTACGACGCGGTGGTGCTGGCGACCGGCTCGTACGCGTTCGTCCCGCCCGTGCCGGGACACGATCGGCCCGAATGTTTCGTGTATCGCACCATCGAGGATCTTGACGGCATCCGGGCGGCGGCGCAGGAGGCCGGGCCGGGAGCCGTGGGTGTAGTGGTCGGCGGTGGTCTGCTCGGGCTGGAAGCGGCCAATGCGCTGCGCCTGATGGGCGTGACCCCGCACGTGGTCGAATTCGCGCCGCGGCTGATGCCGGTGCAGGTCGATCAGGGCGGTGGCGCGATCCTGGAGAAGCTGGTCGGCGATCTCGGGTTGCGGGTGCACACCGGTGTCGGCACCTCCTCGATCGAGCCCGCGGAAGATGGTGCGGGAGTCCGTGTTTCGCTGTCCGACGAATCGGTCATCGACGCCTCGCTGGTGGTGTTCTCCGCCGGTATCCGGCCGCGCGACGAG
>NZ_BDBQ01000075.1 GCF_001613065.1 Nocardia miyunensis NBRC 108239
CGGCGGCGGCTGCGGCCGGTGCCTTCGCCGGACGGCCCGCCCGCACGAACAGCGGAATCACCACGGCCAGGTACACCACCCAGGACACGACCTGCAGCACCGTCATCTTGGGCGTGAGTTCGGTGATGCCCGAGATGACCGAGACCCACCAGGAGTTCGGGTCCGCGTGCGCGGTCACATCGAAGGCCACCCACTTCAGGCCGGGCAACCACCCCGCGTCCTGGAGATCGCCCAGACCGTATGCGAGCACACCGGCCGCGATGACGATCAGCAGCAGCGCGGTCCGATTGAAGAACACCCCGAGGTTGAACCGCACGCTCTGCCGATACAGCAGCCAGCACAGGGCGATGGCGATGATCAGGCCCAGCGCCGCGCCGATGAGCGGGGCCACCGTCGCGCCGGACGCCTTGACGGCGGTCCAGACGAACAGCGTGGTCTCCAGCCCTTCCCGGCCGACGGCGAGGAACGCGGTCAGCGCCAGCGCACCCGCACCCAGGGCGGCGGCGCGCACGACCTCACCGCGCAACTGTTTGGACAACGTCGCCGCCGTGCGCCGCATCCAGAAGATCATCGCGGTCACCATGATCACGGCCAGCACGCTCAGGACGCCGCCGACCGACTGCTGCGCCGAACTGGACAGCACGCTGGTCGAATAGGTCAGCACCGCCGCGAAACTGCCCGCCACCGAGATCGCGCCGAGCAGGCCGAGCCAGATCGGTGCGGTGGCGACGGGACGTTCCGCGGTTGCCGCCTTGCGCACGGCGGCCAGCAGGATGGTCACCACGAGACCGGCTTCGAGACCTTCCCGAAGGCAGATCAGCAGGTTCGGTACAGCCTCAGCCCAATTCACAAAGCCAAAGGTAAGGCATACCTATATGCCAGGTCCAATTATTCGCCACAGAATTCTGTGAAATTTCTGATAGTCGTGGCAAACGCGTGGCGAGAGTCCGCGGCGGATCAGGCCGAGGTGCGGGTAGCTGTTCCGGCCAGATCGACGACGAGTTCGCCGATCATGTCACGGGTCGCGCGAGCGCGAGCGAGGGCGGGGTCGAGAGGATCGGCGTCGAGGAGGTCTATCAGGTCGTTCAACGAGCCGAAGATGGCGACGAGCCGTCGCACCGCAGCGCGCCGGTCGGCCGGCGCGAGGGGCAATGACATGGTGCTCACGTGACAGGTATCGCCGTGGCGCGGCCCATGTTTCACATTCGACGTGAGATTTTCCGCGGCTCCTCGCGGCGGGCCGCCGCTGCCGCCCGCCGCCGTACCGACCGATCAGTCCGCTACGTGCACAACGAGTTTGCCGACGTTCTTCCCGACCAGCAGTCCGCGGAACGCCTCGATCGTGCCGTCGAAGCCCTCGATCACGTCCTCCAGATAACGCACCTGGTCCTGCGCGATCCACTGCGACATCTGCTCGAGGAAGGCGGGCATCTGCTCACCGGCGAATTCGGACTGGATGAAGCCGCGGACGGTCAGGCTCTTGCGCAGCACCGTCGACATGAGCAGCCCCAGCCGGTCCGGCCCCTCGGGCAGGCCGGTGGCGTTGTAGTCGGCGACCAAGCCGCACACCGGGATTCGAGCGAAGGAGTTGAGCCGCCCGAACACCGCGTCGAAGACCGCGCCGCCGACGTTCTCGAAGTACACATCGATACCATCCGGCGTCGCGGCGGTGAGCTGTTCGGCGAAATCCGGCGCGCGGTGATCGAGTGCGGCATCGAATCCGAAGCGATCCCGCAACAGCGCGACCTTCTGCGGACCGCCCGCGATGCCGACCGCCCGCGCGCCGTGGATCTTCGCGATCTGCCCGACCGCGGATCCCACCGGTCCGGTGGCCGCCGCGACGACCACCGTCTCACCGGGCTGCGGACGGCCGATGGTCAGCAGACCGGAATACGCGGTGAATCCGGGCATTCCGAGGACGCCCAGCGCGGTGCTCACCGGCGCGGCGGCCGGATCGAGGCGGCGCAGATACCGCACCGGCTCCACCGAATGGGTCTGCCAGCCGCCGTAACCCAGCACGATGTCACCGGATCGCACTGCGGGATCACGGGATTCGAGGACGCGCGAGACCGTGCCCCCGACCATGGTCTGCCCGAGCTGCACGGGGGGCGCATAGGACGGCGCATCGCTCATCCGCCCGCGCATGTAGGGGTCGAGCGATAGATAGAGCGTTTCGAGCAGCGCCTGACCCGTATCGGGTTCGGGCAGCTCGACGGTCTCGGTTCGGAAATTCTCGGGTTCGGGCATCCCGACCGGGCGCGATGCCAGGACGATCCGGGTGCTCTTCATCGGTGCTGCCACCTCCGGTGAGTCGGAATCGGTACGCGCACGAGTCTCCCACGCAGCACTGCGCCGGCGACGCGGACCCGCTGCTCAGCCGCAGTGCGGGGTGACGCGCAGCAGTGCGGCGTCGTGGGACGCCAAGGCCTCGGCGGTGAGTGCGCCGGTCGTGGTGTGCGTGGTGTGCGACCACAGGTCTCGCACGGTGTAGCAGGATGCGGGCGGCAGGCCCGCGGCCCGCGCGGTGGTGATGACGTCGGCGGGCTTCTCGGCGCGGTTGAGCAGCGCGACGGCCGTCGATCCGTCGGACAGGCGCTTGGTCATGATCCGGTCGTCCGTCGGCAGCAACGCGCCCTGTACCGACGCCGGATCCTGATCGACCGCGACGACCTCCCGATTGGTCAGGATGGCCCGGGTCTGCGCGGACATGGTGCGCACGTCGTTGCCCGCGATCAGCGGCGGCCAGCATCGCCCACAGCGAGAAGTGCGCGCGCTGTTCGGCCGTGGTCAGGCTGTATTGCGGATTACTCAGGGCCGCAATCTGTTCCGGGGTCAGCACGACCTTCTTGGCGAGCTGCTTGATCGCCGCGCGACCCGCTTGCTGCTGATCCTGGTTCAGCGGAAGCGTTTTGAGCAGCACACTGGGCGCCGTGCCCACATGGGTGCCGAGGAATTCGGCGAGCTGGGTGCCGACGACGAGCATGTCCGGATCGTTCCAGTGCCCCGGACGGCTGCGCGCGGCCAGTGGTGCGGCGACGCGCACCTGCTCGACCACGCCCAGGAAGTTCCGCGGAACGAACTGGTTGATCGTGACCGGCGGTAATGTGTTGCGCCAGAACGGGAACAGATCGTGCGCGTTGCGGGTGACATCGGAGATTCGCGACCAGTCGTAGTCGCCCGCGGTGTCCCGGTCGGAGCTGTTCGGGTTGATGCTGTAGACGATGTGACGTCCGCTGGCGCGCAACGCATCTCGCATGGCGGTGAACTTGCGGACCTGATCGCCGAGGTCGCTGCTCGCCCGGCACCAGTCGTATTTGAGGTAGTCCACGCCCCAGGCGGCGAAGGTCCGCGCGTCCTGGACCTCGTGCCCGGCGCTGGCGTTCTGCGTTGTCTGCCCACAGGTTTCGTTGTAGGGGCTGGAGTACAGGCCCAGCAGCATGCCGCGGTCGTGCGCGTATTGGGCCAGGGCCGCCATGCCGTGCGGGAACTTCTGCGGATCGGCTTGCAGAGCGCCGTTCGCATCGCGGTCGGTGGCCGCCCAGCCCGCGTCCAGATCGACGTAGCGGTATCCGGCATCGCGCATGCCGGAGGCGACCATGGCATCGATCGTCGTCTCGATATTCTTCTCCGACAACGTGATTCCGGAGTTCCAGGAGTTCCGGCCCATCGGACTTTTCGAACCACGCTGCCTCCCACCGAACTTGGCCCGTCCGATTCGCCGGGTTGCGACCACGGTGGCATATCGGAGTCGGGTGTGCGCGCCGGAAAAGTGCGCGGGGTGTTGTCTGTGTGATTTTTGCTGATTCAGCAAAACTCCTTGCCGGAATCGGATGTCATCCGGAGGGTGGTGTGTCGAGGAGGTGGTCATGGTGACCGAGCAATTGCAGGACGGATACGACGTGGTCGTCGTGGGTGGCGGTGCGGCCGGGCTGAACGGGGCGCTGATGCTGGGCCGGTCGCGGCGATCTGTCGCGGTGATCGATTCGGGTGCGCCGCGCAACGCACCCGCCGACGGGGTGCACGGGCTGCTGGCCCGCGAGGGCACCCCGCCCGGTGAGCTGCTGGCCCGGGGTCGCGCCGAGGTCGCCGGATACGGCGGGACGGTGGTGACCGGCGAGGTCACCGAGGTCGTGCGGGACGAGGGCGGATTCGTGGCGAGCCTGGCGGACGGCAGGTCCGTGCGGGCGCGTCGGCTGCTGGTCACGACCGGTGTGGTCGACGAACTGCCCGATATTCCCGGACTGCGGGAGCAGTGGGGCCGCGATGTGGTGCACTGCCCGTACTGCCACGGCTGGGAGATCCGCGACCGGGCCATCGGAGTGCTCGGCACCGGACCCATGTCGGTCCATCAGGCGCAGATGTTCCGGCAGCTCAGCGATGACGTGGTCTACTTCGCGCACACCGCGCCCGCGCTGTCCACCGAGCAGGCGGTGCAACTCGCCGCGCGCGGTATCCGCGTCGTGGCAGGCGAGGTGGCGTCGGTGGAGGTGACCGGCGAGCACATCACCGCTGTGCGCCTGGCCGACGGCACGCTGGTCCCGCGAGCGGCGGTGGCCGTCGCCTCCCGCCTGGTCGCGCGGGCCGGATTCCTCACCGGAATCGACCTGTACCCCGTCGAACATCCCAGTGGCGCAGGCGATTACATCCCGTCGGACCCGGTCGGCCGGGCCGAGGTCGCCGGAGTCTGGTTGGCGGGCAACGTCACCGACCCCTTCGCCCAGGTCGGCGCGGCGGCCGCGGCCGGAGCCATGGCGGGCGCGCAGATCAACGCCGATCTGATCCTCGAGGAGACCGCACTGGCCGTGGCCGCCTACGAATCACCGTTCTCGGCGGCGGAAGAGGCGAAGGTCGCCACGGTGGTCGGCGGTGAGCGCCGACACGGCATCTAGTCCCAGGCCCGTTGCCTCCGTAGCCCCCGAACATCGATCGCCTCGACCGGTGAATACCGCGGGTGTCGTCGCTCGCGCCGCTGCTGCCAGGACCGACGTCTTCGGCTCGCCGGTTCCCCTGCGCGTCGGCTCAGAGCATCAGGTCCGACTGCCCGATCTGCCCGAAAGCGATGTTGACGAGAGCGTGAGTGGCGGAATGATCGCCTACTACACCGACACGGTCGAAGGCACGGACGACTCCAGCACCCGGTACGAAGAATCCGGCGAGTGCTTCATCGATGGGCGTCCAGCGACCATGCAAGAAGCACGTTTCGGCGGGATCGTCGTTCAAATGGGGTCGGCCGACCATGTATCTCGGGCCGTCGACGGCTGGGACGGTAGTGCCCCAGCCGATGGCCGTGATGCGGTCGGACGTGGTAAACGAAACGTAGGCGTTGGTGGTCGTTCCGACGTTGCGGGCTCAGCCAGGCGGCGGTGCCCCGGCCGGATGGCGACGGCCGGAACAGCGGTCGCCCGCATCCCATACGCTTGGTCGGATGAACGAGTGTGCTCCCGATGCGCTGCGGGTCGGATACGTGCCGGGCGTGACGGTCGCCAAGTGGGCACGGATCTGGTCGGAGCGGTTCACCGACGATTCGCTCGACGTGGTCGGCATCCCGCAGGCGCGGCAGGAGTCGGCGCTGCGCGACGGGCAGGTCGACATGTGCTTCGTCCGCCTGCCCATCGATCGCGACGGGATGCACGCGATTCCGCTGTATCGAGAACTGCCCGTCGTCGTGGTGCCGAAGGACCATCCGATCGCGCTGTTCGAGGAGGTCGCCACGACCGATCTCACCGACGAGCGCATGCAGGACGCCGACGACCTCGACGCCCTGTCCGGCACCCTGGAGTTGGTCGCGGCGGTCGGCGGCGCGGCGATCATGCCGCATTCGCTGGCCCGCCTGCATCACCGCAGGGACCTCGTCTACCGCACGGTCACCGACCTCCCCCCGACCGAGATCGCCCTGGCCTGGCCGATCGACCTGGACAATCCGGCGGTGGAGGATTTCATCGGCGTCGTCCGAGGCCGTACGGCTCGCAGCACCCGTGGCCAGCAGGACGCGTCGTCGGGTGGCAACGGTAGAACCGCCGATGGCAGGACCGGTACGGCCGACGGAACGGGAACACAGTCCGGGCGAGCGCGTTCCGGCGGCGGGAAGTCCGCGGGCGGCAAGCCCGCGACCGGCAAGTCCGCAGGCGGGAAGCCTGGTGCGAGGGCAGGCGCTGCAAAGGGTCGGGGAACTCGCGGGCGGCGAGGTCGCGGATAAGACCCGTGGCTCGCTATCGGCGGCAGGAGCAACGAGCCGAGGCCGCTTGTCGCTGGTGGAGCACCATCGCTACGGGTGATCGAGGCCGATGACAGACAATAGAAGTGCAGGGGGCCGACGACAAGACGCCGGCCGACGGACAGTGCGTATGGACGACAGCCGAGAGCGATGGGGTGGCCCGACGTCGAGACGCTACGAGTTCATGCCGGGTGCTGAGCAACGGGGCGCAAGACCGTCGTCGCACGAGGACCCACAGGCTCGGGCACCTCGGTCGCGAGGAACCGAATTTCTCTGTGCCACAGGGGCTTCGGTTGCGGATCAGAGCGATCTCGGATACTTCCCCGGACAGCAGAAAGCCGCCCGGTGACGTGCCCCGCAGGGCTCCGAGCGGCCGATTACCCGGTTCTACTTGGGCTTGTTCCTGGTGACGAAATCGCGGACCAGGATGCCCACGATGGCGGTGGCGAACAGGATCAGGTAGGTGTACCCGGTCCAACCGGTGGAGGCGCCCTGCTGGTTCTCGTACAGCATGGCGAGCAGGATCAGGGCGACGACGACGCCCGCGACCTTGAAGGTGCGTCGAGATTCACCGCTCCAGCCGAAGGCGGCGGAGGGAACCTCGGCGGGGTCGACCTTGGTGACGACGCCGCTCTCGGCGTGTTCCATTTCCGTGCCGGCCACTGCTCGCTCCCATCGGTTACAGGTAGAACTGTCGGACATCATCGTTACATACGACTGCCCGTCGTAGCCAGTGGGGTGAGCAGGTGTCCGCTTCCGTAGTGCGGAACAATGAAGTGGTGTCCGACATAGTGAGAGTCCTGCTCCTGGGCAGCACCGGTTCCATTGGTACGCAAGCGCTCGAGGTGATCGCCGAGAACCCGGACCGGTTCCAGGTGGTGGGGCTCGCCGCGCGCGGCGGCAATACCGATCTACTGACACAGCAGATCCGGGCCACCGGAACCACCGAGGTCGCCGTCGCCGATCCCGCCGCGGCCGCGAAACTCGGTGTCTCCCTTGCCGGTCCGGATGCGGTCACCGAACTCGTCCGCCGCACCGATGCCGACGTCGTACTCAACGCCCTGGTCGGTTCGCTCGGACTCGAACCGACCCTGGCCACCCTGGAATCGGGCCGCCGCTTGGCCCTGGCGAACAAGGAATCCCTGGTCGCGGGCGGCTCACTGGTGACCCGGGCGGCCAAGCCCGGCCAGATCGTCCCGGTGGACTCGGAACATTCGGCGATGGCGCAGTGCCTGCGCGGCGGCCGGGCGCAGGAGGTGGACCGTTTCGTGCTCACCGCGTCGGGCGGCCCGTTCCGCGGCTGGACCGCCGCGATGCTGGATTCGGTGAACCCGGACGAGGCCAAGGCCCATCCGACCTGGTCGATGGGCCTGATGAACACCCTGAACTCGGCCACCCTGATCAACAAGGGCCTCGAGCTGATCGAGGCGCACATGCTGTTCGGCATTCCCTACGACCGCATCGACGTCACCGTGCATCCGCAGTCGATCGTGCATTCGATGGTCACCTTCGCCGACGGCTCGACGATCGCCCAGGCCAGCCCACCCGATATGAAACTGCCGATCGCGCTGGCCCTGGGCTGGCCGGACCGGGTGTCCGGTACCCTCGCCCCGCTGGATTTCACGAAGTCGCACACCTGGGAGTTCGAACCGGTCGACGCCGAGGTGTTCCCGGCCGTCGAACTGGCTCGCCAGGCCGGTCAGGCGGGTGGAACCGTGACCGCGACCTACAACGCGGCCAACGAGATCGCGGTGCAGGCGTTCCTCGACGGACGGATCGGCTTCCCCGGTATCGTGCGCACGGTCGCGGCTGTGGTCGAGTCGGCCGACCAGTGGCGCGCGGAACCCAGTACCTTGGACGAGGTGCTCGCGGCGGACGCGTGGGCGAGACGGCGTGCGCGCACGTACGTAGGCAACTGACGCAGGAGGATCGACACCGCATGGGGTTCGCGATCGGGTTCGTGCTGTTCGCCCTCGGTATCACGGCGTCGGTGGCGCTGCACGAATGCGGGCATATGTGGGCCGCCCAGGCCACCGGCATGAAGGTGCGCCGCTATTTCATCGGATTCGGCCCGAAGGTTTTCTCCTTCCGCCGCGGTGAGACCGAATACGGCCTCAAGGCCCTGCCGCTGGGCGGTTTCTGCGATATCGCCGGGATGACCGCGCTGGACGAGATCGATCCGGCGGATCTGGATCGGGCGATGTACCGCCAGAAGACCTGGAAACGGCTGGTGGTGATGGTCGGCGGCATCGTGATGAACTTCGTGCTCGGCTTCATCCTGATCGTGATCCTGGCGGTCGGCTGGGGTCTGCCGCGCCTGGATTCGCCGCCGGACAACCAGATCGCCGTGGCCTGCGCGGGCGCGGACAATGCCGACGGCACCCACCAGAAGTGCAGCGGCGAGGGGCCGGCCCAGCTGGCGGGTATGCGTCGCGGCGACAAGATCATCGCGGTGGGCGGCGTCGCGGTGAAGAACATCGAGCAGATCGCGAGCGAGACCAAGGATCGCACCGGACCGATCGACTACACCGTCGAGCGGGACGGCAAGACGCTGCACATCACGGTCGATCCGGTGCGGGTGACCACCTATCCGATCGATCCCACGACCAACAAGCCCGCCACGACCGCGGTGACGGCGAGCAAGATCGGCGTCTCGCAGGACTATTACGACACCTCGCACTACAACGTCCTCACCGCGATCCCGGCCTCGATCGGGTTCACCGGCGACATGTTCGGCAAGACCTTCGAATCGCTGGCGCAGATGCCGACCAAGGTCGTGAATCTGTGGCACGCGGTGACCGGCGGCCAGCGCGATCCGAATACGCCGGTCAGCGTGTACGGGGCGAGCAAGATCGGTGGCGAGACCGCCGAGCGCGGCCTGTGGAACGTGTTCATCCTGGTGCTGGCGAGCCTGAACTTCTTCCTCGGCGCGTTCAACATCCTGCCGCTGCTGCCGCTGGACGGCGGGCACATCGCGGTCGTGCTCTACGAGAAGGTCCGCAACCTGCTGCGCGGTCGGCGCGGTCTGGACGCGGGCGGCCCGGTCGACTACCTGAAACTCCTACCGGCGACCTACGTCGTCGTGGTGATCGGCGGGGCGTACATGGTCCTGGTCCTCGTCGCCGATATCGTGAATCCGATCAAGCTCTTCTGACCGGGCCTCAGAACAATCCGCCACCCGCGTGGACGGTTTCGCCGGTGATCCACCGGGCCGCGTCGGAGGCCAGGAAGGCGACGATGTCGGCGATATCGCCGGGCTCGCCGATGCGGCCGAGTGGGGTGGATGCGACGACCTGCGCGGTCAGCTCCGGGCTGCGCGCCGCGGCCAGCGCCTCGGTCCGGATCGCGCCCGGCAGCACGTTGTTGACGGTGATCCCGCGTGGCCCGAGTTCCCTGGCCAGTATTCGGACCAGTTCCTCGCCCGCCGCTTTGCTCGCGCTGTACAGGCCGGACCCTGGGCGATGCGTGGCGGTCACCCCGGATGAGATGACGATGATCCGGCCGTTGTCCCGCAACCGGTTCGCGGCCTCACGCAACGCGACGAAGGTGGTTCTGGTGTTGAGGGAGAACATCAGTTCGTAGTCTTCGTCGGTAGCCTCGGCGATCGGGGCGAATCTGGCCGTGCCGGCGTTGTTCACGAGTGTGTCCACTCCTCCGAAGCGCTCTTCGGCGCTATCGAACAAACCTCGTAGCTGCGTCGGATCGGCGACGTCGGCCCGTACGGCAACGCCTCGACCGCCTGATCGTTCGATCGTGTCGACCACCTGCTCTGCCGCGGATCGGTTGGACTGGTAGTTGACGACGACCGCCGCGCCGTCAGCGCCCAGTCGCTCCGCGATGGCCCGCCCGATCCCGCGAGATCCTCCGGTAACGATCGCGACCGGCATGACACCTCCCAATAGTCCACTATCTAGATAGTAGAGATAATCAACCAATTTGTTGAGACTGTCAACAGTCGGTTCTCTAGACTTGCTGCATGGCGACCGAGGATCCAGGGCTGGCGGCGGCCTTCGCAGGGCTGAATCGTGAGGTGAACGCGCTCTATCACCTGATAGCCCGGCGGCTCGGATTGACGATGCAGCAGGCTGAACTGCTGTGCCAATTGCGTGGTCACCCACCGTCTTTCGGCGAGTTGGCGAGTGCGCTGGGTTGCGACAAGACCAACGTGACCGGCTTGGTGGATCGGCTGGAGCGCCGAGGATTGCTGGCCAGGCGGACCGATCCCGCGGACCGCAGAGTGACCCGGGTCGTCATCACCGATCAGGGCCAAGCGATGCGGTCCGAAATTCGGGCAGCCCTCGAAAAGGAATTGAGCATGCGGCTGCCATCCATCGATCGGGGGCAATTGGTCGCGCTCGTACAGGCTTCGGCAACCGCGTTGGCCGATAGTCGGCCCGGCAACTGACACGCGCCGACGTCACAACGTCGCGCTGCCCGGACGTGCCCGCCGCATCCAGCGGCGACATCAACTGCGCCGGAGCCGTCACGTCCGCCCATGTGGCGACGGCCTGCCCGTAGGCGGCGTCGATCCTCGCGGTGATCGAGAAATAATGTACGAGAATCATATCATCTCTAACTCGAACTGGATAATATGAGTTTCATATTTCATGACTGTTGGATCGAGTTGCCTCGGCGGCTTGCCGGGCATGGGAGAGGTTGATCATGTACGTCCTCATCGGAGCTACCGGGATCGTCGGCCGGGAGGTCGTCGCGCGGCTGCGGGCCGCCGATGCGCCGGTCACCGCCATTACCCGCGATCCCGGAACGGCAGGTATGCCACCGGGAACTGTTGTGGTACAGGGTGATTCGTCGGTGCCGAAGATTCCGGAGCAAGCCTGGAGCGGTGTCGAGGCGGTGTTGTTGAGCTCTCGGGCCGCTATCGCATCGGCGCGCGAAATCCTCTCCGCCGCAGCCGATCACGGCGCTCGGCGAGTGGTGGTGGTCTCGGCGGCGACCGTCGAGTACCCGGCCGGGGAACCTCGGTTCATCGCGGGCTTCCGGGCGCTGGAAGCCGCGGCCGAGGCATCGGGCCTGGCATGGACTGCGCTGCGCTGCGCCGACTTCGACGCCAATGCTCTGGCGTGGGCGCCGCAGCTGCACGGCGGGGACGTAGTGCGCGGGGCATACGGCACGGCCGCCACGTCCCCGATCCACGAGCGCGATATCGCCGCCGTCGCAGTCCGCGCTCTGACCGAGGACGGTCATGCGAGCCGCCGGTATGTGCTGACCGGCCCGGAATCGCTGACCCAGTACGACAAGGTCCGGATCCTCGGCAAGGCCATCGGGCGTGAGCTGTCGTTCCTCGAACTCACTCCCGAGCAGGTATACGCCGCCATGACAGCGCAGGGTCTACCCGAGGATGTCCCGGCTCGACTGCTCGGCTCCCTGTCCGACTACGCCCGCGATCCGGGCCCGACCACAGACGTCGTCGCGCAGCTGCTCGGCCGCCCCGCTCTCGGCTTCGCCGCGTGGGCCGTCGATCATGCCGCCGCATTCACCCATTGAAAGGGCTGTTCAGCTCGGCGGGGTGGCTACGCCCGAGTCGTCCGGAATGTCCTGCGCTTGACGTGGTGTGCGCCGATCGAAGGGTGGGTGGTTCGGTGTTCAGGGAGCCGAGCAGCCTGAGCAGCGCATCAGGCGTTCTCGCGCAACAGGGTTCGGCAGAGGTGGTCGGCCTGTCGGGTGGTCTCGGGTTGGCGGTAGCGCGGTGCGAGGGCGAGTGTTGTCGTGCAGGCGGTGTCGAGCGAGATGCGATGTCCGATCGAGACGAACACGGGTTTCACGCCGGGCTGGGTGCGGACCGCCCGGCCGACCACCTCGTCGCTCAAGAGGATGTCGCTGACCGATCCACGTTCGGGACCCGGCTCGGAAGCATTGCCCCACAACGATTTCGCGACACCAATGGTGGGCAGTCCGGTCAGTAGCCCGAGATGACATGCCAGCCCGAAGCGGCGCGGATGCGCCAGCCCCTGCCCATCGCAGATCAGCAGATCCGGTGTGGTGCCCAGCTTTTCGAGCGCGGCGATGACGGTCGGCAACTCCCGGAACGCGAGTAGTCCTGGGATGTAAGGGAATTCGGTCGTCCCGTGCGCGGTGGCAGTGTCCACCGGCGCCAGCGTCGCGGCGTCCAGAACCACCACGGCCGCGACGACATTTCCCTGTTCGTCATACGCGGAATCCAGTCCCGCGACGGTCTCGAAGTGTGGCGGTCGCGGATCGCTTCGATCGACCTGATCCCGCAACCGATTCTGAAGCGCCACAGCCGCATCCGGATCGTCCGGAAGTTCCGCCGTCATCGCCAGCCGCATGCGTTCAATCTAGCGGTTCAGCGGATGCGGCCGGGCGAGCGCGTGGACCGGGTAGGCGGTGTCGTCCGGGTAGTTCCGCTTTCGTTGCCGGCCCCGTGCGCCGACCCAGCTTCCCTGACCGGCGCTCAGTGCCGGACCGGATCTCGGATGCATGAAGCCGCGAATCCCGATCCCGCGAGCAAGTGTGGTCCGGCAGACGCGGCCGGGGACAGCGCGGATCCGATATTCGGCATCGGCGTGCGCGTGATCGAGGAACCCGTGTGCGATCCCGGCCGCGTCGGAGACTATCTGCTGTTCAATGCGGTTTTCCGGTAGTGCGCGGCGATCTCGTCGCTGGTGGTGACCCAGACGCCCGGATGATTGGTGACGTAATCCAGCGCCTCGTCCAGATACCGGCGGCGGAACGCCTGACCGGTGACGAACGGATGCAGCGCCAGGGGCAGCACCCGGCCGCTGTCGGCGGAGTCCTCGTAGAGCTGGTCGAGTTGATCGACGACCATCCGGACGAAATCGGGGCCGGTGAGTCCCTTGCTCACGAAGATGCCGATGTCGTTGAGTTCCACCGAGTACGGGACGCTGAGCATGCCCGGGACGTTCAGCGGGTAGGGCTGATCGTCGTTGGTCCAGTCCAGGACGTAGTCCAGGCCCAGTTCCGCGAGCAGCCGGGGCGTTTCGAAGGTTTCGGTCAGGCCGGGTCCCATCCAGCCGCGCGGGCGCTGCCCGGTGGTGCGTTCGATCGTGGTGACGATGTCGCGCAAGGCGATTCGCTCCTGTTCGGGGGACAGTCCGGTGTGCAGGTGGCTGTTGCTGCTGCCGTGTGCCAGCCATGCCCACTCGCGTTCCACACCCGCGCGGATGATCTGCGGATACCGTTCGCCCACATCGGAATTCAGCAGTGCGCTGGCCCGGATGCCGTACTTGTCCAGGGTGTCGATCAACCGCCAGATGCCCACGCGCGGGCCGTAGTCGCGCCAGCCGTAGGTCGCGGTGCCGGGCAGATCGACGTAGAAGTGCTCGATATTGAGCCCGACGTAGAAGGCCACACGCTTACCGCCGGGCCAGCGGATCGGCTCACGATCGATGATCGGGCTGTAGTCGAAAAGGGTGATGTCCGTACTCATATCGCTATGCTCGAACCCTCACACATATGTGAGAGTCAACCGGAAGTCGTTGTGAGGAGCGGCATATGCGGATCGGGGAATTGGCGGAGCGCACGCAGACCTCGCCACGTCTGCTGCGGTACTACGAGGAGCAGGGACTGATCCGCGTCGGCCGCGCCGCCAACGGTTACCGCGACTACGACGAACGTCTGGTCGATCAGGTGGTGCACATCCGCGGACTGCTCGACGCGGGTCTGCCGACGCGGCTCATCAAGCAGATCCTGCCCTGCTTACAGGACCCCAGCGATATCCACTTCGCCGACGCGACGCCGGAGATCATCGCAGTCCTGGAATCCCAGCGTGATCGCCTGACCGAGCGCGTCGAACTGCTCACACACAACCGCGACGCCATGACGGCCTATATCGACTCGTTGCGCGGCTGTATGCGCCCGACTGGCTGATGGGGCTGGTGCGGGGCAGGGCGATAGGGGAGGATGGTCACGCGGTGCCTGGCACCGTGCGTTCTGAGTGTGTTCCGCGACCATGTCCGCTACGCAGGAGGAATGACGAATCATGGTGACACTCGGGAAGTTTCGGCATACCGCTCGTCTGTCGATCGTGGTGGGGACCGCTGGGGCGGCCGTGGCGCTGGCCGCGGGGCCGGCGTTCGCCGCCAACGGCATCGACGTCACGGGAGTCGGCCCCAGCAATATCAAGGTGAACTACAGCTGCGATGCCTCGGCGGGAGTCTCCGCGATCCGGGTGATGGCCGGGGATCCCACCTCCGACCGGCCGACCGGCACCGGCACGCAGAAGGCCATCACCTGTAACGGCGCTCAGCACACCACCGTGGTCATCCTGCAGGGCACGCCGCTCTCGGGTGGGCGTCAGGTGCAGGTCCGCGCCGCGCTGGTGGATCGCAACGACACGGTCATCAAGGGGACGGCCAAGCTGTTCACCCTCGGCTGACGCTGTTACGTCCGGCCCCGGGACACGTTTCCCGTGGGCCGGACGTTTCAGGTGGTGAGCCGGTCGTCCTCGCTGATGAACCGCGTCGCCACGACGCTCACCACCGCCGTCGCCGCGAGGTACCCGCAGGCCAGCCACGGTGAACCGTGCGTCACCGCGATGAGTGAGGTGACGATCATGGGCGTGATGCCCGAGGCGTAGATCCCCGAGACCTGATAGACGAACGACAGCCCGGTGTATCGCACCTCGGGCGGATACAGGCCCGCGTAGAGGGTGCCCTGCGCGCCGTAGAACAGCGCGTGCGCGCCGCCGAACACCACGGTGATCGCGGCGGCGAACAGCACGATGTTCTTCGTCTCGAACAGTGCGAACACCGGATACACCAGCAGCCCGTACGCCGCGATGCCCACGATGTAGACCCGTCGCGGACCGTATCGGTCGGTGAGCCGTCCCGAGATCGGGATCAGCGCGGCCATCACCACGGCGGCGATGGTGACCGAGACGAGCACCGGAACCTGGCTCAGCCCCAGATGACCGGTGGCGAAGGTGATCGCGAACACGCCCCAGGTGTTGAAGGCCGCGCCCTCACCCCAGCGCGACAGCAGGCCGAGGACGGTATTGCGGCGGGTGCGCACGTTCCGGAACAGTTCGACAACGGGCACCTTGGAGATCCGGTTGAGCCGGTCGATCTCCCGGAACGCGGGCGTCTCATCGATCCGCAGCCGCACGATCAATCCGATCGCGACCAGCACCACACTCGCGCCGAACGCGATGCGCCACCCGTAGCTCAGGAAGGCGGATTCGCTCAGCGTCGACCGCAGTAGTGCGAAAACGCCTGTGCCCAAAGCCAATCCGAGCGCGAGGCCGATCTGCGGATAACTGCCGAAGATCCCCACCTTGCGGCGCGGACTGTATTCCACGGCCAGCAGCACCGCCCCGGCCCATTCCCCGCCGAGCGCGAAGCCTTGCAGAATTCGCAACAGCAGCAACAGAATCGGCGCGGCGACCCCGATCGCGCTCGCGGTGGGCAGTACACCCATCAACGCCGTGGATGCGCCCATCAGCGCCATCGTCAGCGCGAGTGTCCGTTTGCGCCCGATCCGATCGCCGATATGCCCGAAGACGAGTCCGCCGATGGGCCGCATCAGGAATCCGACCGCGAACGTCGCGAACGACAGCATCGTCCCGACGAAACTGCTGGTATTCGGGAAGAACAACTTGCCGAACACGATTCCGGCAGCCGTGGAGTAGAGGAAGAAGTCGTACCACTCGACGGTGGTCCCGATCAGACTCGCCGCGATCGCGGTTCGCGTGTCGGTGGCCGTGAGCCGCCGATCATCCGCCACCCCGCGCTCGTTCACCGACGCGGATTCCAGTAACGACATGGGTGATCCTCTTCTTCTCCAGCGTCGACTCGACCAGCCAGGCTAGGGCTTGGCGCAGGCGCTCAGAAGGGTTCCGATCACCGAGATTCCAGCCGGAGGCGGCGCGCGATCTCTCTACGGGACTTGGTCCCATGACTGAGGCTATAGTGACGGCACCAAGTCCCGTCGGCGTCGAACGACCGAACCAGGAAGGAATATCCGCGACGCGGGGCAAGCTGATCATCACCCCGGGTTGACCGAACCTCGGCCGCTGTCGGTACAGCGCGAGGGAAGCTGTAATGGATTGTGGCTCAGGACAATCCGAAGGTCACGGATGCGGCGCGCGGGGGTATCACCGCTGCGCCCGAGGAGCGAGCGCGTCGGATGGCCAGGCGGCCAGGAAATCCGTGATCAGAGGGTTGGCGTCGGCCGAGCGGGTCGCCAGGACGACGCGGACCGGGTCGATGCCCTCGATGGGCACGGTGGTCAGGTCGGGGCGCAGCTGGGGCCGCCGGTCGCCGGCGGCCAGGATCAATATCGTCCGCGCCTCGGCGACGAGGTCGAGCTTGTCTTCGAACGATTCGTAGTCCATCGGTGCGCTGCGAGCCGCGATGCCGTCCGGCCGCGGCTCCAGACGGGCGAAGTCGCTCCACTGCGGGACCGCGTTCGGGCATTGCGGAAGAGCTTCGTCCACGAAGTCGTCCACGGTCACCGACTCCTTACCAGCGAGGCGGTGGTCCGTGGGGACGACCAGGACCCGCGGCTCGGCCCACAGTTCGGTGAGGCGCAGGCGGTCGGTGGGGAAGGGCAGTGGGGCGCGGGCGACCAGGGCGTCCACCCGGCGGTCGGTGAGGGCGCGGGCATCGTTCCAGGCCAGGTGGCGGGTGCGGATGCGGGCCGTGGGGCGCTCGCGTCGCAGCCGGCGTACGGCGTGAGTGATCACCAGGTCCTCCACGTACCCGATGGTCAACTCGCGCGGGGCGGCGGCGTCGCGGGTGGTGAGCTCGGCTTCATGAGCCGCGTGCAGCAGCGCCCGAGCCTGCGGCAGAAAAGCGCGACCGGCCGCGGTGAGCGGGCTGCCCTGCGGGGTGCGGTCGAACAGGCGCACGCCCAGATGTTCCTCGAGGCGCTGGATCTGGCGGCTCAGAGACGGCTGCGCGACGTGCAGCACCGCGGCGGCGCGACCGAAGTTGGCGTGCTCCGCGACGACGGTGAAGTAGCCGACAAGCCGCAGATCGAGATCCGAACCGGGAATGCGCACGTTTCGAGCGTACCGGCATGCCGTGCGTGCATGCCGGGTTGCCGATCAGGTCTTGGACGCCGTCGACCGTCCGAGATTTGAATGGAGACATGGGAAAACACGACGGAAAGCGCGCGCTCGTCACCGGCGGCAGCAACGGAATCGGCCTGTCGATCGCACGTCTGCTGGCCGCCGAGGGCGCTCGGGTGATCGTCACCGGGCGCACCGAAGCCGCGCTCGAAACGGCGAGCGAAGAGGGCCTGATCGCGGTTCGCAGCGACGCGACTGCCAAAGCCGACATCGACTCCTTGGCGGGGAAGGTCGCGGAGACGTTCGGTCAACTGGATGCGGTGTTCCTGAATGCGGGCATCACCGACATGGTGTCGTTCGAGGCGACGACCGAGCAGATATACGACGCCATCTTCGCGACCAATACCAAAGGGGCCTACTTCACCCTGCAACGACTGCTGCCGCTGCTGGCCGAGGGCAGCGGCGTAGTGCTGACCACCTCGGTGGTGAACCAGCTGGGGCAGCAGGACCTCGGTGTCTACTCGGCGAGCAAGGCGGCTCTGCGGTCGATGGCGCGCACCTGGGCTCGCGAACTGCTACCGCGCGGCGTACGTGTCAATGCGGTGAGCCCGGGGCCGATCGACACGGGCATTCTGGCCAAGAAGCTGCCCCCCGAAGCGGCGGATGAAATGCTGGCGGGCCTCACCGCCCAGGTTCCGATGCAGCGCTTGGGAACCCCGGAGGAGGTCGCGCGCGCCGCCGTTTTCCTCGCCTTCGATGCGACGTACACCACCGGCGCCGAACTCGCGGTGGACGGTGGCGGCACCCAGTTGTGACACCGGATTCGGGTGCGGTGTCCGGTCGATGTGGATCCGATCCGGCGTGTCTGGATGTCTGCGGGTCAGTCGAGGAATGTCACGGTCTCGGACAGTGGGGCCCGGACGCTGTACTGGTGCGGGATCTCGGGGTCGGGGTGGCCGATCGACATGCCGCAGAACAGGATTCGCTCCGGTGGTGGTGTGATCGTCTCGGCTACGGTGCGGTGGTATTCGGACCAGGCGATCTGGGCGCAGGTGTGCAGATTCTCCTGGCGGAGGAGGAGCATCACCGTTTGCAGGTACATGCCCGCGTCGGCCCATTGGGGTGCGGGCATATCGCGGTCGAGGTAGCAGAACAGGGCGGTGGACGCGCCGAAGCAGTTCCAGTTCTCGGCTCTGACCCGGGCGCGTCCGGCGGCGTCGTCGCGATCGATGCCGACGGCTTCGTAGCGGCGGGCGCCCATCTCATGCAAGCGCTCTCGATACGGGGAGGTCAGGTTCGGGGGGTACCAGGCGAATTCCGGTTCGTCCCCGCGGTCACCCGCGGCGATCCGCTCGCCGACCCGTTTCTTCAACTCCGTCAGCGGATCACCGCTCAGGACATAGATGTGCCAAGGTTGCAGATTGCCCCCGGAAGGCGAACGAGCAGCCGCACCGAGCACCCGTTCCAGAACCTCCCGACCCACGGGCTCCCCGGTGAACGCCCGAATCGACTGCCTGCTCCGCACCGCCTCGTAGACATCCACCCCCGCATCCTACGTATGCCTGCCCGATGAACGATTCCTCTTGTACAACAATGACTTTCGATCTGGGGAATCCGTCGACTGCGCTTCGATGCCGACGAGTGCGCCATCGGTCGGGAAGACCCCGGTTGGCAGCGGATATCGTGGGCGATGTGGACCATCTTGCAGTACTGCGGGCAAAGCTCATCGAGTTCGGTGCGCTGATCACCGCCGATCTCGACCTGTCCGAGCCCGTGCCCAGTTGCGGCGACTGGACCTTCCTCGATCTGGCCGACCACCTGGGCAACGGCAATATGTGGGTGGTGGTCGGTGTGCGGGAGGGGCGGGGTGATCGTCAGGATGAGCCCGCACCCAAAGATCCGGTCCGGCTACGAGACTGGTACGACGACACCGCATCCGCCCTCGTCGCGGCGCTGTCCGTAGACCCCGAAACCCCGGCCTGGACTTTCACCAGCCAGCTACCGCGCACAGTGGGCTTCTGGCGTCGGCGCCGGATGCACGAGACGCTGATGCACCTGTGGGACGGGCAGAATGCGCTCGGCACACCAGAACCGTTCGCCCCGGACCTGGCGGCCGACGGCATCGCGGAGGTCTTCGAACTCTTCGCACCCCGAATGATCAAGCGCGGCTTGGCCGTAGAGCCGGATACGGCGATCGGTATCCACGCCACCGATACCGGAGACAGCTGGACCTATGGCCCAGCCGAACCGGCTGCCCGGCTGTCCGGTACCGCCTCGGATCTGCTACTCGCCCTGTGGGGCCGCAAACCTCTCTCCGACCCCGCACTCACGTGGTCGGGAGATCGCAAGGCAGGCGAGCGCGCATTGTCCGGTCCGTTGGTGCCTTAGCCTGCGGGAAAGTGCGCGAGGCCGACCACGGGCACGCCCGGAACAGCTTCTACAGAGACGCACTGAACGATGAGCGATCACATGAGTATGGATGCGCTGCGGCGTGAGCGGTTCGATCGACCGGACTTCGATGCCGACGAGTATGACGCCGGGCGTGCCCCCACTATCGGGATGCTCGAACGGCTGGCCCACGCGCTGGAACTGCGGTTCGTCGCCCGATTCGAAAAGCGTGATGCGGATTCATCTCACGGCCCGGCTCATGACGTTGGTTCTGCCGTGGCTCCTGGGGGGCCGTTGCCGGTACAAGGCTGCGGCGTCGACGAGCGTTGGCAACGGCCATGTGGCACAGCAGGGTTGGCGCTGGGGCCGTAGGAGGCTTGCGGATCGACGTAACCTTTCGAGGGTGAAGGAGACGGTGACCTACGTGGAAATGACAGCCCGTGGTCAGCTCGAGTCGGCCGCTCCGGTTCCCGGCATGGACCTGCGTCCCTTGGATCGAGATTCACCACTGGTTGTCGATCTCCAGGTCCGGATCGGCGCTCCCTACGGCTGGACGAGTGCCAGGCGAGCCGAAGCGGAATGGGCAAGTTGGTTCGCGAGCTGCCCGGGCCGGACGTTCTGGCTGCTGACCTTCGAAGATGAACCGGCAGGGTTGCTTTCCTACGATGTCCACCCGGACGACGAGGTCGAGATCGAAACCTTCGGCCTGGTACCGGAGTTCGTCGGCATGGGCCTGGGCGGACACGCCTTGACACTCGGAGTTCAGCGGGCCTGGGAGCTGACCCCCACGGTGAAAAGAGTCTGGCTACACACCTCGACGCTGGACCATCCTCACGCTTTGTCCAACTATCACCGACGAGGCTTCCGCACCTTCAAGATCGAGGAAGGAGAGCGCGGCTGAGCAGAGCGGTCATGCGGTCATTGATCGCCCGCGATCCCGCCGACCCGGTTCGTCTGCGCGTGCTTCAGGCAGTTCACGCAAACCACCGGCCAATCCGGCCCGTGGTTCCATGCCCCCGAATCCCGACAGCGCCCCCAGGGTGATGGCCGCCCGATCGTTTCATCTTCACCGTGAGCATGCTGGCAAATATCCCATGCATGTGTGGGTTGCCGTGATCCGTTGTCGCGGTTGGCTGATCGGCCGGACGATGTCAGGTGTCGAGCCAGGTCTCGATTTCTTCGAGGGTGTCTGCGGTGTAGACGGGTTCGTTGTCGGTGAGGTCGAGGAGTTGCCATTTGTAGGGGGTTGGGTTGTTGCGGACGAGGCGGTAGCCCTGGGTGGTCGCGCGGGCGATCAGGGTTATCGCTCGGATGAGGTGTGGCGGGAATTGTGTTGGGGTGGTGTGGGTTTCGTGTTGATCCGTCATGGGTGCCGCCAGGGGCGGTAGGAGTCGGGGGTGATGCGGCCTGCGGCTACCAGGGCGGCGAAGGCGGCGCGTTTGCGGGCGCAGGTGTGGTCGCGGTGGAGTTGCATGTCGCGGTGGGCGGTGGCGATGGTGAACGGTTGGGCGGGAGTGCCGCAGGACGAGGGTGCGGGCACTGGGGTGGGGTGCGGGCGACCGGGTTGTGGTGTAGTGCCGCAGGTCGATGGGGCTGAGCGGTCTGCGGGGCAATGGTGTTGCGGTGCATCGCTGGAGGACGCGGGTGAGGGCTGGTCGGCTGGGTTCGGACGGTGGGGGTGCCAGGGCCGGCAGCGGTTCGGGCGGAGCGGCCATAGGCAGCCGAGGGCGAGTAGGACCACCGCGCAGCCGGTGAGGACGGTGATGATGCTCGACAGTTCATCCCAGGCGGACATCGGGCTCATGGGGCATCACCTCGACTGTGGAATGGTTGGGTGCAGTGGTTGGAGGTGGGCGGGGCATCCCCCTGGCCACGCACTTCCTGGGCGAGACGGTCGAGGCTGTCGAGAATCTTCCGGAAAGGTTGTGGCTCCGGGAAATTCGGTGTGTGTGTCGGGCTCGCGTCAACGGGTATGGGGAGGCCGCGGCGGTGGGCTCGTTCGCGTGGGGTGGTGATCGGGGGGACTGTGCGGCCGTGGTGGACGAGGGTTGCGTAGGCGACCCATTTCCAGGCGCAGTGGTCGATGCGGCAGGTCAGGTGGTGTTGCATCTGGTGGTGTGCGAGGTCGAGACCGGCGTGTTCGCACACTTCCGACGGGATGACGATGGTGTCGCCGGTTCTGGTGTAGTACAGCATCTTCCGTTTCTTCTGCTCGGTGGATCGGTCGTCGGCGCGTAAAACGCAATGCGGAAAAGGTTGTGGCATCGGCAAATAAGACCACTGACCGATGAGATTCGGTGGCCGCGAACACATGCCAGTAAATCATTCGACGGGTACGGTGGGGGGCCACCGTTGGATTTCGCCTGGAGACGAAATCACTCCACATGGTTTGGAACATTGGAACATTCCATTTGATATGGAACGAATCCGAATGTCGTACAGAACGGTGACCCCGCAAATGGAAGGTCGGTGTTTTCAGTGTCTGACGAACCACACAACAGCTCTCTGCCGCGCCGCGAGCTCGGTCGCCGTCTGCGTGAGTTTCGGGAGAAGCGCAAGATGACCCGGACCAACGCGGCACGGCGGTGCGAGATGGGCTCGCAGACGTTGTGGCGGTTGGAAACCGGTCGCAGCAGCACGATCAAGCGTGTGACCGTCAATCTGTTGTGTGACCTGTACGAGGTCACTGACGATGAGCGTCGGGTTCTGTTGTGGCTGGCAGAGGAGTCGCGTAAGGACGGTTGGTGGCAATCATTCGCAGGTGGGCTCGCTCCGGATGCTGAGTTGTATGTTGGCCTCGAGGGAGCGGCGTGCCGTCTGGCAACGTGGCATATGGCAGTTCTTCCTGGATTGCTTCAGATTCCGGAGTACCGGCGAGCGATATGGGAAGCGCAAGGGCGTCCAGTGCATATTGATAGCGAACTGGGGATCCTTGCGAAACGACAAGAGCGTCTGGATGACCCGAGCTTTACATTCACAGTTTTCTTGTACGACTCCGTGCTACGACAGAATATCGGTGGCAAGGCTGTAATGATCAGCCAGCTGCGGCACCTGCTCGAGGGCAGTCGGCTTCCAAATGTGTCGATCAGGATTGTTCCATTCGACGCTCCGATACATCTGGGCCTGCATGCCAAAGACTTTTCCTTCCTGGAGTTCCCGGAGCATCCGAATCCGGTACTCACCGAGCCGCCCGTCATCTACGTGGAGAGCCTCGCAGGTGTGCTCTACCTGGATAAGCCCGCTGAGATCGAGTTGTATCAGGACGCTCGACACGACCTCGAGCGAGTAGCCTTGAGCGAGAACGACACCCGAAGCCTCATCGAGGCGATTCAGAAGGAGTGGGGACTATGATCATCGACTTGTCGGGTGCGCGGTGGTTCAAGAGCAGTCGGAGCCTCAGCGGTAAAGACTGCGTTGAGGTGGCCCATCTGCATAAAGACATGGTCGGCGTCCGAGATTCGAAGAATCCGTCCGGTCCGGCGCTGGTTTTCAGTTCAGCCGAGTGGGATGCGTTCACCGATCGGCTCGCGGAGGGTGGGCTCGATCGGTAAGGGCCAATTCTTCGGTGTAGCAGCATTTTTCAGTAACGTCACTGCTCACCGGCCCGCAGATGAAACATGGTCGGCGTCGGAGTTCATCCGATGCCGACCATGTCGTCTGTGACCACATCAGGCCCGTCCGAAGCGCTGCATACAGGTTCGAAACGCGATGCTTACGGTATCGAGCGCGTCTGGCCTGTGCAGACGCTGCGGGTCCTCTTGTGGCCCAACGGTTCACAGCATCGATGTGCAAGCTCATGATGGACGGCGAGATTGCTCCCCTGAGAGGTCGTCGAAGGTACATCCGATTGCTAAGGTAAGTCGACTTGTTCTCGACGATCGGGGGTTGTATGCGTGCGCTGGCGGTAGTGGCTGGTGTGTGTGCAGTACTGGCAGTGGCCGGATGCAAGAGTGAGTCGGGATCGGCGACAACATCCGCGGCCAAGCTAACTGAGGCTCAGCTTTGGGATCCGTGCACGTTGTCAGACAGCGCTCTCCAAGCAACTGGGGTCGATCCGAGTACGAAGGATACGAACCCATTCGGTGGGCATCAGACTGGGTGGAAGGGGTGCGATTGGAGAAACGACACCTACTATTTGAATGTGTTCACTACCGTGCACACGATGGACGAGGTTCGTACCAATAACCTTCTCAAAAATGTGCACGATGTCGATGTGGCTGGTCGAAACGCTGTCAGTGAGACCCAGGGCTCTAGCAATGACAACTGTGGTGTCGACTTCCCCACTTCGAAGGGGGTAGTGCAGGTGGTAATTCGCCAACAGTATGGATCCCCGTCCGCTGGCGATCTTTGTGCGATTGCTCTGCGGTCGGCAAACTCCCTGAATTCGTCGATCCCTAAATAAAGATCATGAAATTGGAAACATAGGACGGATCGAGAATCATGGTCGACGCTAATCAACTTGATATGAAGCAGCAGTTCACGAATCTTGCTAATGGGGCTGCGTCGGGCCAGCTCATTATCGAAGATGGTGTGGCGGATAAATGTATCCAGCACTGTCAGAATTACATGGTAGATTTAAAGTATTTCTTGAACCACTGCGATAACTTGGTGCGCGCGGATTCGTATGGTTCGCTCAATTCTGCGTCGGCGCTCGGAAATAAATTCAACACGTTGGCGAGCGGCGGTACCGGGTCGGGCTCCCTGAAAGAGGCGATTCAAGAGCGCATTGATGTCGTGCAGCAGATGGAAGAAATGCTGAAGAAGGCAAAAGAAGCGTTTATCAGCTCAGACGAGGCTACCAAAGATAAGATTCGTCAAGCTACAAAGAATATCAATAGTTAACTAGTTCAGGGGGATTGAAGGCGAAATGGGATTCGGTGATTTTATCAGCGGTCTGACCAGTCAGTTCAGCTCTAGCGTCAAGCCTACGCAGAGTCAGAAGGATGCCGAGACCAAGGGGGGTGCGGATCGCAACGCCGCACAGACGATAAGTAACAGCCTCGGTCAGAACTATCACGGCGAGTACATGCCTGAGACCGTCGCGCAGTTGATGGAAAACTTCAATGGCATGTCGCACGACGATATTCTCAAGTACAGAGACAGTATCAACACTCAGAGCCTGCATGATAGCGTCGATGCCTGGAACAACATTGCTAACGACCTGCACACGAAGTGCACTCTGTTCCAGGGTGCGATCGAAAGTGAGCTCAATAACGGCTGGTCCGGCGCAACCGCCGACGCCGCGAAGACGAGCGTGCGCAAGTTCGCCGATGATGTGGACTCGCTGAAGAACGCCGCGCAAATAGTGGCGAGCAAGGTCGGTGACGCCGCCGCGACGCTGACGCAGGTCAAGAACCAGCTTCCGGACAAGGCGAAGAACAGCAGGACCTCGATCGCGGGCATCGTCACCGATGTCGTCGCGAGTTCGATTCTCCCGGGGGCAGGCGCTGCCACGGATATGGCCCATGGGATGGCCGACCACGGCCGGGCGAACAATGCTCAGTCGCAGGCCCGCGACGTGATGAACAACGTTTACGCCAAATACCTCCCCGACGCGGATAAACAAGTTCCGAAGATGCCGGGAGCGACCAAGGCGGACAAGAACTCCGGTGGCGCCTCGGGGCCGTCCGGTCCCTCGCAGAGCGGTAACGGCCCGTCGTCGTACAACTCGAATTCCAGCAGCTACGGCCCGTCGAACAGTTCGAGTGCGAGCAATTCGAGCAGCACCGCGACCAGTAACAGTCCGACCAGCTACAACCCCACCAGCAGCAACAGTTCGACCAGCCCGTCGAGCCTGAATCTTCCGGACGCGACCACCGGCACGAGTTCGAGCTACTCGCCCTCGACCACGACCGCCGGGTACAGCCCGTCCGGTTCGGGCACCGCGGGCACTACGGGCACAGGCGGTTTCAACACCGGCGGCGGTGCGGGCTCCAGCGTCCCGGGTACGACCGCGGGCGCGACCACCGCGGCCACCGCGGCCAACGCGGCGAACAAATCCACCTCGGGCCTCGGCAGCATGATGCCGCACAGCCAGAAGAAGGACGGCGAGGACGACAAGGAGCACAAGACCGCCGACTACCTCAGGGGAGTCCAGGAAGAGTTGATCGGCCCCGAACCGCGCCTACTCCCAGGCGGCGTCATCGGCGGCGACTACGCCGAATGATCGGCCGTTCGGCTACCAGCCGGTCGACGCAACTGTGGCGCGGGTGGATTGCGCGGGACCGACGATCGGCCCGCGATGTACTGTGCGGGGCCCGGATTGCCGGGCTGTCTCGCGAGGTTTACGGAATATGTTGCGGTTCTTCGTCTTGCTAGAGTCGGCTGGCTCGCCGAGGCGGTCGGCAGGCATGTGCGCGTGCAAGGGGGGCGGACTATGACAAGTACGGCGAATGCGTGGAAGCTCTCGCAACTCGAGTTCTACACCGCCTGGCAGGCGCTGGGGCGGGACCGGATGCCGTTCCCGATCGAGTTCCGTACCGATATCGAGTTCCGATCGGATCTGGATCGTGAATGTGCCGAGGCGGCAAGGAGACTCGTCGATCTGTCGCGATCCGACGACGGCCTGTACCGCGCCCTGCAAGCGCTCGCGCAACCGCAGGTGCACGTGATGGTGTTCGGCTACCGGCTCGACGGTCGCGAACGCATGGTGCGCATGCACGCCGGAATCGATGGTGACGGTATCGGCGGGGTTCTGGTGCAGGAACCGGGGCCCGCCCCGGACCTCGATGCGGCGGGGGATATCCGGGTCTACCTGCACGGACCCGGTGGCGCGGTCGGCCGGATGGTGTCCCTGCTGCCCGATGTGGCCGCCGGTAGGTCGCACGGCGTCTCGATCAACCGGCTGGACCTCGCGCCGTCGGAGACCTGGACGCCGGGCGGCAGGCGCAGTCCGGGGGAGCAGGCGATGCGGTTCTTCCGCATGCCGTATCGCACCTACGTCGAGATCAAGGTGGATCTCGGTGCGGCACTGGATGGTTGGCAGGATTCCGGAAGCTATCTGCGGGTGGTGGATTTCGTCGGGGAGGGGCGTTATCTGCTCACCCTCGGCGATCGGGTCGAGGCGACGCCGCTGACCGCGGACAAGCTTCGCGCCTCGATCCAGCAATTGGTCGACCGGGCCGTGCGGGAGCAGCGTTCCTCGATGTGGGGCTGAACCGCCGCTGTGTGATCGGTCACACTATTGCCGTGGTTCGAACGTGGCGCAGTGGCGTTTCCGGTGTGAAACCCGTTGCACAGAACCAAGGGTCGTGGTGTACCGAATACCTTGTTGTACGGCTCGATCCCTGTCGCAGGTCCTTTCGGCCTGCCCTGCATCGAGGCTCACACAGCGCCCGCTAATCCAGCAGCACTACACTCGCCAACAGGATCCGGTGGAGCAGATATGGAAAGTAGGCAGCCGAACGTGACCAGTGCCATCGCATTGGGTATGCCCGCCGCACCAGCGGCGGTCCTCGCACCGCGACGCAAAACGCGCCAGCTGATGGTCGGCGGCGTGGGGGTGGGCAGCGACCACCCCATCTCGGTGCAGTCCATGACCACCACCAAAACCCACGACATCAACGCCACCCTCCAGCAGATCGCGCAGCTCACCGCCTCGGGCTGCGATATCGTGCGCGTGGCGTGCCCCCGGCAGGAAGATGCCGACGCGCTCGCCACCATCGCGAGCAAATCCAAGATCCCGGTGATCGCCGACATCCACTTCCAGCCGCGCTACATCTTCGCCGCCATCGACGCGGGATGTGCTGCGGTGCGGGTGAATCCGGGCAACATCAAGGAATTCGACGGCCGCGTCAAGGAGGTCGCCAAGGCGGCCGGCGCCGCGGGAATCCCGATCCGCATCGGCGTCAACGCCGGTTCGCTCGACAAGCGGATGATGGAGAAGTACGGCAAGGCCACCCCCGAAGCGCTGGTCGAATCGGCGCTGTGGGAAGCCTCGCTGTTCGAGGAGCACGGCTTCGGCGACATTAAGATCTCGGTCAAGCACAACGACCCGGTGATCATGGTCGAGGCGTACCGGCAGCTGGCCGCGCAGAGCGACTATCCGCTGCACCTGGGCGTCACCGAGGCGGGTCCGGCCTTCCAGGGCACCATCAAGTCGGCGGTGGCATTCGGCGCGCTGTTGAGCCAGGGCATCGGCGACACCATCCGCGTCTCGCTGTCCGCGCCGCCCGCCGAGGAGGTCAAGGTCGGCGACCAGATTCTGCAATCGCTGAATCTGCGTCCGCGCAAGCTCGAGATCGTGTCCTGCCCGTCCTGCGGGCGCGCGCAGGTCGACGTCTACACCCTGGCCAACGAGGTCACCGCCGGGCTCGACGGGCTCGAGGTGCCGCTGCGGGTGGCCGTGATGGGTTGTGTCGTCAACGGTCCGGGTGAGGCTCGTGAGGCCGATCTGGGCGTCGCGTCGGGTAACGGCAAGGGACAGATCTTCGTGAAGGGCGAGGTCATCAAGACCGTCCCGGAACATCAGATCGTGGAGACCCTGATCGAGGAGGCCATGCGGATCGCGGAGGAGATGGGCGAGGGCACGGGCGAGCCGGTCGTCACCGTCGGTTGATGCGCTTCTGGCCCTGAACGGCAGGGCTGGCACGGCCGATCCGGTTGCCGCATCGGTCGATGCTCTTCTGGTCGTGACGGGCAGAGGGTACGGGCTAGCCGGTCGTAACCTCGGTTGATGCCGTGTCGGCCGTGGTCGGCAGGGCTGGTGCGGCCGATCTGGTTGTCACCTCGGCTGATTGTCTTCTGATCGTGAACGGCGGGGTGGGTACGGGATCCGCTTGTCGCCCCGGTTTATGCCCTTCTGGTCGTGAACGGCCGGGATTGTCGTCGAGTAGTTGTCAGGCGGGTTCCTGTTTCACAGGGACCCGCCCTTCTCACTTCCTTCACATGAGCCCCGGCGAATCCTTCGCATAGCTCGGTGACGAGATCGGCTCAGTAGTAGACCGCTCCCGGAATGCCGCCACCCGCCGCGATCGCGTCACCGGTGATGGCGACGCTGCGGGGCGAGGCCAGGAATGTCACCACGTGCGCGACCTCCTCGGCGTCGATGACCCGGCGCAACGAGTTGCGCGCCTGCTCGCGTTCCAGATCGGTGAGGGACTTTCCGGATTTCGCGGACTCCTCGGTCAATCGCTCGGTGAGCCGTTCGGTTCTGGTCAGTCCCGGATGCACGACTGTCACATTGATGCCGTGCGGTCCGAGTTCGTCCGCCAGATTCTTGGTCAGGGCGGCGACACTGACATTGCGGATCGTCTGCGCGATCGAATTCGCTTGCCGGGCACCGAGTCCGCTGATGTTGACGATCCGGCCCCAGCCCTGCTCCTTCAGGTGCGGTGCGACCGCACGCGCGGTGCGCAGATAGCCGAGCACCTTGATCTCCACCTCGCGCCGGACGAGATCGTCATCGGTGGCGGCCAGATCGGTATTCGCGCCCGCGCTCCACGGCGTCGCGGCCGAGTTCACCAGGATGTCGACGCCGCCCAGTTCGGTGATCGTGCGGTCGACCAGTCGGCGCACCTGCTCGTCGTCACCGGTGTCGGTCGGGACCGCGATCACCCGTCGGCCCGATTCCGCGGCGACCGACCGCGCGGCGGCCTCGAGCGGTTCGGCGGAGCGCGCCGCGAGCACCACATCGACGCCCTCGGCCGCGAGCGCACGCGCCACGGCGAGTCCGATACCCCGGCTGCCGCCGGTCACGATCGCCCGTTTGCCGTCCAGTTCCAGATCCATCGGGCCGACGCTAACAGGCCTGTGGGCGTTGGTAACCCGTCCCGCGCGGGCTGATCCGAACTCGGCATGTCCGACAACCGCCTCTTTCGTTCCGGGCATTCATCGAAATGGGGATCGGCCGAACTGGATGGTGCGGAATCGGCGATCGCGCGTGTCGACGGTGCTCCTGCCCGGGCCCGCATGCCGCCTCGCGGGGCGGTGCGACGGCCGACACCGGGTAACGACCCGGGACAAACTTGCGCATCGTCGGGCAGTTCATGGCAGGCTGGGAGCGTGCGGAGCGTGCTGGAACCCACTAGACGGAATCGACTGTCCGGTGCGCGTCAGCTTGTCAATCGAGACCTTTCCCGGGTGTTGCAGGTGCTGGATGCCGATCCGGTGGCTTCCTGCATGGTGGTCGCGCGGTTGCAGGAGTACGGCATCGAGACCAGGACCGGACTCGGCGAGGTCTGGAGTCGCGGCGGCCCGGCGAAGTCGCTGTGCTTCTCCGGGGCGAATCTGATCCCGCTGCGCGGCGGTCCCGACGATCTCGAGGCATTCGCAGATCGTGCGGCGCGCTGGCCGCGGGTGTGTTCGTCCGTGGTGGGGCGTCAGGAGCTGGCGATGCCGCTGTGGGAGCTGCTGAGCCGACGCTGGGGGCCGCCCCGCGAGGTGCGTCCCGACCAGCCGCTGCTGGCCCTGGACGGGCCGTCGGCGGTGCTCGCCGATCCGCATGTGCGCCGGGTGCGCACCGATGAGCTCGATCGATATCTGGTGGCCGCGGTCGCGATGTTCACCGAGGAGATCGGCGTCGATCCGCGCGCCGGAGACGGCGGACGCGGCTATCGGCGGCGGGTCGCGAGTCTGATCCAGTCCGGCCGGGCCTGGGCGCGTTTCGAGGACGGGCAGGTCGTGTACAAGGCAGAGGTGGGTGCGATGTCCCGGCGCACCGGGCAGATCCAGGGCGTGTGGGTGCATCCCGATCGACGCGGACAGGGGTACGGCACTTCGGGCACGGCGAGCGTGGCCAACTCGGTGGTGGCGTCCGGGCGCACGGCGAGTCTGTACGTGAACAGTTACAACGAGGTTGCCCGCCGCGCCTACGCGGCCATCGGATTCCGGCAGATCGCCACATTCGCCACAATTCTGGTGGACTGACCGGGCCGCACCGCCCGTTCGTGCCGTGTGTCGCTCGGTTAGCGAGGCATTGGCTGGATACCATCTCACGCGATGGTGAAACTGCGAATTCCGCTGTCACTCCGCAACTGTCGGCATCTGCGCGGCCGGATGCCGGTGGTGTCGGCGGCCGTGGTGGTCGCGGTGTCTGCGACCGCGTGCGCGGCCGGGGCGAAGGGGCCGGTGGCCGCGGCGGCCGATTTCGTCGCCGACTTCGCGCGGCACGATGTGCACGCCGCGGCGGGGCTCACCAATCAGCCCGACGAGGCCGCCGCGGCATTGGCCTCGGCCTGGGACAACCTGGGTGCGCGGACGATGTCGGCGAACACCGGCTCGGCCCGCGTCAGCGGGGACACCGCCACCGTCGACTACACCTACGAATGGCATCTGGCGAAGAACCGCGTCTGGACCTACGCCGGGCAGTTGCAGATGGGCCGCGTCGACGGCGGCTGGCAGGTGCGCTGGACCGCGTCGGACATTCATCCGCAGCTCGGCGACACCCAGACGATGGCGTTGCGGGAGACGCCCGCGCCGCGCGCCCGCGTCAACGAACGTTCGGGCACTGATGTGCTGATTCCCGGTGTGGTGCACCGGATCACGTTCACTCTCGCCCAGGCCACCGATCCGGGATACACCACCGGTGTGCTGGGTGCGGCGCTGCACCGATTCGACGACACCATCACCGCGAACGGCATCGTGGCGGCCGCGCGCAAGGCCGGTGGCGCGTACACCGTCGCGCTGCTGACCGAGACGGAGTTCAACCAGGTCAGCGGTGATCTGCTGGGACTTCCCGGGGTCACCACCGCGAAGGAGTGGGATATGGTGCCCACCGATCGCGGATTCGCCCCCGATCTGATCGCCCAGGTCCACAAGACCGTCATCGACGAGGTCGACGGCAAGGACGGCTGGGACGTGGTCACCGTGAACGCCAACGGCGTGGATACCGACGTGCTGAAAGAGGTTGCGCCGCAGCCTGTCCCGTCGTTCGCGCTGAGCCTGGACCGCACCGTGCAGAACGCCGCGCAGCAGGCGGTGGACGGACGTCCGGACAAGGCGGTGATGGTCGTCGTGCAGCCTTCCACGGGCGCGATCCTCGCTGTGGCACAGAACGAACCGGCCGATGCGGACGGCCCGATCGCGACCTCGGGTCTGTATCCGCCGGGGTCGACGTTCAAGACGGTGACCGCCGCCGCGGCGATGAGCTCGGGGATCGCCACCCCCGATACGGTGCTGCCGTGTCCGGGGCGAATCGTCGTCGGGGAGCGGACGATTCCCAACTACGACGGCTTCAGCCTCGGTGATGTGCCGATGTCGCGGGCATACGCGCGGTCCTGCAACACCTCCTTCGCCAAACTGGCCAGTGAGCTCTCCGGTGACGCGCTGACCATCGCGGCCACGAAATTCGGTGTGGGCCCGGACTATTCGATCGCCGGACTCACCACGGTGTCCGGTTCGGTGCCCCCGGCCAACGACCTGACCCAGCGCACCGAGAACGGCATCGGTCAGGGGCGGGTCCTGGTGAGCCCGTTCGGCATGGCACTGGTCGCCGCCACGGTGGCCCACGGCTCGGCTCCGGTGCCGTATCTGCTGTCCGGCCATCCGACCACGGTGTCCGCCCAGCGCCCGGCTCCTTCGCCGAAGGTGATCGCGGGGCTTCGGCTGATGATGCGCCAGGTGGTGCTGAACGGCACCGCCGTCCATATCGCAGACCAGGGCGAGGTGTACGGCAAGACGGGGGAGGCCGAAGTCGCGGGCGGATCGCACTCGTGGTTCATCGGCTATCGCGGTGATATGGCTTGGGCGACAATGCTTGTCGACGGAGGTAGCTCCGACAACGCGGTCGCCGTGACACGAGATATGCTCGCCGCCCTGCCGCCGGGCATCGCGTGAGTCACAAGTGATCCGCCCGAATGCCCTGCGTGGCGCGGAAGTGAGCGCTGGGCGCCTCGCTCAGGTCGGCTCGCGTCGGTGGATGCGGCCCGAGAGGCGGAAACTGCGTGCTGGCTGCTGCCCAGAGAGGGTCGCGGGTGGCGGCGATGATGCTGCTGAGCACACCGGGGTAGCGGCCTTCTATCTCATCGGCGCGTAGCGCGTGGCGGCGGTGGCTGCCTTCGTGGAGGTGCTGTCGATCATCGAGACGGCGCTGCTCGCCGTGCGGCGACCGCGCGCTATGGGTTGGTGCGGGGCGATCATGGGGACCGCATCGCTGCTCGGTGCCCTGGTTGGTGGGACTGCTCCGGAAATGCGCGGAGACCCGTCTCACGGCGAGTGTGAGGTGGTGCCGATAGTGGGGACATCAGTTCGCGCGAATTGGCCCTTGGCGCAATGTATTCGGGCCGATGCCGTGTGTTGCGGCGTGCGGGTTCCTGGATATGGGCGAGCGGAGGTGGTGCCGATGGTGGGGTAGTTTCGCGCGAATTGTCCCCTGGGGCAATGGGTTCAGGCCGACGCCAGAGTGTGGTGTGAGGGCCTCTTGGGATGCGGCGCGGAGTCGCCGCGGACGGTGGATCATCATGCGGATGGTGCGGTGAAGCGAATTACATTGTGGGAACTCAGCGTTGGGATATCGGTTTCAGGTCGCCGTGGGCTACCGCGGGGGCGGTGTTCTGGCCGGGAGTGGTGGAGCTGTCCGAATAGTCGCCGAGGACTTCCACGGCGCCGGTGCCTGCCAGGATCATGCCCGCCGTGATGACGGCTAGTGTCGACCGCTTCATGGGCTTCTCCCTTATCGATGAGGGTTCCCCCGTGTGGGCGAATGAGATCGAAGGGTCCGAAACTGATCGCCAGTTATTAGCTGGTCACGAAACGGTAGAACGGGACACTCCGTCCCGACAACCCCCGGATCGGGGGCAAAGCCGCTGGATAGAGCCTGTTGTGCAGGTCAGCGGGTGGGTCTCGATTTGATCTCGCTTCGGTACCTACTCCGCGCGTCGCAGGCTGGCGGCGAGGTGATGCTGTTCCGGCTGGCCGACCGCGGCCATGCGCAGCGTGTAGTCGATCGTGTCGCCGGACAGCCGGAAGGTGCGGCCCAGGGCGGTGACCAGCTTGGCCGTGCTGGTCCGGCCGATCGACGTGGAACCCATGTCCAGGTGCAGGCCGTCGTCGTCCACGGCGAGCGTGCCCTCGCAGATCTCGGTGATGCCGGTCGGATGCGCGAGGATCAACTCGATGCGGTCGCGGCCCGCGCAGCGCAGATAGCCGGTCTCCGCGTGCAGCGAGCGGCCGTCGGCGGCATGGCGGGTGCGCTGGCGATAGGTGAGGAAGGGACGGCCCACGTGCCCGAAGTGGATCTCCTCCTCGTAATCGAAGGAGTCGATGGTCGGATACTCGCCGTGACCTGCGCCGCGCCAGACGCCCAGCAGCGGAGCGAGGTGGGCGATATCGGGGTGCGGCGCGACGGGGGTGTTGGGTTCGAGCACGGCGGTCAGCATAGTGCGCGGTCGAGTATCAGGCGCGCGCTCACCATGCTGATTCGTCACAAGGAGTGTTCGGGGGCTTGACACCGCGACGATCGCCGGAGGCTGTCCGGCGATCGCTTGCGCGGCGGTTGCCAGGTCGGGATGCGACCGCGGATCAGCGCACTCGATCCGCCGTGCTGAGTTCTGCGTCGGTGATCGGCGCGTCCGAACCGGTCAGGTAACGGACCAGAGTGGCGCGATCGTCCAGCACCAGCCAGGTGATGTTCTCGGACAGACCGGGACGGGCGGCCCTGGTCGTCACCCCGAGGTGCGCGCGGCCGCGGGTATCCGTGCAGACCGCCGGGGTGGCGGTCGCGCCGATCTTGGCGATGGCCCAGCGGGTGACCGCGCGCTCGAGCGGGGGCAGACCGGCCGTGACGATCCAGCTCTCGGCACTCGCCCCCTGCTCGACGAGCATCCTGGCCAGGCGGTTGGACCAGCGGTCCAGCTCGCGCGGATCGGGTGCGTCGACACCCGCCACGGCTGAGCGCTGACGTTGTCCGGCGGGGGTGTGCTGTGCCCGGCCGGGACAGCAGGTATCCCCGGACGGCGTGATCGGCTTCGACATCATCCATCTCCTTCGGATCTGAGCACCCCCGCACCGGCGGTAGTTCAACTCTCGTATCCCGCAACGTGATTCGGCAGCACCCCCAAGGCTGCGAATCCGCCTCGCAGGGGGAGACGATTTCCACCCTGGGGTTACCGAGCCGGGCATTTGCGACGTGGTTCCGGATGGAGGCGAGCGTCGTCGCAGCGGGGGCCGGGCCTGGAAATGCGTCCGCTTGCTACGACAGGCGGACGTTGTCCGGGTGGCGGTGCGTGTCGTTGTGGCGGGGCCGGGCGTGCGGGTGCGTCGGGTCGTTACGACAGGCGGGACGTTGTCCGGGTGGCGCTGAGGGTCGTTGCGACGGGGGCAGGCGTGCGGGGGCGTCGGGTCGTTACGACAGGCGGGACGTTGTCCGGGTGGCGCTGAGGGTCGTTGCGGCGGGGGCAGGCGTGCGGGTGCGTCGGGTCGTTACGACAGGCGGGACGTTGTCCGGGTGACGCTGAGGGTCGTTGTGGCAGGGCTGGCGTGGGGATACGTCGGGTCGCTATTGCGAGCAGATGGTTGTGAGCGGTCAGGGTCGGATGGGTGTTGCCGTCGTTGGGTGACCTGGCCGGGAATGCGGCGGGTCCGGGTGAACCGACGGGGCGGTTGTGTCGTGTTCTGGGCGATGTCGAGCGACATTGCGGAGGATTTGTGCTGTTCCGGGAGCCTCGTCTGGTGAGATGGGGGGATCATCCGGGCGGCGTGAGTCGGAACGAGGTGTGGCGATGCAGACGTATATCGCGGCTGTCGGCCGTGGGGAATCCGCGCCCGCGCCGTCTGTGGCCCGGCAGTGGTGGGTGCTGACGCTGCGTATGGTGCGGGCCTCGGTGCGCAATGGCGAGTTGGTGACGGCGCTGCTGGCGCCGAGCGTGTTCACGCTGGGGTTCTACGTTCCGCTGAATCGGGTGATGTCGTTCGGGCACGGGTTCGGCAGCTATGCGCAGTTCCTGTTGCCGATGATCGTGATGCAGGCGGTCTCGTTCTGTGCCGGTGCGGCGGCGTTGCGGGCGGCCACCGACGCGCGCGACGGGCTGGACGACCGGTTCGCCTCGATGCCGATGTCGGTCGTCATGCCGCTGGCCGCCCGCACGACCGCCACGCTGTACCGCATCCTCGTCGCGGTGTCGGCGGCGGTCGTGTGCGGCTATGTGATCGGTGCTCGGTTCCGCGGAACTATTTGGCACACAGCAGGATTCGTGATATTCGCGGCGCTGGTGGGACTGCTGCTGGGCCTGCTGGGCGACCTGCTGGGCGCGTTGTCGCGCAGTCCGGAGGCGACCACGCAGGCGCTGGTGCTGCCACAGCTGATCCTGGGCATGGTGTCCACCGGATTCGCCCCGGCCGACCAGTTCCCGGAGTGGATCCGGGGTTTCGCGCGCAATCAGCCGGTATCGGCATTCGTGAACGTGATGCGGGCGCTGACCGGTGACTCGGGTCCGGTGACCTGGGCGATACTCGGTCCGGGACTGCTGTGGCTGGCGGGCGGGTTGGTGGTGCTCGGCGTCGCCTCGGCGGTGGTCGCGGGACGGAGGCACCGATGACGACCGTCGCCGAACTGCCCCAGGTGACCGGCCGCACCGAGCGCTGGCGGAACCTCGGGCCGCAAACCCTCGTCCAGACCCGTCGGCTGCTGGTGCGGTGGCGTCGCGATCCGGTGACGATGGTGCAGTCGCTGGGATTCCCGGCGCTGCTGCTGGTGATGCTCAATACCGTTCTGGGACACCAGGTCTCGGCTTTCGCCAATTCCGACGCGCTCTACGGTTCGGTACCGATGGTGACATTGGTCGGGGTGATGTCGGGTTCGCTGGCGGGTGCGATCACCCTGGGCCGGGAACGCGACGCGGGACTGCTGGCACGGTTGTGGGTGCTTCCGGTGCATCGCGCCTCCGGGCTGCTGGCGCGAATACTTGCCGAGGCGGTGCGGATCCTGGCCTGCACGGTCGTGCTGTTCACGGTGGGCGTCGCGCTGGGATTCCGTTTCCACCAGGGGATTCCGGCCGCGATAGCACTGCTGGGCGTGCCCGTGCTGTACGGCCTCGGCTTCGCCACCCTGGTTACCGCCGCAGCCGTGTTCACCGCCAAATCCGGTCTGGTGGAGGCGATTTCGCTGGGATCATCGCTGATGATGTTCTTCTCCACCGGATTCGTGCCGCTCTCGGCCTATCCGTCGTGGGCCGAACCCGTTGTGGCACACCAGCCGATGTCGTATGCGATCCAGGCGATGCGCGGGTTGTCCCTGGGCGGTCCGGTCCGGGGGCCGCTGCTGGCCACCGTGGCCTGGTCGGTGGGTGCGATCGTCGTCTTCGCGGTGCCCGCCGTCGTCGGCTACAACCGTGCGAGCCGGGCCTGAAGCCTGAAGTCGCTCAGCGCAACTGGTCGGCGGCCTCGGCGACCAGGTTGGCCGAATCGCGCGGGCTCAGGGCCATCGCGCGGAGCTGGTCGAACATCACCCCGAAACGGCGAACCTCGTTGTGGCCCTCCACGATATCGTCACCGGCGATGCCCTCGACGTAGACCAGTTCCGGATCGGCGGGCTCGGGGAAGTCCAGGACGACGAACGAGCCGACCATCGCCGGATGCGCTCCGGCGTCGAAGGGCAGCACCTGCAGGATGACATTGCGTTTGTCGGAGTACTCGCTGAGCCGTTCGAGCTGTTCGCGCATCACGTCCCGGCCGCCGACGACGCGCCGGATCGCCGCCTCGTCCAGGACGACCCACAGTTCGAGCGGATTGCCCTCGCGGGCCAGCACCTTGCCGCGCTCGACGCGGGCGCGCAGGCGCTGTTCGATCACCGCCGCCTCGACCTTGGGCATCGCGGTATCCAGGATCGCCCACGCATACCGTTCGGTCTGCAACAGGCCGGGGATGAACGAGGTCTGGAACAGCCGCGCCGAGAGCGCCTCGGTCTCGAAGTTGATATAGGCGGCGTACACCTCGGACACCGCCGCCTCGAACGGACGCGACATCCCGGGTTTGAGCGCCTCGGACAGCAGTTTCAGCGCGTCGTTGCGGCGTTCCTCGTCGATGCCGTACAGGTCCAGCATCGTCATCAGCGTGCGTCGTTGCGGGCGGGCCTGTGCGGTTTCGATCCGGTACAGCGTGGTGACGTTGATCCCGGTCTGGGAGCTGACCTCCTCCTTGCTGATCCCGGCCTCCTCCCGCATCTCCTGCAGCAGCACCGCCAGCCGCCTGAGCTGGACCGTCAGCACAGTGCGCTTACCTGCCATCGCGCCCTCTCCGTGTGCACTCGTCGGAATGCGCTCATGCGTTCCGCATGCGTCGATGTGTCTGTGGCAGAGCCTATTCGCCTCGCGCGCGGTTCGGGGCGGGAACCCTTCCATCTGCGGATTCGGGCGACGCTCGATACCTCCGCAACCGGCACGCAACGGCGTGAATGCGGTACCGCCGCGGGCCGGTTCGTGATATTCCGGACTTTTCGGGCATCGGGCGGGTGTGCGATGGCCTCGATGAGCAGTGCGTAGTGACTCGTGAGGTCGATCGTGATGCGCGGAGGGCAGTGCCGGATGTGGCACGGCGAGCAGTGAGTTCGTGATGCCGGAGGTGTGCCCGAACAGTGTCTCGGAGTGGACACGCCGACCGCGACAGGGATATCGGACCGCTCGGCCGGGTTCATCGTCCGGTTATTTCGAGCGCCTTTTCAGCATACTTTCGGCGATCTCCGATCCGGGTGCGGAATATGCCTGCCGGAATCGAGTCCGGTCGCTGATCGGATACCGGCGTCGCAGGTTTCGTACCGTCCAGTCTCGGGATGACGGGTCCAGTAAAAGATCCGAAACCGGGCGGCCGGTGTGCTTCTCAGACGGAAAGCCGATGTGGCTCAGGCGATCCTTGTGCAGGTAGGAGGCAACGGAGCTTGACCGAACCGATGCGGATGCAATCTTGCGTTCTTGCATTTGTGCGTGCATGATTCGGGTTAGCCTAGTGATGTTCACCGATCCGATGACTGGTACAACTCAATCCGGAGACCAATTATGTTGGTGCAAAAATTGGTGCAGTCCCGAGTTTTCGGGGTGCGGCAATGACTATGTCGATAGCTGGAGTGCTGCCGACCGCGCCGCAATTGTTATGCGCGTTCCAGGGGCGACGGTTCGACGACCTGGTACTTCTGCGGTCGGCGCGGGCGCTGGCCGAGATGCATGCTCGCCGCGTGCTGCTGTGCGACCCCATCGTGACCGCCGAGATCGACTGTCGGCGCGGCGAACTCGTGGACGACATCAACGACTGGGTCGAGCATGCGATGCCCCAGCACCGCAACGGGGCTTCGTTGCACACCGAGAGCCTGGGCGCGGTGATCGACCGCATGGCTCGCAGCTGGGTCGATGCCAATCGGGCCATCGACCGTGAGGGCGCCCGCAGCGACGCGACCCATAAGCACTGGTACCACCTGGCCGAACTCGTGGACGGGTACACCGATCTCGTCATCGACGTCGCCGGCGGCCGCCGCAGGCTGCCCGAGCAGTGATCGCATGAGCTGCGGCTGATCCCTTCCGGCTCAACGAAATACGGCGCGTCCGCGCACCCGTCCCAGAATCAGCAGGACCACGAGCGTCACCGCCACCAGCAGCGTGGTGCCCGCCGCGGCATCGAACACCCGGCCGCGATCCGTATCGGCGAAAATGCTGATCGGCAACGTCTTCCAGGTGGCCGGATACACCATCACGGTCGCCCCCAGCTCGCCCATGGACAGTGCGATCACCAGACCGGCGGCCGCGCCCAGTGCGGGCAGCAGCAGCGGCAGGGTGATTCGCGTCAGGACGCGTACCGGACCGGCGCCGAGCGATTCGGCGGTCTGCCGGTAACTCGGATCGAGCCGGTCCAGCGCCGCGGAGACCGCGCTGAACGCATAGGCCAGCACCAGCACCGAATGTGCCACGATCACAATCCATTTCGTGCCGCCCAGCAGGATCGGCCGCTGATTGAACGCGATCAGCACACCGAGTCCGATCGCCACCGAAGGCACCGCGACCGGCAGATGGAACACCGCGTCGGTCACCCGCCGCCACCACCTCGGCGCTTCCCGGGCGGCCAGTGCGGCCCAGGTACCCAGAATCAGCGAGATCGCGCCCGCCAGCAACGCGGTCTGCAAGCTCACCGACAGGCTCGCGGCCTGCTCACCGGACAGTTCGTGCCGGAAATTGCCCAGGCCGAGCTCCGAGGGCAGCGGGCCGGTCCAGTGGCCCGCCAGCGCCGCGGCCACCACCGTGGCGATCGGCGCGGCGAAAACCACCAGCACCACCAGCGCGAAAACCGTGAGCACAACCACGCGTCCGCGTCGCGTCCACACCAGCATGATCAGCCTTCCTGGGTCGGGCGGGAGACGGTGAACCGCGCGAAGATCAGGCGGTAGGCGACGTACAGCGCCAGCGACAGCGCCACCTGCACCGTGGCCAGCACCGCCGCGCCGGGCAGGTCGAAGGTGACGACGCCGCGGATGTAGATCAGCGCGGGCAGCGTGATGACGCCCTTGGCTCCGGTGAACAGCACGATGCCGAATTCGTTGAGCGTCAACAGCAGAACCAGGCTCCCGCCCGCCGCGAGCGCGGGCCACGCCTCGGGAAGCACCACGCGCCGCAGTACCCGCCACGGTGCGGCGCCCAGGCTCGCGGCCACATCGAGTTGCTCGCGTGGCAACTGGGCGAACGCGGCCAGCAGCGGCCGGACGACGAACGGGGTGAAGTAGGTGATCTCGGCGAGTACGACGCCCGTGGGTGTGCTCAGGAAATTCAGTGCGGGGGAGTGGTTTCCGGTCAGCTGGGCGATCAGGGCGTCCAGCGCGCCCGCGGTGCCGTACAGGAAGGTGAACGCCAGCGTGATCAGGAAGGACGGCAGGGTCAGCACCGTATCGATCAGCCGCCCCACCGCACCCGATCCGGGAAAGGGCACGAAGGCCAGCACCACCGCGACGAACGAGCCGAGCACCAGACATCCGGCGGTCGAGCAGACCGCGATGGATACCGTGCGCCACAACGCGTTCCGGAACGATTCCGAGCCGAGCACCTGAGACCAGGACCCGGACTTCGCGGTGGATTCGGTCAGCACCCGCACCACCGGATACACCGCGAACAGGAGCACCACCAGCAACGGCGGCGCGGACCAGGCAATCGGCCGCCAGTTGCGCTGTGGTGCGGTGGATTCGGCCGCGGCCGCAGTGGCGGACGGCTCGACCACGAGTGTTGTGCGCATCGGGTCCGGTCCTTGCGATCCGGAGCACGGTCCCACTCGGCGCGGGCCGGTGTGCGCAGCGTTGAGGGCCGAGAATTGTGATGTGACCGATCTCGCGAGCGAATCACGGGCACAGCCCGTCCCGCGGACCGCAGCATCGACGAGCCCGGAGATATCCGGTGCGAGTACCGATTCCGGGCGGATGTCCAAGGCGTACCGGGTCCGGACCGAAATCGAGACGATCCTTGACCGGCTGAGCGAGGGGGATCCGGTGCCGCCCGAGCGCGAACTCGCGGCACGGTTCGAGGTCGCGCGCGAGACCGTCCGGCAGGCGTTACGAGAACTGCTGGTGCAGGGCAGGATTCGCCGCTCGGCGTCCTGCGCACGCCCTACGACCCGCCGACCTCCCTCTACGCGGCCATTCGCGCGGCGGGCGTCGTGTTCGGCTCGGCCGTCGAACGTGTCGAAACCGTCCTGGCCTCACCCCGCGAGGCGGCGCTGCTGGAATGCAGCACCGCCCTGCCGATGATGCTGTTGCACCGCCGCACCGTCGACGCCGATGGCCTGCCCATCGAACGAGTCCGCGCCCTCTATCGCGGCGACCGCATGGCCTTCGAAACCCATCTGCGCGAATGAAATCCGGGCGGCCGGATTCGGTGTGCGCCCGCGCCTTCGCCGACAGCAGATTCGTGACCCGGGTAGCCCTGAAGATGGTCGAACGGGCGCAACAGACCCGGCCGGGGGTTACTCCTCGGGAGCCAACGTGAAGTCCTGCGCGATCAGCGTGAAGGGTTTGTCGGCGAGGGGTTTTGGGGGTGAACTCTTGACCGGGGTGGTGAGTGCGACCTACTCTGTGACGCACAGCACAGATGTGATCGCTAACATGCACTGTGGCACCACCGGGAGCTCTCTATGGACGATGACGACGCCCGTGACCGTTCGGTCGCGATCATCCTGGAGCTCGAGCACGATCGAGGGGTTGTCGATCGGCGGTTGTTCGGGTCGTTCGTCGAGCACATGGGCCGGTGCGTGTACACGGGGATCTACGAGCCGGGACATGTCAGCGCGGACCATGAGGGGTTCCGCGGCGATGTGTCCGAGCTGATCGATGAGCTGGGGATCAGTGTAATCCGTTATCCGGGCGGGAATTTCGTGTCCGGATACCGATGGGAAGACGGGATCGGGCCGCGGAATCTGCGGCCGCGCAGGCTGGATCTGGCGTGGCGGTCGATCGAGACCAACCAGGTGGGGACCGACGAGTTCCTGCGGTGGGCCGCACGGCGCGAGGTGGAGCCGATGCTCGCGGTGAATCTCGGGACGCGCGGCATCGAGGCGGCCGCGAGCCTGGTCGAGTACTGCAACGTCACCGGCGGTACGTACTGGTCGGATCTGCGCCGTAGCAACGGATCCGAGGATCCCTACGGGGTGAAGCTGTGGTGCCTGGGCAACGAGATGGACGGGCCGTGGCAGACCGGGCACAAGAGCGCCGAGGAGTACGGCAGGCTCGCCGCGCAGGCGGGGCAGGCGATGAAGCTCGTGGATCCGGACATCCAGCTGGTGGCCTGCGGCAGTTCGCATCACCGGATGCCGACGTTCGGATACTGGGAGTCCACCTCGCTCGAAATAGCCTGGGACGTCGTCGATTACGTGTCGATGCACGCCTACTACGAGGAACTCGACGGTGATCGGCGCAGCTTCCTGGCCTCCGGGTTCGGGATGGGCGAATTCATCGACGACGTCGCCGCGACCATCGACGCGGTGGCCGCGCGCAAACACAGCCGGGCCCGGCCCAAGATCTCCTTCGACGAGTGGAATGTCTGGTACCAGCAGAACTTTCCGGGCACCGAGAAACTCGAGATCGATACCAGCGGCCCTCGCATCGAGGACGTGTACAGCGCCCTGGACGCCGTGGTCGTCGGCGATCTGCTGATCACCCTGCTGAACCATGCCGACCGCGTCGCAATCGCCTGCCTCGCGCAGTTGGTCAACGTGATCGCGCCGATCATGACCGAGCCCGACGGATCGGCTTGGCGGCAGGCCATATTCGCGCCGATCTCCGAGGTCACCGCGAGCGCGCACGGGGTGAGCCTGGTCGCCCGCGTGCGCGGTCCCGAACTCGAGACCGACCGATACGGCGACGTCCCGGCGGTCGCGGTCGCGGCCACCTACGACGCCGAACTCCGCCGCGCCGCGATCTTCGTGACCAATCGGGCCGAGCACCCGATCACTGCTCGCGTCGAGCTGCGCGGCGATATCGCTTGGACCGCAGTCGAATCCGCCACCATGATCGTCGCGGACCACAAGGGCCCCCTGGACGCCGCCGCGGCCAGGGAGGTCGCCCAGCCGCTGTCGGGCGCACGCCTGGACACGAACGCCGTCATCGTCGAGCTGCCCGCGGAATCGTGGGTGGCCCTGCGTATTTCGGCACGATAAGCACGACACGGGAGTACGACGGTGTACGAACACAGCGGCATCCGCCGCCGCGACCTGCTGCGCGGAACCCTCGGCCTGGGCGCGACGGCGATGGCCCTGTCGGCCTGCGGATCCCCCCTGACGACCGGCCTGTACGGCGCACCTCCGCCGAGTAACACCCTGACCTACTGGAATCTGTTCACCGGCGGCGACGGCGAGCGAATGACCGCCCTGCAGAAGACATATCAGGTCGCCCACCCCGAGACCCATCTCGACGCCGTCACGCTGGCCTGGGGAAATCCCTACTACACCAAGCTTTCCCTGGCCGCGCGCGGCGGGATGCCACCGGATGTGGCCATCTCGCACGCCACCCGCATGACCCCGCTGGCCGAGGCCGGATTGCTGGACCCCATCGCACCCGCCGATCTGGCCCGATTCGGCCTCACCGCGGATAAATTCACCCCCGCGGCGTGGCAACGCTGTCATGTCGGGGACACCCTCTACGCCGTGCCGCTGGATACCCACCCCTACGTGCTCTACTACCACAAAGAGGTGTGCGAGAAGGCCGGGCTGCTCGAGTCCGACGGTACCCTGAAAACCATTGCGGGAGTGGATGGTTTGCTCAATGCCCTGCGCGCGGCCAAGCAGGTGACCGGCAAGTACGGGGTGGTCACCGCGGACATCTCCGATCCGGCCATGTGCTGGCGGCTGTTCTCCACGCTGTACTGGCAGCTCGGCGGGACCATATTGGCGGACAACGGATCTCGCGTTGCCCTGGATGACGACAAGGCGCTGACCGCGCTGAACTTCATCAAGACCATGGTCGATGAGGGACTCATGGCCGCACAGGTCGACGACACCGGGGTGCCGGTGCTGTTCTCCAACGGCGCGGCCGGATTCATGTTCGACGGCGAGTGGGATGTGACCGTCTACCTGACCAACAAGACCCCCTTCGGGATGACGGGCTTCCCGCACGTGTTCGGTGATGAATATGCGTGCCAAGGAGATTCGCATACCTTCGTGCTGCCGCACGACGCCGGCCGAACACCGGCGAAGACCACCCGCTCGCTGGAATTCATCCGAACCATGCTCGAGCACAGCCAGATCTGGGCCGCGGGCGGACATATTCCGGCCTTCACCCCGGTGCGCGACAGCGAGGCCTACAAGTCGATGGTCCCGCAGTCGTCGTACACCTATGTCGCCGACAGCGTGCACTACGACGAACCCGCCTGGTATTCGGGATCCGGATCGGAGCTCGAAATCTTCATGGGCCAGGCCATTTCGGCCGTTCAACAGGGAGGCCTGGCGCCCCGCGCGGCGCTGGCGGATATGCGCCGCAATCTCGAGCAGTTCGCCGAGATCCCCTCACCCGCCTAGCCAGCGCAGGAGTCACCATGGCAGTCACCATCCCGGCGCCGCGTCCGGCCGTGCCCACCGTTGTCCGCGGTGACGCGGACGCCCGTCAGGGGCGGCGCAGCGGCCTGTATCTGTCGTTGCCGTTCCTGGTCTTATACGTGCTGTTCTTCCTGGGTCCGCTCGGCTACGGCGCGGTGATGAGCCTGTTCAACACCAGCATCGCGCATTCCGGACTGGGCAGCGCCCGCGGATTGGGCAACTACGCCGAGGTGCTGAGCAGCGCGGACTTCTGGTCCTCGATGTGGCACAGCGTCCAGTTCACCCTCTACACAACGATTCCGCTGGTGGTGATCTCCCTGCTGCTGGCGCTGCTGACCGAGCGGGTGCGCCGCGGACGAGGGTTCTACCGCTTCGTGTTCTTCGCACCGTACGTCATCCCGTCGGCATCGGTCGCGCTGATCTTCGGCCTGGTCTACGCCGCACAGATCGGCCTGGCGACCACCTGGCTGACCGCGATCGGCATCACCGCGCCGAACTGGCTGGGCTCGACGGGCTGGGCGATGATCTCCATGGCTCTGCTGACGCTGTGGTGGACGGTCGGGTTCAATTACGTGCTGTATGTCGCTGCGCTACAAGATATTCCGCGCGACGTCTACGACGCGGCGGCCGTCGACGGCGCGCGCGGATGGGCGACGATCCGGCACATCACCGTTCCGCTGTTGGGGCGTACCACCGCACTGGTGGTCGCCCTGCAGGTTATCGCCTCGCTCAAGGTGTTCGACCAGATCTACCTGGTGCTCGTCGGCGGACCCAATTTCTCCACCCGGCCGGCGCTGGAATACATCTACGAGTCCGGTTTCACCGACTATCGCGCTGGTTACGCGGATGCCGCGTCGCTGGTGTATCTCGTTGTGATACTTGCCGTTTCGGCGCTGTGGCTGGTGGCCGGACGGATCATCGGCAGGAAGGGATGAGCGCGGTGAGCATCGAATCCGCCTCGGACAGCGCAGAGTTCGGCACAGACAGCGCCGGACCACACGTGAGCAGCGGCCGCGCCTTCCGCACGCTGTGCGCGGTGGTTCTGGTGTTGTTCGCGGTGATCTGGCTGATTCCACTGCTGTGGGCGGTGGATCTGTCGTTCCGTCCCGACGGCGAGATCACCGCCGATCCGACCACCTGGTGGACCTCGCATCCCACCCTGGCGGCCTACCGCTCGGTCATCGGCAGCACCGACATCCTCACCTGGTACATGAACAGCTTTCTGACCGCGGCGATTTCGGCGCTGTTCGCGGTCGTGTGCTGTTCGATGGCCGGATTCGCCTTGGCGCGTACGCGATTCGCCGGACGTCGCGTCGTGATCGGGCTGCTGCTGATCGGATTGCTCGTGCCGCCGCAGGCGTTGATGGTGCCGATGTTCCAGGAGTTCGCCTCGATCGGGCTGACCAATACCTATTGGGCGCTGATCCTTCCGTCGATCGCGGTGCCGGTGGCGGTGTTCGTCTTCCTGTCGTTCTTCGCCGGAATCCCCTCCGAACTCGGTGACGCCGCCCGCGTCGACGGGGCCAGCTGGTTCCGGGTGTATTCCAGGATCTATATGCCGCTGAGCCGACCCGCGGTGTCCGCGGTGGCGATCTTCGTGTTCGTGTGGACGTGGAACAGCCTGCTGTGGCCTCTGCTGGTGCTCAGCTCGACCCGGACCATGACGATCCCGGTCGGCCTGGCCTCCCTCACCTCCACCTACGGCGCGCGCTACGCCGAGATCATGGCGTCGGCGGTGTTGGGCGCGCTGCCGCTGCTGGCGGTCTTCGTACTGTTCCAACGCCGCATCGTCGAGGGGATGGCCAGCACCGGACTCAAGGGTTGACCGACCCGCGCGTCTCAGCGAACCTGCGGGGCGATCTTCTCACCGAGCAACTCGATGGTGTGCAGGACGTTGTCGTGGGGCAGGGTGCCGACGCTCGGGTGGAGCATGAAGCGGTCCAGGCCGAGGGTGTCGCGGATTCCCGCGATCTTCTCCGCGACGCGGTCCGGCGTGCCGACGAACAGGGATCCGGCGGGTGAGCGCAGCGCTTCGAACTGATCGGGAGTCATTGCGCCCCAGCCTCGTTCGCGGCCCAGGCCGCTCATCGCGGCGGCGTAGGGTTCGTAGAAGTCGGCCACGGCCTGTTCGTCGGTGTCGGCGATGTAGCCGTGCGCGTGCACCGCGATGGGCTGCGGATCGTGCCCGCCCTCCTCGAGAGCGCGGTGGTACAGGTCGACCAGGGGGCGGAATCGCGCGGGCTGGCCGCCGATGATGGCGATGGCCAGCGGCAGGCCCAGGAGCCCGGCTCGCACCACCGATTCGGGGCTGCCGCCGACCGCGATCCACACCGGCAGCGGCCGGTCGGTGCGCGGCTGGACGACGGTGTCGTGCAGTGCGGGACGGAAACGGCCGGACCAGGTCACCGGCTCGTCCGCGCGTAGATGCAGCAGCAGAGCGAGTTTCTCGTCGAAAAGGTCGTCGTAGTCGGCCAGGTCGTAGCCGAACAGGGGGAAGGATTCGGTGAAGGACCCACGTCCCGCCATCAGTTCGGCGCGACCGTCGGAGAGCAGATCGAGAGTGGCGAATTCCTGGTACAGCCGTACCGGATCCGCGGAGCTGAGCACGCTCACCGCGCTGGTCAGCTGGATCCGCTCGGTGCGTCCGGCGATTGTCGCCAGGACCACCGCGGGTGCGGACGCCGCGAAGTCCCGCCGATGGTGCTCGCCGACGCCGTATACGTCCAGACCTGCGCGTTCGGCGGCGACGGCCTCGTCGACGACCTGCCGCAACCGTTCCCCCGCGCTCGGTGCCGGGCGGTCGCCGACCGCATGCCGTTCGGCGAAGGTCGTCAATCCCAGTTCCATTGTTCTTCCTCCCGTGATACCGATGTCGACAGCCTAAACGGACCGTGGTCCGGATAAATTCCGCGGGGGTCGGCGGCGCGGAGTGCCGAGAATCCGGACGCTCGGTGCGGATACTCTTGTCGCATGGCAGTACGCACCCGCAAGCCGCTCGTCCCCGGCGTCCAGTCCCCGATCCGTGAGGTTCCGCGATCGATCCCGCGTCCGGAGTACGCGTGGAAGAAAACGGTCAACGAGGGTAGTGAACCGTGGGTGCAGACGCCCGAGACGATCGAGAAGATGCGCATCGCGAGCAAGATCGCCGCGCAGGCGCTCCAGGAGGCGGGCAAGGCCGTCGCCCCCGGCGTCCTCACCGACGATCTGGACCGCATCGCCCACGAGTACATGTGCGATCACGGCGCGTACCCGTCCACGTTGGGCTACAAGGGATTTCCGAAATCCTGCTGCACGTCGCTGAACGAGGTGATCTGCCACGGCATTCCGGACTCGACGATCATCGAGGACGGCGACATCGTCAACATCGACGTCACCGCGTACATCGACGGCGTGCACGGCGACACCAACGCCACCTTCCTCGCCGGTGACGTGGACGAGGAGGTGCGGCTGCTGGTCGAGCGCACCCACGAGGCGACCATGCGGGCGATCAAGGCGGTGCGGCCGGGCCGGGCGCTGAACGTCATCGGCCGCGTGATCGAGTCCTACGCCAACCGGTTCGGCTACGGCGTCGTGCGCGACTTCACCGGCCACGGCGTCGGCCCCACCTTCCACAGCGGCCTGGTGATCCTGCACTACGACCAGCCCGCGATCGAATCGGTCATCGAACCCGGCATGACCTTCACCATCGAGCCCATGATCAACCTCGGCGGCATCGACTACGAGATCTGGGACGACGGCTGGACCGTCGTCACCAAGGACCGCAAGTGGACCGCCCAGTTCGAGCACACCCTCGTCGTCACCGACACCGGCGCGGAAATCCTCACCCTCCCGTGAGCGGGTACCCCTCTGCGCCGGACGAGGTGGCGCGGTGAAGGGGGCACTGCTGGTCGCCGGGACGACCTCGGATGCGGGAAAGAGCGTCGTGGTTGCCGGGTTGTGCCGGATGCTGGCGCGGCGCGGGGTGCGGGTGGCGCCGTTCAAGGCGCAGAACATGTCGAACAACTCGGTGGTGGCGCTCGATGGCGGGGAGATCGGGCGGGCGCAGGCGTTGCAGGCGCGGGCGTGCGGGCTCGAGCCGAGTGTGCGGTTCAATCCGGTGCTGCTCAAGCCCGGGAGTGATCGGCGTTCGCAGCTGGTGGTTCGGGGACGGGCCGTGGATACGGTCGGCGCGCGGGACTATTTCCGGCATCGGCGGCGGTTGCGTGCGGTGGTGGCCGATGAACTGGCCTCGCTGCGTGCCGAATTCGATGTGGTGATCTGCGAGGGGGCCGGTTCGCCCGCCGAAATCAATCTGCGGGCAACGGATCTGGCGAATATGGGGTTGGCGCGGGCGGCGGATCTGCCCGTCGTGCTGGTCGGCGATATCGATCGCGGTGGGGTGCTCGCGCACCTGTTCGGGACCGTGGCGATTCTGGAACCCGAAGACCAGCAACTCATCTGCGGGTTCATCGTCAACAAATTCCGCGGCGACGTCGAGTTGCTGCGACCCGGTCTCGATACGCTCACCGAGCTCACCGGACGTCCCACGCTCGGCGTGCTGCCCTTCGCCGAGGACCTGTGGATCGACGCCGAGGATTCCCTCGGCACCGTCGCCGACGCACCGGTCGGCCGCCCGCGCCCGCCGATCGGGACCGAGTGGCTGACCGTCGCGGCGATCCGGTTGCCGCGCATCTCCAACTCCACCGACGTCGAGGCGCTGGCCTGCGAGCCCGGGGTATCGGTGCGCTGGGCGGACGATCCGTCCCGGCTGACCGACGCCGATCTGGTGGTGCTGCCGGGCAGTAAATCCACGGTGAGCGATCTGGAATGGTTGCGCCGCACCGGAATTGCCGATGCCCTGGGCGCGCGTGCCGCGGCCGGGCGGCCGATCCTGGGCATCTGCGGCGGATATCAGATGCTGGCCCGGCGCATCGTGGACGAGGTCGAATCGAGTGCGGGCGAGGTCGCCGGACTCGGCCTGCTGGATCTGGACATCGAGTTCACCGAACCGAAGGTCTTGCGCCATACCACCGGTCGCGCCGCAGACTCCGGAATTCCGTTGAGCGGCTACGAGATCCACTACGGCCGCGCGCGCCGAACCGGCGATCCCGCCTGGCTCGAACTCGACGACGGCCGCGCGGAAGGCAGTGCGCGCGGGCCGATCCGCGGCACGCACCTGCACGGTCTGATGGAGTCCGACGAATTCCGCCGGGCCTGGTTGCGCGAGGTCGCCGAGCAGGCCGGACGCACCGGATTCCGTGTCGCCGAGGATATTTCGGCCGTCGCCGAACGCGAGTCCCAGCTCGACCTGCTCGCCGACCTGCTCGAGAAGCATCTCGACATCGGCGAACTGGAACGCCTGATCACGGCCGGGGCGCCGTCCGGTGTGCCGATCCTCTCGACGTCGCGGAACCGGGACGCCTGATCAGGACGGCGGACCCGTCCGGCACGGCTGCTCACCCTCGATGCCATGGAGTCGGGGCTTCTGGTCCCACTGCCGTGTCGTCCGGCTGCTCACCCTCGCCCTCGCACGACCGGATCCTTGATCACCGATGCTCCGCGCCCGCGCCGTAGAGTGCGCAAGCGGGACGTTCGAGCACTGCCGGGTGTCTTCGGACTGCTGGTACCCGCTGGCGGGCGCCGAGTTCGCTCGGGACGTGAGAACATGCTCTCGACCGGCCGAGAGTGGTCCGCGCAACGATTCGCCCGCCCCGCGTGGCCGAGCTCTCCGCGGGCGTCGGTACGTGGGCAGCGACACGAAGTTCCCGGGGCGTGGGCCGTGTAGCGTAAGTCGACATGGAAACACGGCGGATCGCGGTCGGTGACCGCGCCTGGACCGTTCGAATCGATGGCTCGCAGTTCCGGCACACGGTCGTGCTGCTGCCCGACACGGGCGCCCCGGCCGACGTCTACGACGCGGTGTGTGCCCGCCTGCACACCTCGGATCTGCGCACGATCGTGCTGGAATCGATCGAGGGACTCGACACCGCGGCGATCTACGCGATCCTGGACGACATCGGCGTCCCGTGGGCCAACCTCGCCGGTTACGGCGCGGGCGCCGATCTGGCCTGGCAGCTGGCCGCACGCGGTTTCGGCCGGTTCATGGGGCTGGTTGTCGCCGGACGCGGGCATCCCGCCGCCCCCGGCGCGGACAACACCGTCACCGATGCGAGCTGCCCGGCCGTCGAGATCCCCACCACCGTCGTCGCGACCAAGGATCTGCCGCGAGCGGCCGCCGAGGCCGCCGCTCGCCACGTCTACGGAGAATTCCGCGTCGCCCAGGTCGACGTGGCCGATCCGGCCGCCGAGGCCGCCCAGGAATTCGCCACGGAGATCGTGCTGCGCAGCGGCCAGTGGTAACCGGCTGTAAGTTCTGCCTCCCCTCCGCTCCGGCGGGGTTCGCGGCGCCCTGATGGCTCACCGCCCGGCCCCGTGTCGGGCACTCGTTCTCGCGCCCGGCCACGCGTCCGGGCGGCGAGCCGCGCCGCAAACCGGGGGTCGGCGTTCTACGGGGCTGGTGAAACGAGGTGTTGAAGCTGTTGTCTCCGACGCGATTCGGCGTGCGGGGCTGATGTCATGATCGGTGATCGGCGAGCCAGCGCAGCCAGGAATCGAGTTCGGTGAACGCCTGCTGCCGTACCTCCTCGGAGGACAGGAACACATCGTGCCGGGCGCCCTCGATCGGGACGATGTTGGTGCGTTCACCCAGGCAGCCGGACCAGCGTTGGATCTGGCGAACGTCCAGCACGGTGTCCGCGACATCGGCCGCGGGGCCGTACGCGCGCATGAACTTGGTCATTTTCGAGCGCAGGATCAGCGCGGGTACGCCGATGTCCAGGCCGCGCTGCAGCCGGGCGTGCCCCTGCCGGATCGCGCGCAACCAGCCGAAATGCACCGGGAATCCGCTCAGCGGCTTCCAGTCCAGGTCGTAGTCCCACTCGCCGGACGAGCTCCGGTGCAGACTGTCGCCGTAGGTGGTGACCTTCGAACCGGGCAGGGTGGCCATGGCGCGCAGGCGGCCCAGTCCGTCGATCAGGGTGTTGCCGACGACGGTCCGGTAGTAGGCCGGGCCCTGTAGATCGAACCAGGGACTGTTCAGTACGAGTCCGGTAATTCCCTGTGCGGCAACACCTTCGGCGCTCTGCAAGCGGTCCAGCCAGAGCGGGGTCACCAGTCCGCCGGTGGAGTGGCCCATCACCAGCACCGGCAGGCCCGTCTCCTCGCGCACGATGCGCAGCGCCTCGTTCAACTCGGCGTCGTACAGCGCCAGATCGGTGACGTAGTGCGCGGTCTGCCCCTCACGTCGCGAACGCCCGCACTTGCGCAGATCCAGGGCGAAGAAGCGGTGGCCCTGCGCGGCCATGTGCTCGGCGAGGTGCCGCTGGAAGAAGTAGTCGGTGAATCCGTGGACGTACAGCACCGCGGCGGTCGCCTCGGCCGTGGACAGGTATCGGACCAGGGTGGCCTCGACGGTCCCCTCGCCGTCCGGGTCGGGTCCCAGGGGGATCCGGCGCTGTTCGTATCCCTCGCCCAGGATGTCGGGCTGCCAGGAGTCGGTCCGGGGCTGGGCCAGCGGCGTCTCGTTCGTCACAGGCTCCACGATATTCGACCCGCTCAGCGGCGTCGCGGTACAGGTGACCCGCTCACCGCGGGTGTGGCGGTTTCGAAAACGGGCATGCCGAGGGGCAGAATCAGGTTGAAGTGAACGACGGGTAACCTCTTACCCGCCGTATTCGCCGGAATTCCGGTGACGCACAACACAATGCCCAGGTTGGGTCCGCCCGGGGCGCGACCGCGCATATGGACAAGGAAGTCGATCTACCCGTGTCGAACGCTGCGATGACTGAAAAGACCGATGTAGTCCTCATCGGTGCCGGCATCATGAGTGCCACGCTGGGCGCACTGCTTCGCCAGCTGCAGCCCGACTGGTCGATCACGATGTTCGAGCGCCTGGACGCCGCCGCCCCGGAGAGCAGTGACCCCTGGAACAACGCCGGTACCGGGCATTCCGCGTTGTGTGAGCTCAACTACACCCCGCGCACCGCCGACGGCGGCGTCGACGTGTCCAAGGCCGTCGACATCAACGAGCGGTTCCAGGTTTCGCGGCAGTTCTGGTCCTATGCGGTGGAGAACGGCGTTCTCGATACTCCGTCGGAGTTCATCAACCCGATTCCGCACGTCAGCTTCACTCACGGCGCGGACGGCGCGGAGTACCTGCGCAAGCGGTACGAGGCGCTGGCCCGGCACCCGCTGTTCGAGGGGATGGAGTTCATCGACTCGCCCGACGAGTTCGCCCGGCGGTTGCCGCTGATGGCCAAGGGCCGCGACTTCAGCGAGCCGGTCACGCTGAACTGGAGTGAGAAGGGCACCGATATCAACTTCGGGGCGCTCACCAAACAGCTGCTGGCCTATCTGGGCCGCTCGGGCGTCGACACCGCGTTCGGCACCGAGGTGCGCAACCTGTCCAAGCAGTCCGACGGTAGTTGGGATGTGAAGGTGCGCAACACGCGTACCGGCTCGACCCGCACGGTGAACGCGAAATTCGTCTTCGTCGGCGCCGGCGGTTACGCGCTGCCGCTGCTGCAGAAGGCGGGGATCCCCGAGATCGCGGGCTTCGCCGGATTCCCGGTCAGCGGGCAGTTCTTCCGGTGCATCAATCCGGAGCTGATCACTCAGCACGAGGCCAAGGTGTACGGCATGGCCGCGGTCGGTGCGCCGCCGATGTCGGTGCCGCACTTGGATACTCGTGTGATCGAGGGTAAGCGCGGACTGCTGTTCGGCCCCTACGCGGGCTGGACGCCGAAGTTCCTCAAGGACGGCAAGTACGGGGACCTGTTCAAGTCGATCCGCCCCGGCAATCTGACCCCGATGCTCGGTGTCGGCGTCACCGAACTCGGCCTGGTGAAGTACCTGGTCAGCGAGCTGCTGAAGTCTCCAGCGGGCAAGGTGAACGCGATGGAGGAGTTCATTCCGCGCGCCGACGCGCGCGACTGGGAGCTGATCACCGCCGGTCAGCGCGTGCAGATCATCCGTCGCAAGGGCGTCGGGGGCGTGCTCGAACTCGGCACCGCGGTCATCAACGCCGCCGACGGTTCCATCGCGGGTTTGCTGGGCGCCTCGCCGGGCGCGTCCACCTGCGTCAGCGCCATGCTGGACGTGCTGCAGCGCTGCTTCCCGCGCGAGTACGCGGACTGGACGCCGCAACTCAAGGCCATGGTTCCCTCGCTGGGCGTCAAGCTGTCCGAGAATCAGGCTCTGTACCACGAGGTGTGGGACTGGTCGAACAAGGCGCTCGGGTTGACCGCGAACACACCGAAGGCTGAACTCGCGCAGAGCTGAGCGATGTGATAGCAAGACGCGATGATGTCAACGGTTACTCTAAAACGGTCGTGGGCCGCGGATCTGGACACCGCGACCCTCTACAAGCTGTTGAAGCTTCGCGTCCAGGTTTTCGTCGTCGAGCAGAAATGCGCGTATCCAGAACTGGACGGGCTGGATCTGTTGCCGGAGACCCGGCACCTGTGGCTCGACGACGAGGGTGAGGCGATCAGCACGCTGCGCCTGAGCGAGGAGCACGAGAACGGGGTGAAATCGTTCCGCATCGGCCGTCTGTGTACCACGCCGTCGGCCCGCGGGCACGGTTACACCACGCGGCTGCTGCAGGCCGCGCTCGCCGAAACCGGTTCGGCCACAGTGCGACTCAATGCGCAGACCTACCTGATCGATATGTACACCAAGCACGGGTTCGTCACCGACGGCGCGGAGTACATCGAGGACGGTATCCCGCACATTCCGATGCGGCGCGGTTAGCCTGCGGGTCCCGCAACTCGGAAGTGGTTGCGGGACCGTCTGTTTCGGTTGTTCTCAGGTGCGGGGTTTCGTCGGCTCGTGGAGTGCCTCGCGGGTGAGCAGGGTCGCTCCGGCCACCGCGCCCGGCATCAGCACGATCGCGACGAACGGCACCAGAAATGCCGCGGCGAGCGGAATTCCGAAGCCCCACACCAGCATCCGGCGTGAGCGCAGCAACGTCAGCTGGTCGCGCAGGGCGATTCCGCGACGTTGCATGGCCACGGTGGTGAGTTCCTGCACCAGGAAGAATCCGGTGACGCCGATGCCCACGACGGGAACCACCGTCTGCCCCACCACGGGCAGGAATCCGGCCGCGAACAGCACCACACCCCACACCACGGCCCGCAGCACCAGCGCGATGCCGTCTTTGATCATCCGCCAGGTGGACAAACCCGGTCCCGGCGGCGCGTCGCCCGGGGACAGGCTCCGGTCCACGTGCCCGGCGAGCGCCTCGTAGAACGGCTGCCCCAGTGCCAACGTCAGCGCGGTGAACGTGATCACCGCCAGGAACAGGCACAGCACCAGCAGCAACACGTCCAGGAAGCCGCGCAGCACACCCTGCCACGGCGAGGCCCAGTGATCGGCGAACGGTGTCGCCCACGCGACGACATCACCCACGAACCACGCCACCGCGACGATCGCGGCCAGATACAACACCAGTGCGATGAGCCCCGGCACCAGCGCGTACCCGAACCGCCGCCGATGCGCCGCCACCCACCGCTGCCCCTGCAACAGATACCCGAACCCCGCAGCCAGATCCCGCACGCGCGCAGTCTATTCGCCCGCGATCGAAAACGACTGAGCGGCGAGGGTTTCCGTGGGCGGTCCGGATCGTCGCGGACCGGGGAGTCGAGCGCACCGCTTGCGAATCGCGGCCAGCTCATCGCGCACCGGGACGGCGCGCGCCGGTCCGGCTGCGCGGACCAAGCGTTCGCGGGGCGACCACGACAGCGTCGGTCTGCGCGGCTTGCGAAGAGTTGTGTGGGTGGGGCTGGTCACAGGAGGGCGGCGGCGAGGACGTCGTCGATGCGCAATACAGTTGGGGCGTGTCCGAGTCCGCAGTCGATGTCGCCGCGAGTTCCGTATCAGCATCCGGTGAGGCCGGGTTTCCGTTCTCGGCGGTGGTGGGGCAGGAGCAGTTGCAGTTGGCGCTGATTCTGTGTGCGGTGCATCCGGGGATCGGGGGCGTGCTGGTGCGCGGGGAGAAGGGGACCGCGAAGTCGACCGTGGTGCGGGCGCTGGCGCAGTTGTTGCCGCCGGTCGCCGATGAGCGGGGTGCCCAGCGGCCTGCGCGGCTGGTGGAGCTGCCGGTCGGGGCGACCGAGGATCGGGTGGTCGGGTCGCTGGATTTGCAGCGGGTGCTGCGAGACGGCGAACAGGCGTTCCGGCCGGGTCTGCTGGCGGCCGCGCATCACGGCGTGCTCTACGTGGACGAGGTCAATCTGCTGCACGACCATCTGGTCGACGTGCTGCTCGACGCCGCGGCCATGGGACGGGTGCATATCGAGCGCGACGGGGTGTCGCATTCGCATCCGGCCCGGTTCGTGCTGGTCGGGACGATGAACCCGGAGGAGGGTGAGCTGCGTCCGCAGCTGCTGGACCGATTCGGGCTGACCGTCGACGTGGCCGCCTCCCGCGATGTGGATGTGCGCATGGCCGTCGTGCGCCGTCGCCTGGACTACGAAGCGGATCCGAACGGATTCGCCGACCGGTACGCCGAGGCCGATCGCGAGACCGCCGACCGGATTCTCATCGCCCGCGAACTGGTCGGGGAGGTGGAACTGGACGATGTGGAGTTGCGTCGCATCGCCGCGCTGTGCGCCAGCTTCGACGTGGACGGCATGCGCGCCGACCTGGTGGTCGCGCGTACCGCGACCGCGCATGCGGCGTGGCGCGGAAGTCGTTGTGTGACAGCCGATGACGTGCGTATCGCCGCGGAACTCGCACTGCCGCACCGGCGTCGGCGTGATCCGTTCGACGAGCCCGGCATCAGCGAGGAACAGCTGGAGGAGGCGATGCGGCAGGCCGCCGAGGAGGCCGCCCGCGCCGAACAGAACTCCGACGAAACATTCGGTCCGACAGGCGAATCGGAGACCCCACCGGCCGATGAGCCCGATTCGGAGCAGGGTGGCTCGGATAGCGACGGCGGGCGTCCCGACGACGATCCGGACGGCGGACCCGATACGCCCGGCGGTGGCGGCGCGCCGGAGGGCCGGGCGGGCGCTCCGCCGAATTCGGTTGCGCGCCCGCCTCGTTGGGAGGTGCAGGGCGTCGGCGAGGGCGCGCCGGGACGGCGTTCGCGCGCGAGCACCCGGCACGGCCGTGTCGTGCGTGCGGTACCCGATGCCACGGCCGGACTGCATCTGCTCGGCACGGTCTTCGCCGCCGCACCGTATCAACGCGCCCGCGGCCGGTTCGCGGGTCCGCTGACTCTCGAGCCGGACGACCTGCGCGGTGCGTATCGCGAAGGGCGCGAAGGCAATCTGGTGATCTTCGTGGTCGACACGTCGGGTTCGATGGCCGCCCGCGATCGACTCTCCGCGGTCACCGGCGCGATCGTGGCCCTGCTGCGCGACGCCTATCAGCGGCGCGACAAGGTCGCGGTGATCACCGTGCGCGGCAGCGAGGCCGAGCTGGTTCTGCCGCCGACCTCCTCGGTGGACATCGCGGTGCGTCGTCTGGCGGGTCTGCGCACCGGTGGTAAGACTCCGCTGGCCCGCGGCCTGGTCGAGGCGCGCGCGGTCGTGCAGCGCGAGCGGGTGCGCGACCCGCAGCGTCGCGCGATGGTCGTCCTGCTCACCGATGGCCGCGCCAACGGCGGCACGGACCCGGTCCCACGCGCCCGCGCCGCCGCCCGCGTCCTGGCCCGCGACGGTGTCACCGGCGTCGTCGTCGACTGCGAACGCGGCATGATCCGCTTGGGCTTGGCCGCCGAACTGGCCCGCGACCTGCGCGCCACCTACATCCGCCTGGCCGAGATCACCGGCGACTCCGTGGCGGGCGTCGTGCGGTCGCAGGTGACCGGGATCCGCGCGGCGTAAGTTCTGCGGCGTGCGCGCTGGTCGGGTTCCGTTGAAGTGGCTCGATTAGCTTGGGCGGCAGTCGAACTCGTCGGCTTGCGCGTCACCTGAGCTCGTGCGGCTGAGATAACCGGTGAATCTGCGGCGGTGTCCGGCGTTGCGGGTCAGCGGGCATACCCGGGCGCGCAGTCCGAGCGCGTTTCGAATGCACTGGCTCCCAAGACGCGGATGCGTGCGGAGTTTGCCCTGTGGCTTCTGGTTCGGCTGCCGAGCCGACTCGAGAACTTGCGCCATCAGTTCGGCGTGGCCGCGGTCCTCGGTAGGCGGATTCGGCTCGCGTGTGTGGTTATCGCGCGGGGGTCGTGGTGAGTTGGTCGGCGAGGGCGGTGAGTAGTTCGGAGCAGCCTGCGGCGACGGTGAGGGCGGCGAGCGGGTCGCCGCGGGTGACGCCGCGGTTCACGATGACGACCGGGCGAGAGGTTTTGGCCGCGTGGCGCACGAAGCGCAGGCCCGACATGACGGTGAGGGAGGAGCCCGCGGTCAGGAGTACATCGGCGTCCTCGACCAGGTCGTATGCCTCGGCTACGCGGTCCTTCGGGACGTTCTCGCCGAAATAGACGATATCGGGTTTGAGCATTCCGCCGCAGTGTTCGCAGTCGACCATGCGGAAGTTCGCGGTGTCGGTGACCACGGCGTCGGCGTCGGGGGCGACCTCGATGCCGTCGGTGACCGATTCGGCGAAGCCGGGATTGGCGTCCTCGAGCCGGTCGGCCAGGCGCATGCGGGAGATCAGGGCCGAGCAGCTCAGGCAGCGCACGCGCGCATAGGTGCCGTGCAGGTCGATCACCCGGCGACTGCCCGCCTTGGTGTGCAGCAGATCCACGTTCTGGGTGATCAGCCCGCTGACGACGCCCGCGCGTTCGAGCCGGGCCAGCGCACGGTGTCCCGGATTCGGCCGCGCGGCGTCCATCTGCCGCCAGCCGACATGGTTGCGTGCCCAATACCGTTGCCGGAACACCGGATCCCCGACGAACTGCTGATAGGTCATCGGATTGCGCGGCGGCGAACTCGGCCCCCGATAATCCGGAATCCCACTGTCGGTGGACAATCCCGCCCCGGTCAGCACCGCCACCCGGCGGCCCGCGACGATGTCGAGCACCCGATCGACAGCGCTCACGGTCAGAAGTTCCGGCATGAATCCAGCGTACGACCCGATATCGGACCTACCCGAGCACAGGGCGATGCCCACGGCACAGGCGGGAGCTGCTGCGGCGCAGGCCGGGGCGGGGGCCGGGGCGGGGACGGGGTGTGGCAACGTGGAGCAGCAGATTCATGTGCGGAAGGAGCGGTGTCGATGCCCAGGGGTGTTCCCGAGACGGTGCCCGATGACGGGTTGACCACTCGGCAGCGGCGTAACCAGCCGGTTCTGGCGGTGCACACCGGGCCCGGCAAGGGGAAGTCGACCGCGGCGTTCGGGATGGCGTTGCGGGCCTGGAATCAGGGATTCGACATCGCGGTGTTCCAGTTCGTGAAGAGTGCGAAATGGAAGGTCGGGGAGGAGGCGGCGTTCCGCACTCTCGGGCGGTTGCACGAGGAGACCGGTGCCGGCGGCCCGGTCGAATGGCACAAGATGGGCGAGGGCTGGTCCTGGACCCGCAAACAGGGCACCGAGGAGGATCACGCCGCGGCCGCGCTGGCCGGTTGGCAGGAGATCGCCCGCCGCCTGGCCGCCGAGCAGCACCGGTTCTACGTGCTCGACGAATTCACCTACCCGCTGAAGTGGGGGTGGGTCGATGTGGACGAGGTGGTCGAGACCCTGCGCACCCGTCCCGGCAATCAGCACGTGGTGATCACCGGACGCGATGCCCCGCGGGCGCTGATCGACGCCGCCGATCTGGTCACCGAGATGACGAAGACGAAACACCCGATGGATGCGGGCCGCAAGGGCCAGCGCGGCATCGAATGGTGAGCACACCCGCGGTGGTCGTCGCCGCACCGGCCTCCGGAAGCGGGAAGACCACTCTCGCAACGGGTTTGATCGGCGCGCTGCGGCGTGCGGGGCATTCCGTCGCTCCCTTCAAGGTGGGCCCGGACTATATCGATCCCGGGTATCACGGGCTGGCGGCCGGACGTCCGGGCCGGAATCTGGATCCGGTGCTGGTGGGCGCGGAGCGGGTGCCGCCGCTGTATCGGCACGGGACGCGCGGATGCGATATCGCGGTCGTCGAGGGTGTGATGGGCCTGTTCGACGGTCGCATCGACGAAAATCAGGCGCAGTCGGTCGCGGAGGGATCCACAGCGCAGGTCGCGGCATTGCTGGGCGCACCGGTCGTGCTGGTGGTGGACGCGCGCGGCCACAGCCAGAGTCTCGCGGCGCTGTTGCACGGATTCGCCACCTACGACAGCGAAATCCGGCTCGGCGGCGTGATCCTCAACCGCGTCGGCAGCGAGCGGCACGAACAGGTGTTGCGCGCCGCTTGCGATCGGGTCGGTCTGCCGGTGCTGGGCGCGCTGCCGCGGATGGCCGAATTGGCTGTTCCCTCACGACATCTGGGGTTGATTCCCGCGGTGGAGCACGGTGGGGCGGCGCGGTCGGCGGTCGAGGCGATGACCGAACTCGTTGCCGCACACGTGGATCTGGCCGCGATCGCCCGGCTGGCCGAGGCGCGGGTGCCCGAGCCCAGCTGGGATCCGGTCGCCGAATTGCGCGGGTTGGCGGACGCTGCGCCGACTGTGCGGCGCTCGGATGCTGGTACGCGGCAGTCGCGAGTGTTGGTGGATGATGCGCGGACGCAGTCGGATACCGGTGTGCGGGAGTCGTGGGCGTGGGCGGATGGTGCGCCGATTGGGACTTACTCGGATACCGATACGCGGGAGTCGCGGGCGCGGGCGGACAATGCGCGGCTTGCGGACGTCACTCATGTTCCCGGGCCGGAAACAACCGGAGGCTCGGACGGAGACGGTCCGGTGATCGCCATGGCCGGAGGTGCGGCGTTCACCTTCGGGTATGCCGAGCATCGTGAATTGCTGGCGGCGGCGGGCGCGCGGGTGGTGGTCTTCGATCCGCTGCGCGACGACTTGCCCACCGGAACAGCGGGTGTGGTTCTGCCGGGCGGGTTCCCGGAGGAGCACGCGGCGGAGCTGTCGGCGAACGATCGGCTGCTCGACGCGATGCGCGCCGCGGCCCGCGCCGGTATGCCGGTGCACGCCGAATGCGCCGGACTGCTGTATCTGACCCGCAGCCTGGACGGGCACCGCATGGCCGGGGTGGTCGATGCGACAGCCGAATTCGGGCCCCGGCTGACGCTGGGCTATCGGGATGCGGTGGCGCTGAACGACTCTCCGCTCTGGCCGACCGGCCAACGGGTGCGCGGTCACGAATTCCATCGGACCCGATTGGTTTCCACCGCGTCCGCCGATCCGGCCTGGGCCTGGCGCTCACCGAACGGCGACACCGTTCGCGAGGGTGCGGTGATCCATCGGGTGCACGCATCGTATCTACACACGCACCCCGCCGGAAATCCCGCGACGATCGCCGGATTCGTCGCTGCCGCAGCGGATTACGCGGCCCTTTGTGCTGATGTGTGAATCACGTCCGGGCAGCGGCGAAATCGTCGTCGGCATTGGATGCCGCCCGGCGACTTCCGCTGCGGATATCCTGCACGCCGTGCGGGAAGTGCTGGGGGACAAGCAGGTCGGCTGCATAGCTACGATCGACCGCCGAGCGAGCGAATCGGGCCTGTCAGCCGCCGCAGCCGAACTAGGCGTTCCGGTCATGGCATTCACCGCCGACGAACTGGCCGGGGTGCACGTCCCGCATCCCGCCGTACGAACGAGAGCCGCTGTGGCCACCGCCAGCGTCGCCGAGGCCGCCGCACTGCTCGCCTGCGACAAATGCTGTGGCACAGGATATCTGGCGACACCGAAAACTGTTGTGGGTCCGGTGACGGTCGCGGTCGCCGGCTGCCGGTAGGCCTCGCTGTCCGAGACCGGATTCGGCTCCACGGAACGGTGCGGAGTTCAGCGACGACCGCGGGCGGCCGGGACTTGTTGCGCCAGAACGGTTCGGGGTTCGGTTGTGGTTGTGACCTGTCGATAGCGGCCAGACGTCGAAGCCTGTGCTCAGCCGCGTGGGGAACCGTACGGGTTCGGCGAGATTTGTGACCGAGTCGTCGATAGCGGCCCGGCACCCGAGGCGGATTCAGCCCCGCCAGGATTCGAGCACCCGATCCAGCGTCGGGCGGATCGCCGCACGAGCCTCCTTGCGCGGCGTACCCGCCATCAGCAACCGATCGTAATCGGTGTCGAGGTGCCGGATCGAGGCGATGACCGCTAGCGTAACCGCCTCGGCGGCAAGGACTTTCGCCGCCGCACTGCGCCCGACGCGCCCGCTGCCGCGCACCGCCGCATGGTCGGCGATCTCGGTGGCGCGCTCGGGCGGGCAGTGCGGGAACAGCCGTTGGATCTCCGCGGCCATCCGCGCCTGGAATTCGACGTCCTGTGCCGCGCGCCGAGCGGTATCGCGTTCGCGGCGGCGCAGCCGCGCGTCCTCATCGGCCAGGCACTGCTCCTCCGCGCGGGCCAGCGCCTGTTCCTCGACCAGGATGCCGACGCGTTCATGGCGTTTGCGCCGGGCGTTGAACCGCACCACGATCGCGGACAGGGCGCTCTCCTTCTTGGCGCGTCGGCTCAGTGCCGCGTCCCCGGCGGGCAGGAATTCCAGGTGGTCCAGATCCGCGCAGGTCAGGCACAGCGGCCCGGTATCGGACATGATCTGATACGGCCCGGTGTCCGCGCATTCCGCGCAGGTCCAGGCTCCCGCGGCCGCCACGACCGTGAGATCGGGCGCCTTGTTCTGTCGCTGCACCATCTGCTCGCGGCGGGCCGGGCTCAGGTCGGGGGAGAGCCAGTGCGTGCGGAACACCGCCTCGTCACCGTCGCCGACGAAGATCAGCGGCGCGCGATCGCGGCTGCCGGACAGGTAGGAGGTATCGCTCGGGGTGAGACCGCTCTCGCGCGCCCACTCGCCCAGCAGATCCGCGACATCGCGCAGCCGCGCACCGTCCACCGGGGCAAGCTTCGCCAGCGAGGGCGCTCGCCCCTGCCGCCACCGCTCGACGTGCGCCGAGGTCAGCCAGCCGAGTCCAACCAGCACATCGACCGTGGACACGTACTTGTGCTGGGCCAGTGCCGCTTCCGCGGCCGTGACCACTCGACGCCGGAGTTTGGACATGAACAGAAACCATAGAACACCGCGCCGACAGGTCTGGCGGGCCGCGGCGGGTCAGGGGGCCACGGACGTCCAATCGGCGAAGCCGGTCGGATCGTGACGCCCCAGGCTGGCGTGTTCGAACAGCCCCCAGCCCTCGGCGTCACCGCATCGAGCGCGTGCGACATGATCGATCACACCCCACGGAATGCGCCCGGCGACAGCGGGATCGGTCAGGTCGTAACTGTTCGAGGAGGACCAGTCCGCACCCTTCCACATGCCGTGCTGCCAATCCGGATCGCCGCCGTAGCCGCAGCCGATGTGCAGCGCCATGAAGGTCTGCGGCTCGACGTGCACCTCCACAGGCTTTCCGTCGGAGGCGGTCATCTCCAGCCGCGCGGCAACGGGAATCCTTGTGCCGGAACGATAGTCGATGTGCACGCGCGGCCAGCCGAGTTGCTCGACCCGTCCGTCGGCCCAGATCCGGGTGGCATCGTTGAGGGTGCGGAACCCGTCCGGATTCTCCTGCACGATGACCACGATGGCGAAGTCGTCGAAGCGTAGCGGCACGTACATCCACCAGAAACCGCCCGGTCCGGAGGCCGCGGCGCGTCCGGCGGGCTCGGTCTCCCCGACCGGTCGGATACCCCACGACCGGTCCCGGCTGCCGGTCCAGATCCGCGGATCCACGGTGGTATCGGTCCCGTCCACGTGCAGCGTGCCCGCCCACGAGCCCACCTGCGCGAACCGCGACGCGTCGATGATCGGCCGATTTCCGGCCAGGATGAGATGCGGCTGTTCCAGCACCGCGGGGAAGGCCCCGGTCCAGGTCAGGTCGAAGCCGAGATCCTCGTGCTCGCAGACGATCCGGATGCGATTCAGCGGTTCGAGCACCTCGACGCGATAGCCGCCGACCCGCTGGTCCAGCCCGCGTTCGGTGAGTTCGGTCGAAAAGCGCACGGCCCGTTGGGTTTCGCCACGACGCACGGCCGCGTACGCATCGATGACGCCCAGGTTCGGATACACGCCCAGACCGGTCACCAGGAAGGTGCCACCGTCGCGGTCGTGGCCGTTGAAATAGCTGCGGTCGTAGAAGTTCCGGTCACTGGTACCGACCCTGGCCAGCGACAGCGGGGTCTGATGGATAGGATATTCGTCCAGCGGTGCGGGGACCGGGCCGACGCCGCGGCCGTCGGATTCGCTCATACCTGTCAATCCCATTCGTAGGTGCCGTCGAGCAGGGCTTCGAGACTCTTGCGGTGCATGACGTAGTCGTCCCGGTCGGGGGTGTCGGTGTCCTCGCCGAAGTGGATCATCCGGCGCTTGACCCGGGCCATCACCACCCCGTGCCGCACCGCGGCGTAGACGAGGTAGAAGTCCAGGTCTCGCAGGCGGTATCGGGTGGCCCGCTCGTAGTGCGCGACCACATCCTCCCGGCGCAGGAAATCCGGCAGTCCCGGCTGGCCGAATTGCGTTGCCAGATCCTGGAAGAACCGATGGATGAAGATCACCCACGCCACGTCGAGCTCGCGCGGTCCCAGTGCGGCCATCTCCCAGTCCAGCACCGCGACCGGATCGAACTCCCGGTAGATGATGTTGCCGGGTCGCGAATCACCCCAGCTGAGTACATCGGGCCCGGGATCGCGCGGCCAGTGCTGCTCGAGCCAGTCGAATGCGCGCTCCAGCAACGGGATCGGGTAACCGTCGTCCGCCAGAGCCCAGCGGTACCAGGCCCGGGTGGCATCGACGTGCCGGCGCAGCGAGTCGCCGGATTCGGCCAGCGCCGGGAATCTCACCGCCGGATCGGCGATGGCGTGTATGTCGGCGATGATGTCGATGGTGTTGCGGGTCAGCAGCATTCGCTGCTCCGCGGTGGCGTCGAACAGCCAGCCGATGAACACGTACGGCGGATTGTCCTCGGGGATACGGCCGTCCACCCGCCCCATGACGAAAAACGGTGCGCCGAGCACGGATTCGTCCGATTCGAACCAGCACAGCGGCGGCACGGGCACCGAACTGTGCTCGGCCACGCCCGCCATCACCGCGTATTGCCGTGCCAGATCGTAGGTTTCGAAGACCGGGAAGGAATCGTCCTCCGGCGCCATGCGGGCCACATAGGAGCCCTCGACGGTCTTCCCGTCCACCTGCCAGGTGGCGTCGAACAGCACCGACGAACTCGACATGCCACCGGCCTGGGGGCGGCGCAGATCGGTCAGGATGGGTGTGCCGTCGCAGCCGACCGTATCTGCGAGCCATCGGGTCAGGCGTTCGGCGAGGTCGTCGAGATCCCGGGCGCTGGTGGTGAGCTGTCGCCGCTGTTCGGGATCCGGCTCGGAATCGTCCGACATGATCGGGACCTCCTGGCTTCTGGAAATGCCTGCGTGCCGTGCTTCCGATTCAGGCGTGCGGCGGAACGATGGAGGGAATGTAACGCGTTCTAGTAGCCGCCCGTGGTGGAATCCGGGGCCGATTTTCCGCGGTTCCGGTCACCGGGATGGGCGGTTGCCGAAGCGCGGAGGCCCGATGCGCCCGCGATGTCGGTGGCAGGGTGTATCAAAGAGACAGGGAGATCTCGGGGCAGCTCCGACAGCGATCGGTTTCGGTTCGCAGGTTCGATCGGGAGGCTGGATATGAGCGCGGTCGTCACCGAACAGAACTCGCCGGAGATCCGGCCGGAAGAGTCGGTCGCTGCTGCGTGGAATCCGTTCACCCGCATAGCCTTCCGATTCCTCTTCGTATACCTCGGACTGTTCGGTCTGACGATCCCGCAGATCACGATGGTGTTCATGGGGTGGTTCCGGGTCTCGTTGCCGGAGGACTCGGGGACATGGCTGGAACGGCTGGCCGGGCCGACACTGAGCTGGGTCGGGCGCATGATATTCGGCGCGAACGATGTGCGGCTGTACCCGAACGGTAGCGGCGATCAGGCCATCTATTGGGTATGGCTTTTCTGTGTGCTGGTCATCGCACTGGTCGTGACGGCGGTGTGGTCGCTACTGGACCGGCGGCGACTCGAGTACCGCACCCTCGCGGGCTGGTCGCTGGTGGTTCTGCGAGTGCTCCTGGGCGGGCAGATGCTGCTGTACGGATTCGTCAAACTGATCCCGACGCAGATGCCCGCGCCGACGCTGACCAGGCTGCTCGAACCGTACGGGCAGTTCACCCCGATGATGGTGCTGTGGAGTCAGGTGGGGTCCTCCCGGCCGTACGAGATGCTGCTCGGGCTGGCCGAGGTGCTGGCCGGGCTGATGCTGTTCATCCCGCGCACCGCCCTGCTGGGCGCGATGCTGAGCCTGGTTGACCTGGCCCAGGTGTTCGTGCTGAACATGACGTTCGACGTGCCGGTCAAGATCCTGTCCGCTCATCTGCTGCTGGCGAGCTCGGTGCTGCTCGCCCCGGAGGCGCGTCGGCTGGTCACCGTGCTGCTGCTCGGCCGCGCAGCCGGTCCCTCGACCGCGCCGTATCCGTTCCGCACGCCCCGGGCCCGGCGGATCGCGACACTGGTCCAGGTGCTGCTGGCGATCTGGGTGGTGGTCGGTCTGTGCCACATGCAGTGGCAGACCTGGCACAGCTACGGCCCCGGCCGACCCAAACCGCCGCTGTACGGCATCTGGACGGTCACGCGGTTCACTCGTGACGGGCAGGATGTGCCGCCGCTGGTGACCGATCGGGATCGCTGGTACCGGGTCATCTTCGACTCCACCGGCGAACTCGACTTCCAGCATATGGACGGCACGCTGGACGGTGTGCTCGCGACGGTCGATCCGGCAGCGCATCGGATCACGATCACCGCCGGGCCGAAGCGGCCGGGCCCCACCGGCGAACTGACCTTCCAGCAACCCGCGCCCGACCGCGCGGTGCTGACCGGTGCGCTGAACGGTCATCCGGTGAGCATCGACCTCGAACACTTCGATGCCGACCGATTGCCGTTGCGCAGCAGCGGATTCCACTGGGTCCAGAACAACCCGCATCGCTGACGGTCCGGCTGCGCGGGAATTCCGTTGCGGTGCGCCGGGTTCGCAATCGGTATGACAGCCGAGTTCTCCGAAAATCTGAAGAAGCTCCTGGACGACACCGCCGTATTCGCGACCTTGGCGACGATCGGCCGCGACGGGCAGCCGCATCTCACCGTGATCTGGCTCGAGCGCGACGGCGACCAACTGGTCTACTCCACCACCGTCGATCGGCAGCAGTACAAGAACATCGTGCGCGACTCGCGAGTGACGGTGATGATCGTGCCGCCGGGTGACCCGTACGTCTACGCCGAGGTTCGCGGCACGGTCACCATCACCCCCGATGCCGCCCGGGAGCTGCCGGATCGGTTGTCGCACAAGTACACCGGCAAGCCCTATGCGGAGTTCAACCCCGCCTCGGCGAACGACGGTGAGCGGGTGATCGTGCGCGTCACCCCGACGGCGGTGCGTGGACGTCTCTGAGCGGCGCCGGTGCTGGTCGTGGGCGGTTACCGGATACGCGAGCGTGGGCCGTAGGCTCGAAACTTGTGCCGAACACGCAGGACGATCAGCAAACAGGTGACCCGAACTATGTCGTCGGACTCGATCTCGCGGGCCGCCGCGTCGTCGTCGTGGGCGGCGGTTCGGTGGCACAGCGTCGGCTCGGGTTATTGATCGCCTCCGGCGCCGACGTCCGGGTGATCAGCCGGACCGTGACCCCGGCCGTCGAGGGGATGGCCGCCTCGGGGCAGATCGACGTCGAATTGCGCGACTACGCCGCGGGCGACCTCGAGGGCGCGTGGTACGCGGTGGCCTGCACCGACGAACCCGAGACCAATGCCGCGATCGTCGCCGAGGCGACCGAGCGTCGCATCTTCTGCGTGCGCGCCGACAACGCCCGGCTGGGTACCGCGGTGACCCCGGCGACGGCCCGGTACGACGGCATGACCCTCGGTGTCCTGGCCGGGGGACGTCATCGTCGCTCGGCCGCGGTGCGCAACGCGGTACTCGAGGCGCTGCAATCCGGTGTGGTGACCGGCGACTCCGAACCCGCCGCGCCCGGTGTCGCGCTCGTGGGCGGCGGGCCCGGCGACCCGGATCTGATCACAGTGCGCGGGCGGCGCTTGCTGGCGCGGGCGAATCTCGTTGTCGCAGACCGGCTCGCACCGCCGGAACTGCTCGCCGAACTCGCACCAGACGTCGAGGTGATCGATGCGGCGAAGATCCCGTACGGGCGGGCGATGGCCCAGGAGGCCATCAACACCGCACTCGTCGAGGGCGCCAAGGCCGGGAAGTTCGTCGTGCGGCTCAAGGGCGGCGACCCGTACGTGTTCGGGCGTGGTTACGAGGAGCTCGAGGCGTGTGTGGCCGCGGGCGTTCCGGTCACGGTCGTCCCCGGCGTCACCAGTGCCATCTCCGTGCCCGCGCTAGCGGGGATCCCGGTCACCCATCGTGGAGTCACACACGAGTTCGTGGTGGTCAGCGGTCATATCGCGCCCGATCATCCGGATTCGCTGGTGGATTGGCCCGCACTGGCCCGGCTGCGCGGAACGCTGGTTCTGCTGATGGCGGTCGAGCGGATCGAGAAGTTCGCGGCCGCACTTCTGGAGGGTGGACGCCCCGCCGACACCCCCGTCACCGTCGTCCAGGAGGGCAGTCTGCGCACCGAGCGCGTTCTGCGCGCGGATCTGGCCAGCGTCGCCGAACGGGTACGCGCCGAGGGCATTCGCCCGCCCGCGATCATCGTCATCGGCCCGACCGCCGGATTCGACGCCGCGATCCCGGACACCGCCGAGGCGTCGGCAGCCGAGTAACCGCGGCCGAGTATTGCGGCAGGCCAACAGATTTCACATGTGATCAGCGGTTATGTCCGTATTGCCTGGCGTTTCCGTGGTTGATCCGGCGTAATTGTACGGTGAGATTTATGTGTGACATGGATCACATATCAAGTTGTGCCAGACTCGCCACAACCCGAGGTAACCGGGTTACCGTGTGATCGGTAGATTCTCCCGTGGGGCAATGCGGCACTACGGTCACCAGCCCTGACCTGCCGCACGTTCTCCGGTGCGATTCCGGCGTTGCGAGTGGCCGTCACCCTCGGGTGCGGGCACATCGATCTCGCCGGTCGTCGCGACGGTGGGGTGCTGCGTAGTAGCCCGGCCGTAGGACCTGCCGCGATCTTCACGTTCGAGAAGCGGGATGGAAACATGGCTGTACGATCTGTCGATCCCATTGGTCCAGGTGTCTGGGAGGTTGCCCGCTGGCGGGCACATGTACGTAGGCATCCGCTGCGCTACCACCTGGTCGTCATCGCGCCGACCGCCGCGGAGGTGGTCCGGTTCGCGGGTGGATGGGTGTTCGACCGGACGAGCGCGGGCTGGGAGGTGACCGCCCTGGTCGCCGAGTGCTCGAACGTTCGCCCGCTCGGAATTCTCGGCGCGACGGTCCTGGATCTGGAGCAGGCCCTGACCGTCCTCGAACGGGATATGCACCCGAACGCGGTCGCGGTGTCCTCGCAGACGTATCTGTCCGACGACCGTGTGCGCGCCGGTGTGCACGAATACCTCGACACGCGCCCGGTGGAGGTCGCGCTGTGGGGTGAGGGGCTGCCGACGGAGTTGGACGAGCGGATCGAGCCGGTGAGTCATCGGATGAGCAACGCGGCGCGGGTGTTCAAGACGTGCGCGCTGGCCGCGGCGGGCTTCCCGGGTGAATCGGCCGAGCAGACCGAGGCATTCCGCACGCGCGAGCTGCCGCCGCCGAGCTGTCGATACGACGGAGATCTCGTCTCCGCCAGGTGAATTCGCGGGTCGATCCCGCAATGTCGTTGTGCCCGTGTCCAAGTGGGGTTCACCCAGATTGGGGGCGGGCGCGGGGGCGACCCGAAACCGAACGCCCCGACACTGCTGTGCCGGGGCTGGCGGTGTTTGTAATCCATTGGTGCCGAATGGCATTCGCGTGTGCCCTCGAGGTCGGGTTGCTAACTCTCCCGTGCCGCGAGAGTGGCGCTCGGCGACTCGAGCGCACTAACGTGCGTCACTGAGAAATGATATTCTCGCCAACGAGAATCAAACTTCCATTCTGTAAGAGTGAGGTACTGCGATGACGTTGCAGTCGGTATTGGACGATCTACGCAAGCTGCCCGGCACGGGTGAGGTCATTCCGATCATCGATCCGGCGACCGAGGAGACGATCACCGAGTTCACCGACTGCGGGCCGGAGGCCGTCGACGCCGCGGTCGCGCGAGCGCGGGCGGCGTTCGAATCGGGCGTCTGGCACGGACTGCCCGGTCGTGAACGGGCCAAGATCATGTGGCGCATCGCCGATCTGATGGACGAGCGCGCCGAGGAACTCGCCCAGCTGGACTCGCTGAACACCGGCATGCCGTTGGCGCAGGCACGGATGATCGTGCCCACCTGCGCGGAATTCTTCCGCTACTACGCCGGCTGGTGCACCAAGGTCAACGGCACCGCACACGACGTGCAGATGACCGGCGGGATCTCCGGCGCCTACGCGAATATGCACGCCTACACGCTCAAGGAGCCGTACGGCGTGGTCGGGCTGATCTTCCCGTGGAACGGCCCGGTCTTCAACGCCTGCGCCAAACTCGCACCCGCCCTGGCCGCGGGATGCAGCATGATCGTCAAACCCGCCGAGGAGACGCCGCTGTCCGCGCTGGTCCTGGACCGCATCATCGCCGAGGCCGGGGTGCCCGAGGGCGTGGTCAACCTGCTCAACGGTTACGGCCACACCGCGGGCGCGGCGCTGACCGCGCACCCGGGCGTGGACAAGATCGCCTTCACCGGTTCGACCGAGGTCGGCAAGGAGATCGTGCGGGCCTCCGCGGGCAACCTCAAGAAGGTCATGCTCGAACTCGGCGGCAAGTCGCCGGTGCTGATCTACGACGACGCCGATCTGGACATGGCCATCATGATGGCGGCGATGGGCATCTTCGTGCACTCCGGTCAGGGGTGCGTCTGCGGCTCGCGGATCTTCGTGCAGCGCGGCGTCTACGAGCGCGTCGTCGAGGGCATCACGACGGTCGCGAACAACCTGAAATTGGGCGGGCCCAAGGACGAGGGGGCCATGATCAGCCCGCTCATCAGCGCCAAACAGCTCACCCGCGTGATGGGCTACATCGACGAGGGCAAGCGCGACGGCGTCGAGGTCGTCACCGGCGGACACCGGCTCGACCGGCCCGGGTACTTCGTGCACCCGACCGTGCTGACCAATGTCGACCCCGCCACCAGCCGCCTGTACAAGGAGGAGATCTTCGGGCCGGTGGTGACGATCCTGCCGTTCGACGACGATGACGAGGCCGTGGCCCTGGCCAACGACACAACCTACGGTCTGGCCGCGACCGCCTGGACGACCAATCTGAGCCGCGCTCACCGCATCGCCAAGCGTCTGCAGGCGGGCACGGTCACCCTGAACTGTCAGCTGGTCTTCGACCACGCGGTGCCGTTCGGCGGTTACAAGCAGTCCGGCTGGGGACACGAGTTCGGCCGCGAGGGCATCGAGGCGTACATGCAGACCAAGTCGGTCTGGGCCCAGCTGTAGCGAATTCTTCCGGTGGCCCGTCCCCGCGTGGTGTCGAGGGGCGGGCCATTGGCGTGGTTGGAAGTTGCCGGTTGTGTGCGGACGGTGCGTCGGTGCCGGGATGCTGGAGGAATGGGAGTCGAACGTGGTCCGGGCGGCCCGAACTGGCTCGTTTTTGACGCGGCCGGTATCCGTTACAGTGGCTCACTGTGCCAGATAACCCCGCTGCGACAATGGACCACCCGATGACCCAGCGGGCCTTCGGGCTGCCGATTCTGGTGCTCAGCGGCCTGAATCTGATGGTGATCCTGGACGGGACCATCGTGATCCTCGCGCTGCCGCGCCTGCAGGAGCAGATGGGCCTGTCGAGTTCGGGCAGCGCCTGGACGGTGACCGCGTACGGCCTGACCTTCGCCGGACTCATGCTGCTGGGTGGGCGGATCGGTGATCTGTTCGGGCGCAAGCGAGTTCTGATGATCGGCGTCGGGGTGTTCACCCTGTCCTCGCTGGTGTGTGGTTTGGCGCAGGACCAGGTCATGCTGATTCTCGCCCGTGCTGTCCAGGGGCTCGGCGGGGCGATCGCGGCGCCGTCGGCGATGGCATTGGTGGTGAGTACGTATGCGGCCGGTCCGGTGCGGACGCGGGCCATCGCGATCTTCGGCTCCATGCAGGCCATCGGGTCGGTCGGCGGATTGGTGATCGGCGGTGCGCTCACCCAGTTGAACTGGCGGCTGGTCTTTCTGATCAACGTTCCGATCGGCATCCTTATCGTGCTCGGCGCGATTTTCGTGCTCCGCGACACCGTTCATCACCGGCTGGCGCTGGATGTGCCCGGTTCGGTGCTCGGGACCGCGGCCTGCGGTGCGGTCGTGCTCGGCGCTACCGAGGGGCCCAACTGGGGATGGACCAGCCCGGTGATTCTGGGTTCGCTGATCGCGGGTGCGGTGCTGCTCGTGGCCTTCATCGCGGTGGAGCGGTATGCGGAAAACCCGGTGCTGCCGCTGACGCTGTTCAAGAACCGCGACCGGTCGGTGACGTTCCTGGCGATGCTGCTCGGATCCGGCGTGCTGGGCGGCATGACCTACTTCGTCGCGCAGTTCCTGCAGAATGTCGTGGGGTACAGCCCGCTGATCGCGGGTGTGGCGTCGATTCCGTTCACTCTCGGGGCGGGTATCGGCACCGCGGTGGCGTCCAAGGCCATCGTCATGGTCAAGCCGCGCTGGCTGCTGGTGGCGGCGGGAGTCTTCCTCGCCGCGGCAGGTGTCTACGGATCGACGCTGGACGGCAGTGTCCAATACTGGCCGACGTTGCTGCTCCTCTTGCTGGCCGCTGGTTTCGGCGTCGGTCTGGTGATCCTCACCGGACCGCTGTGCCTGCTGGTCGGCGTGCCGGTGGCCGAGGTCGGTCCGCTCTCGGCGATCGGGCAGATGATCTTCAGCCTGGGTACGCCGCTGTCGGTCGGCGTCCTGACTCCCCTCGCCGCCTCCCGCACCCTGTCCCTGGGAGGGCGCACAGGACGTGCCGCGGGGATGACCGCGGCCGAGATCGATGCACTCAGCAGCGGCTACACCCTGGTATTGCTGATCTGTGGCTTCGGCGCGTTGATCGTCGGTCTGATCGGCTTCACGCTTCGCTACACGCCCCGGCAGCTCGCGCTGGCTCAGGATGCGGAGAAGGAGTCGCAGCAGTTTCTGAATCCCTGATTCGCACCGGCGGTAGTTGCTGTCCGGATCATGTCTGCGGGGGATGCCGCACCCTTTTCCGGTAGACGCACTCGATTCATGGTGGCGGACAGGGGAATTCGTCATGTAGGGGGTGCGGCTGTGGATTGGTGCTGGAGGGGAACTGCTGTGCGTGGTTAGGGTGGGGCGTGTCGGGGGAGTGGGCCCTCGCGCAGGGGATGGAGGGGAATATGTCCGTGGGGATGATGGCCGGTGAGTTCGGCGGGCAGTCGGAGATCGGCCGGGGCGGGTGGTCGTGTGCGCAGGTGAGTGCATCGGATCCGCCGTACGACTGGGAGTTGGTGGAGGGGGAGGTCGTTGTACGGGGCCGAATCGGGTACCGGCACAGACTCATTCGGGATGCGCTGGTGCGGGCGCTGGGCTCCGCGCGTCGCGCGCCGTATGCGATTCGCGCCGATCAGCGCATAGTGCTCGGCGAGTTCAGCGCACTGCGCCCGGATGTCGTGGTGGTCGACGAGTCGGCCGTCGAGATGTACGCCGCCGAGGGAATTCCGGCCGCTGCCGCGGTGCTCGTGGTGGAGATCGTTTCGGACGACTCCCGAGGGGACGACTGGTACCGCACTCCGCGGCTGTACGCCGCCGCGGGGATCGCCAATTTCTGGCGGGTGGAGCGCGGGCTGGACGATCGCCCGATCGTCTATCAGTACTGGCTCGATGACGAATCGCGTGAGTACGTTCCTGCGCCGACGCCGATCCACAGCGGCACGCTGTCCACGGCTGTGCCGTTCCCGGTGCGGGTCGACCTGTCGGCGATCTACACGCCCAGGCCGGACGGTCGGGCCTCGCGCAGGTCCGATGGCCGCGGTCTGTCGCCGCGGCCCGGGGCCGGATGCGGTGGCGGATCTCGGCGTCCGATCGAGTCGGTCGCGACCGGGTGGTGAGCGCGAATGTCGCGGCGATCAGGGAGCGAGCCGGACCTCGGCGATCGCGGATTCGGCGAGGCTGCCCAGGTACAGCGTGCCGTCTCGTTCGGCGACTCCGGTGACCATCGCGTAGGCGTCCGCCTCGCGTTGCAGGTCGTGAACGAGTGCGCCGTCGAAGCCGTAGGCCTGCACCCAGGCGGTGCGCACCGGTTTGGGCTGCAGTCCGGACGGTATCGCCCAGACCAGTCGGCGCAGGATGCCGGGCAGCGGAAGGAGCATGTCCAGCAACGGATTTCGCGGTGTGACCAGGGCGACCCAGATCAGGCCGTCGCTGCCCAGACCCATATTGTCGGGGAGTCCGGGCAGATTCTCGACCAGGTAGTCCGAGGTGCCGGCCTGCGAGCCGGACAGGTGGTATCGCGCGACGCGATAGGCCGCGGTCTCGGCGACCAGTACCTGCGAGCGATCCGGCGCGAGGACGACGCCGTTGGCGAATTGCAGTCCGTCCAACAGGGTTTCGACTCGGCCGTCGGGTGTGCGGCGGAACAGTCGGCCGGTGCCGGAATGTTCGAAGAAGTCACCCAGGTACTCCTCGAACGAGTATCGGCGAGTGGACGCGGAGAAGTAGATCGTGCCGTCCGCATCGGCGACGACATTGCTGGCGAAGGTGAGCCGTTGCCCATCCACCTCCTCGACCAAGACCTCCAGCGTTGCGTGCGGCGCGCTCAATCGCAGCAGCCCGCGTTCCGAATCGCAGATCAGGAGGGAACCATCCGGGTCGGCGTGCAAACCCAGCGGCCGCCCGCCGGTGTCGGCGATCTGCTCCACGGCTCCGTCGCGGGGATCGACCGCCAGGATCGCCCCGCCGCTGACCCCGGTCACGACCCGGCCGTCCGGCGCGAGCACCACGTCCTCGGGAACGTCGCCGGGCAGGTCGAGCAGTCGCGGCTCGGGCATCGGTGGCGCGCTGTGCCTCTCGCGGGCGCGCGGCGTGGCCTTGGGCGGCGTCCAGCGTTGGGGTCGGAGCGACATGACCGAACCGTACCGCTCTCGCGGCAGGCCGCGGTGCAATTCATCCGAGACCGAATTCGCGGCCGGGCCGAGGGCGAGATGCCGCCCGGTGCCAGGCATCGCCGCGGCCATCGCGCCGCGCGATCCCTTCCATGCGGCGGGCACGCGCTCTGGCGGCAGGCTGCGCGGGAAGTGCCGGTGAGTGCGGGGCGGGCGAGGTGTGCAGCGCTCTTGTCGCAGTGTGTCGCGGCAGTCGGAGGGCGCATCGACGCGATTCGCGAGGTGTCGGTGAAGTCCGGGAGGGATCCGATTCGTGAGCTGAACTCAGACAGCGTGTGCGTCGGCGAGGGTGAGCGCCTGGTCCAGGATCGCCAGTCCTTCCTTGGCTTCCGCCTCGCTGATCGTGCACGGCGGCACGATGTGCAGGCGGTTGGCATTGACGGCCAGCAGCAGCCCGGCCGCTCGGCAGGCCGCGTCCACGTCGCGCAGCACGGTGGCGGTGCCGCCGTAGGGCGCGAGCGGTTCGCGGGTCTCCCGGTCCCGGACCAGTTCCAGAGCCCAGAACACGCCGAGACCACGCACGTCGCCGATACAGCGATGACGCTCGGCCAGCTCGCGCAGCCCGGGGCCGAGCACTCGCTCGCCCATCTCGGCGGCATTCTCGACGATGCGCTCCTCGGCCATCGCCGTAATGGTGGCCACGGCCGCCGCGGCGGCCAGCGGATGCCCGGAGTAGGTCAGTCCGCCGGGGTACGCCCGGTCGTCGAAGGTCGCCGCGATACGCGGGGCGATCGCGACACCGCCCAGCGGCACATATCCGGAGTTGACGCCCTTGGCGAAGGTGAGCAGATCGGGCACGACAGCACCGGATTCCTCAGGGGCGGAATGGGATTCGGTGGCCGTGAGCGATCCGGCCGGGGCGGCGGCATGTTCGATGGCGAACCAACGGCCGGTGCGCCCGAATCCGGACATCACCTCGTCGGCGATGAATACGATGCCGTAGCGGTCGCACAGTTCACGGACTCCGGCCAGATATCCGGGCGGTGGCACCATGATCCCCGCCGTGCCCGGGACCGACTCCAGGATGATCGCCGCGATCGTCTCGGACCCCTCCAGGACGATGGTTTGCTCGAGGTGTTCGAGCGCGCGCTCGCATTCCTGAGCATCGGACTGCGCATGGAACGACGAGCGGTACCGGAACGGCCCGTGAAAGTGCACCACACCGGCGGCGCCGCGATCACTGGGCCAGCGCCGCGGGTCGCCGGTCAGATTCACCGCGAGGTCCGTGCCGCCGTGGTAGGAGCGGTACCGGGCCAGCACCTTGGTGCGGCCGGTGTGCAGCCGCGCCATCCGCACCGCGTGTTCGACCGCATCGGCCCCGCCGTTGGTGAAGAAGATGCGGTTCAGCTCGCCCGGGGTCCGCTCGGCGACGAGCCGGGCCGCCTCCGATCGCGCCGCGTTGACGTGCTGCGGCGCGATCGTGCACAACTTGGCGGCCTGTTCCTGAACGGCGGCAACCACTTTCGGATGTTGATGACCGATATTGGTGTTCACCAGCTGCGAGGAGAAATCCAGCAGGCGATGGCCCGCACCGTCCCAGACGTAGCAGCCCTGTGCGGCGCTGATCGTCATCGGATCGAGCCGCCGCTGCGCCGACCAGGAGTGGAAGACGTGCCTGCGGTCCAACTCGTAGGCACGCTCCGCCTCGGCGCGTGCGGCGGTGCGGCTCAGGCCGTTGGGCAGCGGCATGTCCGGGATCGGTGTGGTGTCCTGTGCCATCGTGCGGGATTCTCCTCTCGGTGGTCAGTTGTTCTGCGGGAAGCCGAGATTCAGGCCGCCGTGGCTGGGATCGAGCCACCGGGAGGTGATGGCCTTGGTGCGGGTGTAGAAGTGCACCCCATCCGTGCCGTGCGCGTGGGAGTCGCCGAACAGCGACGCCTTCCAGCCGCCGAAACTGTAGTAGGACATGGGAACCGGGATCGGCACGTTGATCCCGATCATGCCGACCTCGACCTCGTTCTGGAAACGCCGGGCCGCGCCGCCGTCGTTGGTGAAGATCGCGGTGCCGTTGCCGTACGGGTTCGCATTGATCAGCGCCAGCGCCTCGTCGTAACTCGCGGCGCGGACCACAGAGAGAACGGGCCCGAAGATCTCGTCGGTGTACACGCTCATCCCCGGCGCGACATTGTCGAGCAGGGTCGGCCCCAGCCAGAACCCGTCCTCCCCGCCGTCGGGCCGCACATCCCGTCCGTCGAGGGCCACCGTCGCGCCCTCCGATTCACCGGCCGCGATGTAGGAGGCGACCTTGTCGCGATGCGCTTCGGTCACCAGCGGGCCCATATCGCTGTCGCGGGTGCCGTCACCGGTCTTGATCGTCTTCGCGCGCTGGGTGATCCGCGCGATCAGATCGTCGGCGATCTCGCCGACGGCCACCAGGACGCTGATCGCCATGCAGCGCTCACCGGCCGAGCCGAATCCGGCGTTGACCGCGGCGTCGGCGGCCAGATCCAGATCGGCGTCGGGCAGTACCACCATGTGGTTCTTGGCTCCGCCCAGGGCCTGTACTCGCTTTCCGGCCGCGGTTCCGCGCTCGTAGACGTAGCGGGCGATCGGCGTGGAGCCCACGAAGGAGACCGCCTTGATCGCCGGGTTGTCCAGCAGTTCGTCCACGGCGGTCTTGTCGCCCTGCACCACGTTGAACACCCCGTCGGGCAGCCCCGCCTCGGCCCACAGCCGCGCGAGCCACAGGGCGGCCGAGGGATCCTTCTCGCTCGGCTTGAGCACGACCGTATTGCCCGTGGCGATCGCGACGGGGAAGAACCACATCGGCACCATGGCCGGGAAGTTGAACGGCGAGATGATCGCCACCGGGCCCAGCGGCTGATGGATCGAGAAGATGTCGACCTTGGTGGAGGCGTTCTCGGTGAAGCCGCCCTTGAGCAGATGCGGTATGCCGCAGGCGAATTCGACCACCTCCAGTCCGCGGGTCACCTCGCCGAGCGCATCGGAGAGCACTTTGCCGTGTTCGGCGGTGATGATCGCGGCCAGATCCTGCTTGCGCTCGTTGAGCAGTTCGCGGAAGCGGAACAGCACCTGGACCCGCCGGGTGAGCGAGGTGTCGCGCCACGCCGGGAACGCGGCTGCGGCCGCCTCGACCGCCACCCGGACATCGGCGCTGTCCGCGAGCGTGACCTGTCCGCTGACCCGGCCGGTGGCGGGATTGGTCACCGGCGCGGTCGCCTCGCTGGTTCCGGCGAACGGCTTGCCGTCGACCCAATGTGCGATGGTCTGCATAACTCTCCTCGAATCCGGACCGGACTGATGCTTCCACTGTGTCCCGATACGGCCGGAATGGAGCCCGACGAAATGTCGGCTCGGAGCCCGGATGTATTACGATTCGTCGGTGTTGCCGACCGTCGCGGAAATTCTGGACATGCCCGTTATCCGGGCCGGGGAACCGCGGGTGATCGGCGGCGCGCAGGGCCTGGACCGGCCGGTGCGCTGGGTGCACGTCAGCGAGACCGTCGATCTGGCCTCCCTGGTCTCCGGCGGGGAACTGATCCTGACCACAGGTCAGCCGCTGGCCTACGGGGCACCGGCCACGGGCGCCTATCTGGAATCACTGGCCGCGGCCGGAGTGGCGGGGCTGGTCGTGGAACTGGGCCGGTACGTCGCCGAACTGCCGACCTTTGTCGCGACCGTCGCCGATCGGCTCGGGCTGCCGGTGATCGCACTGCGCCGGATTACCCGATTCGTGGAGGTCACCGAGGCGGTGCATCGGATGATCGTGGCCGACCAGTACGCCGAACTGGAGTTCGCCCATTCGGTGCACGAGACCTTCACCACCCTCAGTGTGCGCCGCGCGTCCCTCGAGGAGATCGTGAAAACCGCTGCGGCCCTGCTGGATTCGTCGGTGGTACTGGAGGATCTGGCGCATCGGGTGCTGGCGGTCTCGGCCCGGCGCACCTCGGCGGCGGCGCTGCTGGAGAACTGGGAGACCACCTCGCGGATGCTGCCCGACGATGTGGACAGCACCGTCCCGGTCGGCCCACACACCCAGCGTTGGGGCCGGTTGCTGCTGCGTTCGGAGAGTATTCCCTCGGCAAGGGCACGAATGGTCCTGGAGCGGGCCGCGCAGACGCTCACCCTGCACCGCATGATCGAGAAGGATCGGTTCGGGCTGCATCGGCAGGCGCAGACCGGGTTGATCGAGGATATGGTCGCCGGTCGCGTGATCGACGAGCAGGAGGCGGTGGCCCGCGCCGCGACGCTGGGTCTGGCTCGTCGCGCCCGCTACGTACCGATCTCGGTCCGGGTGGCCGCGGTGAGCGAGCCGGATCCGGTGGCTCGGCAGCGGCGCGCGGCCACCCTGCTGGACGCGGCCGATCACGGCGTGGCGCTGAGCCGGGCGACCGCCCTGAGCGCGGCGGACGAACAGCAGCTCACCCTCATCCTGGGGCTCGGCCGGGACGGCGAGCTGGACCTTCGGCTGGAACAGGTCTGTGCGGCAGTCGCCGCGGAGCTGCGCCGCGCCGACGGCGTGCAGCGGATCGCGGTCGGCGTTGGCGCGGATTCGGAATCGCTGCTGGACGCCGCGCGCGAACTCGCCCACGCCGCGCACGTGGCCGAGATCGCGTTGTCGCTGGAATCGACCGTGCCGCGGTCGTTCTACCGCAGTGGCGATGTGCGGTTGCGCGGGCTGCTGTCGCTGATCCGCAACGAACCCGGCGTCCAGCGTTTCGCCGAGACGGAGCTGAGCGCACTGCTGCGCTACGACATCCGCCACCGCGGCGATCTCACCCCGACATTGCGGCGATTCCTGGATCTGGCGGGCAACAAGACCGAACTCGCCCGGCGGATGAACATCTCGCGCCCAGCCCTCTACGACCGGCTGGCCCGCATCGAGCGCATTCTCGGCGTGGACCTGGACGACGGCGAGATCCGCACGTCCCTGCACACCGCCCTGCTGATCCGAGATCTGACCGCGGGGCCCGGTGGGGCATGAGCCGAACCGAGGTGATGTGGTCGGCCGCACCTGAGGCAGCATGAGTTCCATGATCACCGCCGAACGCATGCTGGACGTCGCCATCGAACAAGCCCGGCTCGGGCTGTCGCAGGGCGGCATACCGATCGGGGCCGCACTGTTCGACGCGGCGGGAAATGTCCTGGGGCGCGGGCACAATCGGCGTGTGCAGGACGGTGATCCGAGTCTGCACGCGGAGACCGCCGCATTCCGCGATGCCGGGCGGCGGCGGGATTACCGCGACACCGTCATGGTGACCACGCTCTCGCCGTGCTGGTACTGCAGTGGTCTGGTGCGGCAGTTCGGCATCGGCGCGGTTATCGTCGGGGAGTCGCGGACCTTCACCGGCGGACACGAATGGCTCGCCGAACACGGGGTATCGATCACGGTGCTCGATGATTCACGCTGCGTGGACATGATGAGCGGCTTCATCGACGAGCACCCACAGCTGTGGTACGAGGACATCGGCGTCACGGAATAGCCATCGCGAATCCGGGGAGCGAGGTGGCTCCCGGCGGCTTTGCCATCCGCCGGGAGCCGGGGTGCCGTCCATTTCACACTCTGACGATGCGGAAACGGATCAGGTTCTCAGCGACGCGTCCTACCGTTGGACCACCTCCGCATGAGAGCGCGGAGAGCCGGAGATGAGCCGGCACCTCGTCACGGTCGTCCGTATTCCTGCATCCTCGAGTTCGGCGGCGAATACTCAATCTGGAGCGAGAGCCTGAGATTGCGGCGGCTGCCTCTACCGGTTGGGCTACCCGGGCTCGTGCCCGGAGCGGGGATCGAACCCGCACTGATACCGCGAATCAGATTCATGTTCAGTTTGAGCTTTGCGCTCCTCGCGCTTCCCCCGGCGGTCACCGGGGGAATTCTGTGGGGATCCGGGCACGCCCGGATCCGGTACTAGCGGAACAGATACCCGAACAGGACCTCACCGACCTTGCGGTCGGCCACCTCTGTCCCGTTGGCCTCCTCGCGGGCGAATTGCACTGCCTGACGCAGTTTTTCGATCCGGCCCGCGAGCTCGTTGACGCGCCGGGCGGGCAGTGCGCCGGAGAACTTCGTCGTGGTCCAGTATCCGATCGCGATGTCCTCGTAGTACACCTCGACCTGGGCCGGGTGCTTCTCGGTCGCCTCGGCCTTGACGTGGTTGCGCGGGACCTTCTTGGTGCGGATCGTGCGCACCGCATCGGTCCGCCAGGTGTCCGAAGAGTCGTCGAACGTCCACGCTTCGGCGGCATCGAGTACCGGCAGCTTCTTGGCGAAGGTCAGCAGCTCCCCGAGCTGCTTCTCCAGGAACAGCAGATAGGTCACCGGGACGTCGCGCAACAGCGTCTCGCCGTCGACGGTCACATCGGCCGTGGCCTGGCAGTTGGTCCAGTCCTTGGTCGCGGTGACGTCGAACAGGCGGGTCAGGGTGTCGGCCGTGCGCCGCAGCACATCCTCCGACTTCAGCTGTACGCGAGTCGATTCGGGCGGCAGCTGCTCGCCCTCCTCGTCCTTGGGCTGATACGAGCGCGAGATGCCGGCCAGCAGAGCCGGCTTGTGCAGTCCGGACTGCACCTCGGCGAGCTCGCGCAGCGCTCCGCTCTTGACGCCCTTCTCCACCGCGATGATCTGATTCAGCTTCGTCATGATGATGCCTCCTTCCGCACCGTTCTCGTACCGTGCGGCAGTCGTCGGAAAACACTGTGCCGCAACCGGAGTCGTTGCCGGGTATCAGCGACGAACCGACGGTACGGGACTCGCGGGCGGGACGCATCCGAATTATCGGACCATGTGCCGGCGCGTCAGTTGTAGGCCCGCGCCACGCCGTCCAGCAGATGCTGGAGAGTGTCGTAGGCGGGCGTATCGACGACGTCGACCACCTGGGGGTTGACCGGAACGTGGTATTCGGTTGTCACCGAGACGAACTGGGCCGGATCGCCGGTGCGGAAGCCGTGCTCGGCGGCCAGCTGCTGCAGTTCGGGGTCGGTGGACAGCAGCTTGCCGAGGCGGTCGCCGTCGGCGTTGAGCGGTACCAGCGTGTGCCGGGAAAGCACCGTCGGAGACGGATACATCAGCACCATGTCCGGCGTGATCTTGCCCGCCACCGCGGCTTCCACGTACTGCGCCTCGTAGATCAGCACCATGGGTGTCGGACCCATGCCGGCCGACAGGTACTCGTCGAACGGTCCCTTACTGGAGTTGTCCGAATAGCCTTGGCCGACAAAAAGTTTCGACACCTTCTGCACCGCGTTGTCCTCGGCGGTGGCGCCGCGAACGATCGTGTCGTCGTTGGCCACATAGCTGGCGATCGCCAGATACATCGCGGCGGAGTTGGAGCTGCGCGGATCGGTGGTGGACACCAGGATGTTCTTCGGCACCTGATAGACGGTGTTGCCGGGCAACTGATTCCACTGCGTCCCGGTGCCGACCAGATCCAGATAGCGCTGCATGTCCAGGGTTGGCACCGGACCGGGCCGCACGACACCGGCGGCGGTGAGCAGATCCACGATGGGTTTGAAGGTCGCGATCGCCATCGGCGAGGAGAAGGGCGTATACCGCGCGGTGATGTTGCGTTCGCGCAGAATCGCTTCTGCCGCAGGGGTGCTCGACGGGAACGCGAAGTCGTACTTGCTCAGGTCCACCGATGTGGCGATCTGGCGCGATCCGGCCGGTTCGACGTGCACCCGCAGTCCGTGCCGGGCCAGCTCGGCGACGACCTTCGGATCGTTGAAGTAGGGGAGCTTCTCCGAACCGATCACGCCCTTCAGTGTCGTCACCGAAGGTGCTGCGGCAGTAGTGGATTGGTGTGATCCACCGGTGCCGAAGGCGAGCGCCACCACGACCACGACGACGATCGCCGCGGCGACCGGGCCGATCAGATTGCGTCCACCCCACGGCGGCGGGAGCAGATCCATTGCCGCGGAACGCAATCGGCCCGCGATACCGGATCCGGCGGCTCGCGAGGCACTCGATTCCTGCGCCTCCGCGGACTCGGCAGCGGGCTCGGGTTCGCCGTCCAGGGACCGGCGGGCGACCCGCTCGACCAGGATCGGGACGAAATCGCGGATCGCATGTCCGTCGAAGCGGCTGCGCGCGGCGCCGATCGCGGTGTGAACGTCCTGCTCGGCATGGGTGTCCGTGTAGTCCGCGACCAGTCGATCGGTCAATTGCCGCAGTGCCTTGTCTTCGCGTTCGCGTGCGACTTCGTCTTCACGTTGGGAATGGGTACCCACGCCGAGCTCCTCGACATCACAGGGAATGAATGCGCGGCATTATCCGGTGCGTCCCGGAGACATTACGGCACGAGCGCCACCGTTCCCAAGCGAGACAATAAGTTACGCGGCAGTTGCCGCGGAAATGCCTGCACACTTTGGAATTTCGCGAAAATAGTTGCATTTTCCGATGTGCCACGTTCAATTTCGCGCCACCGGAAATTCATCTCAGGTGAGCACGAGGAGTTCCGAGGACGAGGCGATTTCGATACGCAACCCGGCTTTTTCGGCGACCCGTGCCAGACCCGCGATATCGGTGGGTTCGGCACGGCTCAGTACCAGCGCGCGGGCCAGCAGTCCCTTGTGATGCTTGTTGAAGTGGCTCACCACCGTGCGGCTGCCGTCCGGACGTTCGGTGAGCACGGTCGCGGTGACCGCACCGGGGACGCGGCCCAGCTGCTGATAGGTGCCCGAGCGCAGATCCACGACCAACTGCCCGGCGGTCTCCTCCCGCAACGCGGGAGCCAGCGCCGGTTTCCATATCGAGGCCAGCGTCGCCATCCCGGGCAGCTTCGATCCGCCCGAGAGGCGGTAGGCCGGAATCGGATCATTCGCGCGCACGACGCCGAACAGGGCCGAACCGATGGCCAGCCGGGCGTGGGCCTTGGCGCGTTGCGCGGGGGTGAACGCCCCGGCGTCCAGCGCGTCGTAGAGCACTCCGGTGTAGCGCTCGAGGGCGGGCCGGGTAGGCGAGGTGCGCAGCGCGGCGTTGCGGGCGATCTCCGCATCGGCGGCTTTGCCCAGGCTCAGGGCCGCGCGGGCGGCCGCGGGATCGGCGGCCAGCTCGACCAGTTCGGTGACCAGCTTGTCGCGCACGGCGGTCAGCTGCGGCAGGGACAGCTCGTTCAGGTCGAGCGGACCGAGTTTTCCACCGTCGGACTTGGTTTCGGAGGGAGGCAGCAGCACCAGCACGAGCCGATACGGTACCGGCGCGGGGCGCGTGCGTGGGGAGGCGGTGGCTCGCCGATCCGCGTGGCAGGCGCACGGTCTACTCTGTGCATCCGTGATCACCCGTCTCTCGCACCTGTTCCTGCGCACCCTGCGTGACGATCCCGCCGACGCCGAGGTGCCCAGTCACAAGCTTCTCGTCCGCGCCGGATACGTCCGCCGGATCGCGCCGGGCGTCTACTCGTGGCTGCCGCTGGGCCTGCGAGTGCTGCGCAAGGTGGAGCAGGTGGTGCGCGAGGAGATGAACGGCATCGGCGCGCAGGAGATCTCGCTGCCCGCGCTGTTGCCGCGCGAACCCTATGAGGCCACCAACCGCTGGACCGAATACGGTGACGGGCTGTTCCGGCTGCAGGATCGCAAGAAGGCCGATTACCTGCTCGGACCCACGCACGAGGAATTGTTCGCACTCACGGTGAAGGGCGAATACAACTCCTACAAGGATCTGCCCGTCACGCTGTATCAGATCCAGACCAAGTACCGCGACGAGGAACGGCCGCGCGCCGGAATTCTGCGCGGACGCGAATTCATCATGAAGGATTCGTACTCGTTCGATCTGGACGAGCGGGGTCTGCAGGCCAGCTACGACGCGCACCGCCAGGCATATCAGCGCATCTTCGACCGGCTCGGGGTCAGTTACGTGATCGTCGCGGCGACTTCGGGCGCGATGGGCGGCAGCGCGTCGGAGGAATTCCTGGCCGACAGCCCCGTCGGCGAGGACACCTATGTGATCTGCCGTGAATCGGGATATGCCGCGAATGTCGAAGCGGTGATCACGCCCGCGCCCGCGGAGATTCCGCTGGACGGCCAGGCTCCCGCGCAGGAGCACGACACCCCCGGCACGCCGACCATCGCCTCGCTGGTCGACTGGGCCAACGGGGCCGGGATCGCCGAGCAGTTCGGCCGGCCCGTCACCGCCGCGGACACGTTGAAGAACGTCATGGTCAAGCTGCGTCACCCGGACGGCAAGACCGAGATCCTGGGCGTCGGCGTTCCGGGCGACCGCGAGGTGGACGACAAGCGTCTCGGCGCGGGACTCGAACCCGCCGAGGTCGAACTGCTCACCGAGGACGACTTCAAGGCCAACCCCTTCCTGGTGAAGGGCTACATCGGCCCGAAGTCGCTGCAGGCCAATGGTGTTCGCTATCTGGTCGACCCGCGCGTGGTCAGCGGAACGTCCTGGATCACCGGCGCGGACGCACCCGGACGTCACGTGGTCGGCCTGGTCGCCGGTCGCGATTTCACCCCGGACGGCACGATCGAGGCCGCCGAGGTGCGCGACGGCGATCCCTCGCCCGACGGCCGCGGCACGCTGGTGGCCGCGCGGGGTATCGAGATCGGGCACATCTTCCAGCTCGGCTACAAGTACACCGACACCTTCGAGGTCGACGTCCTCGGTGAGAACGGCAAGCCGGTCCGCCTGATCATGGGCTCGTACGGCATCGGCGTCTCGCGCATGGTCGCGGTGCTCGCCGAGCAGATGCACGACGAGAAGGGCCTGCGCTGGCCGCGCGAGGTCGCCCCCTTCGACGTGCACGTGGTCATCGCCAACAAGGACGAAGGCGCCCGCGCCGGTGCGGAACAGGTTGCCGCCCAACTGGATTCGGCCGGTCTGGAGGTCCTGCTGGACGACCGCACCGCGTCCCCCGGCGTCAAGTTCAAGGACGCCGAACTCCTCGGCATGCCCCTGGTCCTGGTCGTGGGCCGCGGCTGGGCCGACGGAAAGGTCGAACTCCGCGACCGGTTCGCCGGAACCGGCGACGAGATCCCCGCCGAGAACGCGGTCCAGGCGGTCCTGGACAAGGTGCGCGGCTGAGATGCCCGGCCCGGCCTCGTCGTAATCGAGCGAGGCCGGAGCGCCGGGATCCGGATGTCGCATCGCCGCCCGAGATCGATGATCGGGCGATGTCTTCAGGCCCGCGATCGAACGAGGCCGGATGGTGCCCGGTTTTCCTCTGCCTGCTCGTATTCCGCTGAGACGCAGAATTTCCGATGCTCGACACGGCAGCAGAAGATCGCGCTCGACACAGCGGCAGATCGCGAGAGCAAGCGGTCGTCCGGCGCATGCTGGCCGCTGTCGGTGGGCCACATCCTGCGAGTTGACCGATGATGCGCGGAGCACACGGTCGGCGGCCTACCCCTTTATAGGCCGGTCCCTCAGGCCCGGCCCGGGAACGCCGCGGTGGCCGGGTTCGTGCCCAGGATCTTCTGCCAGGTGGCCAGGCGCACCGCGCAGTCGGTGAGGGCCTGTGCGGCGGCGCGGCGGACGGCCGGGGAGTCGGCGCGTTCGACGGCCGAGCGCCAGGCGATCGCGGTATCGGTTTCGACCGTGACGGCGAATTTGGCCGCGGGGATCGGATCGTTCACCGTGAACGGCGGCGGGTAGGCGGCCGCGGGGCCGGGGACCGGCGCTCCGGCGGCTTTGAGCGCGTCGATGGTGGCGTCGCGGCGGGCGCGGTGGGCCGCGGTGAAGTCGGCGATGATCTGATTGCGGTCCGCGGCCGCGTAAGCCGAGATGACGCCGTAGGCGTAGACGGCGGCGTATTCGGCGTTGAGCGCATCGGTCAGCGCCTGCTGATCGGCGGTACTCACGGCAGCAGAACCTCCACGTGGGCGGCGCAGGACGCGCTGATCGAGGCCAGCAGCCCGGCACGGTAGGCGGAACTCGTCTGTGCCGCGTCGGCGGCCGACTTCTGCGCTGTGGCCAGGCGGGTGCGCAGGGCGTCGACGGTCGGCGGCGGCGAGGGGGCGGCCGGGGGCGTGACCGGCGGGCTCGCCGACTTCGGTTTGGTGCCATCGCCGTACAGGCCGATGGCCCGGTCGATCTCCGCGCGCAGGGCGTCGGCATGGGCGGTGCGCTGGGTCGCGATGACGCTCAGCGCGGCGGCCCGATCGGGTGCGGTAGCCGCGGCGGCCTTCGCCCACACCGCGTCGGTGCGGGCCGAAACCTCGTGCGGCAGTAGCGCGTCCGGCTCGAGCGGCTTGTCCTTCGCGCACGCCGCGGCGGTCAGGGACATGATCGCGAACGCACCGCCGCCCGCGACGCGCAGCAGCGCCCGGCGGTCGAGCGCGGCGGCGGGAACACCCGCACCGCCGGCAGGCGGCGCGGAACTGCCCGGTGGATGGACGCGATGACTGGTCGGCACGCGTACATCGTGCCAGTCATCGTCCCGACCGGGGACGGCGGGCGCGTCGCGGCCCGTGCGGCGACGACGTCCGGCGAACTCTCGTCCGATCCGGACGCGTTCGCTGCGCGGATTCGCGCCCGCCTCGGCCCCGGACCGGCGCACCGTGCCGACCGGAGCAGGCAGCGGCTGCTGTGAGCACGGGAAACCTGAGAATGGAGGCCGGTCCTTTACACTCTTGCAGCGCGTTACGCTAGACCTCCGGTGGAGTATTCCGCCGGCGACGCGGGCCGACCATGTTCGACCAGGACCGATACCGACAACTCCACCCCCGTCACAACTGAACCAGGAGCCGCCCCACATGCCGATGCCGACCGAGGAAAGGGTGAGCCAGCTCGTTGCTGAGCTCGTCGAGAGTCGAGGGTTCGATCTCGAGGGCGTTGCTGTGTCGGGCGCGGGCAAGGACCAGGCGCGGGTCGTGGTCACCGTCGACAGCGATGCCACCGTCGATCTGGACGCGGTGGCGGATCTGAGTACCGATGTCTCCGAAATCCTGGACGAGGCGGGTGATTTCGGTGAGACCCCGTACCTGCTGGAAGTGACCACGCCGGGAGTGGAACGTCCGCTGACGCTGCCGCGGCACTGGCGTCGCGCCCGTGGCCGCAAGGTGCGCATCACGCTGCGGCCCGGCGCTCCCACCCCCGAGGGCGCGGAACGGTTCGAGGCCCGCGTCGGCGAGGCCACCGAGACCGACGTCGCCCTGGTGCTGGGCGGGCGGCGAAAACCTCACCGCGTCCACGTCCCGCTCCCCGATATCGAGCGCGCCGTGGTGCAGGTGGAATTCTCCGCGCCGGGCGCGGCGGAGATGGAACTGGCCGGGGGAGTCGCCCCCGGACGCCCGGCGCCCGGGGCACAGGACGACCGAGGGGCAAACCAATCAGCGGCAGCTTCGACCGAAGGGACCATGGCATGAACATCGAAATCGAAGCCCTGCGCGCGATCGTCGCGGACAAGGGCATCGCGATGGAGACCGTGATCTCCGCGATCGAGTCCGCGCTGCTGACCGCGTACCGGCACACCGAGGGGCACGAGCCCAACGCCCGCATCGACATCAACCAGAAGTCCGGTGTGGTGCGGGTGATGGCCCGCGAACTCGACGCGGACGGCAACGTCGTCTCCGAATGGGACGACACCCCGGAGGGATTCGGCCGCATCGCCGCGACGACCGCGCGTCAGGTGGTGCTACAGCGGTTGCGCGATGCGGAGAACGAGAAGTCGTTCGGCGAATTCTCCACGCACGAGGGCGATATCGTCGGCGGCGTCGTACAGCGCGACGCTCGCATGAATGCCCGCGGGACCATCGTGGTGCGCATCGGCAGCGAGGCGCACGGCGCGGAGGGACTGATCCCGCCCGCCGAGCAGGTGCCCGGTGAGCGGTATGAGCACGGCGATCGGATCAAGTGCTACGTCGTGGGCGTCTCGCGCGGGCCGCGGGGTCCGCAGATCACGCTCTCGCGTACCCATCCGAATCTGGTGCGGCGGCTGTTCGCGCTCGAGGTGCCCGAGATCGCCGACGGCTCGGTGGAGATCGTCGCGGTCGCCCGCGAGGCCGGGCACCGCTCCAAGATCGCCGTGCGGACCACCGTGTCGGGCGTGAACGCCAAGGGCGCGTGCATCGGCCCGATGGGCCAGCGCGTGCGCAACGTGATGAGCGAGCTGGCGGGCGAGAAGATCGACATCATCGACTACGCGGAGGATCCGGCAACGTTCGTCGGGAATGCGCTGTCCCCGTCGAAGGTTGTCTCGGTCACGGTCGTCGATGCGGAGGGCCGTGCCGCGCGGGTCGTCGTCCCGGATTTCCAGCTGTCGCTGGCGATCGGCAAGGAGGGGCAGAACGCCCGTCTGGCCGCGCGCCTGACCGGTTGGCGGATCGATATCCGCAGCGATGCGGCGCCCGACGCGTCCGGTCCGGTGCGGTCGGAGGCCCAGCGCGGGTGAGAGATTTCTCGCACGGGATGACAGGTTGGTAACTAACCAGAGGGCTGGATGCGGGGTTCCGGACATGGCAGCGGTACAGTGGACGTTGGCTCAGCGCGAGTCTTCGGCCCCGCTACGCACCGGACCCGTCCGGACGTGCATCGGATGCCGGAAACGCGAGCTGGCCGCCGATCTGTTGCGGATCGTGGCGCAATCGTCCGGAACGGACAGCATTGCGATCGTTCCCGATCCGCAGCGCAGACTTCCCGGGAGGGGTGCCTGGTTGCACCCCTTATCGGCTTGTCTGAGCAATGCGGAGCGGCGCCGATCGTTCGGCAGAGCACTACGAGTGTCCGGAAAACTGGATATCTCAGCCCTGGAGCACTACGTCGAGAACAGGCACGAGCACTCATGAGCACACCGTGAAGTACCAGCGATGAACGTCCATCGGAGATAACCCGAGGTCGTGCGGGCCATCCGTCACTCAGTGACGGGCGCCACGCTCGGCCTCTCAGTGAGGAGAGCAGTGGCAGGCAAGGCCCGCGTGCACGAGTTGGCCAAGGAACTCGGTGTCACGAGCAAGGAACTACTCGCAACGCTCAAGGAGCAGGGCGAGTTCGTGAAATCGGCGTCGTCGACGGTGGAGGCACCCGTCGCGCGTCGTCTGCGGGAGTCGTTCGCATCGAAGTCCGCGCCCGCGAACGGGAGCGCCAAGTCCGGCGGCCCCCGTCCCGGACTCGGTCAGTCCGCGCGTCCCGGCCCCAAACCGTCGTCCGGCGCGACGCCCGGTCCCCGTCCGGGACCGCGTCCCGCGCCGTCTCCGGCCCCGGCCCCGGCGCAGCCCG